>JAFXOY010000166.1 GCA_017528375.1 Clostridia bacterium | reverse complement strand
TTAGGCTCTGGATTGAACAAAGTTTTTCCTGTGGAAAATACAGAGTTATTTAAAAGAATTGTAAATTCTGGAGGATGTGTATTGTCAGAACAAATGCCAGATGAAGAAGCTAAAAAGGTTTATTTTCCAGCAAGGAACAGAATAGTAAGTGGATTATCTTTGGGAACGTTAGTTATTGAAGCAGCTTATAGAAGCGGGACAAGCATTACTGCAAAGTTTGCGTTTGAGCAAGGTAAAAAAGTATTTTGCATTCCAAATAGTATCGGAAGTAAAAATAGTTTAGGTACAATAAACCTTATAAAAAAAGGTGCTACTATGATTACTGAGGGAAAAGAAATATTGTATTCATTAGGGTTGATAGAAAAACTTGAAGATTATGAAGCTTTTAAGGAACAGCAACAAACAAATAGGTTTGATTTGTTTGAAAAAGAGCAATTAGCTGAATTAGGTGAGGATGAAAGAATAGTATATCAGTATATTAAAGAGAACAGTGTTATTAATTCAGAAATAATGTGTAGTGAATTGAATATGAGTATTCAAGATGTGAATTCATATTTAACTATTCTTGAGATCAAAGGATTAGTTTCGAGTAAATCAGCCGGAAAGTACAGTATTAGTGATCAGTTTTATATATAAAGGATGTGTTTCAATGTATGAAAAACAAACAATAGGTAAATTTGGAGAGAATGTTACTTGTAAATATCTAAAAAACAATGAATATCAGATTTTAGATAGAAATTTTAGATGTAATCAAGGCGAAATAGATATTATAGCTTATGATCTAAATACCAAAGAAATTGTATTTTTCGAAGTAAAAACGCGTACAAGTTTTGATTATGGATTTCCATCAGAAGCCGTTAATAAAATAAAACAAAAACATATTTTAAATACAGCAAAATATTATTTATATTGTAAAAAAATTGAAAATAGTTTTGTTAGAATTGATGTAATTGAAGTTGTAATTGATGTGAATAACGTTAAATATAAATTAAATCATCTAAAGGGAGTAATTTAGTGGGGCAAAAAATTTTTTTACAATTTGGTCTTGCAAAAATATAACTAATGGCTTAGAATAGATAAGTAAAATAGGATAAAAAGGAGAAAATTAATGGCTGATAAATTAATTATTGTGGAATCACCTGCTAAGGCAAATACAATAAAGAAATTTTTGGGCGGTAGCACAAAAGTAATGGCGTCAATGGGACATATAAGAGATTTGCCAAAATCAAAGTTAGGTGTAGATACAGAAAAAGATTTTGAACCTGAATATATAAATATTCGCGGCAAGGGTGATTTAATTAAAGATTTGAAAAAAGAAGCAAAGAGTGCTAAAAAAGTATATCTTGCAACTGACCCTGACCGTGAAGGGGAAGCAATTGCATGGCATTTAGCTCATATTTTAGAAATTCCAGAAGATAGTGTTTGTAGGGTTACTTTTAATGAAATAACAAAAGAAACAGTTCAAAAATCAATTAAAGAACCTAGAAAAATAGATATGAATTTGACTGATGCACAACAAGCACGTAGGGTATTAGATAGAATAGTTGGATATAAAATAAGTCCATTATTATGGAAAAAAGTTAAAAAAGGATTATCAGCTGGTAGAGTTCAATCTGTTGCAGTTAAACTAATTTGTGATAGAGAAGAAGAAATAGAAAATTTTATTCCTGAAGAATATTGGAATATATTTGCACAATTAAAAGATAAAAAATCAAAAAAAGCTTTTGAAGCTAAATTCTTTGGAAAAGATGGAAAAAAATTAGAAATTCATTCTCAAAAAGAAGTTGATGATATTTTAGCTAAAATAAAGGGTGGAGATTATATTGTAAAAGATATAAAAAAAGCTGAAAAGAAAAGAAATCCAGCACCACCATTTACAACAAGTACAATGCAACAAGAAGCCTCTAGAAAATTAAACTTTACATTAAAAAGAACAATGAGTATTGCTCAAGGTTTATACGAAGGTGTAAAAGTTCCAGAAAAAGGAACAGTAGGTTTAATTACTTACATGAGAACTGATTCTACAAGAATTTCAGATGAGGCAAGAGCAGCAGCAAAAAAATATATTGAATCAAATTACGGAGCAAAATATTACGAGAATAGATATTATAAAACAAAACAAAATGCACAAGATGCCCATGAAGCTATAAGACCAACTTATGTGGAATTAAGTCCAGATAAAGTAAAGGATTCATTAACACCTGAGCAATTTAAATTATATAACTTAATTTACAACAGATTTATTGCAAGCCAAATGTCAACAGCAATTTATGATACAACAAGTGTTGATATTAATGTAAATGATTATATTTTTAAAGCAAATGGTCAAACATTGAAGTTCAAAGGATTTATGACTTTATACGTTGAAGACAATGATAACGGCAAAGAAACAGATGATGTAGTTACTCTTCCTGAACTAGAAATAAATCAAATATTAGAAGAAAAGAAAATAGAATCAAAACAAAGCTTTACTGAACCACCTGCTAGATATACTGAAGCAAGTTTAGTAAAAAGCTTAGAAGAAAAAGGAATAGGACGTCCAAGTACTTATTCTCCAACAATTACAACTATAATAGAAAGAAGATATATTCAAAAAGACAAAAAACAATTATGCCCAACAGAGCTTGGAAAAATTGTTAATAAACTGTTAATAGAAAACTTTAAAGATATTATAAATGTAGAATTTACAGCTAAAATCGAAGAAGAATTTGATGAAATAGCTGACGGAAAAGTATTTTGGAAAAATGTAATTAGAGATTTCTATGGCCCATTTTCTACAGAGCTTGCTCGTGTTGAAAAAGAATTAGAACATGTTGTTTTAGTTGATGAAGTATCAGATGTTCCATGTGATAAATGTGGAAGAATGATGGTATATAAATATGGAAGATTTGGTAAGTTCTTAGCTTGCCCAGGTTTTCCGGAATGTAGAAATACTAAAGCAATAGTTGAAACAGTTGATGTTCCATGCCCATGTTGTGGAGCAACAGTTCAAGTTCGTAAAACAAAAAGAAGAAAAAATTACTACATTTGTGAAAACAATCCAGCAAGCTGTAATTACATTTCATGGAACAAGCCCAAAGTGGGAGAAGTCTGGAATCCTGATGAAGCAACTGATGTTGAGGAAAAGCCTAAAAAAAGAGGCAGAAAAAAGAAAAGTAAATAATAATAAAAAGAACAATTTGGGGATGTGTACAATTAGGTACGCGTCCCAAAATTGTTCTTTTTTATCAATAAGTAAAAAATGTAAAAAAATGTAGACATTAATTTTATCTAATGGTAAAATATAATCAGATTTTTATACGAAACAATTCAAAGGAAAAAATAAAAATACATGGGGAGACGAAAGATGAGTAATTCAAGGAATAAAAAGAAATTGTCAATAGGAAAACTGGCAATTCCATTTATTTTAATAGTATTTATATTCTCAATATTTAAAGTCGGAAAAACACTTGCGTCAACAGATTCATTTAAAATAACAGACGTACAGGTATCTTCAAAATCAGCCACATCAGAAGTGAAAAATTTAACATATGAGAAATGTAAGGTCACAAAAGACATTGAATTTCATAAAGTTGGAGACAGTATTACATATTCTATCAAAGTTAAAAACAATGATGATAAAAATTATGTAGTAAGAGCTATAAGTGATGACAATAAAAATAATTATATTACATATGAGTATAACAGCTGTGAAGGAACAAAGTTAAATGCTGGAGAAGAAACAACATTTGAGATTACTGAAAAATATTCTCAAGAAAATTCAAGTATGTCACACAGAAATCAATCTTTTACAGTTAATTTCACATTCACATTAGAAGATGAAAAAGGAAATGTTGTTGAAGAAGAGATTAAAGTAAATCCACAAACAGGAGATAACATTGGGCCATATGTTGCAACAGCAATAGCTTCTTTAATATTATTAATTGTTCTTTCTAGAAGAAGAAATGTTGTTAATGCAAGTAGTAATAATGTTGCAAAAAGCACTAGAGTTGCAAGAAGTAGTACGGTTAGAAATAATAAAACAACAAATAAACAAAAAGGAAAACATTGTGGAAAAGGATTTAAATTCTTGAGCTTAATATTAGCAATAGTAATATTATTCCCAACAATTTCAAAAGCAGCAGATAATAATTCCCTTGTAATAACATTCGATAATAATATATATTTAAAAGATAAATTATTAGTTCAATATGAAGCAGACGGAAAAATAAAGGAAAAAGTTGTAAAATATAATGAATTACTTGGAGAAATAGAAGAACCAACAAAATCTGGCTATGAATTCGAAGAATGGGTATTAGAGGATGGAAGTACATTTGACCCAGAAACACCAATAACAGATGATATAAAAATAACTGCTAAATTTAAAACAGTAACATACACAATATCATATGATCTAAAAGATGGAAGTTTAGAAGAAGGGAAAACAAATCCAGAAGAGTACACAGTAGAAAGTGAAGACATAGTATTAAATAAACCAACAAAAGAATCATACACATTTGCCGGATGGACAGGAACAGAATTAAATGGAATAGTAGAAAATGTAACAATAGCAAAAGGTTCAACAGGAAACAGAGAGTACATAGCAAATTGGACACCATCTGATTATACAATTACATATAACTTAAACGGTGGAACAGCTACAGGAAACCCTAGCACATATACAATTGAAAGTGATGATATTAACTTAAACAAACCAACAAAATTTGGTTACACATTTACAGGATGGACAGGAACAGAATTAACAGATAAAACAGAAGAGGTATTAATAGCAAAAGGTTCAAAAGGAAACAGAGAATATACAGCAAATTGGACACCAACAGTATATACAATAACATATCAAGGACTAACACAAGAAGAAGAAATAGCATTAAACAATCCAACAGAATATACAATAGAAACACAAGCAATAACATTAAATAATCCACAAGATAGAAGAGATAGTGATAATGATTTAACTGAAAGATTTGTTGGATGGAGAGAAAACGTATCAGTTTCTACAAACATAACAATCCCTGCAGAACTTGGAAATAAAATATATGAAGCAGTATGGGTTGAAGTAGATCCAGATGTTTATACAGTTACATATAACTTAAATGGTGGAACAGTTGCAACAGAAAACAGAACATCATTTACAAAATATGATACATTTACATTAAATAATCCTAGCAAACGTGGATATACATTTAGTGGATGGACAGGTTCAAATGGAACAACTCCTGAAACAACAGTAACAGTACCAACAGGAATAAGAGAAAACTTAAGTTATGAAGCAAATTGGACAGAAGACAGATATACAATTACATATAACTTAGATGGTGGTACCGCAGAAAATCCAAGAGAATATACAGTAAATAGTAGTGATATAACATTAAATAGACCAACAAAAACTGGATATACATTTACAGGATGGACAGGAACGGATTTAACAGAAAAAACAATGGATGTAACAATTCCAACTGGAAGTATAGGAAACAGAGAATATACTGCAAATTGGCAAGCAAATACTTACTCAGTAATATTTGATAGAAATACAGGTTCAGGTTCAATGGCAAACCAAACAATGACATATGATGTAGAAGCTAACCTAAATACAAATGAATTTACAAAAACAGGATATACATTTGCAGGATGGAACACTAAGGCAGATGGACAAGGAACACATTATAGAGATGGTGATGCAGTTAGTAATTTAGCTTCAGAACAAGGTGCAGAAGTAACATTATATGCTGAATGGACACCAAATACGTATACAATAGTATTTAACAAAAATGATGATGCAGCAACAGGAACAATGGCAAATCAAACAATGACATATGATACAGCTGCAAACTTAACACCAAATGCATTTGAAAAAACAAATTATACATTTGTAAGATGGAATACACAAGCCGACGGACAAGGTGTAATATATAGAGACGGACAAGAAGTAACAAATTTAGCAACTGAAGAAGGCGCAACTGTTAATTTATATGCTGAGTGGGAAGGAAATCAATATAGAGTAATATTTGATAAAAACAATGAAAATGCAACAGGAATGATGGAGCCACAAGAATTTAATTACGATGTTACACAAGAATTAAATTCTAATACATACACATTAAATCATTATAAATTCATGGGATGGAACACCAAAGCAGATGGTACAGGAACACATTATGACAACGAACAAGCAGTTATTAATCTTTCAACAGGTGAAGATGTAACATTATATGCTGAATGGAAAGAATTATCTTCAACATTACAAACAGGAGCTAGCATTAATGCAATATTAAGAGAAATTAATGAAGATGCTACAACATTTACTCGTTACACAGGAACACCAGATTTTGATAATATAGATGGAGAACGAGATATAGCTTTAGCAACATCAAACTTCCCAGTTTGGACTTGGGCAGATGGAGATACAATTTATTGGTGGAGTGAAGCAGAAAAACCTAATATGAACAGTAACTCAGCTGAAATGTTCTATAGTACAAAATTTACTTCAGTAGATTTATCTGGATTCAATACTACAACTGCTACAACACTTAGAAGTATGTTCACAAGATCTTATGCAGAAAACATTAACTTTGGTGATGGAGATTTTACAAATGTTTCAGATATGTCAGGTATGTTTGAAGCTACAAAAGTTACAACTTTGGATTTATCTGGAATTAAAACTTCAACTACTCTTAATACGGTTAGCAGAATGTTTGCTGAATCTTCTAACTTAACTAATATAACTTTTAGTGAAGATTTTGATACATCTGGTGTAACATTATTTTCTGAGATGTTTAGAGGCGCGGGATCATTAGCAAATATTGATGGAGTTGAAGATTTTGATACAAGTAGTGCTATTAAAATGAATGGTATGTTTTGGAACAATAAAGTCACTTCTCTTGATTTAACTGGTTGGGATGTTAGCAACGTAACGACGATTGAACACTTATTTAGAGGATGCTCAAAACTGGAAACTCTTGATGTTAGCAATTGGAACGTAAGTAATGTTACTAATATGAGCGATGTTTTTGGTACACCAGTTGTTAATACTCTTGATTTATCGCACTGGACTAACTCTAAAGTAAAAACAATGGATTATATGTTCCAAGGAGGTAAATACACTGAACTTGATCTTAGTGGTTTTGATACAAGTAATGTAACTAATATGGGATATATGTTCAATGAAACAGGTAAAATTGAAACTGTATATGTATCTGAAGATTTTGTAATTAATACAGATCAAGCAATGTTTATCAATAATAAATGCATGGTAGGAGGTGCTGGTACAGCTAATCCTGCAGGTGGAGCTTGGAGAACAAGTTATGGATGTATAGATGACCCAGATAATGGAAAAACAGGATATTTCACATTAAAGAATGCTAGATACATTAGATATAATGGAAATGGTGCTGATAATGCAGAACCTTATGGAACAATGACAAGTCATTACTTAACTAATACAGGAAGTTTAAAAGCAAATGCTTATACTAGAGATGGATATACATTTGTTGGATGGAATACAGAAGCAGATGGATCTGGAACATCTTATACAGATAAACAATTAATGAGTGACATAGTTGAATCTAAAACACCATTAACTTTATATGCACAATGGGAAAAGAATAGAACAAAGTTATATAATGTGGCAAACGTTGGTGATTATGTAGAATATAAACCAACAACTACAAGTTATACACCTAATAGTAATAGTAATGTAACAGGTACAATATATCCTAATATGACAACTAGTTGGAGAGTATTGTCAAAAAACTCAGATGGTACAATTGATTTAATTTCGACTAATACAGTAGGTACTCTTACTTTTGGTAAATCTGGATATGGTGTTGAAAATAATACATATTCATGTTTAGATAATACATTTGAAGGCATATCAAATTCATATATCAATTCTAATTATGCAGGAAGTGTCAGAATACCTTCGGCAAGCGATTTTAATACAATAAAAAATAATGGATTAGCATCTTCTCAAAATTATATACTTAATAAAAAAGATTATGAGTCAAGAAGTACTACCGGTGATCACGAAGGTGGAGCTACATGGGATTATTACATATATTATGCAAATGGCTCTACGATGGAAAAATTTAGAATATGGTATAAATATGCAGGTACAGGAGGCCAATCATCTACAGGATATAGTACTACTCTTGGTATAAGACCAATAGTAAGATTAAAAGCAAATTTATATACAAATGATGGTACTGGTACAAGTGGCAATTCATATAAAATAACAAATTAATAAGTTTGAAAATTGCAGATAAACCATAAAAAATAATAATATAAAAGAACTTACTATATTACAAAGTAAGTTCTTTTTGCATATATTATTTTAGGTGATATCAATGTACAATAGAAATAAAGTATATGAATATGCACAAAAGTGGGCATATTCTAGAAATCCAAAATATTATAATTATGATCTAGTTGGAGGAGATTGCACGAATTTTGCATCACAATGTATATATGCTGGATGTGGTCAAATGAATTATAACAGAATAAACGGATGGTATTATATTAATGGAAATAACAAGTCTCCCTCATGGACAGGAGTTGAATTTTTGTATAATTTTTTAATTGCAAATAATGGTGGTGGTCCAAAGGGAAGAAAAAGTGAAATCAATAATTTGGATGTAGGAGATATAATACAATTAAGTTTTAATGGATTAACATATTCACATACACTTGTAGTTGTTAAACAAGGAAGAACTATAGAAGATACTTTAATTGCAGCACATACTTTTGATACATTTGGTAAAAGAGTTTCAGAATATAGTTTTGATTTGTATAGATGTGTGCATATTGTGTGAATAAAAAATAATTACGCTTCATATAATTATAATATGAGGTGTTTTTTATATGATAGTATTACATAAAAAAAGATTAATACTTATAGGAAGTATGCTATGTTTATCATTAACTATGTTTTCTCTAAAATCAACTTTTACAGTTCCTAAAACAGTTGAAACAGTCAACTTGCCAGTATCCAATAGAGTAATAGTTTTAGATGCAGGGCATCGGAGTTCCAGATGAACGGAGCTGAAAGCAGCAGGGGAACTACAGAAGCGGAAACAAATTTGAAAATTGCATTAAAAGTTCAAAATCTTTTAGAGCAAAGTGGAGCAACAGTAATTCTAACTCGATCAGATGAAAACGCAATTTATGACATAGACAGCAAAACCTTAAAACAGAAAAAGATTTCAGACATACATAATAGAGTAAAAATAGGAAATGAAAGTTCAGCAGATATTTTTGTTTCAATTCATTTAAATAAGATTCCACAGCAACAATATTCAGGCTGGCAAACTTTTTATCAAGAAGGCAATGAAAAAAGCATAAACTTAGCTAAAAGCATTCAAACAAATTTAAATGATTCAATACAAAAAGAAAACAAAAGAGTAGCAATGAAAATAGATAACATATATATAATGAAACATGTTGAAATTCCAGCTTCAATTGTTGAATGCGGATTTCTATCAAACCCTGAAGAAGAGCAACTTCTGCTTGATGACGAATATCAGGATAGATTAGCTTGGGGAATTTTTAATGGAATTATGGATTATTTTAACGAGTGACACATTTGGGGAGGACTCATTTTGGGTCAAAAATGTCCCAAAATGAGTCCGTCCCGGAATGGGACATTTTTGACACAAAAAGGGACGGTCTTGAGATAATTAAAAATTTTCCAGCATACAAAATTTGCTTTTGAAGAAAATATATGTTATAATAACAAATGCTTGCAAAAAAACAAAGGAAGGTGACTTTTATTTTAAAAAGGAAAATATTATATCATGCTAAAAGATCTTTTAAATGTGTTAACTTAGTTTTTGTACTATTAGCAAGTGTAATTGCAATATTAGCATTTAAGTTCAAACCTGCATATGCAGTTACAATTTCAGGAGAGGTTGTAGGTTATGTAAGCAGTAAAGTTGAATTAGAACAAAGAATTAATGAAGAAATTCTTGCACATAAAGGAAATGTTGCTTTTGTAACAATTAAACAATTTCCGGAATACAAATTGCAACTTGTAAGCAGATCAGAAAAAACAAATGAAGACGAATTAATTAGTTCATTAAAACAAAATGCAGAAATAACTTATAAATATTATGCGGTTACGTTTAATAATGAAAATAAAGGATATGTTAATACATTAGAAGAAGCTGAACAATTAGTAGCAGAGATTAAACAAGAACACTCTGGAAACCTAGATTTAAACATAGGTATTAGCGAGTATTATACAGTAAACGTAGATGATACTAAGAAAATAGAAGAATCTACAGATTTAACTTTAGCAAAACAAGAAATTGAATCATCGGTTGATGAATATATAGATAGAGAAACAAGGACAGTTAATGGAATTTATTTAGCTCAAACGCCAATTGTAGGACGCGTAACATCAAGATTTGGTGCGTATGAAAACGTTCGTTATGGTGCTCATACAGGTGTAGATATTTCTGCACCACATGGAGCAGAAATTAAAGTTGCAGCAGATGGTGTTGTAACGCATGCTTCTCCAATGGGAACTTATGGTAATTTGGTTAAAGTTTCCCATGGTAATGGAGTTGATACTTATTATGCTCATTGTAGTAAAATTTTAGTAAAAGTAGGTCAACAAGTATCAGCGGGTGACACAATTGCTTTAGTAGGTTCAACAGGAAATTCAACTGCTAGTCATTTACATTTTGAGGTAAGAATAAATGGTAAGGCTACAAATCCACAAAAATATCTATATAAATAAAACAAAAAAATAAAAAAGCAACCTTTATAGGTTGCTTTTTTTACTGAAAATAAAAGGGGATGTTTTATTTTATAGTGTTAGTAACTGGAGTATTTGTTACTAACTTATATATAATATAACAATCAATTATGTCCATTGTGTGAATTATTTGTGATTTTTTGGGCAATTTGGAAAAAAGGACAATCTGGTACGCGTCCCCCAATTGCCCTAAATCGCCCGTCCCAAGGGGACACTTTTTCGAAAATCAACATAATATATAGCATAACTAATTATAGAAAGGGTGAACAAAATGAAATCATACATAATAGATGGACGGTAAAAGACTTCATGGAGAGGTTGATATTTCAGGTTCTAAAAATGCATCACTCCCAATTATTGCTGCAACAATTTTAAATGCAGACACTACTAGGTTATATAATATTCCCAAAATCCAAGATACTAAAATTACTTTAGAAATTTTAAGGATTTTGGGTTGCAAGATTAGGAGAAATAGTGGTAAAATAGAGATTAATTCAAGGAATATAACAAAAAAAGAAATTCCGGAAGATTTAATGAGACAAATGAGATCGACTGTAATACTTGCTGGAGCTATATTAGGAAGATTTAAGGAGGTTACTTTTTCATATCCACGGTGGATGTGAGATTGGGGCAAGACCAATTGATTTGCATTTATCAGCATTTAAAAAAATGGGAATACAAGTAGAAGAAAATGCTGGATTTATTAGATGCAAGTGTGATAAAATATTGGCGGCGGATATTAATTTGGATTTTCCAAGTGTAGGAGCAACTGAAAACATTATTTTAGCAGCAACTCTAGCAGACGGAACAACTGTAATAAATAATGCTGCTATGGAACCGGAAATAATAGATTTAGCAAATTGTCTAAATAGAATGGGAGCTAAAATTCAAGGAGCCGGAACTAATATAATAAAAATAACTGGTGTAAAGAAACTTAAAGGAACCGGATATAAAGTTATGCCAGATAGAATAGAAGCTGGTACTATTTTATGCGCAGCAGCTGTTACAGGAGGAAAAGTTAAAATAAAAAATGTAATCCCAGAACATCTAATTCCTGTTATTCATAAATTACAGGAAGCTGGCTGTCAAATTGATGCTCAAAAAAACAGTATAGAAATTGATGCACCTAAAAAGTTGAAAGCTATAGAAATAAAAACAATGCCATATCCAGGGTTTCCAACAGATTTACAACAAATTTTTGGTGCAATATTAACAACTGCAAAAGGAACATCAATAATAATAGAAAATATTTTTGAAAATAGATTTAAATATACAAATGAATTAGTAAGAATGGGAGCAAAAATTACAACAGAAGGTAAAACTGCTGTAATAACAGGAAAGCGAAGGTTGTCAGGAGCAAATGTGCATGGAAACGATTTACGTGGAGGTGCAGGTTTAATCCTTGCAGGTCTTGCTGCAAAAGGTAAAACAACAGTTGAAAATATAGACTATGTTCTAAGAGGATATGAGAATCTAGATGAAAAATTAAATATGCTTGGAGCAAATATTAAAGAAGTAGGTGAATAAACATGTCTAAAAATGAAAGAAAAAGAACAATGGTATATTCAAATGTTAATAAGAATGCTAAGAGAAAGGCAGATACAGAATCTGCCTCTAAAAATAATGAGATTATTGATTTAGATGAAGAATTTGTAATTGGACTTGCTAGTTTTCCAAAACCCGATGAGAAAAATCAAAAAAAGAAAAACAAAAAGAACAAAATTAAAAAAAGTGGACAAGTTGTGGAAAACATTGCTTCAAAATTTAGTAAAAAGAAATTAAGAAAAAAATCAGAAGAGGATTTTGATACTTTTATTGGAGATGAAAGAAACAAGGAAAATATTAAGAAGAATAAAAAGAAATTCTTGAAAAAGATAACTGTTAATCAAGAAAATTATAATAAACCACAATTGACTAAACAAGAAAAAATCAAGATGCAGAAAAGAAGAGCAATTAAAAAAATGAGTATGTTGTTATTACTTCTTATTTTAACAATTGGTGGAATAGTGTATTTTCTATTATCTCCAGTATTTAATGTAAAATCTATTCAAGTGGTTGATAATAATTATATCAGTTCTGAACAGATTGCAAGTGCTTCTGAAATTGCGTTAAATCAAAATACGTTCAAATTTTCAAAAAAAGAAGTTAAAAACAAAATTCTAGCTAACCCTTATGTTGAAAAAGTTGATGTTAGTAGAAATCTTTTTACGGGTGCTGTTAAAATTTCAGTAAAAGAAAGAACTGCTACATTGATGTTAGAATATGGAAATTCTTATGTATATATTAACAATCAAGGCTACATTCTAGAAATATCTGGTATAAAAATTGATTCACCAATTTTAAAAGGTTATGTAACACCTTTAGAGGATGTTAAGCCTGGAAATAGATTAAATAAGGATGATTTGGAAAGATTAGAAGACGTATTAAGCATTATTGAAGAAGCAAATTCTAAAGGAATTGGAAATTTAATAACACACATAAACATAAAGGATAATAAAGATTACGTTTTAATTATGGAATCAGAAGACAAAACAGTATATTTAGGGGATAGTAAAAATTTATCTACTAAAATGTTATATGTTAAAGATATGTTACAAAGAGAAAAAGGAATTGAAGGAGAATTCTTTTTAGATGTTGATTTAAATATTAAAGATCCAATGTTTAGAGAAAAGGTATAGTCTTTAAGGAGGTATATTAATGAAAAAGTGGCAAATCGCTTTAACTTACTTTTTTGTATGTTTTGGCTTGACAGTAGCCATCTGCATACAATTGAAAACTATAGATGAGTCAAATTTAACAGTTACTAAAACATTAACTGGTAATGAATTAAGAGATCAAGTTTTGAAATGGAAAGAAAAATATGATAAAGCTACTGTCGATTTAAAGAAATCTGAACAAAAGCTTGAAGAAATAAGACAACAGTCAACTAAAAATGACGAAAGTGCTATTTCTAAAGAAGAAGAAATTAAATTGGATAACACTTTGTTAGGATTAACGGATGTTACAGGAAATGGAATTATAATAACATTAAAAGATAACAATACAGTTAATTCTTCAAGTATTAGCCCATTAGATAGTATAGATTTCTACTTAGTCCATGCAGGTGATTTAGTGGAAGTTATAAATGCATTAAGAAATGCAGGAGCGGAAGCAATATCTATAAATGGACAGAGAGTCACAAATACAACATCTGTATATTGTGCAGGAAATGTTGTTGTTGTAAATGGAGAAAAAATTAGTTCACCAGTTGAAATAAAGGCAATTGGATCACCTGAATTATTGTATGGTTCTATTACAATTCCAGGTGGATATCTTGAATTAATGAAAGAAACAGGAGTAATGGTTGATGTAAAGAAAACAGAGAATATTACAATTAATAAATATGAAGGTTTAATAAATGTACAACACATTAAAAGCGAATAAAAATAATTTAACGAAGAGGTGTTAAAATGAAAAAGGGAAAAATAGTTATTTCAATTGTAGTTTTTTTCTTATCAATTTTACTTGTAGCATCAATGTATATTCAATTTAGAACAGTTGAAGAGACAAATTCAATGGGAATTGAAGCAATGAGGGAAGATGAGTTAAGACAAGAGGTTTTAAATTGGAAAAACAAGTATAATGAAGTTGATGAAAAACTTCAATCAAATAATGAAAAAATAAATGAATACTCACAAATTATTCAAAATAATCAACAGTCTTCAGAATTATTAGATAAAGAATTAAAAGAGTATAACATGCTTGTTGGAAAAACTAATGTAACAGGAGACGGAATAGTTTTAAAATTATCAGATAATCAAGAAGTGTCTTTTACAGCAAGTAATTTGATTTATCTAATAAATGAATTAAAATATGCTGGAGCAGAAGCAATTTCTATAAATGGACAAAGAGTTATAAATACTACAGACATTGTAGGTATTAACTATAATCAATATATTCTAGTAAATGGAGAGAGAATAGTAAGTCCTTACGAAATTAAAGCCATAGGTGACAAGGTAGAATTTGATAAAATACTTAATTTTAAAGATAGTGGATTTATTCCTTATTACAAGAAAAAGGGATATTCTTTAGAAATTAGTTTTGAATCTGATATTCATATAAATGCATATAACAAGGAAATTACACTAAAATATTTAAAAGATAAAAAGGAGGAGTAAGAATGATTCTTGTAGCAATAATTTTAGGGTGTATTATAGGAATTGTAGTTGGTAATTTTGCACCAATAATTTCATACACATATTCAGGATATTTAGCAATAGCAATAGTAGCTGCTTTAGATTCAGTGTTTGGAGGTTTAGTTTCATCATTAAATAAAAAGTTTGATATGGGAATTTTTCTTTCTGGATTCTTTGGAAACGCAATTTTAGCAATGCTACTTGCATATTTAGGACAAAGATTAAATGTAGATATTTACTTAGTAGCAATCTTTGTTTTTGTTAGCAGAATGTTTAATAATTTAGGAATAATTAGAAGATTTTATCTTGAAAAATTTAGAAATAGACATAAATCAAAACACGAAAACATTGAAAATAAAACAAAATAAGACATTATTACAAAACTGTTACGAAAATATTACAAAAATATAACAAATTCTATTGACTTTTTTTAAGAAATATAATATTCTAACTAGGAAATAAACTAGGAATTAAATCGCGTAAAAAAATGGAGGAGTTAACTTTGGCTATCGGAGATGTAATTGTAGGAATTGATATAGGCACTTCAAAAGTAAGCCTAATCGTTGGAGAAGTTAATAATTTTAATCAAGTTGAAATTTTATGTAGTACAAATCAATCTTGCAGTGGGATAAAAAAAGGTAAAATAGTTGATGAAAATGAAATAGTTGAAGCAATAAACAAAGTTGTTTCAGATGCGCAAGTTGATACTAATTTAAAAATAAATTCTGCATATTTAACAATACATGGTAGATATGTAACAATAGTACAAAATAGTGTAATAAAAGAAGTAAAAGATAAATATTCAGGTATAACTGTGAAGGATGTATCTTCAGCAATAATGCAAGCTAAAGATATTGATGTTCCAGAAGGAATGAGTATTATAGACATAGTTGCTGATAAATTCATTTTAGATGATGGTAAAACAGTAATTGACCCAATAGGAAATTTTAGCTCTAAATTCACATTAAAAGCACAAGTAATATTAGCCGATAAAGAATATATGAGACAATTAGTTGGAATATTTAAAAAAGCTAATCTTGATATAGATGGTTTAGTACCTATTACATTAGCGGAAAGAAACTTAGTTTTAGATACACACGAATTAACAGACAATGTAATGATATTAGATGTAGGGGCAGGAAATACAGACATAGGAGTATTTAATGGTTCTGAATTCGTTTACACAAATACAATTCCATTAGGTGGAGACAATATTACAAATGATATAGCACTTGTTCTAAACATTTCTAAGGATGAAGCAGACAAATTAAAAAAACAATATGGATTGGCAATGAAATCATATATTGATAATGATAATGAAATTTTGCTTACAACATGCAGAGAAGAACAATCAAGCAGAGTAATAAAAAGTTCAGAATTAATAGAAATAATAGAGGCGAGAATAGAAGAAATATTTACATTAATTAATAAAGACATAACAATGCAAGGAATAAAGTCAAATATTAATAATGTAATTTTAACAGGTCAAGGTATTACAAACATAAGCAAAAGTGATGTTGCTGGAAAGGTTGTTTTAAATATTCCGGTAAAAATTTCAACAGGAAGAGGAATTAGCACTGTAAGACCAGGATATAGAACAGTATATGCTTTAGTTAGATATATAGCATCAAGACAATTTGCAAAAAATGTTTCTAGTAATATAGATACAACTAAAGAAAAAACTACAATTTTTAAAGATATAATAGAAAAGGTAAAAGACTTTTTCTATTCGTAAAATGAGATAGGCTATTTTAGAATAGTCAAAAAAGGATGTTTTTAATTTTTAAAAAATAAAATATTAATAGGGAGGAAAACAAAATGATAATGGATGGCATGGAAGAAAGTGGACTAATGATAGACGGAACGGCTACTATTAAAGTTATAGGTGTTGGTGGCGGTGGAACAAACGCTGTTAACAGAATGGTTGATTCTGGAATAAGAGGTGTTGAATTTGTTGCAGTAAACACAGATAGACAAGCTTTATTATTATCAAAAGCTGCATCTAAAATTCAAATCGGAGAAAAAATTACTAGAGGACTTGGAGCAGGAGCTAACCCTGACATTGGTGCTCAAGCAGCTGAAGAAAGCAAAAATGAAATTACAGAAGCTTTACGTGGAGCAGACATGGTATTTGTTACAGCCGGAATGGGTGGTGGAACAGGTACAGGTGCAGCACCAATAGTAGCAGCATGTGCTAAAGAAATGGGAATTCTAACAATAGGTGTTGTTACAAAACCATTCACATTTGAAGGAAAGAAAAGATTATCACAAGCAGACAGAGGAATTGAAAGTTTAAAAAGCAAAGTTGATACATTGGTTGTAATTCCAAATGACAAATTATTACAAGTAATTGATAGAAAAACTTCAATAGTAGAAGCTTTCAAAATGGCTGACGATGTATTAAGACAAGGTGTACAAGGTATATCAGATTTAATCGCTGTACCAGGTTTAGTAAACTTAGACTTTGCAGATGTTAAAACAATCATGTTAAATACAGGTATGGCACACATGGGTATTGGTAGAGCATCTGGAGAATCAAGAGCAGAAGAAGCTGCTAAACAAGCTGTACAAAGTCCAATGCTAGAAACATCAATCGAAGGAGCAAGAGGAGTTATCATCAATATTACAGGTGGAAACAACTTAGGATTACATGAAGTAAATACAGCTGCTGAATTAGTTCAAAGAAGTGTAGATCCAGAAGCTAACATTATCTTTGGTGCTGTTATAGATGAAACTTTAGAAGAAGATATCGTAATCACAGTTATTGCTACAGGATTTGAAGATGAGGAAAGAAATAAATTAGGTTCAATGCCAGTTAACAAAATAGTTGACAAAGCATGGGAACAAACAATTAAAGCAAACCCTGCACCAGCAGAACCAGCTGCAAACACAGCAAGTGATTTAGATATTCCTTCTTTCTTAAGAAAAAACAAAGCAGGAAATAAATAATTTAGAAATTAGTCTAAATGAATAAAAAATAATTACATATTATATTAATAAAAAAGAAATAATCTAATTTTGTAGATTATTTCTTTTTTTGACTTCAGAAAATGACAGCCTTTTCATGGACGGGATGATAGAATGTGCACAGTTGGGGACGCGTCCCGGCAGTGCATTTTGCACAGCTAGGGACAGGTCAATAAAAAAAGGAGAAAAAGATGACTGTTTACCTTGACATAATTTTTTTAGAAAATATTCTGATGAATTATATAATCATATTTGCAACAGGAGTCGTTATAAAAACAGAGTGCAGAAAATTAAGGATTTTTATAGCAAGCTTGGTAGGTGCTGTTTATACTGTTGTGATGTATCTGAATATAATACCAATTTATTCTAATTTTATTATGAAAGTGATTTTATCAATTGCTATTGTATATATTGCATTTAAACCAATTTCATCAAAAAAGCTTATAAAGGATTTAATAATTTTTTATCTAGTTTCGTTTGTTTTTGGCGGATGCGTATTTGCTCTAATGTATTTTTTAAAGCCACAGATGGTAGAAATAAGAAATGGAGTCTTTGTAGGTTCTTATCCAATAAAGGTAGCATTAGTCGGAGCGCTAATTGCATTTATTGTTATTCAAATTAGTTTTAAACTGGTAAAAACAAAGTTAAGTAAAAAAGATATGATTTATAATGTGGAACTATATATCAACAAGAAGTCTACAAAGGTAAAAGCTTTACTTGATACCGGCAATTTGCTTAAAGATCCAATAACAGGATTCCCAGTTATAGTAATTGAACACAAAAGTCTATATTCGTTAATACCTGAAAAGGTATTAGATAATTTGGAAAAAATTTTAGGAGGTGATATTGATGATTTAACAAAAGATGAAGAATTCAATAAAACAATTTCAAGATTTAGAATGATTCCATTTTCTTCATTAGGAAAACAAAATGGATTATTATTAGGAATAAAAGCCGATAGTGTAAATATTATATTAGATGAAAAAACAGAAAGCATTAACAATGTAATAATAGGAATTTATGATAAGTCTTTTACTAAAAATGAAATGTATTCAGCGATTTTCGGGCTGGATTTATTAGAAGGAGGCAAAGAAAATGAACGTATTGCAAGTGTTAAAGTCTAGTATAAATAATATTTATGCTAAATATATAAATAATAATGAGAATATTGAAGATGTATCTATCTTTTATGTTGCAGGAAGTCAAACACTTCCTCCACCATTAGAACCAGAAGAAGAGGAACAAGCACTGCAAAGATTAAGCAATGGTGATGAATCCGTTAAGCAACTATTGGTCGAAAGAAATTTAAGATTAGTAGTATATATAGCTAAGAAATTTGAAAATACGGGAATAGGAATTGAGGATCTAATTTCAATTGGAACAATTGGTTTAATGAAATCAATTAATACATTCAATACAGGTAAGAATATTAAACTTGCTACATATGCATCAAGATGCATAGAAAACGAAATTTTAATGTTTCTAAGAAGAAGCAATAGAATTAAAACCGAGATATCAATTGATGAACCGCTCAATCAAGATGGAGATGGAAATGAATTATTGCTTTCGGATATTTTGGGCACAGAACCAGATGTAACATCTAGACATATTGAAGATGAAGTAGATAAATCTTTATTATATGCTTCAATTGAGAAACTAAACAAACGTGAACGAAATATAATGGAATTACGATTTCGGATTTCGGTAGCAGCGATGGTAATGAAAAAACTCAAAAGGAAGTTGCAGATATGCTAGGAATTTCTCAAAGTTATATTTCTAGGCTAGAAAAAAAGATTATTAATAAGATGAAAAGAGAGATAATGAGTAAAACTGGATAGAGCAAAATTGTATAAAAAAAACTCTTTTGGAAATAATGTAAATAACATTAAAATCGAAGGGGGTTTTTATTTTGATAAACAAGGTAGAAATAGCTGGAGTAAACACAGCTAAATTACCTATGCTATCAAATGACGAAAAACAAGAACTTTTAATTAAAATAAAAAATGGAGATACAGAAGCAAGGGAAAAATTTATAAATGGAAATTTAAGATTAGTATTATCGGTTGTACAACGTTTTAATGGTAGAGGAGAAAATGCAGATGACTTGTTTCAAATAGGATGTGTAGGATTAATCAAAGCAATTGATAATTTTGATATAAATCAAGATGTGCAATTTAGCACGTATCGGAGTTCCAATGATAATAGGAGAAATTCGTAGATATCTAAGAGATAATAATTCAATTAGAGTTAGCAGATCATTAAGAGATTTAGCGTACAAAGTTTTAGCAATTCGTGATAGGGAGATGAAAATAAATCAAAGAGAAATAGGCATAGAAGAAATTGCAAATGAATTAGGAGTACAAAAGGAAGATATAACAATGTGTTTAGACGCAATTCAAGAGCCGATTTCATTACAAGAACCTGTTTATGGCGACGGAAATGAAAACATCTATGTATTGGATCAAGTGAAAGATAAAAGAAATACAGATGAGTTATGGGCGGAAAATATCACAATTGCAGAGGCAATGAAAAAATTAAATGATAAAGAAAAAATGATAATAAGTAAAAGATTCTTTGAGGGAAGAACACAAATGGAAGTTGCAAATGAAATAGGGATTTCTCAAGCTCAGGTTTCCAGATTAGAGAAAAGTGCAATTAATCATATTAAAAGAATATATAAATAGGATAACAATATCCAAAAAATTATTTCTTATATAATATAGGAAATAATTTTTTTGTTTTTACATATAATTATGTGAGGTGTGATTAATATGGGGAAAAGAGGTATGGATTTTAAAAGTAAGGAAGTAATTAATATTAGTGATGCAAGAAGACTTGGATTTGTTCAAGATGTGTGTGCTGATTTAGAGACAGGAAAGATTACTTCAATAGTAGTTCCGGGGAGTAATAAATTATTAAGTATGTTTACAAGTGAGAATGATATTGTTATTACTTGGGATAAGATAAAGTGCATTGGAGAGGATATTATATTAGTAGAAATTTGAGCTTGTAAACGTGTCCGGCAAAATTCGACAAAAAAACTAAAAAAACTTTAAAAAAAGTATTGACTTTTTTATATGGCCGTGGTATTATAAAGAAGTACCAAGAAACAGACGAAAAAATATATAGAAATAAGTTGATGAATTAGTAAGAATTAAGTAACAGATGAAGAGAAAAATACTATAATTACTAGTTTATTATTTTGCACTTTTTTCGGGTTCGAAATACTAAATAAAAAAACTTAAAAAAGTTTTTAAAAAAGTATTGACAAACAAGTTTCAAGGTAGTAAAATAAAAAGCGTCTTCGAACAAAAAAGAAGACATAAAGTACATTGAAAAATAAACAATAAACCTTTAGAGAACAACCAAAAGCGGTAGTTAATTAGTACTACCAAAAACAAAAACTAATAATGAGCTTTAAAACTCAAATCAATTATGATTTATCAAATCGCAAGATTTTTTAAATACAATTAAATTGAGAGTTTGATCCTGGCTCAG
>JAFXOY010000165.1 GCA_017528375.1 Clostridia bacterium | reverse complement strand
GTAATTCAGGTCCTTTTACAGAAATAAAATTACTTGAACATTCAGTGGCTATTGCTTTAGCTAAAAGAGTTTTACCACATCCTGGAGGACCATAAAATAACACACCATGTGAAGGATTCAAACCAAATTTAATATATTTATCTGGATGGTCTAAGGGATATAAAATCATTTCTTGTAATGAACGTTTAACTTCTTCTAAACCTCCTATATCTTCCCATTGAACATTTGGAACTTCAACAACTGTTTCTCTTAATGAAGAAGGATTAGTTTGTCCTAAAGCATGTAAAAAGTGTTCATTCGTTACAGCCATACTATCTAAAATAGCAGCATCTATTTTTTCATCTTCTATATCTATAATATCCATTTTTTCTCTTATACATTGAAGACCTGCTTCTGTGCATAATTGAGCTAAATCAGCACCTACATAACCATGAGTGTCATGTGCTATTTTTTGCAAATCACAATCTTCAGCTAATTTCATATTTTTTGTATGAATTCTTAATATTTCTAATCTTCCTGTTTCATCTGGAACTCCAATGTCTAATTCTCTATCAAATCTTCCAAAACGTCTTAAAGCATTATCTATACTATTTGGTCTATTTGTTGCACCTATAACTATTACTTGTCCTCTTGCTTTTAATCCATCCATTAATGTAAGTAATTGAGATACTATACGTCTTTCAACTTCTCCCTGAACCTTATCTCTTTTTGGGGCTATTGAATCAATTTCATCAATAAATATTATAGCAGGTGAATTTTTTTCTGCTTCTTCAAAAGCTTTACGTAAATTACCTTCAGCTTCACCAGCCATTTTAGACATAATTTCAGGCCCATTAATTAAAAAGAAAAATGCTCCAGTTTCATTTGCAATTGCTCTTGCTAATAAAGTTTTACCGCTACCAGGGGGCCCATATAATAAAACTCCTCTGGGAGGTTTTATACCTAAATTTTTAAATAATTGAGGGTGTCTCAAAGGCAATTCTATCATTTCTCTTATTGATGCTAATTGTTTTCTACATCCTCCAATATCATCATATCCTACACCATCTGCTCGTTCTTCATCTTCTCTTTTTATAGGTTCTCCTTCATCAAATATAACTGTTTGTGGTCCTACTATACAGCATTTTTCTGGGTCTGTTTCGACAACTTTAAATTCAACTTGTTTAAAACCTCCTCTGCAAATAAAAGTATCACCTTTATGAACTGGCCTATAAGCATCTTTAAAATAAGGTATTAAATATGTTTGAGTTAAATTCCCAGAAATTCCTTCAATTGTATCCTCAAAAGGTAAAATATGTACTCTGTTTCCTACAGGAATAGTTTGATATTTATGTACACTAACTATATCTCCAAGCCTAATTCTTAAATTGTTTCTAACAACTTTTCCCATTCTAATTTTATCATCTGTTAAACGTCCTGTATCATCTGGTAAGCATATACATATTGTTTCTTTTCTTTTTTTACCTTTTAATAAAACTGTTTCAGATTTAAAAATTTTTAATTCATCCATTTTTCTTTGGGTTAATTGAATTACACTTGCATCTTCACTTGGTCCAACACCATCTTCTGCTATTAATCTATGAGGAGCTTTTTTACGGTCTAGTATTGCTGTTGAATAATCTTTTGGTTTTATTTCCTTTTTAGATTCATGCTGATTTCCTTGAGGAGATCCTCCTATATTTTGGCTTCCTTTATTATCTTTTGGTCCACCTTTGTTTTTCATTTTTTATACATTTTATTTTTAAATTTTCTATATATATTTTTTAATAAATTCTTTTTGGAGTTTTTTTAAATTTTGAAGTATT
>JAFXOY010000164.1 GCA_017528375.1 Clostridia bacterium | reverse complement strand
TGATAAAACTGGAAGCGTATATGTCCCAAGAGGTATTGATGTTCCATCATTAAATCCAGATAAAGAATGGCAATTTACTCCTGTTAAATTCAAAAAAGGGCATCTTTTAAGTGGGGGTGATATTATTGGATATGTTAAAGAAAATGATTTATTTTATGAACATAAAATAATGCTACCACCTAAAGCTAAAGGAAGAGTTGAAGAAATTCAACCTGAAGGAGGATATAATGTTAACACTCCTATAATTGATATTGATGTTAATGGAAAAATAAAAAGATATTCAATGAGTCATTTTTGGCCTGTACGTCAAGCAAGACCTGTAGCAGAAAAACATCCTGGAGTTGAACCTTTATTAACTGGACAAAGAGTATTAGATGCTTTATTCCCTTCAGTTTTAGGAGGAACATGTGCAATTCCCGGGGCATTTGGTTGTGGTAAAACTTGCATTTCTCAAGCCTTATCAAAGCATTCCAATAGTCAAGCAGTAGTTTATGTTGGTTGTGGAGCAAGAGGAAATGAGATGGCTGAAGTCCTTAAAGAATTCCCTCTTTTAGAAACAGAAGTAAATGGTGTAAAACATAATATTATGATGAGAACAATTTTAGTTGCCAATACTTCCAATATGCCTGTCGCTGCTAGAGAAGCATCAATTTACACTGGAATTACTTTAGCTGAATATATACGTGATATGGGTTATAATGTATCAATGATGGCTGATTCTACTTCAAGATGGGCAGAAGCACTTAGAGAAATTTCAGGGCGTCTTGCAGAAATGCCTGCAGACAGTGGATATCCTGCTTATTTAGCATCAAAATTAGCACAATTTTATGAAAGAGCAGGAGCTGTAAAATGCTTAGGTTCTCCTGATAGAAGTGGAAGTGTAAGTATAGTTGGTGCTGTTTCTCCTCCTGGTGGAGATTTTAGTGATCCAGTTACTGTTAATACTTTATATAATGTACAAGTATTTTGGGGGTTAGACAAAAAATTAGCTCAAAGAACACATTTCCCAAGTGTCAATTGGCTTACTTCTTATAGTAAATATGAAAATATTTTAGAAAGCTATTTTAATTCATTTGATAGTGATTTTGTTGAATGTAAAACCACAATTAAAAGAATCTTACAAGATGAAGAAGAATTAACTGAAGTTGTACAGTTAGTTGGTAAAGATTCACTTAGTGAAGATCAAAAATTAATTTTAGAAATAGCTAAAATTATTAAAAATGACTTCCTTCAACAAAATTCATTTACTGAATATGATTTTACTTGCCCATTAAGAAAAACTGCAGGTATGATGAAATGCATAGTTACTTATTATAATTGTGCTTTGAAAGCTTTGAAAGAAGGTACTTCTGATAATAAAAAAAGTTTAGATCAAATTATTAAAAAGACTAAAGAAGAATATGTAGATCTTACTAAAATGAAATTTATGAATCCTAAACAAGGTGATGAAGTATTTGAAAAATTATTTAATGATAAAAAAATGGCTATAGAAGAAAAATTCAAATCTGCCTTTTAGTAATTTAATAATCAAATAAATAATTAAAAATAATTTATTATTTAAAATTAAACGAGATCGGAAGAGCG
>JAFXOY010000163.1 GCA_017528375.1 Clostridia bacterium | reverse complement strand
CCCAATCCCCAATCCCCAATCCCCAAAACCCAATCCCCAAACCCCAAATTTATTATTAAATTTATATATTTAAAATAAATTAAAAAAAAATAACAACAATAATAAATTAAATTAAATTAAATTTTTTATTAATATTTAACATATAAGATATGAGAACAATATTAAATGTCTTTATATTTTCCCTTCTAATAATATTCATCACCTCTGATTTAGATCAAAGTGATACATCCTGGAGTAAACATTTTCACAAATTAATCGAAAATGTAAAGCATCTTCCAACAAAGAAAATGGCAGTCGCCGCCGCCGAGGATGAATACGTCTTAGAAGCAGTTAAAATCGCCAAAGAGCAAGGCTTAGCCGAATCAATCTTAGTCGGTGACGAGAAAAAAATACGTCAAATAGCCCAAGAATTAAATATGGACTTATCAGGTTACGAAATAATTAACGAAGTCGAGCCAGCAAAAGCCGCCTTGAAAGCAGTTAAATTAGTCCACGATGGAAAAGCTGATATGTACATGAAAGGTTTAATATCAACCAAAGATTTCTTAAGAAGTGTTTTAGATAAAGAAGTCGGCTTAAGAACAGGAAAAGTCCTTACACATGTCGGTGTTTTCGAAGTCAAAGGAATTGACCAACTTCTTTTCTTATCAGATCAGGCTTTCATAATGTATCCAACTTTGGAAGAAAAAGTCAAAATTATCGAGAACGCTTTAGATATCGCTTATGCTTGCGGAATTCAAAATCCCAAAGTAGCACCATTAGCCGCTGTTGAAGTCGTAAATCCTAAAATGCCAGAAACAGTCGACGCTGCTGAATTAACAAAAATGAACGCACAAGGAAAAATTAAAGGATGTATTATAGACGGTCCTTTAAGTTTAGATATGGCTATTTCAAAAGAAGCTTGCTCGCACAAAAAAGGACTTAATAGGAAAATAACCGGAGATGCTGATATATTATTATTCCCGGATATTCATACGGGAAATGTCGCTTATAAAATGCTTGTACACACTGCTCATTTCTTGAATGGGGCTATTTTATCAGGAACAAGTGCTCCAGTTATATTAACAAGTAGATCAGATAGTGTTGCTACAAAGGTTAATTCTATAGCACTCGCTTCAGTTTTGGCTGATCATTTAAGAAAAAAAAGTCCTAAGGTTGCTATTGTTGGAGCCGGTCCTGCTGGGTTAACCGCTGCGAAAGAATTATTAAAGAAAGGAATACAGGTTGATATTTATGAAAAAGAAAATTTCGCTGGTGGGTTGATGTCTTATGGTATTCCCGCGTTTAGAATTAAATTAGCAAGTGTGCAAAAATATATAGAACCGGTTAAACAATTAGGAGGGAACTTTATATTTAACCAAGACTTGAAAGAAAGTGATTTCTTGGAAATGGCTAAGAAATATGATTATGTTTATCTCGCGTTCGGTTTAACGAAAGTGAGACATTTGGGTATTCCCGGGGAAGAAGTAGAAGGGTCATTAAATGCTTTTGATTTCTTGAGACAATTTAATTTCGATGATAAATTAAATCTTAATAAGAATAAGCCTAAATTACACGGTACGGTTATTGTCGTTGGAGCTGGTAATGTCGCTATGGATGGAGCACGATGCGCTGTTAGATCCGGAGCGGATAAGACTATTATTTTATATCGAAGAGATAGAAGTGAAGCTCCTTGTACTCCTTCGGAAATGAAAGACGCAGAAAAAGATGGAGTTGAACTTAAGTTTTTAAGTAACCCTGTGGAATTGATAACTAAGGACGGAAAATTATCACAAGTTAAATACGAAGTAATGAAATTGGGAGATTTGGATGATAGTGGAAGGAGAAAACCTGTAGGAACTGGTGTTTATGAAACTATAAATGCGGATTATATTATTTCGGCTATTGGACAAACTCCCGATGAAAGTGTTTGGAATGCGAAAGTTATTGAAACTGATCATGGTTATATTAAAGCAAGTAAAAGTTATGGAGAAGCTTTTGAAACTAATGTTCCTAAAATTTTTACCGGAGGAGATATTATTAAAGGAGCTAAAACTATCGGGGTTGCTACCAAATGCGGAAAAGATTTTGCTAAGTATGTTATTGAACAACTTGAAAAAAAATAAAAAAATAAATATTTATGCAATTTATTAATGCTTTTATGACATAAGGTAAATAAATTATTTAATTTAAATAAATTAATTTAATGAATGAAATAAATTTAATTTTTAATTCGTATAATTTAAATATTTTAGATGGGGATTGGGGATTGG
>JAFXOY010000162.1 GCA_017528375.1 Clostridia bacterium | reverse complement strand
GTTTTCACAGCTAAACCAGGTTTAGTTATAGGAAAAGGTGGAAACTATGCTGAAATATTGAAAAAAGAATTAGAAAAAATGATAGGTAAAGAAGTTAATTTAAATATTGTTGAGGTGAAAAATGTAGATGTTGATGCACAATTAGTTGCTGAAAACATTGCAGGACAATTAGAAAGAAGAATTTCATTCAGAAGAGCAATGAAACAATGTATGCAAAAAACTATGAAATCAGGTGCTTTAGGAATTAAAACTGCAGTATCTGGAAGATTAGGTGGAGCAGACATGGCTAGAACTGAATTCTATAAAGAAGGTACAATCCCACTTCAAACTTTAAGAGCTGATATTGATTACGGATTTGCTGAAGCAGATACAACATATGGAAAAATCGGTGTTAAAGTTTGGATATATAAAGGAGAAATTCTTCCAGCTAAAAAAGCAGTAGTGGAAGGAGGAGATAAATAATGCCATTAATGCCAAAAAGAACAAAATATAGAAAAATGCAAAAAGGTAGAATGAGAGGTAAAGCAACAAGAGGAAATAGAGTTACTGACGGTGAATATGGTATTCAAGCAGTAGAAGCAGGGTTAATTACTTCTAATCAAATAGAAGCAGCCCGTGTTGCTATGACTCGTTATATTAAAAGAGGTGGAAAAGTTTGGATCAAAATTTTCCCAGATAAACCAATTACTAAAAAACCAGCTGAAACTCGTATGGGTAAAGGTAAAGGTGCAGTAGAATATTGGGTAGCAGTAATAAAACCAGGTAGAGTAATGTTTGAAATTGCTGGTGTTCCAGAAGAAACAGCAAGAGAAGCTTTAAGATTAGCTGCAAACAAATTATCTGTAAAAACTAAATTTGCTAAAAAGGAATCTGAATTAGGTGGTGATAATGATGAAAATAAATAAAATAAGAGAAATGTCTTCATCTGATCTAGAAAAAGAATTAGGAGAATTAAAATCAGAATTATTCAAATTAAGATTTTCATCAAAAACAAATGGTTTAGAAAATCCTATGAGAATTAGAGAAGTTAGAAGAGATATAGCTAGAGTAAAAACTGAAATGAAAAGTAGAGAAATAGCTGAAAATAATTAATTAAAATGTAAACAATTCTAAGAAAGGAGATTGTAACATGGAAGAAAGAAATCTTCGTAAAGTAATGGTTGGTACAGTTGTTTCTGACAAAATGGATAAAACTGTTGTTGTAGCTGTTGAAACAAACGTTAAACACAAAATATACAGCAAAATCCAAAAGAAAACATACAAATTAAAAGCTCATGATGAAAACAACGAATGCCAAGTTGGAGACAAAGTAAAAGTTATGGAAACAAGACCTCTATCAAAAGATAAAAGATGGAGAGTAGTTGAAGTAGTTGAAAAGGCTATAATAAAATAATGTATAATATTAACAAGTAAAAAAGGAGGGAATTACTAAATGGTACAACAACAATCAATATTAAAAGTAGCTGATAACACAGGTGCTAAAGAAATAATGGTTATTAGATGTTTAGGTGGTTCTTATAGAAAATACGCAGGAGTTGGAGATATAATAGTTGCTTCTGTTAAAACAGCTACACCAGGTGGCGTTGTTAAAAAAGGTGACGTAGTTAAAGCTGTTGTAGTTAGAACTAAGAAACCTGTAAGAAGAGCAGACGGTTCATACATAAGATTTGATGAAAATGCTGCTGTTATATTAAAAGAAGATGGTACTCCAAAGGGAACTCGTATATTTGGGCCTATAGCTAGAGAATTAAGAGATAAAGGATACATGAAAATCCTATCACTAGCTCCAGAAGTACTATAATAAATTAACACTAAATTTCAAATAAAGAGGTGAAAAAAGTAATGTTAAGAATAAAAAAAGGTGATACAGTTAAAGTTTTATCAGGAAATGATAAAGGTAAAACTGGAGAAGTTTTAGAAGTAATACCAAAAACAGAAAAAATTCTTGTTAAAGGGATTAATATAAAGAAAAAACACGTTAAACCAAGAAGAGCTGGAGAAGAAGGTGGAATTATTTCATCAGAATTCCCAATTCATGCAAGTAAAGTTAATGTAGTTTGTCCAAAATGTGGTAAAGCTGCAAGAATCGGATTTGAAATGGATAAAGATGTTAAAGTACGTGTTTGTAAAAAATGTGGTGCTAAATTAAAATAAGAAAGGAGGTCTATTGAGGACTTATGGAATTTTTAAGAGAACAATATGAAAAAGAAGTTATACCAGCAATGATGAAAAAATTTAATTATACATCAGTTATGCAGGTTCCAAAACTAGATAAAATAGTTATTAATATAGGTTTAGGTGATACAAAAGAAAATCCTAAATCATTAGAAAATGCAGTAAATGATTTATCTATAATTACAGGTCAAAAACCAATTATAACAAAATCTAAAAAAGCTATCGCTGCATTTAAGTTAAGAGAAGGAGTTAACATTGGATGTAAAGTTACTTTAAGAAAAGGAAAAATGTATGATTTTGCATACAAACTATTCAATGTAGCACTTCCAAGAGTAAGAGATTTTAGAGGAGTTTCAGCTAATTCTTTTGACGGAAGAGGAAATTATTCAATGGGTATTAAAGAACAATTAATATTCCCTGAAATTGAATATGACAAAATTGATAAAATTAGAGGTATGGATATAATATTTGTTACAACAGCTCAAACAGACGAAGAAGCTAAAGAGCTTTTAACATTATTAGGTATGCCATTTAAAAATTAATTTAAAGTGTTAGTTAAGAAGAAAGGAGAATTTCATGGCTAAGAAATCTTTAAAAGTAAAACAACAAAAAGTACAAAAATTTAGTACTCGTGAATATAATAGATGCAAAATTTGTGGTCGTCCACATGCATATATTAGAAAATTTGGAATCTGCCGTGTATGCTTTAGAGAATTAGCACACAAGGGTGAAATTCCAGGTGTTAAGAAAGCAAGTTGGTAATATTTTAAACCACTTGAAATTACAAAAAAGGAGGTATAGAAATTGATAACTACTGATCCAATAGCAGATATGCTAACAAGAATAAGAAACGCAAATAGTTCAAAACATAAAACAGTAGATGTTCCTTCATCAAATATGAAATTAGCTATAGCTAACATATTATTAAACGAAGGATATATCAAATCATTAGAAGAAATTAAAAGTGAAAATAATCAAGGTATTATAAGAATCACTTTAAAATATGATGAAAAAGGTAATAGAGTAATTGATGGATTAAAAAGAATTAGTAAACCAGGTTTAAGAGTGTATGCTTCTAAAGAAGAATTACCACAAGTATTAAATGGTTTAGGAATCGCATTAATCTCTACATCAAAAGGAATTAAAACAGATAAAGAAGCTAGAAGCTTAGGCCTAGGTGGAGAAGTTTTAGCTTATGTTTGGTAGGATTTCCAAATATTTGCCATTTGACGTCATTAACCTCACAAAAAAATCCTTTGGCGGACAATCGTACGCCTCCGGTTTTTTCGTTCGGTTGCCTAGTCAAATAACAAATCTTTGAAAATCAAAAAAATTAAGGAATAAAAAGGAGGAAGAACCATGTCAAGAATAGGAAACAAACCTATAACAATACCAGCAGGTGTTGAAGTTACATTAGATGGTAATGTAATTACTGTAAAAGGACCTAAGGGAACTTTAACAAAAGAATTACATAAAAACATGGAAGTTTCTGTAAATGGTACAGAAATTACTGTTAAAAGACCTGATGATGAAGCATTCAACAGAAGCTTACATGGATTAACAAGAACACTTATTAACAACATGATCGAAGGTGTTGAAAAACAATTCTCTAGAACATTAGAAGTTAATGGTGTTGGATATAGAGCACAATTAAAAGGTAAAAAATTAGTAATGAACTTAGGATATTCACATCCAGTTGAAATGGACGCTCCAGAAGGAATTACTTTTGAAGTTCCAAATCCTAATACAATTATAATCAAAGGTGTTGACAAAGAAGTTGTTGGTCAAACAGCAGCTGTTGTTAGAACAAAAAGACCACCTGAAGTTTATAGAGGTAAAGGTATTAAATATGCTGAAGAGCATATTAGAAGAAAAGAAGGTAAAGCTGGTAAAAAATAAAATTATAAATTTATTTTTTATCTGCTTCGGCCGATATTATTTAGAACAATATTTAAAACGAAATATTAACCAATCGAATAAACTAATGCTGTTACATTAGTTAGAAAGGAGAAATAAAAATGGTTTCTAAAACAAATAGAAAATTTGAAGTTAAAAGAAGACATATAAGAGTTCGTAGAAAAATAAGCGGAACACCAGAATGTCCAAGAATGTGTGTATATAGAAGTAACAATAACTTATTTGTTCAAGTAATTGATGATGTTGCTGGAAATACATTAGTAAGCGCTTCTACATTAGATAAAGAAGTTAAAACTAAACATTCAAACAAAGAAGCTGCTAAAGAAGTGGGAGCTTTAATAGCAAAAAGAGCTTTAGATAAAAATATTAAAACAATAGTTTTTGATAGAAGTGGTTATGTATATCACGGTGTAATTAAAGAATTAGCTGAAGCTGCAAGAGAAGCAGGTTTAGAATTCTAATTTTAGTATTATAAGAGAGTTTTTATATAAATCACTTTAAATAATGAAGGAGGGAAATTTAAATCAATGGAAAATACAGTAGCAGAATTAAAAGAAAAAGTTGTTGCTATAAACAGAGTTGCTAAAGTTGTTAAAGGTGGTAGAACTTTTAGATTTAGTGCTGTAGTTGTTGTTGGTGACGAAAATGGTCATGTTGGTGTAGGAAATGGTAAAGCAGCTGAAGTTCCAGATGCAATCAGAAAAGCAATTGAGGAAGCTAAGAAAAACTTAGTAGAAGTTCCAATTGTTAAAACATCTGTACCACATGAATATGTTGGAACTTTTGGAAGTGCAAAAGTTATGTTAAAACCAGCTGCAGAAGGTACTGGAGTTATTGCTGGTGGAAGCGTTAGACCAGTTCTAGAACTTGCAGGTTACAAAAACATTAGAACAAAAGTTATAGGAACAAACAATCCTAGAAACGTTGTTTATGCTACAATCGAAGGTTTAAAATCAATGAAAACAGTTGAACAAGTAGCTGCAAAAAGAGGAAAAAAAGTAGAAGATATTTTATAAATTTTTATTGAAATATAAAAAGTTATAGTATATACTAAATATATCAAATATTAAGGAGGTGTAACCGCGCAATGAAATTAGACGAATTAAGCCCAGCACAAGAAGGAAAGACAAGAACTAGGGTAGGACGTGGAATAGGTTCAGGACTAGGTAAAACTTCAGGAAGAGGACATAAAGGTCAAAAGGCTAGAACAGGCGGCGGAGTTAGAAGAGGTTTTGAAGGTGGTCAAACACCATTATATAGAAGATTACCAAAAAGAGGATTTACAAACATCCATGCTAAAAACTACACAGAAGTAACTTTAACAATGTTAAATAAAGCTACTACTGAAGAAGTTACAGCCGAAAGTTTAATAGCTGATGGAATAATCAGAAAAGCCAATGACGGAATCGTAGTAATAGCTACAGGAAACTTAGAGAAAAAATTAGCTGTAAAAGCTAAAAGATTTACTAAAGCTGCTCAAGAAAAAATCGAGGCTTTAGGTGGAAAGACAGAGGTGATTTAATTGTTTAACACCATTAAAAATGCTTTAAAGACTCCAGATGTTAGAAAAAGAGTGTTATATACATTATTATTAATAGTAATATTTAGATTAGGGTGCTATATTTCAGTACCAACAGTAGATACAATTGCGTTATCAAATATAAATCAAGGTGGATTTGCAGGATTAATAAATACAATTTCAGGAGGAGCTTTTGAAAGATTATCTATCTTCGCAATGTCAATAACACCTTATATCACTGCTTCAATTGTTATACAATTGTTAGGAATGATAATACCTTCATTAGAAAGATTAACTAAAGAAGGTGGAGAAGAGGGTAGAAATAAAATAAATAGATATACAAAAATTCTTACTATAGTGTTAGCTTTTGTAGAAGGATTAGGTTTATTCTTCTCATACAGATCTATATTTATAGGAGCTTTTGCTGAATCTGGATTTGAAAGATTCTTAACAGGAGCTGTTGTAGTTCTATCTTTTATGGCTGGTACAGCTTTATTAATGTGGTTAGGAGAACAAATCACTAATAAAGGAATTGGAAACGGAATATCAATGTTAATTTTTGTTGGTATTGTTTCTAGATTACCAAATGGAATACAAAATGTATTTGATAAATTAATACTAAATGGAAAATTTAGTACAACAAATTTAATAATAGCATTAGCTATTTTACTCGGAGCAATAATTCTTGTATCAGGTGTTGTATTTGTTCAACAAGCTGAAAGAAGAGTTCCAGTTCAATATTCTAAAAAAGTTGTAGGAAGAAAAATGATGGGTGCACAAAATACACACATTCCATTGAAATTAGCAATGGCTGGTGTTATGCCTATAATCTTTGCATCATCATTTATGACTTTTCCTGCAATGATTATACAAATATTTAAACCAGAAATAGCTACACAATCAGGCTTTTTAGCTGGATTGTTTAAACTATCAATTGCAACTTCAACAACAACATTAACAAATGGTGTTAAAGTTCCAATTGGATATGTAATTGCAAATGCTTTAATTTATTTATTACTTATTGTTGGATTTACATTTTTCTATACATATGCAACATTTAATCCTGCAGAAGTTTCAAGTAATATTAAGAAAAATGGTGGGTTTATACCAGGAATAAGAGCTGGAAAACCAACTACTCAATATTTATCATCAGTAATTTCAAAACTAACATGGGTTGGAGGATTATTCCTAGCATTAATTGCTATCATCCCAATGTTTGCAAGATTTGGAGCACTTGGTGAATTAAACTTAGCTTTTGGAGGAACATCAATACTTATTGTAGTAGGTGTAGCATTAGAGACGGTTCAACAATTAGAATCATATTTAGTAATGAGACATTATAAAGGATTTTTAAGTTAATCCTAATACTATAATAAACAAATGAGGTTGGAAGAGGGAGAATTATCCTGCTTCCAACTTCAAAGTTTGTTTTGGAATGGGGAAATTTGATTTGATAAAAATCGATTTTCCCGATTCCAAAATAATAATAAAAAGGAGAGATGTGTCATGATTATAATTATGTTAGGAGCACAAGGTACAGGAAAAGGTACAGTAGCAGGAATTTTAAATAAGCAAAAAGGGTGGATTCAATTATCAACTGGCGATATATTTAGAGAAAATATATCAAAAGGAACTGAATTAGGTGTTGAAGCAAATAAATACATTTCAAAAGGATGTTTAGTGCCTGATGAAATAACAATATCTATGGTTGAAAACAGATTAGAAGAGTTAAAAAATGAAGATGGAATTATTTTAGATGGATTCCCAAGAAATCTTGATCAAGCTAAGAAACTTGATGAAATATTAGCTGCTAAAGGCCAAAAAGTTGATTGGGTTATGAATCTTGAAACTCCAAGAGATGAGATAATTGAAAGAATGATGAATAGAAGAGTTTGCTCAAAATGTAAAGCTACATATAATTTAAAACTACATCCATCAAAAGTTCCAGGAATTTGCGATAATTGTGGTGGAGAATTAATAATAAGAGCAGATGATAGTGATGAAGAAGCTATTAAGAAAAGACTTGAAATTTATGATACTCAAACTAAACCATTAGTTGACTTTTATAATGAAAAAGGTATTGTTATAGTTGAAGAAATAAGCCAAAGAATTAACAGATTAGCTGAGGAGGCTTGCAAAGATTTCTTAAGTAAAATTGAAGGATAAAGCTTAAAGTGTAAAATAGAAAAGGAAGTAATTTGAAATGGTAACTATAAAATCAAAAAAAGAAATTGAATTAATGAGAGAAGCTGGTAGAGTTACAGCATTAGTTCATGAAGAATTAAAGAAAAATATCAGACCAGGAATAACTACATTAGAATTAGATAAAATTGCTGAAAGAGTAATGAGAGAAAATGGAGGATTTCCAGCTGAAAAAGGGTATGATCCAGGAATTAAAGGTGTTCCACCTTTTCCAGGTTCTATCTGTGTATCAATAAATGATGAAGTCATTCATGGAATTCCGTCAAACAGGGTTAAATTAAGAGAAGGCGATGTTGTAAGTATTGACTTAGTCGTTTTAAAAGATGGATTTAATGGTGATGCTGCAAGAACATATGTAGTTGGAAAAGGTAACAAAGCTGCATATGATTTAATAAATGTTACAGAACAAGCTTTTTACGAAGGTATAAAATATGCAAAAAAAGGAAATAGAATTGGTGATGTATGTCATGCAATTGGTGAATTTGTTCAAAAAAATGGATATTCTGTTGTGAGAGAGTTCCAAGGACATGGAATTGGAAGACAAATGCATGAAGATCCAGGTATACCAAATTATGGAAAAGCAGGTAGAGGAATAAGACTTGAACCAGGCATGACTCTAGCAATTGAGCCAATGGTTATTCAAGGTAGACCTGATATTCTAGAACTTGATGACGGCTGGACAATTGTAACTGAAGATGGAAGCTTATCTGCACATTATGAAAATACAATTTTAATTACAGAAAATGAGCCAGAAATATTGACTTTATTATAATTTTATTATATAATATAAAAGCTATTATAGAAAAATTTGGAATAAAAATAAATTTTTGGGAGGTTCAAATGGCAAAAGAAGATGTTATAGAACTAGAGGTAAAAGTTGATGAGACTTTACCTAATACAAATTACAAGGTTGAACT
>JAFXOY010000161.1 GCA_017528375.1 Clostridia bacterium | reverse complement strand
CAATCCCCAATCCCCATTTAAATAAATTTTTAAATCAAAAATAATTATTAAAAATTTAATGTTTTAAAAATTAATAAGAAAATTATTAATTTAAAAATTATTATTTTGCATTTTCATATAATAATATAAATTTATTTAAATATTTGTTGTTATTTAATAAAAAATATATATTCATTAAATAAGAATGTGTAATCCAAATAAGATTTTGATTCAAAGAAATTATCACTAAAAAGAAATAATAGCAGATTATTTTATAATTAAAAAGGTTGAATAACTTTACTTGAAATCATTGATCCAAAGGCACCATCAGGTTTTGTAGAATAAGTTACATCTGCAGCATTATCCCCAACTTTTTCATCTACCCCAATTATTTTTTCATTTTCATATGAAACTCTAGTAGAACCCATATTGTATTGCCTTTTATTGTTAAGAATCCCTTTTTCTCCAAAATTACCTTCAAATGAACTTGTTCCTCCTTCCATTTGATATTGGGTTGAAGTTAAAGCTTGTCCATCAACCCCAAATGTTCCTTCTGGTCTTACTTCATTTGAAATACTTGCATCTCTAAAAACAGTTTTTAATACTCTAGTTCCTCCATCAATAGTAGGTAAAACACTATTTTTAATTATAGACGGTCTTATTGTTGTTCCAGCATTAATTTCTTGATGTACTCCTTCTGCTGATATTCTTGAAGTACTTTCTATTCTAATATTGAGTCCATCTTCACCTTTAAGACCAATTTCTCTATTATCTCCTACTATTTCAGGTTTAAATTGAGTAGGTTTATAATAAGTAGGTAATTCACTATCTCTGACTATAGATTGTTTTACTGATATTCCACTCATAACTTCCTTTTCTATTTTAGTTCCTTGGAATGAAACAGGTAAATTTTTTATTCCTTGATCTATAGCCTGATGAACTTGTTCGCCTTGGAAAATAGTAGGTTTAATGCCTTCCTGGAGAATTGGTTTAACTTTAATATGAACTGGTTGTATAATATCTTTAATAATAGGTTGTATTACTTTTTTAGTTGTATTTTTTGTTTCTTTTCTTATTTCTTGAGCTATTTCTTTTTTTGAAATATGCTGTTCTTCTCTCATTATATATGGCTGTACTTCAATTTTTTCAGATTCCTCTACTTTTGTTTGGGTAATAGGGGAAATTTCTCTTTCTGTTTTATGTTCCTCAATTCTTTGAACATAAGGTTTTACAATAACTTTTTCAAGTTGTTTAACTTCTCTTCTAACCTGAGGAGCTACTTCTTTTCTTGTCATATGCTGTTCTACTCTTTCTATCAAAGGTTGAATTTCTATTTTCTCTATATTTTCAATTTTATTTTGTGTACTTGGGGCTATTTCTCTTTGAGTAATATGTTGTTCTATTCTTTCTACCATTGGCTGTATAATAGTTTTTTCAATATTTTGAGTTTCATTCTCAACACTTGGGGCTATTTTATTTTGAGTTATATGTTGTTCTTCTCTTTGAATCATAGGTTGAATTACTTGCTTCTCAATATTTTGAACTTCTCTTTGGACAGAAGGTACCATTTTATTTTGTGTTATATGTTGTTCTACTCTTTGTATTAAAGGTTGAATTACTTGTTTCTCAATATTTTGTTCTACCCTTTCAACTCTAGGAGCAATTACAGTTTTATCAATAGTTTGAATTTCTCTTTGGATATAAGGTTCAACTACTTGCTGCTTTATTATTTTATTTTCTTTTTGTGTAATTTGTTGTATAATAGGCTGTTTTATAGTTTGTGTTTCTTTTTGAATTATAGGCTGAATAATAGGTTGTTTTACATATCTTACTTCATTTTGGATAATAGGTTGAACTATCTTTTGGGTAATATGTTGAATTTCTGTTTGAATATATGGTTGAATTACTGCTTGCTTTATAGTTTTTGTTTCCCTTTTTGTAATTGGTTGTACGATAGGTTGCCTCACATGCTTTTCTTCTCTTTGTATAACAGGCTCTATTATAGTTTGAACTATAGTTTTTGTTTCACTTCTTACTGAAGGCTGTATAATATTTTGTGTTTGATTAACTATTTCCTTTTGAATCATTGGGACTATTTCTGTTTTTGTTATATTTTGTATTTCTGTTTGAACTGAAGCTTGAATTTCTGTCTGATTTATATTTTGTACTTCTTTTTGAACATAAGGAACATATTTTTTTTTTGTAATATTTTGAACTTCATTTCTTGTGATTGGTTCTATGATATTTTGATTTATATGTTGTTCTTCTTTTTGAACCATTGGGACATATTTTCTTTTAGTAATATTTTTAACTTCAGTTCTTGTGGTTGGTTCTACGATATTTTGAGTTATGTGTTGTTCTTCTTTTTGAACCATTGGGACATATTTTCTTTTTGTTATATTTTGTACTTCTGTTGTTGTAGATGCTGCTACTTGGTTTTGTGTTATATGCTGCTCTTCTTTTTGAAGATATGGAGTATATTGTATTTTTTCAATATTTTCAACTTTAGTTTCAATTCTAGGAACTATTTCTTTTTTAATTGTATGAGCCTCTTCTTTTAAAATTAATGGGACTACCTTTGTTTTTGTTATTTTTTGAACTGACACTTCTTTTTTCGGGAATATCTCATTTTGAGTATAATGTTTTTCTTCTCTCATAAGTATTGGTTGTATTTCCCTTTTTACTATAGGTTGAACTTCTTTTTGAATTATTGGTTGAATTTCTCTTTTAATAATAGGTTGAATCTCCCTTTGAATTACAGGTTGAATTTCCCTTTCTACAACGGGTTGAATTTCATGTTGAGTAATAGGCTGAATTTCTCTTTGGACAATAGGTTGAATTTCTTTTTGAATAATTGGTTTTATTACAGTTCTTATAATGGGTTGAATTTCTTTTTGGATAATATGTTGAACTTTATCTTGGAGAATAGTTGCTCTATTATAAATTTTTAAATTATCAAGATCTTCCCCTGTTGTTGAAATAGTATTTGTGGCCATACGAGATATTTCTTCATATCCCATTCTAATTCCTCCATTATCTGGTTTTGTAGAATAATTTACATCCACAGCTTTATCTCCAACACCTCCTCCAACTCCCATCACTTTCTCAGAGCCAGAAATAGTCGTTTCTTCGCCAGAAATTTGTCCAAATCCTATTCCATATCTATTAGTAGTTGTTGTTGTAGTAGTAGTAAAAGTTTTTGCACCTAAACCAATATTGTTATCTGGTTTTGTAGAATAAGTTACATCAACAGCATCTTCTCCTATACCTCCTCCTACTCCCAAAACATTTTCAGTTTGAGAGACTTCTCTTCCTTGAGAGGCAAATTCTGTAGTAATTGTATTATATGTTGGTAAGTCTAAACTTATATTTCTGTTTGGTTTGGTTGAATATGTAACATCGAGGGCATTATCACCAGCACCTCCTCCTATACTCATAATACTCCCTGTGTGAGATATTGCTCCAGAAGAAATACCTTGTCCAATTCCAACATTATATTTTGTATTAATTTCGGTAATTTTTGTTTGTGATAAAGGAACACCTTTATTATCGGGTTTTGTTGAATATGTAACATCTGCTGCTTCATCACCAACTCCTCCCCCAACACTCATTACATTTTCAGGTAAATCTTTTACCTCATTTCCTGGCTCTTCCAGTATTGTCATTGTTTGAGTAGCCATTTTTTAATTAAAAAAATAATTATTATAATTATTCTGGCATTT
>JAFXOY010000160.1 GCA_017528375.1 Clostridia bacterium | reverse complement strand
TGGACGAATACTAAAACTGAAGAAATAAAAAATGATGAAGATATAACAAGTCAATTAATGAATTCTAAAGAAACTTTTTATAGTTTATTATTTGATAAAGGTGTTGAAATATGTGCATATGCCAAATTATATGCAAAGGAATTGTTTGATGATATAAGATTTCCAAAAGGAAAGGTATATGAAGATACTGCAATAATGTACAAAATAATAAAAAAAGCAAGAGAGATTGTGTATGGCAGCAAACGTTGTTATTATTACGTTGCCAGAAAGGGTTCAATTTCTAAACATCCAGAATTTAACAAAAATGAAAACGATTACATAGAGCATACTTTTCAAATGCTAGATTTTTTAGAAAAAAGATATCCTGATTTAAAAAGTGCAATTCATAGATTTGATGTTTATGCAAGATTTAGAATTTTGAAAATGCTGATTTTCACTAAGCCAAGAAATAGGAAGATGGAAAAAGAATATATCAAAGAGATAAAGAAAAACCAGAAAGAGATTTTTTTCCATAAAGATACACCAAAGAAAGATAAAGTCGCGATTATATTATTAAATATGGGATTACCAGTTTTTAAACTATCATGGAGACTTTATCGTAAATGCACAGGAAGAATCTAAAAGGAGAGTATAAAAATGATTGTATATATTTTAATGATTCTAATATCATTAAGTTTAGTTATTATAGCAGAGAAGGTTGAAAAAAAGCCAATCAAAGTTTTTTTGTATATAGTAGCTGTTGTTCCCTTTTTTCTTGTTTCAGCATTAAGGTTTGATCTGGGAACAGACTATACCAAAAGATATGTTACAGATTATAATAAACTATTTAATGGGACAGACGTAAAAAACTTAGAAATTGGGTTTAAATGGATGGTAGTTATGTGTACTAAAATTACACAAGACCCAACTATAATATTTGTTATCACAACAGGTATAGTTTTATTATTTTCCATGTTAACTATTTTTATGAAGTCAAAGAAAATACCATTAAGCATATTATTATTTTTCTTAGGGGGAGTATTTTTTAATTCATTAAATCTTGTAAGACAATATGTTGCAATTAGCTTAATATTCTTTGGTTATACATTTATATGCAAAGAAAAGAATAAGGTATGGGAATATCTAGTATTTATATTTTTAAATTCAATTGCTGTATTATTCCATAGTACAAGCGTTGTTGGTTTTATATTACTATTTTTAAACAAAAAAATGCTTACAAATTGGAAATGGGTTATTCCTTGCTGTGTAGTAATTCTTCTTTTGAATCAGCGTTTAATGAATATAGTTGCTTTAATAATACAAAATACAAGATTTTGCAGATATTTATCAGGTACAATGTCAGGCGCAGATCTTTCAATTCTACAGTTAATTGTAAATATTATGGTATATTGCTATATGAGCTATGTTTATTACAAAAACAAAAAAATAAACAATGTAAAAAAGGAAATGATTTTCTATATAAATGTACAAGCTGTAACATTGATTATGATAGCTTTAAGTTCTGTGCATATTCAATTCTCAAGAATTGCTTTATATTTTTCAATTTTCCAAGTTGTTTCAATTCCATATTTTATATGCAATATGCCTGGAAAAGAGATAATAGATGATTTCAAAAAAGTATTAAGAAATAAAGTAAGTTTTGAGAAGATTATTCCAAAATTCGAATTAATAGTAACAGCTGCTTGGATTATATTATTTATTGGACTATTTGGTTATACAAATATTAAAAATAATGATAATGAAGTTGTTCCATATAAAACAATTATAAATCGTGAATGGAAAATAAAATAACAGGAGAAGGTATAAAATGAAAAAAATATCTGTAATATTACCTGCATATAAAGCTGAAAAGACTATTAGAGACACTATTGAGTCTGTAAAAAATCAAACCTACAAAAATATTGAATTAATTATAATAGAGAATGGTCCAAAAGATTCTACTGAAAGTATTATAAAAACATATAAAAATAGTGGGTTAGATATTAAATATTTTTATAGTGAAAAGCCAAGCGTTAGTAATGCTAGAAATATTGGAATTAAAAATTCAACAGGTGAATATATAGCATTTATTGATTCTGATGATAGATATGAGTGTAGCTTCTTGGCAAAGATGGTTGCTTATTTAGAATGTAATTGCTCTCAACTTGTTTCTTGCGGATATAAAACGTCAGATAATAAAACTATAAGATTAGTGAAACAATATGATATCATTAAAACTACAAATGATATACAAGTATACTTAGAGACATTAAAAAGCAATCTTTTATTTAACGAATTATGGAATAAGCTATATTTGAGTTCTATTATTAAAGAAAATGGGATACTTTTTGATGAAAAATACGAATTAGGTGAAGATTATTTGTTTAATTTAGAATATTTATATTATACAGAAAAAGCATGTTATATTAATGAACCATTATATATTTATACCGTAAGTGATGATGGACTTAAATTAAAATATAGAAAAGACAAGTTTGATATAGAATATAGATTAACACAAATTTTAAAAGAATATTATTTAAAAAAAGGTTATTCAATGGATTTTGTAAATAATCAATTTGCAAGAATTTATTATAATGGAATTATAGACATATATAAAAGTAATAACTTATCTAATAGAAAAGAAAAAGATGAACAACTAAAAGAATTTATTTCAAGAAAAGAATATAAAGATGATTTAAAATCTTTAAAAGATAATGTGACAGACAAAAAGTTTAAATTTGCAATTAAATATTTTTTCTTGAAAGGAAAAGGGAGAATAAAGTTTTTTGTGTTGCTAAACAAGTTGTTCCATCAATAATTTAGTGAAAGAGGGTAAAATGAAAGTTTATGTTGATGCTTATTTAGCACAAAATTTAGGGGATGATTTGTTTGTGGATATTTTAACAAAAAGATATCCTTATCATAAGTTTTTTGCTATATCAAAGAATAAATATAAATATAATCAAAAGAATTTAAAAATTGTATCAAATCCTTATTTGTATAGAGCAATTAAGAAATTTCAAGTAGAAAAGTATTTAGCAAATATGTGTGATTTAGTTGTTTCTATAGGTGGAAGTATGTATATGGAAAATAATGATAATACTCGAGATTTTTCACTAGGTAAAAATAAGAGATATATTTTAGGTACAAACTTCGGACCATATCAAACTAAAGAATATTATGAAAATCTGTATGGAGTATTCAAAAATGCTGAAGATATATGTTTTAGAGAAAGATATTCTTATGATTTATTTAAAGATTTGCCAAATGTAAGATGCGCTCCAGACATAGTTTTTTCAATGAATACAGATAATGTAATAATAACTAAAAGAAAAAGAGCAATTATATCAGTTATATCATGTCAAAAGAAGCTGAATGATATATATACAGAAATATATGAAAATAAAATAGTTGAATTGATTAATTATTTAATTAAAAAAAATTATGAAATATGTTTAATGTCATTTTGCAAAGAAGAACAAGATGAAGTTGCTATCGAATCAATTATAAAAAAATGTGATGATAATGTTAAAGAAAAAATAGATAAGTATTTTTATGATGGAGATATAGATGAAGCATTAAATGTAATAGGAGATTCACAAGTTATTTTTGGCTCAAGATTTCATGCAAATATTTTGGGAATGATTCTTGGAAAGACTGTGGTTCCTATTATATATAGTGATAAAACACTTCATGTTTTAGAAGATATGCAATTTAAATCAAAGTATATTGATATTAGAGAATTAGAAAAGTTTGATGCTAATTCCTTAACTGAACAAGATTTAAATAATGTTTTCGATATTAGTGTACAAAGAAGAGAAGCGGGAAATCATTTTAAAGAATTGGACAAAGTGCTGGAAAGGAATGTAGATGAGTAAAGAAAAACAATTGTTAAAAAATACAACGATAGTATCTATTGGAAAAATTGCAACACAATTAATAACATTTTTATTATTACCTGTATATACAGCTGTTTTAACAAAAGAAGAATATGGAATTGTTGATTTATTAAATACATTAGTAAGTTTAGTTTTTCCAATTATAACACTGCAGATAGAACAAGGTATTTTTAGATATTTGGTGGATTATAGAGACGATAGAGATAAACAAAAAGAAGTAATTACATCTGTATTTAGATTTGTTTTCAAGCAATTAATAATTTACATAGTTATTTTTTTAATAGCAAGTATATGGATTAATAATTCTTATAAATACTTTTTAGCTGGAAACATTATTGCTACAATGTTTACGTCGATATTATTGCAAATATGCAGAGGATTAGGGGATAACAAGAGATATGCTTTAGGTAGTTTTTTAGTTGGAGCATGTACAGTTATACTAAATGTTATATTTATTGTTGCTTTTAAATGGGGAGCATATGGAATGCTTGGTGCAACAATACTTGCTAATATTATTGCTATTATATATTTAAGTTTTAGCAAGAAAATATATAGCTATATAGATATAAAAAAATATAATAAATGCTTATTAAAAGAAATTGTAAAATATTCAATTCCTTTAGTTCCAAATATAATTTCATGGTGGATAGTTGATGCATCAGACAGAAGTATAATTTCATGGATTTTAGGAATAGGTCAAAATGGAGTATATTCTGCGGCAAATAAGTTTTCAAATGTTTTCATGACATTGTATAGTGTATTCAATATTACTTGGACAGAGTCAGCTGCTATTAATATAAATACACCAGAGAAAGATGAGTTTTTCAGCAAAATATTTGATTTTACTATAAGATTTTTTGGAGCTCTAGCTCTAGTAATAATTGCAACAGTACCATTCGTTTTTCAATTTTTAATTAATGAACAATTTGCAGAAGCATATAATCAAATTCCAATATTGATGATTGCTGGTATATTTAATGTTTTAGTAAGTTTCATAGGTTCAATCTATGTAGCAAAAAAAATAACGAGGGAAATTGCTAAGACTTCAATATTTGCAGCTATAATAAATATTGTTGTAAATATATTATTAATTAAACATATAGGATTATATGCAGCATCAATTTCTACAGTAATTGCGTATATGTCAATGTTTATATATAGATATATTGATTGTAAAAAATATCTTGCTTTAAAAATTAATTCAAAATTAATTATTAGTATTGTTATAATGATTATTTGTTCTATTAGTATCTATTTTTCTAATTATTTAATTTTGAAAATCATAAATGTTGTGATAATATATATGTATGCAATTATAATAAATAGAAATAGTGTTAAATTTATTATGAATAGTTTAAAAAAATACAAAAATAGAAAAGAGGATTAAATTTGATGAAGAAAGCAAAAAAAGTTTTTATGTGCATTGTATTTTTATTAGCATTATTGTTTTTTAATATGAAGGTTCAAGCTGTAACAATAGTTTTAGACCCAGGGCATGGTGGAAATAATACTGGAGCAGTATCAGCAGGACGGGGTTCCTGAAAAAGAATTAAATATGAAAGTTGCTAATTACTTAAAAGAATATTTAGATAGATATGATGTAACTGTTTATATGACTCACAATAGTTCAAATGATTCTATGGAATTATTGGATAGAGGTCTTTTTATTAGAAAAATAAATCCGGATATGGCGATTAGTTTACATTTTAATGATGCTCCAACAGCTCAAAATGGAACAGAAGTATGGGTAACAAATAACAACTCATTACCAAAATATAAGGATAATAGTAGTGCTCTTGGATATGAAATTATAAAAAACTTATGTGCATTAGGTATTGAGAATAGAGGGGTCAAAACTAGACTTTCTACTGGAGATGCTACAGATATTTATTCAGATGGAACTGTATCTGATTATTATGGTATTATTAGATTTTGTATGAGAGGATGTTCTATTAACTGGGGTAAAATTAAACCTGAAGGAGCTATTCCCGCAAATGTTCAAAATGGAGAGGGAGTTCCGGCGATAATTGTAGAGCATTGTTTCGTTTCTGGAATTGATTACAAATATATGAATACAGATGCTAAATTAAAGAAATTAGCTGAAGCAGATGGAAAAGCAATAGTAGATTATTATAATCTTCAACTTAAGCATCCAAAGATAAAAGTTAAACCTTTTGATGATGTTTTCGAAGATGATTGGTATGCTAATACTGTAAAATATGCATATAATAATAATTTGATAAAGGGATATAATGCTACTACTTTTGCTCCAAATGATAAATTGACAAGGGGAATGAGTGTTACTATATTGTACAGAATGGAAGGTAGTCCAAATAATGATGCTAAATCGAATTTTATAGATGTTGACTCAAATGAATATTATGCAAAAGCAGTTAAATGGGCTGTAGATAATGGAATAGTTCATGGATATGAAGGTCAAAACAAATTTGGACCAAATGATAGTATAAAAAGACAAGATTTAGCTGGAATTTTAAGAAATTATGCCAAATATAAAAAGAAGAATGTAAACGTTACTTCAGATTTAACTAAATTTAAAGATTATCAAAAAGTAGATAGTTATGCAAATGCATCAGTACAATGGGCAGTAGGAAAAGGAGTAATAACAGGAAATTCGGATGGAACATTAAATCCAACTGGAACAGCAACAAGAGCAGAAGCAGCTGCAATGCTACAAAAATATTGTCAGAAAATAGGAAGATAGGAGGTTAAAATATGAAAAATAAAAAAGTTTTAATTATAGTATTAGTTGTATTAATTGTTTTAGCTTTAGCTGCAATAGGAGCATTTTTCGGAATTCAATATATGAATCATAAGGACAAACAAGATATTTCAAATAATGGCGAAAATAACGATGATTTAACTGTAGTGGTTGATGTAAATGATAAGGATGAAGCAAAGGTTGATATAATAGATATCAATTCAAAAACAAGACCTTATGCTATATCAGTAAATAATACACCAGTTGCAGTAAAGGTACAAACAGGTTTAAATAAAGCATATTTAGTATATGAACTTCCTACAGAAGGAAACACCTCAAGATTATTAGCATTATACAAAGATATAAATGAAGATTTAACAGTTGGAACAATACGTAGTTCACGTCATAATTTTATTGATTATGCGCTAGAATCAGATGCAATCTTTGTTCACTATGGATGGAGTCATTATGCTGAAGACGATCAAAAGAAAGGTTCTATAAATTACATAAATGGATTATTTGATAAACCTTTCTGGAGAAATAATCCAGAAAGTCTAGCTAGTGAACATACAGCATATACTTCAATAGCTAAAATAAAACAAACAGTAAATGATAAAGGATTTAAAACAGAATCTGATAGAACTGTGTTATTAAATTACAATCCAGAAGATGTTGATTTATCAGCAAATTCTGAAGCAAAAGTGGCTAATAAAGTTGTAATTCCATATGGAGCTAATCCAAATGTAACAACATTTGTCTATGATGCAAATACAAAAATGTATAATAGACAAGAAAATGGTAAAAATTGCATAGATTACAATACAAAGGAACAAGTTAATACTAAAAATATTATTATTCAAAAAATAAATTATTCAATGTGTTCAGATAATTATTACTGGGATTTAAAAACTGTTGGTTCAGGTACAGGTTATTTTATAACAAATGGATATGCTGTTCCTATCACATGGAAGAAAGATAGCAGAGCTGGTAAGACAAAATATTATTACAAAGACGGTAAAGAAATTGAAGTTAGTGATGGACGTACCTATATTGAACTTCAAACTAATTCACAAAATTTAACAATAGAATAAGCAATTAAATAGATAAAAAAAATAATTAATAAGGAGGAACACAAAAATGCAATACGATTATCTAATAGTAGGTTCAGGTCTATTCGGCTCAATATTCGCCTACGAAGCAAACAAAAAAGGAAAGAAATGTCTAGTAATAGACAAACGTCCACACATAGCAGGAAACATCTATACGGAAGAACAACACGGGATAAACATCCACAAATACGGAGCACACATATTTCACACAAGTAACCAAGAAGTATGGGACTACATAAACCAATTTGCAACATTTAACCGTTACACAAATTCACCAGTAGCACGCTACAAAGATGAGCTATACAACTTACCATTTAACATGAACACATTCAACAAATTATGGGGAGTGTTTACACCAGAAGAAGCTCAAGCTAAAATTGAACAAGAAAAACAAGAATGTGGAATTACAGAGCCTAAAAACTTAGAAGAACAAGCAATCAGCTTAATTGGTAAAACAATTTATGAAAAACTTGTTAAAGGTTATACCGAAAAGCAATGGGGACAAAAAGCAACAGAGCTTCCAAGTTTTATCATCAAAAGACTACCAGTTAGATTTATTTATGATAACAATTATTTTAATGATATTTATCAAGGTATTCCAATGGGTGGCTATACCAAAATAATTGAAAAAATGCTAGACGGAATTGAAGTTCGTTTAAATTATGATTATTTTGATCATAAAGAAGAATTAGATAATATAGCTGAAAAAATAGTTTTCACTGGTCCAATTGATCAATATTATAATTATCAATTTGGAGAATTACAATACAGAAGTATACGTTTTGAAACGGAAGTATTAGATAAAGAGAATTATCAAGGAAATGCTGTTGTAAACTATACAGAATATGAAGTTCCATATACAAGAATAATTGAACATAAACATTTTGAATATGGTGCAAGTCTTGGAAAAATAGCTGAAGGTGAAGCTAAAGAAAAGACTATTATTTCTAGAGAGTATTCAGATACATGGGTACCAGGAAAAGAAGCATATTATCCAATTAACAATGATAGAAATAATAATTTATATCAACAATATGCTGAATTAGCTAAAAATGATAATAAGGTTATTTTTGGTGGAAGACTTGGTCAATACAAATACTATGATATGGATAAAGTTATTCTATCAGCATTAGAATGTGTAAAATCTGAATTAAACTAAACGGACCATAAAAAACTTTACATAATTTAAAATTAGGGGTAAAATACAAAAGATTAACGGTTTATAGGTTCATCCAAAAACCTAAATAAATTATGCAAGAGATGAGGAAATTATAATGTCAAAATCTAATCGAAAAAGTTCTAATAAAAGGGGTTTAAGAATATTTTTGATAATTTTACTTGTATTGTTAATAATAGCAGTAATATTTTTTAGTACTGTATTAGGCTTGCTATACAGTAAACTATCTAAAATACAACATTATGAATTAGGAGAAGTTGAAGTTAATGAGGGTGTTGCAGAACAGTTAAAAGGTTATAGAAATATAGCTGTATTTGGAGTAGATGCAAGAGCTGATAGATTCACTAACACAAGAAGTGATATAATTATGATTGTAAGTTTAAATCAAGATACAAAAGAGGTTAAAATTACATCAGTTTATAGAGATACTTATTTATACATAGATGGTCATGGATATGATAAAATTACACATGCTTATGCCTACGGTGGACCTGAACTTGCAATTAGTGCATTGAATAAAAACCTTGATTTAAACATTCAAGAATTTGTTACAGTAAACTTTAATTCTGTTATCGATATCGTTGATAGCGTTGGTGGAATTGAAATAGATGTTACTTCAGAAGAAGTAGGTTATATGAATAAATATATTCAAGATATTAATAAAGAAATGGGCAGACATGATGCTACTTTATCAGGTTCAGGACGTAAAAATCTTACAGGAGCACAAGCGCTTGCTTACTCACGTGTTAGATACACAGCAGGTGGAGACTTCAAAAGAACAGAAAGATCTAGAACTGTACTTAATAAAACATTTGAAAAAGCTAAAACTCTTAGTGTAGGTCAATTAAATAAATTATCTGATGTATTATTGCCAAAAGTTTTAACTAATATATCATCAACAGAAATAATTGGAATGATTCCTAGTATTGGTTCATTCAAAATTTCAGAAGGTGAAGGATGGCCATATAAAACTCAATTCTACAACAATGGAGTTTCTTATGTAGCACCAGTTACTTTAGAGGAAAATGTAAAACAATTACATGCTCATATGTTTGGTGATAATGATTATCAAGTAAGTAGTAAGGTTAAGGAATATAGTAATGGAATTATAAAGAAAACTGGATATAAATAGTATTTTAAAGAACTATGTTGAAAAGCATAGTTCTTTTTGTTACAAAAATCTTGCATAAAACCCATCTATGATATAAAATAAAAGCAAATAAAATTATAGGGAGAAAAGATGAAAAAAGTATTATTTATATCAAGCACAGGTGGACACTTAAGTGAACTTATGCAATTAAAATCATTATTTTCAAAATTTCCATATTACATAGTAACTGAAAAAACTAAAAGTGATGAATATTTGGCAGAAGAGTATAAAGGAAACATATCATTTCTAGCGTATGGTACAAAGAAAAATCCATTTACGTATTTCTTCATATACTTTTTTAATATAATTAAAAGCTTAATTATATTTTTAAAACAAAAGCCAGATGTAATAGTAACAACAGGAACTCACACAGCAGTGCCAATGTGCTATATAGCTAAAATATTTAGAAAAAAAGTAATATACATAGAAACATTTGCAAATAGAAACACAAAAACTCTAGCCGGAAGATTTGTATATCCAATTGCAGATGTATTTGTAGTGCAATGGATGGAAATGCTTAAAGTTTACCCAAAAGCAGAGTATTGGGGGTGGATTTATTAAATGATTTTTGTAACAGTTGGAACTCAAGATAAGCAGTTTAGAAGATTGCTTGAAGAAGTAGAAAGATTAATAAAAAACGGAAAAATAATAGATACAGTTATTGCTCAAATTGGTAATACAAAGTTTAAAACAGATTTAGATAGTAAACATATGCATTTAATAGAATTTACAACACAAAGAGAGATTGAGGCACTTATTCAAAATGCGGATTTAATAATTACTCATGGTGGTGTTGCAACTATAATTGAAAGCCTAAATATGAACAAAAAAGTAATTGCTGTTCCAAGACTTAAAAAATATAAAGAACATGTTAATGATCATCAATTGCAAATTGTTGAGAATTTTAATCATAGTGGATATATTATTGGTACAACAGGTGTTGAAGGTTTAGAGAAGGCTTTAGAAAGAGCTCAAGATTTTATTCCAAAGAGATATAATAGTAATAACGAAAAATTTGTTGAAAGATTAGTAAATAGTATCATATAAAAGATGTTATTATGTAAAAGAAAAGGTTTACAAATTAAGAAAAATGTGAAATAATAGGAAAAAATCCAGGAGGCATTTTTGTATGAGTACTAATGAAGATTTAATTAATAATTTAGAATGGAATAATAATATAAAAAATAAAGAAGAAAAAGAAGTTTTAGCTAGAAAAATTGCATCCAAAGTAAAAGACGGGGATGTAATTAGTTTTGGTTCTGGTACAACTTCTTTTTTAGCTGTTAAGGAAATTGCAAAAAGATGTAAAGAAGAAAATCTAAACATTATTGCAATACCAACATCTAACCAAATAAAACAATTATGTGATTATTTACAGATTAAAACAGCAAATTTAGGAGAGTATAAAATAGATTGGGGATTTGATGGCGCAGATGAAGTTGATACAAATAAGTGGCTTATTAAAGGTCTTGGAGGTGCTTTATATAAAGAAAAAATGAACCTAAAGCAGTCTCCTGTAGTCTATATATTGGTAGATTCTTCTAAAATGGTTAACCATTTAGGTGAAAAATGTTTTGTTCCAGTTGAATGTGATTTAGATAAAATAGAGTATGTTTCAAAAACACTAAAAGAAATAGGAGCCAAAGAATGCACTGTAAGAACCGTAAATAGAACAAGTGATTATTTTATTACAGACAACGGAAAAGCTATTGTAGATGCTAAATTCGAAAAAATTACTGAAGATATGGAAGAAAAAATAAATGAAATTGACGGCGTACTAGAAAATGGATTGTTTATTGGATATAAAAATGTGGAGGTAATTAGTTGTTAAAATGAAAACAGGAATAGTTATTTTAAATTATAACGATAGTAACACAACAGCTGAAATAATTAATCGAATTAAGAATTATAACGTTCTAGATTTAATTGTAGTTGTTGATAATAAATCTACAGATGATTCATATACACTTTTAAAAGAATATGAAAATGAAAAAATAAAAGTTATTCAAGCTGATAGCAACAACGGATATGGCGCGGGGAATAATATAGGTGCAAGATATCTTGTAGAAAATAATGTTGATTATATTATTATTTCAAACCCTGATATTATTTTTGAAGAAGCGGATATAATAAATTTATGTACAAGCTTTGAGCAGGAAAATGTTGCGGTTGTGGCACCTACAATTAACGAACATGGACTACTAAATAGAGGTTGGAAGTTTAAAGGGCCTATATGGGATTCATTTTCAAATATAAATTATCTTGGAAGGATATTTAAGAAAAAACAATTATATCCACAAGAACACTACATAGGTAAATCTTCAAAAGTTGATATTGTTTCAGGATGCTTTTTTATAATTAGAAAAGATGTGTTTGAAAAAATAGGCTTTTTTGATGAAAATCTGTTTTTATATTATGAAGAAAATGTCATAGCTAAAAAGATTCAAAATATTGGAATGGATATTATTGTTAGAAATGATGTAACAATAATTCATAACCATTCTGTTAGTATTGATAAAACTTATAATAAGATTAGAAAGTTTAAGATCTTAGCTAGAAGTCAAAGATATTTTCACAAGAGTTATAATAATGCAGGAATAATTAGAATGGCTGCATTGTATGTATCTTATGGTATTACATTAGCAATATCTCATATATTGGGATTGTTTGACAAATAATAATTATTACGTGTGGGGTTGGCAAAAAATGCTATTAATGATATAATTCGCTTTGATAAAACAAAGAAAAATAACAAATAAAGAGAGGTAATATAATGAAATCAAAATCAGATGTTGTAATCGATGTAAGAAATGTTAGTAAACAGTTTAATGTTTATTTTGATAAAGCAAATACTCTTAAAGAAAGAGTAATATTTTGGAAAAGAAATAATCATGAGGTAAGAAAAGTTTTGAATGATATTAATGTACAAATAAAAAAAGGTGAAACAGTTGCTTTGATAGGAGTTAATGGTTCAGGAAAGAGTACATTACTTAAATTAATGACTAAGATTATTTACCCAAATGAAGGTGAAATTGAAGTAAATGGTAAATTAACTTCAATGCTAGAATTAGGGGCTGGATTCCACCCAGATTTTTCAGGGTTAGAGAATATTTATTTTAATGCTTCAATTTTTGGATTATCAAAAAAAGAAATTGATAGCAGATTAGAACAAATTATAGAATTTTCTGAATTAAGAGATTTTATAGATAATCCAGTTAGAACTTATTCATCAGGTATGTATATGAGACTTGCTTTTTCTATTGCTATAAATGTAGATGCTGATATTTTATTAATTGATGAAATTTTATCTGTTGGTGATAGACATTTTCAAGAGAAATGTTATAAAAAAATGCAAGAATTAAAAAATGAAGGTAAAACAATAGTACTAGTTACTCATGATTTAGCATCAGCTGAAAAGCTTTGTGATAGATGTATATGGCTAAACCAAGGTAAAATAAGAATGGATGGAAAATCTTCAGAAGTACTACAAGAATATATAAAAGAATGTTCATAAGAAAAAATTGATTAAATACAGAAAAAGGAGAAATAAAATGTTAAAAAAATTTAAAGAATTATATATGTATAGACAATTTTTATATACATCAGTAAAAAAAGAATTTAGAGGAAAATATAAAAAATCATTTTTTGGAGTATTGTGGTCATTTATCAATCCACTATTGCAATTATTGGTATATGCACTAGTATTTCCATTTATTTTAAAAATTCAAGAAGATAATTATATTATGTTTTTATTTACAGCATTAGTTCCTTGGAACTTTTTCTCAGCTACTTTGTCACAAAGTACTTCTGTAATTATAAGTAACGGTGGTATTTTGAAAAAGGTATACTTTCCAAGAGAAATATTGCCAATTTCAATTGTTTTAAGTGGCGCAATTAACTTTTTAGTATCATGCATTATTATATTTATTGCACTTTTAATAAGTGGAATAGGTATATCACAATATATATTGTTTTTACCATTAGTACTTTTGGTACAATGTATTATTACATTAGCATTTTGCTTTGTATTATCTGCATTTACAGTATATATAAGAGATTTAGAGTATTTTATAAATGTTTTGTTACAATTATGGATGTATATAACTCCAGTATTATATTCAATTTCATTAATACCAGCAAAATTTGCAAAGCTTTTCTATTTAAATCCTATGGTTCAAATAGTAAATGCATACAGAAATATTTTTTACTACAAAACTATGCCTGATTTAAAAGCTTTAGGAATATGGTTTGTTATTGGTTTAGTTGGAATTGTAGTTGGATATACTATATTTAAGAAATTTGAAAAGAGATTTGCAGAAGAATTATAATTGTTTAATTGGAGGATAAAATGTCAATACGGAAAAATAGCAGGAGTAGTTGTTTTATATGAACCTACTCCAAATGAATTAAATAATATAAATTCATATATTGAAGATATAGATGTTTTATATGTTATAGATAATTCTAAAAGTAGAAATGATGATAGTCTACCTAAGAATGCAAAGATAGTATATATCTTCAATAATGATAACATAGGTGTTAGCAAGGCATTAAACATGGGTGCTCAAAAAGCAATTCAAGAAGGATATTCATGGTTACTTACAATGGATCAGGATACAAAATTTAAATTTGATACTATTAGCAGATTGAAAAATGCAATTGAAACTCATGACACTACAAACGTCGGAATTGTAACGCCTTGGCATGATACAAAATTGATAATTAATAAGCCAACTGAAAGTATTGATTATCCACTTGAAGTAATGACATCTGGGAATTTGGTCAATTTAGATGCTTACCAAAAGGTTGGAGGATATAAAGATTGGATGTTTATTGATGGTATTGATATTGAATTTGGATTAAATCTAAATAAAAATGGCTATAAAATTATGAGACTAAATGATGTTACAATAGATCATAATCTAGGAGATATTAAGTATAAAAACTTACTATGGGAAAAGGACATACTTTGTACAAATCACAACTATTTAAGAAGATATTATATGGTTAGAAATTATTTATATATTAGAGATATGTATCAAGATTACAACAAGGAATATGTCGATAGAATTGCAAAACAAAAGAGAAATATTATAACTATATTACTTTTTGAAAAAGATAAATACAGAAAAATAAGGAATTGTTTAAGAGGATATTTAGATTATAAAAAAGGAATTACAGGAAAGTATAGATATAGTAATTAATACTAATTATAAAATGCTATAAAGGAGTATACATATGAGTAGGATAAAAGAATTATCAAAAAAATCAATTGAAACTTTAAAAATTGAAGGTGCTAAAGGATTATATATTAAGGGTAAATACTTTATTAAAGGTCATTTAGTAAAAGACAATAAAAAAATATATAAAGATATTTTATTTATAAATGGGTGTACATTACCACATCCACAAAGATATCGTGTTGATCATCAAATTGAACAACTTGAAGCTTCAGGATTTTCTTGCAAAAGAGTTAATTACGATAAAATTGATATAAATGATATTAAATATTATAGGGGATTTGTTTTCTTCAGATGTCCTATTACAAATGAAGTTAAAGAATTCATTGAAACAGCAAAAGCTGAAAACAAAACAGTATTTTTTGATATAGATGATTTAGTGATAGATCAAAAATATACAGATACAATAAAATATTTAAAAACAATGACAAAGGAAGAGTTGGCTGTATATAATGATGGAGTTAATAGAACTCAGCAAACTTTAAGAATGTGTGATTACGCTATTACTACTACAGAAAGATTAGCTGAAGAATTAAAAAATTATGTAAAAGAAGTTTATATTAATAGAAATGTTGCTTCAGAGAAAATGGTAGAAATGTCTTTAAAAGCATTGAATGAAGTTCAAAAAGATGAATCTAAAGTAATAATGTCTTATTTAAGTGGAAGTATTACACATAATGATGATTTTAAAATGATTTTACCAGTTGTTCAAAGATTGATGAAAGAAAATGACAATTTATATTTGAAAGTAGTAGGACTTTTAGACATTCCTGAAGAGTTACAAGAATTTAAATCAAGAATTTTAACTGCACCATTTGTTTCATGGCTTGAATTACCAAAAATAATAGCTTCAATAGATATTAATTTAGCCCCATTAGAGGTATCTATTTTTAATGAAGCAAAATCAGAAAACAAATGGGTAGAAGCGGCACTTTGCAAAGTTGTTACAGTTGCAAGCAATTTTGGAGCTTTTAAGACATGTATTAAAGATGGTGAAGATGGTTTATTATGTAACAATGAAGAAGAATGGTATGAAAAATTAAGCAAAGTAATTAAAGACAAACAATACAGAAATAAGATTGCTAATAATGCATTTAATGCAGTTATTAAAAATAAAGTAACAACATATACAGGATTAGGACTTTGTGATTTTATTCAAAGCAAATTAAAGAAAAATGTAGCATTTGTTTTACCAACTACGAATATAAGTGGTGGTGTAAATGTTGCTATAAAACATTGTAATATTTTAAAAAAAGCCGGATATGATGCATTCTTTATAAACATGGATAATAATGATGATGACATAGTTAATAAAGATGGAATTGTAAGAGTTTTAAAATTAAAAAATGTAAGTTATGAAGCGCAAATTAATACTATGGTTGCTACATTATGGTCTACCTTACAATTTGTTAAAGAATATCCAAATGTTTTGAATAGATCATATTTGGTTCAAAATTTTGAAACAAATTTCTTTGAAAATGGAAATTATTTGAAAATAATGGCAAATGCAACTTATAATTCATTTATTCCAGTTAACTATTTGACAATTTCTAAATGGTGTGAAAACTGGTTGAAGGATGATTATCATAAAGATTGTAAATATGTACCGAACGGAATAAATATAAAGCAATTTCCTTTTAGAGAAAGAAAGTTTGATGGAAAAATAAAAATACTAGTAGAAGGAAATAGTGCAGATTATTATAAAAATGTAGATGAAAGCTTTAAAATTGTTGAAAAATTAGATAAGAGCAAGTATGAAATTAATTTCTTATCATATCAAGGTAAACCTAAAAAATGGTATTACGTAGATAATTTCATGCATAGAGTTCCTTTTGATGAAGTTGGAAAAGTATATTCTAGTTGTGATATATTAATCAAATCTAGTATTCTAGAAAGCTTTTCATATCCACCATTAGAAATGATGGCAACAGGAGGACTTGTTGTAGTTGCTCCAAATGAGGGAAATGTCGAATATTTACAAGATGAATATAATTGCTTATTTTATGAACAAGGAAATGTTGAACAAGCTGTAAAACAAATAGAAAGATTAAGTAATGATAAAGAATTAAGAGAAAAACTAATTAAAAATGGTTTAGAAACTGCCCAAAAAAGAGAATGGTCAGAAATAGAAAAAGATGTAGTAAATCTATATGTTATGGAGGAATAGTAATGTTAAAAATGAGTCCGGTAAAATTTTTTATATATTGTGCATTGATTTTTGGTACTATACTTTTAGTATTAATACCACCTTTTCAATCACCAGATGAAGATAGCCATTTTAAAAGGGCATATGTAGTTTCTTATGGAAAATTTTATCCAACAACACAAGATGGTAAAGTAGGTTTTAATCTTCCAAATAAAATGGTAGATTACATAAACGATAAATTGACTTTTATAGGAGATAGAAATAGAAAGTATTCTTATAATGAATTAGTATGTGATGACAGAATTCCTGTTGAATACTCAGAAAGTTCATTTCAAAACTTTTCAACTGTAGAAACAACGCCTGTTGTGTATGCTGCACCTGCTTTAGGAATTGTTTTTTCTAGATGTGTGTCTCATATAATAGGATTAAAGAATATATCAATAGTTAATATGTTGTATTTTGCTAGATTTTTTAGCTTAATTTTATATATTATATTAGTTGGGCTAGCAATAAAAACAACACCGATTTTAAAGAAAACATTTTGTTTAATAGGGCTTATTCCTATGAGTTTATCTCTTGCAGCGGCAATATCTTATGATAGTGTTTTAATAGGCATTACATTATTGAGTACAGCTTTGATTTTTAAATTGATTTTTGATGATAATGTAAAGAAAATTACGTATAAGTATGCAGTTGCTTTAGGAATAATGGGATTTATTTTATTATCAGTAAAAACAGTATATATAACAGCTCTATTGCCTTTGATTTTTATTCCAAAAGAAAAATTTGGAGATAAACCAGTAAAAAATATATTTAAGAATTTAGCAATAATGGCTGGAATTGTTTTAGGAATTTATGCTATTAATAAAATTCCATCACTATTCTTGAAAGAAACAACAAGTGATGATAGTATAGCAGCAATGCAACAATTGCAAATGGTTATTCAACATCCAATATATTATATAAAAATTTGGATAAATACAATGTTAGGTGGACGTAATTATTATTATACTGGAATGTTTGGAATATTTGGATTATCAGATACATTTATGGTTACAGCGGTTACAGTAATGTATAGTATTGTGTTTACATTTATTGTGCTATCTGATGTAAGTTTAGAGGAAAAGAAGTTTAATTGGAAGTATAAAATTGTGGCTATTTTAGGAATAATTGCTTCAATATTTGGAATCTTCTTAGCAATGTATTTGTTCTGGACAAGCATTATGGAAGGTTATGGAATTGGAGCAGAATCAATAACTGGGGTACAAGGAAGATATTTCTTGCCATTAATTCCAATAGCTATAACACTATTATCTAATAAAGTTTTAGTAAAAAGCGCAAAAGTAAAAACGTTTTTAAGTAAAGTATTAGAAAATAGTTATGTTGTTTCAAGCGTAATACTTACAATTTCTTGTATAACAATATTGTTAAGATTTTGGTGTAATTAAAATTTAAAAAAGTTTGGAGATAAATATGGAAAAAAGTCGAATTTTACTTATTATACCTGCATATAATGAAGAAAAAAACATTATAAATACAGTGAATTCTATAAAGGAAAATAAAGAAAACTATGATTATATTGTAATTAATGACGGTTCAAAGGATAATACATTAAAAGTGTTACAAGATAACAATATTAATCATATTAATTTAATACAAAATTTAGGAATAGGTGGAGCCGTTCAAACTGGCTACAAATATGCTTATTATAATGGATATGATATTGCTGTTCAATTTGATGGGGATGGTCAACATGATGTGAATTATGTTAAAAATATTTGCCAACCTATTATTGATGGAAATGCTAATATTTGTATAGGTTCAAGATATTTAGATAACTCAACAAGCAAGTTTAAATCAACATTTATGAGAAGGCTTGGAAAAAATATTATATCTATAATGTTAAGAATATTTATTAGGGAAAAAGTAACAGATCCTACTTCAGGATTTAGAGCTGTTGATAAAAATATAATTAAATTATTTGCAGAGGATTATCCAACAGATTATCCTGAACCTGAATCATTGGTAAATTTAAATAAAGCAAGGTATAAAATTATGGAAGTACCTGTAAGTATGAATGAAAGAAAAGAAGGGGTTTCTTCAATACATGCATGGAAATCAATTAGTTATATGGTTAAAGTTTCTTTAGCAATATTAATTGATAGTTTAAATAAGAAGAAAAGGGTGAAATAAATGACAGTTAATTTAAAAATTGGTTTTATTGTGATTATCATTTTGGCAATTTTAATTATTGTAAAAAACATTAAAGACGGAAAATTGCAGTTATCATTTTCAATTTTTTCTATATTTACTGGAATTGCAATGATTATTGCATTGGCAACTCCTTCTTTAATGGGGAAAATATCAAGTTTCTTAGGGTTTGAAGTAACTTCAAATATGTTGTTTTGCTTATCGATTTTTATGATTTTATACTTGATTTTTCAACTTATGATTATTACATCAGACCTACATAGAAAAAATGTAAAATTGATTCAAGAACTTTCAATTCTAAAAGAAAGAGTAAATGAGCTTGAAAAAAAGCAACAAATTGATGATAAATAAAAAAAGAGAGGAATTGGGAATATGAAAATACTAATCACAGGAGCAAAAGGAATGCTTGCACAAGCAGTAAAAGAAAAATTTGAAAAGAAAAATGAACTAATTCTTACAGATGTACAAGATTTAGATATAACAAACGAGCAAGCAGTAAAAGATTTTATAGCACGTGTAAAACCTGATTATATTATAAACTGTGCAGCATATACAGCTGTCGATAAAGCTGAAGAAAATGAGGAACTAGCTGAAAAAATAAATGCTGATGGGCCTAAAAACTTGGCATTAGCAGCTAAAGAAAACAATGCTATACTAGTACATATTAGCACAGATTATGTTTTTCCAGGAGATTTAGATGTTGAAAAGGCATATACTGAGGAAGATGCAACTGGTCCAGTTACAGCATATGGTCGTACAAAATTGCATGGAGAGCAAGCAATAGCGAATAATTGTGATAAATATTACATATTTAGAACAGCATGGTTATATGGTGAAGGAAAGAACTTTGTAAGAACAATGCTAACATTAAGTGAAACTCGTGATGAAATAAGTGTAGTATGTGATCAACATGGAAGTCCAACATATACAGAGGATTTAACAAGCATTATATATCAAGCTATAGAAAAGAAAATTCCATTTGGAATATATCATTCAACAAACCAAGAGTTTACAACATGGAGTGAGTTTACTAAAAAGATTTTTGAATTATCAAATATATCAACAAAAGTAAATCCAATAACATCTGAAGAATATTCAAAACAATATCCGACATCAGCTAATAGACCTAAAAATTCACAATTATCTAAGAATAAATTACTTTCAAACGGAATAGAAATTCCAAATTGGGAAGATGCGCTAAAGAGATATCTAAAAAAAGAAGGAAGAATGTAAATATAAATGCAGAACAGAAAGGAAGTAGATTTTATGAAGAATAGAAAAGGTATAATTTTAGCAGGTGGAAGTGGAACTCGTTTATACCCATTAACAATTGCAATTTCAAAGCAAATAATGCCAGTTTATGACAAGCCTATGATTTATTATCCATTATCAGTTTTAATGAATGCTGGAATAAAGGATGTATTAATAATTTCAACTCCAAGAGATGTTGTTACTTTTGAAAGTTTACTAGGAGATGGATCTCAATGGGGAATGCATTTCGAATATAAAGTTCAAGAAAAGCCAAATGGATTAGCAGAAGCCTTTATAATAGGAGAAGATTTTATTGGAGAAGACAATGTAGCAATGATTCTTGGTGACAACATGTTTTATGGTGAGAGATTAAATAAAGTTCTTAAAAATGCAATGGAAAGAGAAGATGAAGCTACAATATTTGGATACTATGTAAAGGACCCAACAGCATATGGGGTTGTTGAAATAGATAAAGACGGAAAAGCTATTTCAATTGAAGAAAAACCTGAAAAACCAAAATCAAATTATGCAGTTCCAGGATTATATTTCTATACAAATGATGTAATAGAAATTGCAAAAAATGTCAAACCATCTGCAAGGGGAGAATTAGAAATAACAACAGTAAATGAAGAATACATGAAATTAGGCAAATTAAAAGTTGAAAAACTTGGAAGAGGAATGACATGGTTTGACACTGGTACACATGACGCATTACTAGAAACAGCAAGCTTTGTACAAACAATTCAAAAAAGACAAGGACTTCAAATAAGCTGCCCAGAAGAAATCGCCTTCAAAAATGGATGGATTAACGCAGAGCAATTATTAGAACTAGCACAAAAATATATGAAAACTGATTATGGAAGATATTTAAAAGATTTAGCAGAAAACAAATTTGGAGAAGAATAATTGCACAATTGGGGACGCGTCCCAACTGTGCAAAATGCACAGTCAGGGACACGTCAGCAACCTTACCCGTCCCTAGCTGTGCAAAATGCACAGCGGGGACGCGTCCCCAATTGTGCAAAAACGAAAGGATGATAAAAAATGGGAAAATTCAAAAGAATAGATACTTCAATTGAAGGAGTATGCGTATTAGAACCAACTGTTTTTGGAGATAACAGAGGATACTTCATGGAAACATACAGTAAAGCTGATTTCGAAGAAATAGGATTAAATTATGATTTTGTACAAGATAATCAATCAAAATCAAAAAAAGGCGTATTAAGAGGCTTACATTTCCAAAAAGAAAATACTCAAGCAAAGCTTGTAAGATGTATTAAAGGTGAAGTATTTGATGTGGCCGTAGACTTAAGACCAGGAAGTAAAACTTATGGAAAATGGGAAGGTGTTGTATTAACAGAAGAAAATAAGAAAATGTTTATGATACCAAAAGGTTTTGCACATGGATTTTTAGTTTTATCTGATGAAGCAGAGTTTGCATATAAATGTGATGATGTTTACAATCATTCAGCAGAAGGTGGATTAAAATTTGATGATCCAGATGTAAATATAGTTTGGCCAATGGGAGACTTGAAAAAGGAAGATTTAATTACATCTGAAAAAGATGCACTTTGGCCATCATTAAAAGAATTAAAAGAAACAGATTTATTTAAAAATTTATAAATTGAAACATTTTGAGTCCGTCCCCAAATGTTTCAAAAGAAAGGAAGATTAAAATATGAAAAACATATTAGTAACAGGTGCTGCTGGTTTTATAGGAAGTAATTTCGCAGAATTTATGGTTAACAAACATCCAGATTATAATATTGTTGTATTCGACAAATTAACTTATGCTGGAAATATGGACAATCTTAAGAAAGTACAAGATAAAATAACATTTGTACAAGGAGATATTTGTGATTTAGAAAAAGTTACAGAAACTTTTGAAAAATATAATATTGATAGTGTTGTTCATTTTGCGGCTGAGTCACACGTTGATAATAGTATTAAAACACCATTTATATTTACTCAAACAAATGTAATTGGTACACATACCTTATTGGAAGTTGCAAAAAGAGTTTGGGGAGAAGGCTCACCAAATAAATTTGTACATATTTCAACAGATGAAGTATATGGAACACTTGGAGAAGAAGGATATTTCACAGAAAAATCTCCAATTCAGCCAAACAGCCCATATTCAGCTTCTAAAGCTGGTTCAGATTTAATTGCTTTAGCATATCATGAAACATTTAAGATGAACGTTTCTGTAACAAATTGCTCAAACAATTATGGACCATACCAACATAATGAAAAATTAATTCCTCACATGATTAAACTTGCATTAAATGATGAAAAATTACCTGTTTATGGTGAAGGATTAAACATTCGTGATTGGTTATATGTAGAAGATCACTGTGAAGCAATTGATTTAGTCTTACATAATGGTAAAGCTGGAGAAAGATACAATATAGGTGGTCATAATGAGAAAAGAAATATTGAAATTGTTAAATTAATATTAAAACATTTAAATAAACCAGAAAGCTTAATTACTTATGTTGAAGACAGAAAAGGACATGATTACAGATATGCAATCGATCCTACAAAGATTAAAAACGAATTAGGTTGGGAGCCTAAAACAAAATTTGAAGACGGAATCGTAAAAACAATAGATTGGTATTTAGAAAATAAAGATTGGTTAAAATAATAGAGGAAATATATGAAGAATTTGATATATAAAAAATTTAATATACTAGAAATTGTACTAATTTTAAGCCCAATTATTGATATATTAACATCAGTATCCCAAAGAACGTTAAACATAGATATATCTTTAGGCCTTATTATAAGGTCTTTTCTTCTATTTTTTATGACAATGTTTACGTTAGTTAAAAGTAGTTATAAATACAAAAAGATAACAATATCATATTTAGCAATGTTTATTTTGTATTCAATATTTTTTATGGTTAATGTTTATATAAATAAAGGAAGTTCGTACATATTGGCAGAGGCAAAAGGGTTAATAAAAGCATTCTATTTTCCAATTTGTATAATAACTTTATTAAATTATGTTGAAACAAAAGATTATAAAATCGACTTAAAATTATTATTTTTTGTTATGATAGAATACATTTTATTACTATTTTTACCGAGTATATTAAACTTGGGATATGAAAGTTACGCAGAAGATAAAATTGGAACAATAGGTTGGTTCTTCTCAGCAAATGAGATAAGTAGCATATTTTCAATTTTGATTGTATTAATAGTTTTTAGTTATAAATATATAAAAAATATTGCGGTATATTTTGGATTAATAATTGTTAGTTTTTATACGGTTTTGCAGATAGGTACTAAAATGCCAGCTGTTTCTGCAATAATTGCAATAATTGCATTTTTAATGTTTTATTTAATTCAATATATAAGCACAAAAGATAAAAATTATATTAAATCATTGTGCGCTGGTGTAGGATTGATATGTGTTTTTTCTGTCATATTTATAACATCTCCAGTAATGAAAAACTTTGATATTTATAAAAACTTTTTAATTGCAACAAGGGATAAGCAGGAAGTAGTTGAATCAAGTGCAGATCCTGCTCCAGAGAATGTTATAGAAAATTCGGAAGAAAATACTACTATAAGTGTTGATAATGATGAAAATCAAAATAATGTAAAACAAGAACAAAGTCAGGAACAAACTAAAGAGAAAATTGAAGATGTAAATCTTACAAATGACGAAATTGCAACAATTATTCATAGTGGAAGGCTAGAAACTATGTCTAATATAAATATAAAATTCGGCAATTCAAATATTATAACAAAAATAATTGGATTAGGCAGAATTGATATTGAAAATAATGACGAATATTTAATAGAAACGGATTATTTTGATATTTTATATAATTTTGGCATTTTAGGGTTTATAATTTATTTTCTTCCTGCTATAATAATTGCAGTAATAGTAATTAAAAGAGTAATAAAAAATAAAATAATCTTATTATTAAAAGATGATTATAAATTTTGTTATATTATTATTATTTTAAATGGCTTAATATGTGCGGTTGCAGGTCATACATTAGTTGCTCCTGCAGTAAGCATTTACATTTCAGTTATATTAATACAATTATTTAGAGAATATGAATCAAAGGAGATTATATGAAGATTACAATATTAGCACTCCATCTAGGCTATGGAGGAATAGAAAAATTCATAAGTAATATTGCAAATATGTTTGAAGAAAATAATCAAGTGGAAATTATTTCAATATATAAATTATATGATAATCCACCTTTTTATATAAATCCTAATGTGAAAATTACGTATTTATTAGAAGATTTGAAGCCTAATAGAGATGAGTTTTATGAAAGTTTGAAAAAATTTAAAGTGTTAGAATTAATAAAACAATCTTTTATATCACTAAAAATTTTGCATTTAAAAAAATATAAAATGAAAAAAGCAATAAAAAATCTTGAAAGCGATGTTGTAATTTCAACAATAGAACCACACAATAAATTGCTTTCCAAATATGGAAAGAAAGATTCAATTAAGATTGCAACAGAACACAATTACAAAAATGATGAAAAAAACTATATAAACAATGTTATCAAATCATGTAAAAATTTAAATTACTTAGTAATTGCATCAAAGCAATTAGCTGATATTTATTCTAAAAAGATGATGAGTAGTAACTGTAAAGTTGTAAATATTCCACTAATTTTGGATTATATGCCTGAAAAAACATCTGAATTAAGCAATAAAGTTATAACTTACATAGGAAGGTTATCTGAAGAAAAAGGAGTAATAGATTTAATTGAGGTTTTCAAAAAGATACATGATAAAGATGATGAGTTTAGATTAAATATAGTTGGAGATGGAGAATTAAAAGAAAAAATGATTCAAAAAATATCAGAAAACCATCTTGAAAATTGCGCTTTCATGCAAGGCTATAAATCAAAGTCTGAATTGGAAGAAATAATGTTAAATACATCAATTGGAATCAATACTTCATACACTGAATCTTTTGGACTAGCTTTAATGGAAACATTTAGTTATGGAATTCCTTGTGTAGCATTTAGTTCTGCTGAAGGTGCAAAAGAAATAATAGATAATGACAAAAATGGTTATATTATAGAAAATAGAAATTTTGAAGAAATGGCAAATAAAGTCATAGATTTAGTTAATAATAAAGATAAATTAATGATTTTTGGAAAAAACGCTAGGGAAAAAAGTGAACAGTTTGAAGTTCAAAACATAAAAGAAAAATGGTTCAAGTTAGTAGATTAATAGAACCAAAAAAGGAGAAAAATATGATAGAAAAGAGGAAAAGTATTATGAAGGTAATATTTGTAATATTATATTTAATATTAACTGTGTCAGGTTTAATATTAATGAAAAAAGGTGGAAATGCAGGAAACATACAACTGAATAATGGAGACATAGCATTTTCAATAAATTGGGTGAGTGCAATTGGTTTTGTATGTTACATATGTAGTTTTTTACTATTTACTAGAATGGTTATAATGTTTGATTTAAGTTATATAATGCCGCTTACTACTGGTATAGTACAAATCTTATCTTTAGTTGCATCATCAGTTGTATTTAAAGAAAGTATTTCAAAACAGGGAATTATAGGAGCGAGTATAATAATAATTGGTCTTATAATAATGAATTATAAAAAAGTATAAAATAAGGTGAGGTGAACCCTATGTGGGGAGATATATCAATAGCATTTCTATTAGCATTTGTAACAGCATTTGTAATAACTCCATATACGATAAGGTTATCTAAAAGATTAGGAGCAATAGATAAGCCAGGAAAAAGAAGAATTAATTTAAGCCCGATGCCAAGACTTGGCGGAATAGCAGTCATTATAGGATTTTTATTATCATGCACATATTTGCTAACGATAATGACACTAGAGAAAACGTTCTTTCCATTTGGCGAAGAACAGTATTTTCATAAATTAATAGGAATTTTGCTAGGAATATTAGTTTTAGCTGTGTTCTGTTTTGTAGATGATGTAAAAGGTCTTCCAGCAATTGTGAAATTACTTGGACAAACTATAGCTGCTGTAATAGTGGTATCATTTGGAACACAAATTGATAATGTAAATATTCCATTTTTAGAGCAAACATTACACATAAACAATAGTATATATATTTATATTTTATCTGTAGGTTGGATAATTGGAATTACAAATGCAATTAATTTAATAGATGGGTTAGATGGTTTATCATCAGGAATAACTTTGATATCATGTTTTTCATTGATGATAGTTTTCACAATGAACCAATCACCAATAATAGCAATAATTTTAATAACAGCATTAGCAGGTGCAATAGTAGGATTTATGCCATATAATGTTCATCCAGCAAAAACTTTTATAGGAGATATAGGAGCTCAATTTTTAGGGTTCTCACTTGCGGTAATATCGATTCTTGGAACTGCTAAAACATATACACTTTTAGTGTTAATTTCACCACTAATTATTTTAGCGATTCCAATTGCAGATACTTTATTTGCGATAGTTAGAAGAGTAATAAAAGGAAAATCAATTAAGGCCATTTTTGCCCCAGACACAGGACATTTACATCATAAATTAATGAAAAAAGGATACACACAAAAACAGGCAGTTTTAATTTTATACGGAATTAGCGCTTGTTTTGGAATGTTTGCAATTATTCTGCTAGAAAGTGGAATATGGAAAGCTATATCTTTTGCATTAATGATTGTTGCAATAATTGCGGTTGGTTATAAAGAATTTATGAGAGTAAAAAATGACAAAGAATAGAGCATTATTTTTTAGTTAAGAGGTAGATTAATGGATGAATTAAAAGAAAAAGAAGTTGAAAATGAAAATTTAAGTCAGGAAGTTGATGTGAATTTAGAAGAAGTAGAGGATAAAAGTGAGTTTAAGGTAGTAGAGACAAACGAAAAGAAAGAAAACAAAGTTTATAAAGCAATTAAAACAGTTTTTCAAACTATATTTCAAACTCGACTAATTGTTGTTCTAACAGGAGTTGCATTACTTTTAAAAACCATTTTATTATATAAAACTCAAATATTTAAAATAGAACCATTAAAACCGGAATACATTCAAATGGCAGCAGCTTTTATATATCTATTATTAACGTTACCAATGTTGTTAAAAGATAAATTAAGATTTTGGTGTACTATAATTATAAATTTATTAGTAAGTATATTACTGTTTGTTAATGCATTATATTATTCATATTCAGCCAACTTGGTATCATTTTCTCAAATATCAAATTTGCAATATGGAAGAGAGATTTCAATAGCATTACCAAATTTATTACATATAGGACATATATTATATTTTATAGATATTATTGCAGTAATTATTATATTTTTCGCATTTAGAATTAAAATAAAAAAACACAGCATTAAGGCATATATTGTTGGAATTGTATATTTATTGTTAATGATATTTGTTGTAAGTAAGCCAATTTCTGAATGGCTTAAAGAGGCTGAAACACATCAATATAACAAGGTCCAACAAATAGAATCATCAAGTATATTTGGATATCACTATTTAGATTTTAGAAATAATATTGATATGAAAAAGAATGTTAAATATAAATCAAAATCAGAAATGATGAAGGCATATAATTCTTTAATGGATAAGTACACAGACAAATATACATTAGAATATGATTTAGCAGGAATTGCGAAAGACAAAAATGTTATTATAGTGCAATTAGAATCAGTTCAAAACTTTGTTGTAAATAGAAAAATAAACGGAAAAGAAATAACTCCAAATTTAAATAAATTTATAAATGAAAATATAGAGTTTACAAATATGCAAAATCAAAGTTATTCATCAACAGCGGATTCTGAATTTACAGTGATGAATTCAATATATCCGCTAGAAAACGGAATGTGTTTTGCTCAATATCCATCAAATAATTATGATAATATGTACGCAAAATTTAAAGAAAATGATTACACAACTACATATATTCACGGAAATGAAGGTTCTTTCTGGAACAGACAAGCTGTATATTCTAGATTGAAAATAGATAATTTGCTATTTGATAATGTATTTGATTCTGATGTCGAAAGAGTAAATAACTATGTATCAGATGAAGCTGTTTATAGAAAAGTAATTGATGAAATAAAAACTTATGACGGCAAATTTATGGTTAATATAGTAGCTGCATCATCACACACAGCATTTGATTTACCAGGATTACAAGATAAAGACAAAAAGGTAAACATCGATGTAGGTGACGAGTATAGAGGAATATACTTTGGAAATTATCTAGAAGCTGTAAATTATGCTGACTATGCTTTTGGAATATTTATTGATGAACTAAAAAAAGCAGGTTTATATGATGATACAGTAATTCTTGTATATGGAGATCATGCAGGACTTCAAATGTATAACTGGGAAATGCAAGACTTCATAAAAGAAGTAAAACCACTAAATGATATACAAACACAAATAAACTATTCAAATGTACTATGCGGAATGAAAATTCCGGGAGTAGAGCCAATGAAAATAACAAAACCTACAAGCAAGCTAGACATGAAACCAACATTAATGGAAATATGTGGCATAGAAGACACATTTTCATTAGGTCAAAGCCTATTTTCAAACAAAGACTTTGTATGTTTAAATAATGGAAAAATCATAACAGACAAATATTTTTATGATGGAAACTGGTATTCAATAAAAACAGGAGAAAAACTAGATTTATCGAATTTGCCAGAAGCGGAAGTTGAAAAGCTAAACGACTATTGTGACTCACTACAAACAGAATTAGACATTTCGCTTTCTACAAACATATTGAATTTGTTAAAATGACATATTTTGGTGACACATTTGGGGACGGACTCATTTTGGGACATTTTTGACTCATTTAGGGACGGACATTGATGTTGACCTGTCCCTGACTGTGCAAAATGCACAGCCGGGACGCGTCCCCAACTGTGCAAAGGAGGATGTAATAAATTGGAAGATGACAGATTACTAAGGCCGGAAATTGAAGATTTTAGTGAGGAAAGATTAGAAACATCTTTAAGACCAAGATTTTTAAATGAATATATTGGTCAGTCTAAAGTTAAAGAGAATATGAAAGTTTATATTGAAGCTGCGAAAAAGAGAAAAGAGCCATTAGATCATGTTTTATTATATGGACCTCCTGGACTTGGAAAAACAACTTTAGCTAATATTATTTCGAATGAGATGAATTCAAATATTAAAGTAACTTCAGGCCCTGCAATTGAAAAGGCAGGGGATTTAGCAGCATTACTTACAAATTTACAGGAATTTGATGTTCTTTTTATAGATGAGATTCATAGACTTAACAAAAATGTTGAAGAAATTTTATATCCTGCTTTAGAGGATTTTACTTTAGATATCATTATAGGAAAAGGACCAACAGCCAAGTCAATTAGAATAGATTTGCCTAAATTTACATTGATTGGTGCTACAACAAAGGCTGGAACCTTATCAACTCCACTAAGGGATAGATTTGGTATTGTTGATAGATTAGAATTATATAATGTTGAAGATTTAGCATTTATAGTAAAACGTTCTGCAAAAATTTTAGGTATTGGAATAGATAATGAATCAGCAACAGAAATTGCAAGGCGTTCAAGGGGTACACCAAGAATTGCAAATAGATTGCTAAAACGTGTTCGTGATTATGCAGCAGTTTTAGGTGATGGGAATATTGATTTAAAAGTAACAAAAACAGCTTTAAATAGACTAGAAATAGATGAAATGGGACTTGATGAAATAGATAGAAAATTGCTAGATGTAATGATTTCAAAATATGGTGGCAGACCTGTTGGAATTGATACTTTAGCTACTACAATAGGTGAAGAAGTTGAAACACTAGAAGATGTTTATGAGCCTTTTTTAATACAAATTGGATTTATTTCAAGAACTGTTAGAGGAAGAATTCCATTGCCTGCTGCGTATGAGCATTTGGGATATCCAGTGCAACAGAGTTTGTAATATGAATTAAATAAAAAAGAGGACGGATTAATTCGTCCTCTTTAATGTTATTATCTGTCTTTAATTGTAAAAATTTAAAAAATGACCGTCCAAAAATTAAATCAAAAATAAACTTTAAAATCAATATCTTCAAAAATACAATCCTGCTTCTCAACATATTCTAAAAAAACTTCATCAATTTTGCCATTTGCCAGTTCATCATAAAATTTATTAAATCTACCAACATGATCTTTAATTCTTTTTTTAGCATAATCAACCATAGTTCCATTTGTAATAATAAACAACCAATCACTACTTTGAGCAAGTAAAACCCCTCTAGCACATTGATTTAAAACACGAATTTTTAATTTATCAGTCTCATTATAATAAGTATGAGCAAGCTCAACCATTTTTTCACCAATATGATGTAAATGCTTATGAACATAATCGTTAGAGCCATTTAGCCATACTTCACTATAACCATTTGCACCCCAGCTAGATCTACAAGGTGTACATTCTTGCATTAGTGGATATTTTTTAATATATTCGCTTGGAGTTATTAATTCAAAATTAGATTTGTTATAGTAAATTTTTTTGAATAATATATACAACCAATAAGGCCCCTCATACCACCAATGTCCATATAATTCAGCATCATAAGGGCAAAGAATAATAGGCGGATTTTCGGTATATTTACTAGCATAATCTATTTGAGCGGTTCTGCAGTCAAAGAAATGACCAGCTTGTTTTTCAGCAGAATCCTTTGCCCATTGAACATTATAATAATCTTTTTCTTCAGTTTTTCCAGTAATACGATAGTATTTAATACCAGTATGAACTCTAACACCATTATGAGCAATATAAGGTTTTATATAATCATAATCAGCCTCATAGCCAATATCTCTATAAAATTCGCGATAATTAAAATCTCCAGGATAGCCAATTTCAGAGCTCCAAACTTGTCTAGAAGACTCAATATCTCTACCAAAAGCTACTATTCCATTAGGAGAAATAATAGGGGCAAAAGTTCCAAATAGGGGAGCAGGATTGGCATACAAAATTCCGTGTGATTCTGTAATAATGTATTCAATTCCAAATTCTTTTAAATATTTATCAGCCTCTGGAACATAACCACATTCAGGAAGCCAAATTCCTTTCGGCTTTCTACCAAAATATTTTTCATAAGTTTGAACACCAACAGCAATTTGAGCTTTTACTGTTTGCTCAGTTGTATACAAAATAGGGAAGTAACCATGTGTTGCTCCGCAAGTAATTATTTCCAAGACACCTAAATCTTGGAAATGTTTAAATCCATTTATTAAATTACATTTATATTTATTCTTAAAAATCTTTAAATCATTAGAATATCTATTAAAATAATAATTAGCTAAAATGTTTAGTTTTTCATTATCTTTAGTACGTTCAATTTCCTTTTTAGATAATTCAATATGCTGTTCCAAATATTTTATATATTTTTTCTGCAACAACTTATTATCAAGCATACAAAGAAGAGGTGGAGTTAAGGACATTGTAATCCTAAAATCTACCCCTTCACTAACAAGCATCTCAAAATTAGTTAAAAGAGGAATATAAGTCTCAGAAATAGCTTCAAAAAGCCATTGCTCTTCTAAATAATCATCACTTTCGGGATGGTGTATAAAAGGCAAATGAGCGTGTAAAACAAAACTTACATATCCTGTGGTTGTGTTCATAAAAATATCTTCCTTTGCTAAAATTTAAATTGTGATGATGGATTATTTAAAACATCTTCATCATACATATCTTTGTAAAACTTATAAATATCTTTTAAGAATTTAAAAGATTTTATATTTTTCTTAATTATATTATCATTACTTGCATTTCTAAAAACCACAAATTCTTGAATTTTTTCAAATAGAATGTGGTTGTTAGGAGATTGAAGATTATTTGATTTTGCAATATAAAGATAATTGTCCGGGTTATCTACATCATTTGCTGTATTATCAATAAATTTTCTTGCTAATTCTATATCAAATTTGCAATCAGAATCTTCAGTATTTAAATACCAGCAATTGGCAAAATCATTAATTTCAATTTCATTTATTTTATTAAGAGTTAAATTATGTACAATTAAAACAGGCTTTGTTTTGCTGAAAAAATCTTCTCCATATAGTTTTTTAAAGTTTTCTATGTCTTGTTCAGAAACTTCCCAGTATACAAAAAGGGTTTTTGGCGTTTGTGCTAAAAGTCTTACTACAGTATTTCCATATTTATATGGTAAATCATAGTACTCTACAATTTGAACAGGAGGTTCTTCAACAACTGTAGCTTTTTTGGTGGTTTTTCTTCTGGTTGTTGTTTTCTTTGTAGGTTCTTCTTTTTTAGCTGTACTTTTTTGGGCAGTAGTCTTTTTAGTTGCAGCTTTTTTTGTAGTTGTTTTTGTTGTTTTTGTTGTTTTTGCAGCTGTTTTGGAAGTAGTAGCTTTTTTAGATGTAGTAGATTTCTTTGATGTAGTATTTGTTTCTTTTTTAGTAGCTGCTTTTTTTACAGCTGGTTCAGCCTTCTTAACAGTAGTTTTCTTAGTAGATGCTGATTTTTTAGCTGTAGATTTTTTTGTTGTAGTTTTTTTCTCATCAATTTTTTCGTTTTCTTCAACTTTATCTTTTGCTTTTCTTGGCATAATTTCCTCCTTAGTATAAATCTCTAAATTAACTAGTATTATACTATACCATTGAAGCAAAAAAAACAATAGAAAACACGAAAAATTATGTTAAAAATTGTAGAAAAAACATATTGACTTTTAAAATAATCTTATATAGAATATTTGTAGAAAAAACGAGAGAAAACTACTAAAGATAAAGAAAAAAATGAAAGGAGCAAGGGGATAAAAATGAAAATTTTAATGTTGACTTGGGAGTATCCACCACGCATTGTTGGAGGAATTGCAAGGGTTGTACATGATTTATCTCATAAACTAGTAAAAGATGGAAATGAGGTAACTGTTGTAACATACAAAGAAGGCAATGTTCCAGAGTTCGAAAACGACAAAGGAGTTAAAGTTTATAGAGTCGAAAACTACATGATCCATCCAAACAATTTTACAGATTGGATAATGCAAATGAATTTTACACTAACAGCAAAAGCAACTCAAATTATAAATGAACAAGGTCCTTTTGATTGTATACACGCTCATGATTGGCTTGTGACTTATTCAGCTAAAACATTAAAAGATGCTTTCCAAATCCCAATTGTTTCTACAATACACGCTACAGAATCAGGAAGAAATAGTGGAATTCATGATGATGTACAAAGATATATAAATGATACTGAATGGCTATTAACATATGAGTCAAGTGAAGTAATAGTAAATAGTAATTACATGAAATGTGAATTACAAAGACTATTTGGATTGCCATTTGAAAAAATAAATGTAATTCCAAATGGAATTAATTTAACGAATTTTAATGGAATTGACAGAGATTATGATTTTAGAAGAAAATATGCTATGGATAATGAAAAAATTATTCTTTATATAGGACGATTAGTTCATGAAAAAGGTGTTCAACACTTAATTTCAGCCATGCCTAAAATTATTAATGGATACAATGACACAAAATTGATAATTGGAGGAAAGGGCGGAATGTATGATGAACTAAAAGAACAAGCAAGAAATCTTGGAATAGAAAATAAAGTATATTTTACGGGATATCTTTCATCAAAAGAAGTACAAAAAATGTATAAATGCGCAGATATCGCTGTATTTCCAAGTACATATGAACCATTTGGAATAGTTGCTTTAGAATCAATGCTTGCAGGTGTTCCAACAGTTGTTTCTGATATTGGAGGCCTTAACGAAATTATTGATCACGGAGTAACAGGAATGAAAAGTTATGCTGGAAACAGCAATTCAATTGCAGATTCTGTTTTAAGTTTATTATATAATCATCAATTATGTGATAATATTACTAAAAATGCAAAAGCTAAAGTAAAGAAAGAATTTAATTGGACAAAAATCGCAAAAGATACTTATTTTACATACGAAAAAGCCATTTGCCAAACAATGGCGGAAAAACAAGCAAGAGAAATTGCACAAGAAAATGCGCAAAAAACAGCAAAAGCAAAAAATTCAGAGAAGGAAATCACAAAGTTGCTTGATTTCAAAAAGAAACATGCATATGCGTGACATTTGTGACACATTTGACACATTTGGGGACGGTCTTATTTTGTGTCAAAAATGACACATTTAGGGACGGTCTTAAAATGTTTCAAATTTATAAATAGGAGGAAATGAAAATGAATGTATATGATACAGCTAACAAATTAGCTTTTGAAATGAAAAACTCAGAAGAGTACAAAGCTTACAAAGAAGCAAAAGAAAAAGTAATGCAAAACCAAGAAATGAAAGAGAAAATAGAAGAGTTTGAAAAAATTAGATATGAATCACAAGTTTTAGCAATTCAAAAAGGTGAGGGTGACTCTGAAAAAATGCAAAAATTGCAACAACTGTATACTATTTTGGTTGAGAATAAAGAAATTAAGGAATATTTTGATTTAGAAGTGAAGTTTAATGTTATGGTTGCTGATGTTAATAAGATTATTGCAGAGGCAATTAAGGATGTTTTGTAGATAAATAAGCGAAGGTGTTTTAATCTTCGCTTATTTTACATTATTAGCAAGGAGGTTTTGAATGGATATAGTTGTTATATTAATATTATCAATAATAGTTTTTATACTATTCTTAATATTGTTTAAAGTAAGTTGGAAAAATCTTATGACAATAAAAAAATTAGGGGAAGATAAAGAATTAAACGAAATAACCAATGTTTTGCCAGATAACGAGCAGGTTTGTAAAGATATATTATCCATGCTCGGAAATAAGAATGTAAAAATAAAACATGGAGCAGATGATTCCAAAACAAGTCTATATATAGTTGCTACGAATAGTATAGTAATAGCAAACATAAAAGAGACTTTCACACGTATTCAAACTATAGCTCACGAATGCATACATTCAATTCAAGACAAAAGGCTATTATGGTTTAATTTTATCTTTTCAAATATATATTTATTGTATTTCCTAATAGCAACTGCATTAACGTTTTTCAATAAAATACCATTTCCAAACATATTAGCAATTATTTTAGTTACTATGTCAGCAATTTTATACATAGTTAGATCATATTTAGAAACTGATGCAATGACAAGGGCAAGATATGTTGCAAAAGAATATATGGAAACAAAATCAGATTTAATAAGCAAGGAAAATATTGAAATTATTGTTAATAATTATGATAGAATAAACGAGAACGGAGTTAAATTATATAACTTTAATTTATTATTTGGTTATTTAACAAAGATAATATTTTTCTGCATTGTTGCAATGATTTGAAACGTTTTGACACAATTGGGGACGGACTCATTTTGGGACATTTTTGACCCATTTGGGGACGGTCTTAATTTTTTCCATTTTTGAAACAAATTAAGACCGTCCAAAGATGTTTCGCTAAAGCAGTTTTTCTAAAATTTGAACAGCATTACTAGCTGCCCCTTTTCTAATGTTATCAGCAACAACCCATAGATTCAAACCATTATTAACACTAAAATCACGCCTGATTCTACTTACAAATACCTCGTCATGTCCAGTCACTGTAGTAGGAATTGCATAAATTTCGTCTTTAGACGAATCTTGAACAATAATTCCAGGAGCATTCTTCAAAATATCTAAAACTTTCTCAATTTCAAATGATTTTTCAAACTCAATATTTATACTTTCACAATGACAATTGAAAACAGGAACTCTCACAGTTGTGGCGGTTATAGCTAAATTAGGCTTTCCTAGAATTTTTCTGGTTTCATTAATCATTTTTTCTTCTTCCTTGGTATATCCGTTTTCTAAAAATTTATCAATATGTGGCAAACAATTATTAAAAATAGGATATTTAAATTTTTCTAAATAATAGGTAGTAGTATCATCATCTTCAATGTAATTTTGTATTCCATTTTCCAAATCATGAATTCCCTTAGATCCAGCTCCAGAAACAGCCTGATAAGTAGAGTACACAATCCTTTTAATTCCAAAAGCATCATTCAAAGGCTTTAGAGCACACACAGCTTGAATAGTAGAACAATTTGGATTAGCAATAATTCCTGTATGCCATTTTATATCATCAGGATTTACTTCAGGAACGACCAATGGAACTGTATTATCCATTCTAAAAGCACTGCTATTATCAATAACAATACAACCGTGTTCAACAGCAATGGGCGCATATTTTAGTGAGGTATCACCACCAGCAGAAAATAGTGCAAAATCAAAGTTATCTTTTAAAGAATCATTAGTTAGTTCTTTTACAACATAAACATCATTACCAAATCTTAAAGTTTTACCAGCAGATCTTTTTGAAGCAAAAAATACATATTCGCTAATAGGTAAATTTTTCTCTTGCAAAACTTCAATCATCTTTTGACCAACAACACCTGTAGCACCAACTACAGCTAATTTATAATTTTTCATAAAAACCTCCTTTTGAAACGTTTGACACATTTGGGGACGGACTCAATTTGGGACATTTTTGATACATTTTGGGACGGACTCAAAATGTGTCAAAAATGTCCCAAAAAGGGACGGTCTTGTACGATTTCAATTAAACGATAATATATTTTTATGATTGAAGAATAAAAATATTACTTGAAAAATGTAAAAATCGTTATATAATAGGGATGTTCATCAAAAATATATTAAAGAGGAGGTGAAAAGTATGCCACGACATGCTAGAAAAGATTTAGTGTCAAATTATGTGCATATAATGGCTCAAGGCATAAACAAAGAGTATATTTTCCAAGATGATTCATGCAAAAAGAAATACTGGGATTTATTGCAAAAGAAAAAAAGTGATTTTAATATTAATTTAATTTCTTATTGTATCATGGATAATCACGTTCATTTGGTTATCTATTACAAGGAAGTTGATGAATTATCTATGTTTATGAAAAAAATTAATACAGCTTATGCCAAATGGTACAACAATAAAAAAGAAAGAGTAGGGTATGTTTTTCGTGATAGATATAAAAGTGAGCAAATATTTGATTTTCATTACTTGTATTCTTGCATAATTTATGTACATAATAATCCAGTGAAGGCTAAAATTGTTGATAAGCCTGAACAATATAAATACTCAAGTTACAATGCTTTTTTATCAGATAGTTATATTTTAAAATCTAAAGTTTTAGAACTATTAAATCTAGATTTAGAACAATTCAAAAATATTTTTATTAAGTCAAAGAATTTGGATTTCTACAGCTTTCGCGGAATTTCTCCACAAAAAGTAATTAAAAGTTATTTAAAAGTCAATAATATTGAAAACATTAAAGAAATTATTAGTAAAAAACATGTAAAAGAATTAGCAATTTTACTAAAAGAAAAATCAAAATTAAGCTATAATGAAATAGCTGATTTGCTTGGAATAAGCAGAAAAACTTTGTATAGAATTATGAATAATCTTGATTAACCAAGTTTTAAGAAAATTAAAAAAGTCTGAAGACCGTCCCTAAATGTGTCAAAAATGTCCCAAAATGAGTCCGTCCCCAAATGTGTCAAATGTGTCAAATGTTTCAAAACGTCTTGCTTTTTCACCTCTGGAAGTGATATAATAACCTTGTTAAATTATGCCAAAAAGGAAGGAAAATTTTTATGGATTTTAGCAATATTAGAGTATGTGCTTTTGTTGGACCTTCAGGTACAGGAAAAAGTTACAGAGCACAGATGGTTGCGGGAGAAAATAACATAGAATTTATTATAGATGATGGGTTACTTATAAAAGGTAATGCGGTTGTGGCAGGTACATCAGCAAAAAAAGCTCCTACAAAAGTTGAAACAGTAAAACATGCGTTGTTTTATGAAGAAAATGAAAAAAGAGAGATGCAGGAAGCTTTTGTAAGATTTAATCCTGATGCAATTTTGATTTTAGGGACTTCTGATGGAATGGTTGCAAAAATTGCAGCTAATTTAGGTTTGCCTGAAATAAGCAAAACAGTTTATATTAATGATGTGGCTACAGAGGAAGAAATGGAAAATGCGAGAAGAATTCGTGTTACAGAAGGAAAACACGTAATTCCAGTTCCAACGTTTGAAATAAAGAAAGAGTTTTCAGGATATCTTTTAGATCCGTTGCAAATATTTAAATCAACAGGAAGAGGCAAAGCTCCATATATGGCTGAAAAATCAATTATTAGACCAACATTTAGTTATATGGGTAATTTTACTATTTCAGACAATGTGTTTAAACAGATAATTGAGTATTTAGCCAACAAAGAACCATCAATTTACAAAGTCACAAGAACAAGAGTAAATACAGGAGAACAGGGAACTGAAATTTACATGGAAGTTATTGTAAATTACGGAAAAAAGATTGTTGATATTTTACAAGATTTTCAAATAAGATCAAAGAAGGAAATTGAAAGACTTACAGCTATGAACGTTTCAAAGATAGATGTAATGGCAAAGGGAATAAATATGCCAAAAGATTTAACCAGATTATAAATGTGAAAGCGAGGAATTAAAATGGGATTTATAGTTGCAATAGATGGACCTGCAGGAAGTGGAAAAGGTACAGTAACATCAATAATAGCAAAGAAAATGAAACTAAACAGTATTGATACAGGTGCAATGTACAGATGTGTTGCATTAGCATGCTTAAGAAACAACGTTGATATCAACGATACAGAAAAAGTTAAGGAAGTTTTAGAAACTGTTAATATTGAATTATTAAAAGAAAAAGATAATTTAATTGTAAAACTAAATGGAGAAGATGTATCAAAGGAAATAAGAGATAATCCTGTAAATAAAATCGTTTCTCAAGTATCTGCAATTAGAGAAGTTAGAGAAAAACTTGTTGAATTACAGAGAAAAATGGCGGAAACACAAGATATAATTATGGAAGGAAGAGATATAACAACAGTTGTATTTCCAAATGCCGATGTCAAAATTTATTTAGATGCAGATGTAGAAGAAAGAGCAAAGAGAAGATTTGCTCAAAATCAATCTAAAAATATAGAGTGTAATTTTGAAGAAGTTCTTGAAGAAATGAAAAAAAGAGACGAAAATGATATGAATAAACCATTTGGTGCATTGAAAAAGGCTGATGATGCAATATTAGTTGATTCAACTCATTTAACTCAAAAGCAAACTATAAAAGAAATTGAAAAAATAATAAAAAGGGCTCAAAAAGTAAAAAAACTTGAACCAGAAATTTATAGAGAAAGACCTGAGACTAAATGGAAAATTTTTGTAAGAACAATTACAAAAGGATTCTTAAGAACACTTTATAGAATTGCTTTCAGAATGAGAATTTCAGGGGAAGAAAATAAAACAAAAGCAGCAGAAAATGGTGGTTATATAATATGTGCAAATCACGTTAATTTCTTAGATGCTGTTGCAGTTGTTGTTTTCAGTAAAGAGAAGATAAGATTCATTGGTAAATATGATTTAGCAAGAGTTGGAATTATCAGATGGCTTGAGCATCTATTTGACGTTATTCCAATTAAAAGAAATACACAAGATCTAGAAGCTATGAAAAGATGCTTGAAAGCATTAAAAAACAAAGAAATTCTAGGAATATTCCCAGAAGGAACAAGAAGAGGAATGGAAAAGAATCAAAAAGTTAAAAATGGAGCTGCTTTTATGGCAATTAGATCAGGCGTTCCTGTTGTACCAGTTGGAATTTCTGGAACATTCAAACCATTCAGTAAGTTCTATATAACTTATGGTGAACCAATAGACTTATCAAAATACAAGGTAAAAGGTCAAGAAAAAGAAGGCCAAGAACAAGCAACAAAGGAAATAATGGATAATATCATTATGTTGACAAATAAAAATAAATAATATATAATATTGAACTATATAATATGTCTTAAAATAAAGCATACCGAAAGGAAAATTAAAATGGATAATATGAGTTTTGAAGAATTATTAAATCAAACATTAAAAGAAATTAAAGTAGGACAAACAGTAACAGGAAATATAATTAATATTAATTCACAAGGAGAGATTTTTGTGGATTTAGGATATAAAGCAGACGGAATTATACCAAAATCAGAATTTTCATACAATGAAGATGATGATCCATCAAAAATGTTCAAAGTTGGAGATAGAATTACAGCTGATGTAGTAAAATTAAATGATGGTTTAGGAAATGTACTTTTATCATACAAAAAAGCAAATTCAAAAATTGTAAAACAAGACTTTGAAAGCAAAGTAAAAAATAACTATGTTTTTACAGAAAAAGTAACATCAGTAAATGATAATGGATTAATTGTTGATTACAAAGGAATAAGAATTTTCATTCCACTTTCATTATCAGCAATTCCAAGAGACGAAAAGCCAGAAAATTATAAAGGAAAAGAAGTTACTTTTAGAGTAATTGAATATAATGAACAAGCAAGAAAAATTATAGGTTCTGTAAAAGTAATCTTAGACGAACAAAAACAAGCTAAAGAATCAGAATTTTGGAACAATGTAGAAGTTGGTAAATTATATAAAGGAACTGTAACAAGTTTAAGCTCATATGGAGCATTTGTTGATATAGATGGAATTCAAGGATTATTACATATATCAGGAATGACATGGGAAAGAGATAAAAAGCCAGAAGATATTGTCAAACTTGGACAAGAAATAAAAGTTAAAGTTTTAGAATTTGATAAAGAAAATAAAAGATTAAAACTTGAATATGATAAAAAGGGAGCAAATCCTTGGGATAAATTTGCAGAAAAATATAATGTTAATGATATAGTAACAGTAAAAGTTGCAAATTTAATGCCTTTTGGTGCATTTGTTAAAATAGACAAAGGTGTTGAAGGATTAGTGCATATATCACAAATTAGTGAAAAAAGAATAGCAAAACCAGAAGAAGTTCTAAAAGTAGGACAAAAGGTTAATGCTAAAATTATCAACATAGATTTAGAAAACAAAAAAATAGAACTTTCAATAAGAGAGTTAGAAGGAACATCTAATGAAATGATTGAAGATGTTGCTGAAAATACTGCTGAAAATGCTGCTGAAAATGTTTCAAATAACACTGATGAAGTGTAAAATACTTGCCAAGTAATTGATAAATAATAAATCAATGCTTGGCAAATATGATGTTATAAAGGGGATTATAATGGACAAACGACACATTTGGGGACAGCTTTGTTTTTTATAAAGAACAAGACCGTCCCGGAATGTGTCAAAAATGACACAAAATGAGTCCGTCCCCAAATGTGTCAAATGTAAAAAATAGAAGGGAAGATTAAAAAAATGAGAAACGAAAAAATAAGAAACATAGCGATAATTGCACACGTTGACCACGGAAAAACTACACTAGTAGATGCTTTATTAAGACAAAGCCATATCTTTAGAGATAATGAACAAGTTGCTGAAAGAGTAATGGATTCAAATGATTTGGAAAAAGAAAGAGGAATTACAATTCTTTCTAAAAATACATCAGTAATGTACAATGGAATTAAAATCAACATTGTTGATACTCCAGGGCATGCTGACTTCGGTGGAGAAGTTGAAAGGGTTTTAAGAACAGTTGATGGTGTTTTACTATTAGTAGATGCTTTTGAAGGACCAATGCCTCAAACAAGAGAAGTATTAAAGAAATCATTAGCTGCTAATTTAAAACCAATAGTTGTAATTAATAAAATAGACAGACCAGGGGCTAACCCATTAAAAGTTGTAGATCAAGTTATTGAATTATTCATCGAATTAGACGCATCTGATGAACAATTAGATTTCCCAGTAATCTATGCTTCAGCTAAAAATGGTATAGCTAAAATGAATTTAGAAGATGAAACAGATAATGTTCACTGCATTTTTGATACAATCATCAATACAATTGAGCCACCAAAATGCGAAATGGAAGGTCCTGCTCAATTATTAGTATCTAATATTGATTATGATGATTATTTAGGAAGAATTGCTGTAGGTAGAATCGAAAGAGGAACAATAAAAAATGGTATGCCAATAGCAATTTGTAAACAAGATAAAAATCAACAAGGAAAAATTGCTAAATTATTCACTTATGTTGGATTAAAGAAAACAGAAGTTGAAGAAGCTCAAGCAGGTGATATTGTTGCATTATCAGGAATTGCAGATATTAATATCGGCGATACAATTTGTGATATTAATAATCCAGATAAAATCCCATTTGTTGACATTGATGAACCAACAGTTTCTATGACATTCAGTGTAAACAATGGACCTTTAGCTGGTAAAGAAGGGCAATATATTACATCAAGACACATTAGAGATAGATTATTTAAAGAATTAGAAAGAAACGTAAGTTTACGTGTTAAAGAAACAGAGTCAGCAGATAGCTTTGAAGTATGTGGACGTGGTGAATTACACTTATCAGTATTAATTGAAACAATGAGAAGAGAAGGTTTTGAATTATTAGTTTCTCGTCCAAAAGTTATCTTCAAAGAAATTGATGGTGTAAAATGTGAACCAATGGAAAGATTAGTTGTAAACGTTCCAGATGATTCAATTGGTACAGTTATTGAAAAATTGGGAAGACGTAAAGCTGAAATGGTAAATATGGAACCTGCTGAAATTGGACACACAAAAATAGAATTTAGAATTCCTGCACGTGGTTTAATTGGATATAGAACAGAGTTCTTAACAGATACAAAAGGTGAAGGAACAATGAACAGTATATTTGATAGTTATGAACCATACAAAGGTGAAATTTCTTCAAGAACAAGAGGTGTTCTAGTAGCATTTGAACCAGGAACATCTGTAACTTATGGATTATATAATGCTCAAGAAAGAGGAGAATTATTAATTGGTGCTGGTGTTGAAGTTTATGAAGGAATGATAGTAGGTATCAACTCAAGAAATGAAGACATTGCAATAAACGTATGTAAAGAAAAACACTTAACAAACACAAGAGCTTCAGGTTCTGACGATGCACTTCGTTTAGTACCACCACTACAATTCTCATTAGAAAAAGCTATTGAATTTATAGCTGAAGATGAATTAGTTGAAGTTACACCTTTAAACATTAGATTACGTAAGGTTATTTTAGACAGTAAGACAAGAGAAAGAGAAGCAAGAAGAAATGCTGCTCAATAGTAGTTATCGCTCTTAAATATGTTGAAATTATTTTATAAAGAAAAAAGACCGTTTGCATTATACAAACGGTCTTTTTAAATTATTACATAAAAGTAAAGATACTGCAATTGCGTCCGTTTGAAGTAACAGGACTTTCGGATTTAAATAAATCCGAGAAATCAAAATTACCAAAAACGTAAGGCATTTCAATTTCGAGTATGCCTATTTCGGTTGCTTTTGCTGTGTTTACTTCACCATCATCCTCTTCGATTGAATATCCTAAAAAGAGCTCATAGCTTTTCTTAAAGTCTCCTTTAGAATGATTGGACGGATGATTAATAATAAGTGCCGGAAATGTTTCGTCAGGGATTTTAAAACTGTCAATCTGCGCAGATTTAATCAGCTTTTCAATACTTTTTTCTGCGCTTGCAATTGCTTCTGCGTGAGCAATTGCTTTTTTCCTTGCTTTTTCAGCATCATCAATTTCCTTCTGACGCTGTTCAGCAATTCTTTCATTTAAAAGTTCCCGTATCATTTTAATATTTCCTTTCTACTCAAATAGAGTTAAAATGTGTTGATGCTTCTAGTTAGAAGCGTTTTAAATGATAAGCATTAAGGCCTGGAACAGTATAACATCTTTGTCGAAAAATGTCAATAATTATCAAATATTAGAACGCAAAGGTCCATGAAATTTTCGGGGACCTTATGCGCTATAGTAATAAATTATACAGTAAAACTGAACATAATTTACATAAATTGACTTTTGATTCTAAATATGGTACAATCAGTATAGTTTTTTAGTACTTACATAGAGTACCCAAATTGACATTTAAACCAATCTGGGGGGCTATGTAACCTCCAGATACTAACTGAATCGGAGGAAGCAATTATGAAACCAAATGACATGTTTAAGACAAACAACGTGGATGATGTTATCAAGTGTATCCAGGAAAATGTATACAAGGGCAAAACATTATTTACTTTATTTCCTACGTATTATCCAAAATTAGAAATAGGAATGGAATATGATGTAGTAGGAAAAAAGGAAAATCGCACTCGGATCATTAATGCATTAAAAGGAAAAAATGTGGGTGTTATGCATATTGCAGACAACTTTTATGTATTTTTCCCTGCATCACTTTCAGCCAAAGAGAAGTGTGAAATAGAAAGAGAAGCGAATAACATGGCTCGCATGTACGACATTATTGATTAATGAAAAAACACCTTATACTGAAAAGTATAGGGTGTTTTTCATTTTGTAAGAATTGATATAAAAAAGAGTAGAAAAATAAAATATAATAGTTTATAATTACAATATAAGAAATTATGTAAGGAGATTAAAATGAATATAATAATAGCAAGTAATAATCAAGGAAAAATAAGAGAATTTAAAAAAATGCTAGAACCATTAGGATACACAGTGTTATCACAAAGCGAAGCAGGAATAAACATAGAAGTAGAAGAAACAGGAACAACATTTAAAGAAAATGCAACACTAAAAGCAGAAGCAATTTACAACTTAACACACACATCAGTACTAGCTGATGATAGCGGACTTGAAGTAGAATTTTTAAACGGAGAGCCAGGGGTATATTCTGCTAGATATATGGGATTAAATAATGACGAAGATAGAAGAAACTGCATATTAGGAAAGTTACAAGGAGTAGAAGAAAGCAAAAGAAATGCTCGTTTTGTATGTTGCATTTGTTACATAGATGAAAACGGAGAAAAGAAATATGCAGAAGGATATTGGACAGGTAAAATAGCAACTGAACCACGAGGAAATAATGGATTTGGATTTGATCCAATATTCATCCCAGACGGAGTAAATAGAACAAGTGCAGAGATGTTACCAGAAGAGAAAAATGCGGTTTCACATAGAGCAAGGGCGTTAGCAAAATTAAGAGAGATGTTCTAGAAATTTGAGAAAATTAACATAATATGGTATAATGTTTATAAGATGACAAAGAGTCATCCGTGCTTTGCTTTTAAGATTGTTAAAAACACGTAATGATTTTAAAGTATTAGAAAAAGAAACACAAAATGATGAAGGGAAAAACGTTATAACACATAGATGTAGTGCAACAAAATATGGTGGTGGTCAACATTATTTTTATATTACAACAATTACGTTTGACGAAAAAGAAAATTATGTTGTATTTGTTATGGGTGAATCTTTAAAAGAAAATACAGAAAGTACTAAAAAAGAATTTGACGATTTTGTTAATAAAATAGAACTTAATCAAAAATAGAATTTGACAAAAGTGAAAAAAGCATAAATACAATTGTGGACGGAGAAAATTTCAAAAAAATCTTCGTCCAAAATTTTATATTTGAAACAATTAACATAATGTGGTATAATTATTATATGAGTAGGAAAGTCCTACCATACACTTGAAAGAGTGTGTACATTGAAAACCGCCAATATACTGGTAAGGAGGAACACTATGAAAAATGAATTCTTTATGACATTTGAAGCTCAGAATGTAGCTCGGTTAAATGATCAGATTTATGAGTTTACTGAAAAAAACGGATTAGAAGAAATATACAGAAGTGCACCTGGATATGCATTATTCGAAGGGTATCCACGTGTAGCTGTTACATCAACTTTCCGCGAGAAGCGCAAAGATGACACTAAGCCAAATAGTTTCAACAATGATGATTCAAAGTCTTTTAAGTAAAGAATAGTACATTTAGTAAAAACCTCTTGTCATATACAGAGGTTTTCAAAACGCACCTATTTAATTGGGTGCGTTTTTATATGCAAATAATTGTAAAAAAGAATAAAGTTGAGGTTATTAAGTGTGTGGGAGATGGAGTTGGGATTGAGACAGTAGTAAGAAATTAGAAAAAGAAATAGCAAGAGAATAAAAAGTGTCGAAAAGTGTCGAGAAGTTTTTAGGCTGAAATTTTAAAGAGTGTTTGACATACTATATAATAGGTGTTATAATACTATTAGCGAAAGCGTTAAATCGAAACTTGTTAATTTAAAACACGAAAAAAGGGATATGTTGGTCACATATCTCTTTTTCATTTATATATAAAAAAGAGCAGCTGGTCAGGCTGCTCTTTGATTAGTTATGTACTAATCTTTGGTGTTTTCTTTCTTCTCATTGTCTTTTTTGTCAAGCAAAAGGACAATTGAGAAGAAAATTAAATCGAAACTACTCAATTTAAAACACCTCCTTTCACAAAGATTTCCTTTATGAAAAGGATGCGTATATTATATCATTTTAGATAGTTCAAAACAATATCCTACAACGCTATTTCGTACGACAAAATACGACAAATTAGTAAAGAACAATCAAGAATTATTTAATAGTTCTTAGTAATTATCCCTTTCCTTCAATAAACAGTTATGGTATAATTAGATAGAAATTTATAAAGGATAAAGTCATTGAATTAAAAGGAGAGTAAGACATGAATAATAGAGAAATTGCAGTTGTAGTAAGTAATGCTAACCAAAATGTTACTGCAATAGATACAATAAACGCAATTAAAAAAGCAGGTTTCAAAAACGTTTTTATACAATGGTACAATAAGGAGTGGAATCCAACACAAGAAGTACAACTTAAATATATAAGAGAAAAAGGTCTAAATGTTATTTTTGCACATTTAGGATATAAAAACATAAATGATTTATGGCTTGAAAACGAAGTTGGAGATAAGCTGGTTGAAGGATATAAAAATGATATTAAAATATGTAAAGAAAACAATATTCCAATGGTTGTAATGCATTTAACAAGCAAAAGTGAAGCTCCTAAATATAATGAAACAGGTCTAAAAAGATTAAAGGAAATTGTTGATTATGCACAGGAACTAAATATAAAAGTAGCTTTTGAAAATACAAAAATAAAAGGTTATTTAGATTATGTTATTGAAAACATAGATAATGAAAATGTAGGTATTTGTTTTGATTCAGGACATTATCATGTGCATTTTAATGATGATCTTGATTTTCCTAAATTTAAGGATAGAATATTTGCAGTACATTTACATGATAATGATCAAAGTGATGATTTGCATTTGATGCCATTTGAAGGTACTTTGGATTGGGAAGAAACTATAAAGAATTTAAAGGAATGTAATTACGACGGACCTGTAACATTAGAACTTTGCTATAGAAATGAATATTTAGATATGAGTATAGAAGATTTTTATAAAAAAGGATATGAAGTGGGAGAGAAGTTAAAAGAAATATTTGAAAGAGAGTAAATGTGCCAAAAAATTAAAAGATATTGATGTCGAAAGATGTCGATATCTTTTAATACTTTTTATGGAAAAGTTGTTGAATGTAACTTTAAAAAATGATATAATACAAACAAAAGTTCTTTAAAATAAAATTAAACAAAAGGATGTGATAATTATGAATAATGAAAATAATATCGCGCCAATAAATGAAGATTTAAATGTAGTAGAATACGAAATAGAAGATATAAAAAGTCTAATTTATACAATAAGAGGAAAACAAGTAATGCTAGACAGTGATGTTGCTAGGTTGTATAAATATGAAACCAAAAATGTTAATAAAGCAATGAAAAGAAATATTGACAGATTCCCGGAAGATTTTTGTTTTCAAATAAATGATGAGGAAATGAATTCTTTAAGGTTCCAAAATGGAACCTTAAAGAATCAAAATGGACGAGGACAACATGTCAAATATTTACCATATGTATACACAGAGCAAGGTGTTGCAATGCTTTCGGGATTACTAAAGAATGAAATTGCTATACAAGTCAGTATAAAAATAATAAGAGCTTTTATTGAAATGAGAAAATTTTTATCATCAAATGGACAAGTATTCGAGAGACTAACAAATATTGAAAGCAAACTATTGGAACAAGACAAAAATATAAATGAGTTATTTGCTAAATTCGATAAGAAAGAACAAATAAACCAGAGAATTTTTTTCAAAGGACAAATATGGGATAGCTATGAACTAATAATAGATATAATAAAAACAGCTCAAAATAAGATTCTAATAATAGACAACTACATAGATGATACAATATTAAAAATGTTACAAAAGAAAAATAAGAATGTAGAAGTAGTTATTTTAACATTACAGAATTGTACAATTACAAAACTAGACATAAAGAAATTTAATGAACAGTATCCAACCCTAAAGATTGCTACAACGAATAAATTTCATGATAGATTTATTATTATAGACAACAAAGATTTATATCATTGTGGTGCATCATTAAAAGATTTAGGAAAGAAGTGCTTTGCTATTTCAAAAATAGACGATGATGGTATTTTAAAAAGATTAAATGAAAATATAATCTTTCAATAGAAAAATATGCATAATGATTTTAACATGTATAGTTGTAATAATTTATTCTTATGTAATAAAAGAATTCGACAATATATTCTTAAGTTCATTAGTGCCAGTAATTGGTTTCACATTATCTACATTATCATTAGTTAGAAAAATATGGGAGAAAAGTAAAAAAGCCTACTAGTAAGTAGGCTTTTTTTAGTTATGCAGTTGCATTTTCGGATTGTGATTTTTTCTTCTTATTAATGATGTCACATACTTTGAAAGTGATTTTATAAACTAATATGACAAATAATAAGAGCAATATATATGCTACAATTGTTAATACACCACAGACTACACAGTAGGCCCATAATTCATCATCGTAATCAGACACCAATTTACCGTTTTGCATTCTAAAATTAACTGATCCATATCTGTTGTCAGTTGGAATAACGGTAATAGCGTTATCATTGATTTTTACTTTGTAGTTTTCAGGTACATCATAGATTAGTACATCTTTCTGATTGTAGTAAATATCGCTTGCAATTAGTGTACACTGTTCAATATCTGCTTTTGTTAAAGGATGCCAAAGGTTTTTAGCAATTAGGCTAAATACGCTGACAACAAACATTAGCGAGAATACAACACCTAACAGTTTGTACAATAATTCTTTTTTCCGATTCATATAAATTCCTCCTTAAAGTTTTAAGATGGATAACGTGTGAATGGGAATTTATCCCAACGAATAGTTTAATTATAACATATTTATTGATAAAAAGCAACTTATCACTAAAATTGCAAAAAAACTCTATTCAAATAATAATTAATGTGTTATAATAGAAAAGGTAATTTTTAAAGTTACTTTTTTTAATTAGTTAATATAAAGGCTTAAGGCCTTAAAATAAAGAAAAATAAGAGGAGGAATAACAATGTCAGGACATTCAAAATGGCACAATATTCAAGCAAAAAAAGGAAAAGCAGATGCAGCAAGAGGTAAAATATTCACAAAATTAGGAAGAGAAATTTTAGTTGCTGTAAAAAATGGTGGACCAGATCCAGCAGGAAATTCAAAATTAAAGGATGTTATTGCTAAATGTAAAGCAGCAAACATGCCTAACGATACAATAAATAATGCAATTAAAAAAGCTTCAGGTGCTGGAAATACAGCAAATTATGAAGAAGTAATATATGAAGGATACGGACCAAATGGTGTTGCTGTTATTGTTGAAGGAAGTACAGACAACAAAAACAGAACAGCAGCAGATGTACGTCATGCATTTGATAAATCAGGTGGAAATTTAGGAACATCTGGATGCGTATCTTACATGTTCAATAAAAAAGGTGTAATTGTAATTGATAAAGAATCAACATCATTATCAGAAGATGATTTAATGATGCTTGCTCTAGAAAGTGGAGCAGAAGACTTCTCAGCTGAAGATGAAGTATATGAAATTACAACATCTCCAGAAGATTTCTCATCAGTTCGTGAAAAATTAGAAGAACAAGGATTAGAATTCTTAGAAGCAGAAGTGCAAATGGTTCCAACTACATACACATCATTAGATGAAAATGGAGCAGCAAAAATGCAAAGATTCCTAGATATGTTAGATGATTTAGACGATGTAACAAATGTATATCATAACTGGGAAGAATAATTAGTTCTAATATTAACGAAAAAAGCATACTATATTAATATAGTATGCTTTTTTTGCACAGTTGGGGACACATCATATTCGCTAACCTGTCCCTGGCTGTGCAAAATGCACAGCAGGGACGCGTCCCCAACTGTGCAAAGGAGGAAATATGAACAAATTAGAACTTCTTAAATTATCAATTTCAAAATGTTTTCCAGATGAACTGGTACAAGCTATTAATAATGTGAATCTTGAAAAAATAGAAGAAATACGTATTAGAGTTGGCAGGCCGGTTATCTTGAAAATGGGTGTAAATGAACTTATTTTGAAATATAAAATTAATACAGAAGAAATTTTGAATATTTTGCAGACGTTTTGCAGTAATTCTATTTATACATATCAGAATCAAATATGTGGAGGTTTTATAACTATTCCGGGAGGGCACAGAGTAGGAGTAAGCGGAAGTGTTGTTGTTAAAGATGGAAAAGTAATAAATATAACCAATTTATATTCGCTAAACATAAGAATTGCCAAAGAAATTCCAAGTTGCAGTATGTCTTTGCTACAATATATAATTGACATGTCTAAAAATAGTATTTTTAACACTTTAATAGTTTCACCTCCAGGAGCAGGAAAAACAACAATGCTAAGAGATCTTGTTAATAAAATAAGCAATGGTATGCCAGAAATTAATTTTAAAGGTTTAACGGTTTCTGTAATTGATGAAAGAGGAGAGATTGCTGCAATGCATAGAGGTGTGCCTCAAAATGATATAGGTATTAGAACAGATGTATTAGATAATGTACCTAAAAACATAGGTATTAGAATGGCTGTAAGGTCTTTAGCACCGCAAGTAATTGTTGCTGATGAAATACGGAAATAAAGATGATAGTGAAGTTATAAATTATGCAATTTGTTCAGGTGTAAAAGGGATTTTTACAGCTCATGGTAATAATTTCCAAGACTTGCGACTAAATCCCGAAATCAATAAGCTGATAAATTTAGGAGTTTTTGAGAAGATTATTTTTTTAGATTCTTTTCAAAAAGGAGTAATTAAAAAGGTAGTTTAAAAAACTCTACAAAATAAAGTCGCGGTTGAAAATAAATAATAAATGTGTTATAATTTACTTTGATATTCAATAAAACTTATAGTTAGCATGAATTTATGGTCAGCATGCTAATTTCATCCGTAAACAAGTGGCATGGTCAGACACTTGTAACTTCCGAAATAAGTATTTAGGAGGTATAATAATGAAATTGATTGATATTTTGTATGCGTTCATAATTATATTATCAATCATTGACATTATATTTTTTGTAGTAAATACGCATCCATGGAGTGAGAAATCAACATTTAAGCTTATTGTACCGGTCGTGACTTCTTCTGCACTTATGGTAGCATGGGGAATATCAATATTTGTTTGTGATATTCTAATGGTTTCAGCATTGTTAGTTATTTTGTACTGTTTTGCTTTAGTATTACGAGCATATGAGTTCAAAACATATTATGAAACAACGCATGAAGAACCTAAGAACATTAGAGTACATGTATCGGAACTGCAAAAAAACAAAGATATTTTGAAACAAATCGACCAGAACAAAAAGACAAAGTTTTAATAACTTTGTCTTTTATTTTTTTGTTCTAAAACAATAAATGCCAGAATATACTATATACAGAAAGAGGTGACTTACATGTATATGCTTAAATTTATATTATTAACAGTTCTGTTTTGTACAAGCACATTTATAGGAATTTTAATTTCCAAGAGATATTCTAACAGAGTTCAAATATTAAAAGATTTGAAAAATGCGTTAAATATGTTTGAAGTTAAAATAAATTTTTCTTTCGAAACAATTCCAGAAATATTTAATGAAATAGCTAATAAATTTGATGGTACAATTGCAAAAATATTTTCTAATACAGTTAAATACATAAATGAAGATAATTTATTGGCAGGTGAAGCATGGGAAAAGTCGGTAGAAGTTAACAGTTATAATCTAAAAAAAGAAGATATAAATTGCATAAAAACATTAGGAAAGCTTCTTGGAAGAACTGATATAGAAGGACAAGTTAGTCAAATAGAATTAGTAAGCAACTTTCTTGAAAAACAGATAAATGAAGCAACAGAATCTAAAAATAAGAATGAAAAAATGTATCAAAAATTAGGAGCTATCATAGGTTTAATTATAGTTATTGTACTTATATGAAAGTATATAAATCGAAAGGATGATAAATACATATGAATATAGATTTGTTATTTAAAATTGCAGGTGTAGGAATACTTGTTGCAGTTCTACATCAAGTATTAGTAAAAGCAGGACGTGAGGATCAAGCCATGATGACCACTTTAGCTGGACTAGTGATTGTTTTGACGATGGTTATAAAAGAAATTAGCACCTTATTTAATACTGTGAAAACTATGTTTAATCTTTAATTTGACCCATTTGGGGACGGACTCATTTTGGGTCAAAAATGTCCCAAAAAGGGACGGTCTTAAAATGTGTGCAGACTAAAAGAGAAAGGATATTAACAAAAGATGGAAATTGTAAAAGTAATTGGTTTGGGATTAATTTCATTAGTGATGATTGTAATACTAAAGCAATATAAACCAGAATTTGCTCTATATGCATCACTAGCAGCAAGTGTTTTAATATTAATGCTAGTCTTTGACAAATTATTTGATGTTGTAAATCTATTAAATAACTTGGCTAGTAAAACCGCTATAAACACAACATATATAGCATTATTACTAAAAATAACAGGAATTGCGATATTAACAGAATTTGGGGTAAGTATATGCAAAGATTGCCGGAGAAACAGCAATAGCAAACAAGATGGATATAGGAGGCAAAATAATGATTATTTCAGTATCTATACCGATAATTTCGAGCTTGCTAGAAACTGTAACTAAAATTCTACCATGACCCATTTGGGGACGGACTCGTTTTGGGTCAAAAATGTCCCAAAATGAGTCCGTCCCCAAATGGGACAAAAAGGATAAAGCTAATGAAAAAAACAATAACTATATTAATAATTTTATTTGAAATATTAATTTTTATAAAACCGCTAAGCGTAACTGCTAATAATACAAATGAAATAATAGAAAGTCAAAAGCAAAACTTAAAAATATCAGATTTCATAAATGAAGCGCAACAATATACTAAAGAATCAATGCCAGGTGTTGATTTAAACAATTTACTTTCGACAGCTATTTCAGGGAATATAGACAATGTAAAGTTGATGAAGTTATTTTGGAGTTTACTTCGGAAAAGAGGTTCTAAATTCGGCAGCTATTTTAAGTAGCATAATCGTGATTGTAGTAATTCATGGAATTTTAAAAAGTATAAGTGATGGTCTTGGAAATAAAGGAGTTTCCCAAGTTGCATATTACGTTCAATACATAATGATAGTTGCACTGGTAATGACCAGCTTTGCAGAAATAATAAGTATGGTAAGGCAATCTGTTCAAAATTTAGTATCATTTATTAATCTATTAATTCCAATATTAATTACACTAATGATAACCACAGGTTGCATAACGTCAGCTGGCATTTTGGAGCCGATAATATTATTTATGGTTACAATAATTGGAAATTTTATTGTAAATGTTGTAATACCTATTGTACTTGTTTCAACTGCACTTGGAATTATTTCTCAAATTTCGGACAAGATTCAAATAGATAAGTTGGCTAAATTTATGAAATCAAGCACTATATGGGTTTTAGGTGTTATTCTTACTTTATTTGTAGGTGTTACATCTTTGGAGGGAAATTTAAGCAGTAGTGTAGATGGAGTTACCGCTAAAACCACTAAAGCAGCAGTGTCAAACTTTATTCCGGTTGTAGGGAAAATATTAGGTGATGCAGTTGATACAGTATTAGGGTGCAGCATAATTTTAAAAAATGCACTTGGCGTTGTTGGGGTAATAATTATAATTGGAATTTGCATAGTACCAATTTTAAAACTTGCCACTCTAATGACAATGTATTATCTGGGATCAGCACTATGTCAGCCAATTGCAGATGGCAAAATTATCAAACTTTTAGCGCACATGGGAGATACATTTAAATTATTGTTGGCAGTGCTATGTAGTGTATCTGTGATGTTGATTATAGGAGTTACGCTAATAGTAAAAATATCAAATAGTGGAGCTATGTACGGCTGATGATGTTTTTGGTGGGGGTGATTAAACTTGATTGGTGCTATAAGTTCATGGGCGCAAGGTATAATAGTTGCAGTAATTGTAGCAACTATAATTGAAATGTTGTTACCTAATAACGGAAATGGTAAATATGTAAAAACAGTTGTTGGGATATTTGTGCTATTTAGCATAATCTCACCTGTGATAAGTAAATTTAAGGATAAAATTGATTTAACATCATCAGATTTTGACTTATATGTAAAAAACTCAAAATCAGGAACAATACAAACATCAACAAGCAACATAAATACTGAGGAAACTATTAAAAAGATGTTCGAAGAAAATTTAAAAATAGATATCAAATCAAAAGTATCTCAAAAAGGATATATTACTGAAAATATTAATTTGGAAATATTGAATAATAAAGAATATACGTTAAATAAAATTGAATTCAAAGTTACAGGTAAAACTGAATCTGGAAATCAAACGAGCAATCTTAATAATGCTACAACAATAGTTGATAATATCGAAAATATAAAAGTTAGTTTAGGTGGAAGCAGAAAAGATGAGAAAAAGGAAGAAAAATCTATTTTAAATGAAAGCGAGAAGAGAAAGCTAAGGGAATATTTAAGCGGAGTATATGATGTAAAAGAAAATAATATTATTGTGAATTAAAATGTTTCAAGAAGGAGGATTAAAAACTTGGATACTATTAAAGAAAAGTTTCTTGCAAAGTTCGAAAATAAAGGAAATAAGAAAACTATAGAAAACCTGGTTGTTTTTGTAATAATTCTGATAGCAACTATAATATTTATTAATTATATATGGAATGGGGATAAAAAGAATAAGAAAAATATTAATAATGACCAGAATGAAATAATAGGAAGTAATCAATTTGATGAACAAAGTTCTGTAGTACAAAATAATTCGGGTAATAGCGCTTTAGAAAATCAGCTTGAGGAAATTCTTAAAAAGCTAGAGGGGGTTGGAAATGTCAAGGTTTTGATAACCTATGCAGAAACTAATAAAGTAGTACCTATGTATAATGAAGATATTCAGCAAAGTACTACACAAGAAGAAGATACTCAAGGAGGTGTTAGAACTATAAATGAGAATTCGAGCAAAAAAGAAGTTGTTTATCAGGAAAATAATGGTCAAAAAAGTGTTGTTACAAGTAGTGTTGTAACTCCTGAAATCAAGGGGGCTGTTGTTTTAGCTAAGGGGGCAAGTAATGGCGTTGTTAAAAGTAATATTATTCAAGCTGTAGAAGCAGCAACAGGACTTCCAACTCATAAAATTCAGGTGTTTGAAATGAAAGGAGATTAATTATGAAAGTTTTAAAAAGAAATCAAATTATAATTTCTGTTTTAGCATTAATGTTAATAACAGTAGGTTACATGAGTTTTTCAAATAATATGCACAATTCTGTTGAAACAGGTGCACTAATGGATGCTGAAAAAATGGCAGGAATTGGTGATGCAAAATTGGTAAATAGCAATACTGTCAATCAGAATAACAATGGCAATGACGATTTAGAAATTGAATTAGAAGATGAATCAAATCAAGAAAACTCTAACGACAATAATCCAGGGGCAATTCAAACAGCAGAGAGCGGTATTAATAATACAAATGGATCTAACAATACCTCTGCTAGCAGTACATCAACAGGCAGTACATCAACAGAAAAATCAACAGAGAATAACAATACCCAATCAACTAAAACAACTTCAACAACAACTTATCAAGCTGATTACTTTGTAGCTTCAAGGCTTGAAAGAGATAAAATGTATTCACAAATGTTAGAATCATATCAAGGGCTAGTTGAAAACAGCAATATTGCAGCTGATCAAAAAAACATCTCAACTCAGGAAATTGCTAAGATAAATAATAAAAAGAATTCTATAATGATAGCAGAAAACTTAATTAAAAATTTAGGATTTGAAGATGTTGTTATATTTGTTAATGATAACAGTACAAGTGTTATTGTAAAAGCTGAAAAGCTTTCAGAAGCAGATATTGCTCAAATACAAAATATTGTATGTAGAGAAATAGGCGTTAAGGTAGAAGACATACATATTAGTGTTAAATAAGATTGACATTTCTTCCAAAAAATGTTATTATTTCAGTATATCAAAAAGAAAAGAGGTAAAATTATGAAATTAGAAATATTTTTAAACAAAGTGCATCATCATTGTAAGAGCTTGTAACTATTGCAAAATTATTGCGTAGGTACAGGCTAAAAAGCATGCCTACGATAGTTTAAAAATATTTAAAAATAAAATTTTAAAAGACTATTTGTGGGATGTGTAAAATACTTGCAAATAGTCTTTTTTGTATAGCATAAGATTATTTAAAATGTATTGACAAAAATAGTAAATTTATGTTAATTTTAGGAAGTGATAACTATCCTTAAAGATTTAGAAGGAGGAATTAAAATGAACGAAAAAGTACAACCAAAAACATTACCAGGATTTATGGAATTATTACCAAATGAACAAATATTATTTAATGAAATGAAGGAAAAAATTCAAAAAACATATGAAAAATTTGGATTTTTACCATTAAATACACCAATTGTTGAATCAGCAGAAGTATTACTTGCAAAAGCAGGTGGTGAAACAGAAAAACAAATATATAGATTTAATAAAGGAGATTCTGATTTAGCATTAAGATTTGATTTAACAGTTCCACTTGCTAAATATGTAGCAGAGTATTATCCAAATTTAACTTTCCCATTCAGAAGATATCAAATAGGAAAAGTGTATAGAGGAGAAAAAGCTCAAAGAGGAAGATATCGTGAATTTTATCAATGTGATGTAGATATAATTGGTGAAAATGAATTAAGTTTAATAAATGATGCAGAAATTCCAAGCATTATTTATAATACTTTCAAAGAATTAGGATTTGATGATTTTACAATAAGTATCAATAACAGAAAAATATTAAACGGCTTGTTTGAAGCTTTAGAATTAAATAATCTTTCTGTACAAATATTGAGAATTATTGATAAGATTGATAAAATAGGTAAAGAAAATGTAATTAAAGAAATTCAAGAACTTGGTGTAGATAGCAATAAAATAGACACTATTATGAATTTCATATCTATTACTGGAAACATTGAAGAAACAATATCAGCTTTAAGAGAATTAAATATCGATAATGAATTATTTAATTTAGGTGTAAATGAATTAGAGGAAGTAGCATCTAATATTAAATTATTTGGTGTTCCAACAGAAAATTATAAAATAGACTTAACAATAGCTAGAGGATTGGATTATTACACAGGAACAGTATATGAAACTTTTTTAAATCAATATAGACAATTAGGAAGTGTATGTTCAGGGGGAAGATATGATAATTTATCAAGCTATTATACAGACAAGAAAATGCCAGGTGTTGGAATTTCAATTGGATTAACTAGATTGTTCTTCCAATTGACAGATAATAAGATTATAGAAGCGGGAAATAGAAGTATTTCTAAAGTAATGATTGTTTCTATGGCTGATGATTTTAGTAAAAGCATTGAAATAGCTACTCAGTTAAGGAATAATGGTATTAATACTCAAATTTATACAGATAATGCTAAAATAAAAAATCAATTTAAATATGCAAGTAGATTAAATATTCCATATGTAATTGTAATTGGAGAAGATGAAATAAAAAATAATACAATCGCATTAAAAAATATGGAAACAGGAGAACAGGTTTCTGTATCTCTTGAAGAAGGTATAAGAATCATAAAAAATGCTTAAAAATTGGTACATTGGAGATACATATTTTGACATTATAGCCAAAATATGGTATAATTATAACTGTTGTTGGAATTGAACAGATTCTAGCACAAATTAAATAAAAAAGGATGTATGTAAAATGAAAAACAAAAAAGTAATAATTACTATGGTGGTTACAATATCAGTTTTACTAATTCTAGGAATTGTAATTAGTGTAATTAACATTTCTAAAGCAAACATAGTAAAAGTTGCTAAAAATGATGAAATTTTAGAAAATACAAATACAGAAAATCAAACTCAAGAAAACAACACAGAAGAAACATTAGAAGAAGTTTCAGAAGATGATTCTGAAAGAATTGACACAAACAATATGCAAGAAGCTAGATCAGCTGCTATAAACAATAACAGCATAATAGGAACATTATCTAGCCGTTCTGAGGTAAACAGATCTGGTAGTATGTATATAAACACAAATGCTGATTCATATCAAGCATCAGATGAATATGAAGAATTAAAACAATATATAAAAATTGAAGATGTAAGAATAAGTTTTGATATGGACGTTTCAAAAACAACAGGTTTATCAAAAGAAGATTTCGTTACTTTAGTAACTAATATGAAATATGATAGAACTGGAATATTAGAGAAAAACGCTGCATGGATTTGGGAATGTTGCCAAAAATACAGTGTTAATGAAATATTCGTATTAGGTATATGTGGTATTGAGTCTGCTTGGTGTTCAGCACCACAACATCAAAACACACATAACTATTCAAGTTTAATGTCTGGAGGTAAGTTAATACCGTATTCTTCAGATGCAGCCGGATTTGAAGCTATGATTAAACTATTAGGACAAAAATATTTATCACCTAAAGGAAGTTTATATCACGGTGCTACAATTACTGGCGTTGGTAGATGTTATTGTAACCCAACATCATGGCCTAAAAAGGTTTATACTTGTATGCAACAAGTATTTAAATAAAAAGAAGCTTTGTTAAAACAAAGCTTCTTTTTTTGTTTGACACAATTGGGGACGGACTCAAAATGGGACAAAAATGTCCCAAAAAGGGACGGTCATAAAATGTTATTAAAACTTTATAATTTCCTGTTGTAAATTTACAAAATATTGGTATAATAATAAAGAATATAATGGAAAACAAAGGAGGACATGCAAATGATAAAAAAGGTAGCTATTTTAGCTAACGGAGGGGATGTTTCGGGATTTAATGCAGTAATTAGAGCAATTGTTAAAACTGCAGAAGAGCATGGTGTTGAATGCTATGGATTTATAGATGGATATAGAGGTTTATTAAAAAACGACTTTATTCCATTAAGCACTTCTGATAGTAGAAAAGCTTCAGGAATTTTACCTAAAGGAGGTTCTATTATAGGTTCTTCAACAAATGCAAATGTATTTAATTATAAAGTTACACAATTAGATGGTAAAGTTGTATATAAAGATATGTCAGATATCTGTGTTGAAAATATAAAAAATGATGGATTTGATTGCCTTTTCACACTAGGTGGAGATGGAACTCAAAAGTCAGCTAGAGATTTTAGTTTAAAAGGTATAAAGGTTATAGGTGTTCCAAAAACTATAGACAATGATGTTGCATGTACAGATATTACTTTTGGATATAACACAGCTGTTTCAGTTGCTTCAGATGCAATTGACAGACTTCACACAACAGGAGAAACTCATCATAGGATAATGGTTTTAGAGGTAATGGGAAGATATGCAGGATGGATAGCATTAGAATCTGCAATAGCAGGAGGAGCAGATGTTGCATTAATTCCAGAAATTCCATATGATATGGATAAAGTTGTTGCTAAAATTAAACATAGACAGGAAAAAGGGAAAAAATTCAGTATTGTTGTAGTTGCTGAAGGTGCAATGCCAAAAGGCGGAACAATTACAGTTGAAGGAACAAGAGACAACGGTTCAGGTGTTGATAATACAAAACTAGGTGGAATCGGTCAAATAGTTACAAAACAATTAGAAGAATTAACTGGACTAGAAGCAAGATGTACAGTTTTAGGGTATGTTCAAAGAGGAGGTACTCCAACAGCATTCGATAGAGTCTTATCAACAAAGTATGGTTCAAAAGCCATGGAATTGGCATTAGAAGGAAAATTTAATGTATTAACAGTTATAAAAGATGGCAAATTAGATTGTGTACCATTAGAAGATGTAGTTGGAAACAACAAGAAAATCGGCGCAGTTTCAGGTAATACAGCAGAAAGCAATATCAGAAAAGTTAACATGGACAATGATTTAGTTAAAACAGCACGTAATATAGGAATTTGTTTAGGAGACTAGTGCACAGCTGGGGACGCGTCCCAACTGTGCAAAATGCACAGTCAGGGACGGGTCAGCTAAAATTACCTGTCCCCAGTTGTGCAAAATGCACAGCAGGGACGCGTCCCCAACTGTGCAAGAAAGGAAATATAAAATGAAAAAAATAAAAAACATACATATAGCAATTATAATTATAGGAATTTTATTTAACTGTATAAGTATTTTTCATCCAAATTTATGGTTTGATGAGGCATACTCAGTTGGGTTAGCGGATAAATCTTTTGCTGATATATGGAAGATTGGCGGAAATGATGTTCATCCGATTTTGTATTATTGGATTTTACATATTATTTATTTGATTACACATAATTTATTTGGATTGTCAATGAATGGAACAATTATTGCATACAGAGTATTTTCATCAGTATGTATTTCATTACTTGGAATACTTGGATTTACTCATATTAAAAAAGATTTTGGAGAAAAGACAGGTGCTTTATTTTCATTTTTCTCTTATTTCTTACCAGTTATATGCATCTATGCTGCAGAAGTTAGAATGTATTCATTAGCAGTACTGCTAGTTACAATTCTTGCAATTTATGCTTATAGATTATATAAAGATGATTCAAAAATTAAAAATTGGATTATTTTTGGATTATCTAGTTTAGCATGTATATACGTTCATTATTATGGTCTAATGGCAGCAGGAATAATTAATTGTGTGTTATTATTCTATTTTATAAAACAAAAGAAGATATCATCAATTGTTAAAATTATGGTATCAGGAGTAATTCAATTGATTGCATACATTCCATGGATAATGTATTTTATGAAGCAATTGAGTAATGTTTCAAAAGGTTTTTGGATAGGATTCGAATTTCCAAAAACATTATTCCAATTAATAGGAGTTCAATTCTCTGGTAATTTAGAAGGAAAATATGATGCAATAGGATTTGTTTTAGCAATTTTAGTGTTTGCATATGCGATTTTCAGATTAGTAAAAAGCAAGAAAACAGATAATGATAAAAATAATGTTGCAGCAATAACATCAATTGCAATATATTTTGCTGTAATATTAGCTGCAATTGTTATTACAGCAGTATTAAGAACATCAATCTTATATTTCAGATACTTATTTGTAATAACGGGACTATTTATTTTCTTTATAAGCTATTGTATAGCTAAAGAAAAAAATAAATACATAATAGGCGCAATTTGCGTAATCACATTAGGCTTCGCAATTTGGAGTAATTATTTACAAATAACGGAAGCATATGACAAGAACAACATGACACCAATAGAATATTTAAAAGAAAATGTTAAACAAGACGATGTAATTGTTTTTGATGAATCAAATTTTGGAACTGGTTCAGTTGTATCGCTTAATTTTACAGATAACAAACAGTTCTATTACAACCCATCAGATTGGGGAGTAGAAGCTGCATACAAAGCTTTTGGAGAACAACTTAAAATATATACTAACTTAGATTTCTTAAATGATTGTAACGGAAGAATTTGGATTATAGATTCTGAAAATTCTGATTATTACAATACAGTATTTAATAATGATAATTACAATGTAATAAGTAGAAAAACTATTAAAACAGGATATGAAAATTACACTTATAATATGATATTAGTTGAAAAGGTAGGAGAGATGCACTAATGATATATGAATTTGAAGTCCCAGCAAAGATTATTGGAAAAGGTAGACCTAGATTAAATAGTTATACTGGACAGGTATATACTCCAACAAGAACAAAGGATTATGAAAGTCTAGTAGAACAATATTTCTTGCTTAAATACCCAAGATACAAATCAATGGAGGGACGAGCAAAGGTTAGTATTACAGCTTTCTTTGAAGTACCAAAATCAGCAAGTAAAGCTATGAAAGAGCAAATGTTAGAAAATAAAATAAGTCCAACAAAAAAACCAGATATTGATAATGTTGTAAAAATTGTTTTGGACGCAATGAATAAATTTGCTTTCAAAGATGATACTCAAATTACAAAAATCGAAGTTGAAAAGTTGTATGCAACTGAAGAAAAGCTTCAAGTTAAAATTGAGGAATATTAAGGAGAAAACTATGAAAATTTTAAAAAAATGTTTATTATTAATTAGCATATTAACTAGTGTAGTTCTATGTTTAACTGGTTGTGATATTAGTTCAAATAATAATTCTGATTCAAACACAGCTAATAATACAAATACACAATCTAATTCAACTAAAACTCAAAATAATAACCAAAATCAAAATGGAGTTGATGTTGAATCAATAAATTTTGCTGAAAAAGCTAAAAAGCAAGTCGCTGAGCCTGAAAAAAGTGAAACAATTGCAATAATGCATATTAAAAATTACGGAGATATTAAAATAAAATTCTTCAAAGATGTTGCACCTAAAGCAGTAGAAAACTTTGTAACTCATGCTAAAAACGGATATTATAATGGTCTTATATTTCACAGAGTTATGAATGATTTTATGATTCAAGGCGGAGATCCAACTGGAACAGGTTATGGTGGAGAAAGCATTTGGAAGAAAAGCTTTGAAGATGAGTTTTCTTATGATTTAGTTCCATACAGAGGTGCTTTATGTATGGCAAATTCAGGTTCAAACACAAATGGAAGCCAATTTTTTATTGAGCAAGCTAAATATGATGAGCAAACTGCTAAAACACTAAGTCAATACGGATATCCAGATAATATTTTAGCTGCATATAAAATTTATGGTGGAAGTATGCATTTATTTGGAAAACACACTGTTTTTGGGCAAGTATTTGAGGGAATGGATGTTGTAGATAAGATTGCTGCAACTGAAACTGATTCAAATAATAAGCCAACAAATCCAGTAGTTATCGAAAGCATAGAAATAACAGAATATTAAATGCAAAATTCAAACGGTTGTAATTTATTGAAAAATATGTTATAATCGTTTTATTATTTTTTAAGGAGGTTTCCCACATGGCAATTGACAAGCGGAAAAACAAGTTGCAGGTCTTAAAAAAGATTTTACTTGCAATACTAATTACCATAGTAGCAGTTTTTTTGATTAGATATTATTTCAAACACTACTACGTAGTCGAATCCATAAATACACCGATTGTATGGGATGACGACGAAATTCCTACAGATGAAGATGACGAATTATCAACCAATGAAAATGGAACTTCCAATGTAGAAGGAATATTATATGTCCATATGATTGATTGCGGTCAAGGAGATAGCTTCTTATTTGAGCAAAATGGTAAATACGGTCTAATAGATTGTGGAACGCGGTCTACAGGAAAAGATGTTGTTTATTATTTGCAAAAACAGGGAGTTAGTAAACTTCAATTCATAGTTGGCACTCACCAACATGATGATCATATAGGTGGCATGTATGATGTACTAAATTCTTTTAAATGTGAAAAAGTTTATTTACCAGATGAAAATGGTTTAGCTACATCACAATGGTATATGAAACTTTTAAACAAAATAAAGGAAGATAACATTAAGTTGGTAAATCCAAAGGTGAATACTAAATTTAAGCTTGGCGATGCAGTTTTTAGAGTGGTAGGTCAGTTATCATCTGAGGCAGCAGGCAGCAATCTTAATGAGTATTCAACTGTTATCAAAGTTTCGTTTGGAGAAATGGACATTTTAATGACTGGAGATGCAGAATCCAAAGCAGAAAAGGCTATGCTTGAAAATTCTAAAATCTCATTAGAATGTGAAATTTTAAAATTAGGACATCATGGTTCAAATACTTCAACAAGTGAAAAATTTCTTGATGAGGTTAATCCTGAGTATGGACTAATATCTTGCGAAACCGGGAATTCATACGCACATCCATCAACTGAAACAATGAAAAATCTTAAAAAACGCAAAGTCAAAGTTTACCGGACTGATGAACAAGGGGATATAGTTCTCACTGTAACAAGTGATTCTGTTTCTTTTAATAAGAAACCAGGAGACTATAAAGATGGAGTCAGTCTTGCTAAAAACTAAAAGGGGGCTTATCTATGAGAAGTTTTTTATGCATTGAAAAAACGGAAGGCACACGGGTTGCTTGTGAAGTTGAAAGTATTCCAAGTTATCTAAGCACACCAGACATTTATGGAAAAGTTGACTGCGATTATGTTACACTCCCTGTAAGTTTGTTTTTTGACAAACAGTTTCCTGTGGCAGAAGGCAATATTTATGTTGTGGAGCATGCGGGAAAAAACGTAACAGAAGTCCTTGAGTTAGATGAGGCTGAAAAATTACGTAGAGAAGAAAGAATAAGAGAATTAATGAATCATTAAGAACAGCTACAAAAAACTATCAATAAGGCATTTTGCTTTATTGATAGTTTTTTATTTTATTTAGTAATATGTTTAAATATGTATTGACATAATTAAACAGCTATGATAAAATGATACTCAGTTTCAAATTCAATGTAATGAGGTGATAAATTTGAAAAATAGATATAATACAAAACAAAGAGAAAAAATACTTACATATTTGAAGGAAAATCAAGATTCAAACATAACAGCAGATGAAATATTACAGTATTTTAAATCAATAAATGAAAACATAGGAAAGGCAACAGTATACAGATTTTTAAATGATTTAGTAAAGCAAAATATCATAAAAAAATATATGGTAGAGGGCAGAAATTGTAGCTGTTATCAATATATAGAAGATGAGAATTGTAATGAGCATTATCATTTGAAATGTGAGAAATGTAATAAAATAATCCATTTAGAATGTGATGAATTAAAAGAAATACAAAAACACATTTCAAAAGAACACGATTTTGAATTAGATAGTATAAAAACCGTTTTATATGGAATATGTAAGGAGTGTAGAAAAAAATGAAAAAGAATATAGCATTTGTGCTTGTTTTAATATTGATTTTTACAGCAATAACAGCTTTGATTATCAATGTAAAACATCCAGCCAATAAAAATAAGGGAGAAAAAATTGAAGTGATTGCAACATTATTCCCGCAATATGATTTTGCAAAACAAATCGGAGGAGATAAAGTTAATGTTACATTATTATTGCCACCTGGAACTGAAAGCCATACATATGAGCCAACTCCACAAGATATGGTTCAAATAAACGAATCTGACTTATTTGTTTTTACAGGAGCTGAAATGGAGCCATGGGCAGAAAATCTAATTTCTGGAATGAAGAATGATATTAATGTTTTAGATTTGTCAAAAACAGTAGATTTAATAAATGTAGAAGAATTTGAGGAAGAACATGAAAATCATTCAGATGCAGATGAAGATGAAGAGCATGAACATGAACATGAGCACGTACACCACCATGAAGATGAACATAATCATACATATGATCCACACATCTGGTTAAATCCTCAATATGCGATAAAAATGGCAAAAAGCATTGAAGAAGAGTTAATTAAAATTGATCCAGAAAATGCAGAATATTACAAAAGTAATGCAGAGAAATACATAGCAGAAATCCAAGAGTTAGATAATCAATTTGAACAAACAGTAAAAAACTCAAACAATAATAAAATTGCATTTGGTGGAGCATTTGCATATGCGTACTTTGTTGAAAGATATAATTTAGAGTTTATAAGTGCCTACGAAACATGTGGAGAAAGTGCAGAGCCAAGTACAACACAAATAAAAGAAGTAATAGACTACATAAAGGAAAATCATATTCCGGTAGTTTTTTATAAAGAATACTCATCAGGAAACATAGCAAAAACAATTTCAGAAGCAACAGGCACAAAAATGTTAGTATTTAACACGGTACACAATGTATCAAAAGAAGAAATGCAAAATGGAGCAACTTATATAAGCATTATGCAACAGAATTTAGAAAACTTAAAGCAAGCTCTATAACATATTTGAAACATTCCTGGACGGTCTTAAAATGTTTCAAAAATGACACAAAAAAGACCGTCCCCAAATGTGTCACAGAAAGGAAAAGTAAAATGAATATAATTGAAGTAAAAAATGTAACAACTACATATAATGGACATGTTGCTATAAAAGATATTTCATTCACTGTTAAACAAGGTGAATATGTATGTCTTATTGGTGAAAATGGTTCTGGTAAGAGTACTCTTCTAAAGACTATTGTAGGTCTTAATAAGAAAGATTCAGGAGAAATTAGCAAAAATATAGATGCAGATAAGATTTCATATCTAGCACAAAATAATTTAGTTGATTTAAATTTCCCAGCAACAGCAAAAGAAATTATTATGACAGGTGTTCAAAAGCATAGAGTATTACCTTTTTATAAAAAAGAAGATCATAAAAAATTTGAAGAAGTATGTGATTTATTAGGAATAAGAAGCCTTACAAACAGACAAATTGGAGATTTATCAGGAGGCCAAAGGCAAAGAATTATGCTCGCTAGAGCATTGATAAGAGAGCCAGAATTATTAATACTAGATGAGCCTTGTAGTGGTCTTGATGTTAATATTACAAAAGAATTTTATGATACTTTAAGTAAATTGAATAAAGAAAAAGGTTTAACAATTATCATGGCTACTCATGATTTAGATGAAGTTGAAAATGCCGATGCTCGTGTAATTTGCATGGCATCTAGTATAAAATTTGATGGAAATATTAAAGAATGGAAGGGGTTATAAAAATGGAATTTTTAATTAATTTATTACAATACCCTTTTATGCAAAGAGCATTAGTTTGTGGAATTGCTATATCATTCTGTGCAGCATTAATAGGGGTTATATTAGTACTAAAAAGATATTCAATGATAGGTCATGGACTAGGAGAAGTTTCATTTGCTGCTCTTTCTTTGGCACTAGTATTAAACTTACCACAAATGTATGTAGCAATTCCAATTGTAATTGTTTCGTCATTTATTATTTTGATAATTAGCCAGAAGCAGGGTGAATCAGGAGATATAACAATAGCATTGGTTTCAGCAGGTGCACTAGCATTTGGGGTTATTATAACAGCATTGACAAGTGGATTTAATATAGACGTTTATAACTACATGTTTGGAAGTATTTTAACAATGACAAAAACAGATGTAATTATAAGTATTGTTTTATCAGTATTATTGGTAATTGCGTATATGTTCTTTTACAATAGACTTTTTATGATAACATATGATGAAAAATATGCAAAAGTCTGCGGAATTAATGTTACATTCTATCAATTCTTAATTGCATTATTTACAGCCTTAGTTGTTGTAATAGGAATGAGAATGATGGGAACTTTGCTAATTTCAAGCTTAATAGTATTCCCAGCAATTATAGCTAGAAAGATAACACATTCATTTAAGGGAATGGCAATAATGTCAGTAATTATATCAATTCTATGCTTCTTGTTTGGATTAGTTGTATCATCATTATTAAACTTACCAACAGGTGCAAGTATTGTTATGGTTTATATCGGTGTGCTTTTATTTAGTACAGTTTGGAGTAAAGTCGTTAAAGCTTAAAACATAGTTGCATTTTATGTAAATATATGGTATAATGAGCATATGTCCTGGTCAAGTACCAGTTTTATATATCATAAATATGTGTAGGTCAGTTACACATAAAAATAATCTCAAATAATTAAGGTCCAAACTATTTTGTAGGAGGCTATCTTATGATTATTCTTCAAATTGTCGGCGTGTTAGCTTTAATTGTAACTATTGTTGTTTTAGTAAAGGCTGATAAAACAGATACTCAGGATAAGGGAAAAAAATCTTAAATTAAGGAGAGAAGGACACTAAAGTTAAGCTACTACCTATTTTTATAGAACAATGTTAAATCTTTATAAATAAAAATAAAAAAGCAGATACTAATTGGACCTAGTATCTGCTTTTTTTGTTTACAAAAATCTAAATGTTTTTATTTATTAATTGACCTGAAATAGTATTTGTGGTATAATATTAATTATCAATAAACCTAAAGGGGGAAATATTAATGAACATTCGGTTAATTATGGCGAGGAAAATAGCAATTGACTTAATACCGGAGGTAAGAGACGCAATTGAGCAAAGTGAAAATGCACATGCTGAATCTTGTTTGATCGATATGTGTCCGCTGACACTTAAAGAGGCAAAAGATTTACTTTCAAATCTTGAGATCCTCTGCAAAGATCCTACAAAAATCGCTGATGCAAGTTTCATTTCTCAGAGGTTTATTAAAAGAAGCGGAAATCCACAGTGGAAACAGCTTCATGATCTCATAGAAGAATGCAAGTGATAATTCACTTGCATTCTTCTTTTTAAACGATTCTTTTAAAATTTCCGTTAGTAAAATTTTTGCCTTCAAGAATTCCACCATTTTTAAATGTATCTATAATAGAAATGATTTCATCCATAGTTTCGTCATTAAAATCTAATCTTACAGAATCAGTATTTATTTCATTAATACTAATACTTGTTTTTTTGCTATTATAAATTATAGTAGTTTTAGTAAAAGAATCAGGAGATACTTTGAATTCCATATTCATTCTGTCTTTCAAATAATAAGCCTGATTTGAATTTCCACAATTATTTTTGCATTTATCTAAGCAATAGTTACTTCTTGAAAGAAGACAGTAATTTGTAGTCATAACTGGCAAATTACCATATATTATAGCTTCTGTTTTTACAGTAGAATTAAATGAGTTTAGTGTTACTTTATCTAATTCAGGAGATAGGGTGATAGTATTAATACCTAAATTTTCTAATTCAGTAATAGTATAATTATTGTAAACATTCATTGTATAATTTGCTATTATTTCATATTTGTTAAAATAATCTTTCAAAATATTAATATGTGATATGTTTGAAATAACAAATCCTTTAATATCAAATGTTTTTAAAATACTGTCAATATGTGATTTAAGATTATTAACAACTGAATCTTTCATAATTGATGGCATATAGATAAATGTTCTAGCAACTCCAGCTATTTCTCTAATTTTATCAACATAACTTTGGTCGGCAAAATATTTCAATGGAATATATATTTTATCAATATTACTAATTTTTGAATAATCAAAAGTTAAATTTAGGTTATTTAATAAAATAGCGAAATCTTTTGCTTGAGTTTCTTTATTTTCAATTAATTGGTTGCCAAAAGATGTACTATCAACATTAGTTTTTCGATGAATTCTATCAAATAAAATTTCTTCTAGCTTAGCTATGCAATCTCTACGCAATTGATTTAATTTGCTAATACTTGGTACATATAAATTATCATCTAAATCAACATTAATTTTTCTAAATTCAAATGGTGTTCCACCTAATTTGTTAATTTGATCTGTAATTCTTTCTGATGTGATAGGGGAGTTGATTGAATCAACGGGTATCAAGTCTGATGTTATTGTAAAATTAATGTTGTTATATAATTCTGATGAATTAGAAGAATCAGTATATATGTTCATACTTATTGGTTCATTTTTGTGAATGCTGATTTTACAATTCAATTTAGATTTTTTCTTTTCATCTTTTAAATATTCATCAGTTAGATTGTTTAATTCTTTAGAGCTTATTTTAAAAATTTTATCATTAACAGAAATACGTCCCTTAATTCTACCAATCTTGACAATATCGCCTTTTTTAGCACTTGGAACATTTTGATTATTAATCATTAATTCAGAAATAGTATACAATCCTTTTTCTTTTTCAAGACTAACAGAATCACCAATTGATATATCGTCTTCCAATTTAAAAGTAATGTATCCTTTATTGTCGTTAAAATTATGTACTGTTCCTAGGAATAATCCCATATTATTGGGTTTAGCTTTAGACACAAATTCTGTGTTTGGTTTTCCTTCTAAATATCCTGAAGAGAAACCACCTCTGTTAAACACTTGTAACAAATCTTTTCTATCTTTATCCTCTATGATGTAAGGTTCGCCAGATTGAGCTAAATCAATATATTTCCTATAAATTCTGGTTACAGTTGACACATATTCAGGATTTTTTAATCTTCCTTCAATTTTAAAACATGTGATTCCTAAGTTAACAAGAGTAGGAAGTAGGTCTAAAGAACATAAATCCTTCGGACTTAGTAAATGTCCTTTGTCAAGGGTAACAGATTGGTCATTATTATCGCTTGATTCAATAGATTTACGAATCAATTCATATGGTAATCTACAAGGCTGAGCACATTTTCCACGATTACCAGAACGAGCACCAATCATGCTTGAAAGTAAACATTGCCCAGAATAGCTCATACACAAAGCTCCATGAACAAATACTTCAATTTCAATATTCGAATTGTCACAAATATATTTAATTTCTTCAATAGATAATTCTCTTGAAAGAACAACTCTTTTAAATCCAAGTTTTTCAGCTTCTAAAACACCATCTAAATTATGTACAGTCATTTGAGTACTGGCATGAATAGGTAAATCAGGGAAAAGCTTGATAAGCTTTTTAGCTAAGCCTAAATCTTGAACAATAATTGCATCTATGCCATATTCATAAGCTTTTTTTGCAAGTTCAATAGCATTTTCAAATTCATCATTTTTAATTAAAATGTTTAAAGTTAAATTAGTTTTAACATTCCTAATTTTTGCATATTCAATAGCGTGCTTTAATTCATCATCACTGAAATTATTAGCAGAGGCCCTAGCGTTGAAAAGTTCACCACCAAAATACACGCAATCTGCTCCTGATTGAACAGCAGCCTTTAAACAATCAAAATCACCAACAGGCGACAATAGTTCAATTTTATTCATTTTTTGCTCCTTTTGTCCATTGTGACACATTTGGGGACGGACTCATTTTGGGACATTTTTGACACATTTGGGGACACTTTTAGTATTTAGAGTGAAATTTAAAGACCGTCCCTTTTTGTGCCATTTTTGACCCAAAATGAGTCCGTCCCCAAATGTGTCATTTAATTTACATACTATTGTAACATATTTTTTCGAATTTGCATACTATATCATATAAAATATAAAGGAGGTAGAGGAATATGCCAGAAGAAGGAAGAAATTGCGGATGTGGATGCGGAAACAATAATGGAATCTTAGGAGGAATATTCGGTGGAGATGGATGTTGCAATAGCGAAATATTATTCTTTATTATTGTTTTCTTACTATTATTTACTAATTGTGGATGTTGCGGAAGAAATTAATTAAAATACTTATAAGCTATAAAAGTAAAAGCCTGAATTATAAAAAATATAATTTAGGCTTTTATTATGTTTACAGGGATATTTACAATAAATAAAAAAAATAATATAATACTTTAAGACCAAAAAAGAGGAGTGAATTCAATGCAAAAAAAGAGAGAAGACTATATAGGCTGGGATACATATTTTATGGGAGTAGCAATGCTTTCAGCTCAAAGAAGTAAAGATCCAAACACACAAGTTGGAGCGTGTATTGTAAGCCAAGACAATAAAATCTTATCATTAGGATATAATGGAGCACCAAACGGATATGATGATGAGCATATGCCATGGGATAGAGAAGGAGATTTCATTAATACTAAATATGCATATGTTTGCCATGCAGAATTAAATGCAATTTTGAATAATAAGGGCTCAAAATTAGAGGGAGCAAGAATATATGTTGATTTATTTCCATGTAATGAATGTGCTAAAGCAATTATTCAATCTGGAATTAAAGAAATAATTTACAAGTCAGATAAATATAATGGTACAGAAGGAAATGTTGTATCAAAGAAAATGCTTGATTATTGTGGCGTTAAATATAGAAAATATGATGAAAAAAATTTAGAAATTAAGCTTGATTTATAATTTTGACACATTTTGGGACACTCTTAGCTTAAAAAAAGATTCGAATGAAAAGGAGAGAATTAGATGTTATTAAAGTATATATTAGTTTTTTTAGTATCAATGGTACCATTGATAGAACTTAGAGGTGCAGTGCCATTAGGGTTAAGCCCATGGCTTGGAGAACCACTTCCAACAGTGCCACTTTACATTATTTGTATATTAGGAAACATGGTTCCTATGCCATTAATATTTTTCTTTGCGAGAAAGGTATTAATATGGGGTAAAGACAAAAAATTTATAGGAAAATTCTTTAATTTCTGTTATGAAAAAGGAGAAAAAGGCGGAAAAAAATTGCAAGAAAAAGCAGGAAGAGGTTTATATTTCGCGTTATTCTTATTTGTAGGTATTCCACTACCTGGAACAGGGGCGTGGACAGGAACACTTGCAGCAAGCTTTTTAGATATGGATTTCAAGAAAAGCATGGTTGCAGTTATGGCTGGAGTTATTCTAGCAGGAATTATTATGGGATTAGCAGCAGCTGGAGTATTTGGAGCTGCAGGAGCAATAATAGGATAAAAAAATGCACAGTTGAGGACGCGTCCTCAACTGTGCATTTAAATTTCAATAACAGGTTGATATTTCTCAAGCCACATATTAACCTGGCACAAATAAGCCATAAGTTGTGGTCCAGTCATTAATTGACCAAACCATGGTCTAGAAAAAGCCTTACCATCAGTTGCAAGTATCTCCAAAATATATTCTCTATTAAGCAAATTATTAATAGGAGCATTTTTATCAACCATAATTTTAGTAAGCATTTGTTTAACAGTAGCCAAATAAGTAGGGTTCCATGTCTTAGGATACGGACTTTTTTTACGGTCTACAATTTCTTCTGGCAATAAATCTTTCATAATATAACGTAATAATCCCTTTTCGCGTCCATTCAATGCTTTCATTTCCCATGGAATATTCCATACATATTCAGCTAGACGATAATCACAGAATGGAACACGTAATTCGAAACCGTTATACATAGCCATTCTATCTGAGCGATCTAACAATGTTTGCATGAACCAGTTCATTGTCAAATGTGATATTTTTCTTTTTTCAGCTGTCTCCATCGAATCTTCGTCTAAAATTTGAACATCTCTCAAACTTTCATAATATCTATAATCAATATATTCTTTTAAATTTACTTGTTTGCTAATTACAGGATTTAATAACTGCTGTCTTTCAGATAAAGCAATTGACCATGGGAAAGTTCCGCTATTCAAAGCATCTTCTCTGAAGAACCAAGGATATCCACCAAAAATTTCATCAGAACATTCTCCTGTCAAAGAAACAGTAGCCTCAGGTTTAACATTTTGACAGAACAATAACAAAGAAGAATCAACATCTGCCATACCAGGCAAATCTCTTGCGATCATAGCGTCTTTTAATGCAGTCGCTAATTCTGGTGTATCAAGCATAACAACTTTATGATTAGTTCCTAGTTTATTTTTCATAATGTCAATATAATAATTGTCAGAATTTGGCTGAAAATCCGTTTTAACGAAATTTTTATCATTATCTTTGTAATCTACAGAGTATGTGGTTAAATTGTCTAAATTTTTATCTTTGCAATAATTAGCAGCATATAAAGTTATGATGCTGGAATCTAATCCGCCAGATAAGAATGTACATAAAGGAACATCAGAAACAAGCTGTCTTCGAATAGAATCTTCTAGCAAGAATCTAGTTTTCTCACAGGTTGTTTTTAAGCTATCTTCATGGTGCTTGCTTACCAAGGACCAATATTTTTCAGTATGCAATCCACTTGAATTATAAATGCCAAAATGTCCAGGCTTTAATTCGTAGATATCCTTAAAAGCAACAGTTCCAGGAGTATGAGCAGGACCAAGTCCAAACAACTCACAAATTCCTTGCTTATCTAATTTTGAAGCAACACCTGGGAATTTCAATATAGCTTTTATTTCAGATGCAAATACAAAATTATTATTATTTAAAGTATAATAAAAGGGCTTAACGCCAAAATGATCACGAGCAACAAACAATTCCTGTTTTGCATCATTCCAAATTGCAAAACCATAAATTCCATTTAGTTTGTTTACAACTTCATAACCCCATAAAATATAGCTTTTAAGTAAGACTTCAGTATCAGAATATGTTTCAAATTCAAATCCGTTTTCTCTTAATTCCTCTCGCAATTCATTAGTATTATATAACTGTCCATTATAAACGATAGAATAAGTACAATTGTTATATTTCACAGACATTGGCTGTTTTCCACCGTTCTGGATCTATAACAATAAGTCTTTTATGTCCAAATACAGCATGTTTACTATAATAATAGCCATCTTCATCTGGTCCTCTTTTTTTTATAGATTCATTCATCGTTGTTATAACATTTTTACTGTTTGATATATCTTTTGTTAAGTTAACAAAACCTACTATTCCACACATATAAATACCTCCAGTTTTAGTATATGCAAAAAGTATAAAAATGACACATATGGGGACGGACTCATTTTGTGTTATTTTCATTAAACAATGAATAGAATCAAATTCTTCTGAATATAATTAGTATGGAAAATATTACTTGAACTTGACAAACAAATACATATGGTGTATAATATGTATTAGAAAGTCAAATGACAAATAAATACATATCAAAAACAAAATGTATTTCAAAGTCAAAAAAGGAGGTGAGTATTATGGTAAAAACAGATATGATTAAAAAAATAGTTGAAAAGAATAATGGTATACTTACAACAAAAATGCTAGAAGAAAACAATATTCATAGACAGTACTTAAAACAATTGGTTGATGATGGTTATGTAGTTAAAGTATCAAGAGGTATGTATGTTAGACCTGATAAAGATATAAATGAATATTATATTATGGGCGAACAGTATAAATCTGGTATATTTTCCCATAATACTGCACTATATTTTTATGATTTAACAGACAGAACTCCATTTGAATTAGATATGACATTCCCAAGTAATGTACGTATTTCAAATGATATGATAAAAACTCATTATATTTCAAAAGATAAATTAGAATTAGGTTTAATCACGAAAGAATTAGAAGATGGAACAACAATCAGAATCTATAATATGGAAAGAACTATATGTGATATCATCAGAGATAGAAATAAAATAGATTCACAAATATTTAATACTGCATTAAACGAATATATAAAACGTAATGATAAAAACTTAAATTTATTATATGAGTATGCCAAAGAGTTTAATATTTTGAAGATATTAAAGATGTATTTAGAAGTGTTGGGATAAAAAATATCCCAACATTTTTTATATTCTGTTGCAATTTTTGTCATTTATTATATAATGATGTCATAACAAAAGACGTAATATAAACGGAGGAAAAAATATGCAAGGAAACGTAATGAGTTTTAAAGCAAAAATCAACAATCTATCAAAGGAGAAAAAAGTAGCACCACAATCAGTTTTACAAGTATATATGTTAGAAAGATTATTAGAAAGAATAGCGTTATCACCATATAAGGATAACTTTATTTTAAAAGGAGGAATGCTAATTTCAGCGATTCTCGGAATGTCTAGTAGATCGACAATGGATATGGATACAACTGTAAAAGGTTTTGAGCTAACCAAAGAAAATGCAACAAAGATTTTAGAAGAAATATGTGCTATTCAATTAGATGATGATATTACATTCAAAATGAATAAAATAGAATTAATTCGTGAAGATGATGATTACAACGGATACAGAGCAACATTTGAAGCTAAATTCAAAAATGCAATGCCAGTAATATTTAAAATAGATATTACAACGGGTGATGCAATTACATATAAAGAAATAGAATATGATTATAATTTAATGTTAGAAGACAGAAAAATTCCAGTATGGTCATATAACCTAGAAACAATTTTAGCAGAAAAGTTTGAAGCAGTTATAAAAAGAGGTATAACCGGAACAAGAATAAGGGATTTTTATGATGTATATATGCTTATAAACACTCAAGACGAGAAAATAAATAAAAAGCTTTTAACAGTTGCAATTAACCTGACATCAGAACACAGAGAGTCTTTAGACTTAATACATGATTGGAAGAAATCTTTAGAATTATTACGTGATGATGAAGATATGCAAAAAAGATGGAAAGTATATCAAAAAACATATTTTTATGCAAAAGATATTGAATACAGTGAGTTAATTGAAAGTATTGGAAAAGTAGGCAAAATATATGATAAATATAACAAAAAGCCAGAAGAGAAAAAGAAAAAAGAAGCGGTAACAAGTAAATAAAAAAAATCCAATACAACTATTGACAAATTTGTCAAACCCTAGTATAATTTTAAAGTGACATTAAAAAAGGTATAAATTAATTATATAGAAATATACAATTCTATGGACATAAGGAGGGAATAACAATGGCACAACCAAAAAGAAGATGGTCAAAAGCTAGAACACATTTAAAAAGATCTACATGGCAATTAAAAGCTAAAAACTTAGTTGAATGCCCACACTGTCATGAAATGATGATGCAACATAGAGCTTGCCCAAGTTGCGGATATTATAATGGAGAACAAGTAGTTTCAGTAAACGAAGCTGAATAATAAAAAATAACACAATATTAGCTATTGTGTTATTTTTTATTGCACAATTGGGGACGCGTCCCAGCTGTGCAAAATGCACAGCCAGGGACGGGTTAGATAATATGACCTGTCCCCAGTTGTGCAAAATGCACAACAGGGACGCGTCCCCAACTGTGCAAAAAACAATTTGACTAATAATAAAAAATAGTATAAAATAGAAAACGTAAAAGAGGTGAAAAAAGTGGGAAAACCAACAGTAGCAATAGTAGGTAGACCAAATGTAGGAAAGTCTACATTTTTTAATTATATAGTAGGTAAAAGAATTTCAATTGTAGAAGATACACCAGGTGTAACAAGAGATAGAATTTATGCTGATACGAACTGGAGAGGAATGGATTTTACATTAATTGACACAGGTGGTATTGAACCTGAAAGCGAGGATGTAATCATTTCTCAAATGCGTACACAGGCAGACATTGCTATCTCAATAGCTGACGTTATTTTATTTATTACAGATTTTAAACAAGGTGTAACTGAGGCAGATAAAGAAATTGCTTTAATGCTTAGAAAATCTAAAAAGCCAATAGTTTTAGCTTGTAATAAAGCAGATAATTATGGAAAAACATATGATGATATATATGAATTTTATAATTTAGGATTAGGTGATCCATATCCTGTTTCAGCTGTAAATGCTATAGGAATAGGTGATGTTTTAGACGCAATATATGAGGAACTTCCTAAAGATAATAATGAAGAAGATGATAGCGAAATCATTAAGGTAGCAATTATAGGAAAGCCAAATGTAGGAAAATCTTCACTTGTAAATAAAATTCTTGGAGAAAACAGGGTTATAGTTAGTAATATAGCAGGAACAACACGTGATGCTATAGATTCAGAATTTGAAAATGAATTTGGTAAGTATGTTTTCATTGATACAGCTGGAATTAGAAGAAAAAGTAAGGTTACAGAGAACCTTGAAAAATACAGCGTTATGAGAACTTTATTAGCTGTAGAAAGAGCAGATGTATGTATTTTAATGATAGATGCAAACGAAGGTGTAACAGACCAAGACGCAAAAATTGCAGGTGAAGCTCATGAAGCAGGAAAAGGTGTTATAATTGCAGTTAATAAATGGGATGAATATGAAAAGGATACAAATACAACTGAGAAGTATAAGAAAGAAATTTACAATAAATTAGCATATTTATCTTATGCTCCAATTATATTCATTTCAGCAAAAACAGGGCAAAGAGTAAATAAATTATATGAACTTATTAACGAAGTTGCAAGCCAAAATGCTTTAAGAGTTCCAACTTCAGTATTAAATCAAGTTCTAAATGAGGCAATTGCAATTGTTCAACCACCAACAGATAAGGGTAGAAGGTTAAAAATATTCTACATGACGCAAGCAAGTACAAAACCGCCAACATTTGTTGTGTTTGTTAATGATAAACAATTATTCCATTTTTCTTATGAAAGATATTTGGTAAATCAATTAAGAAAAGAGTTTATATTAACAGGAACACCTATAAGGATAATTGTAAGAGAAAAAAGAGATGAGTAGATATTGCTTAAAAATTATATAAAACAAAGGAGGAATTAAGTTATGATAGCAACTTATATTTTAATGGCTTTAGTAGCATATTTAATAGGAAGTGTAAATTTTTCAGTAATTATAAGTAAAAGAATAGCAGGTTTTGATGTAAGGGAAAGAGGAAGTGGAAATGCAGGTACAACCAATATGCTTAGAAGTGTTGGCAAAGGACCAGCTGCTTTAACACTTATTTTAGACATTGCTAAAGGACTTGTTGCAATATTGATAGCTTTCTTAATAGGAAAAATATCTGATGAGGCAAATGCAGCAGTATTAGTACAATTAGCAGGATTCTTTGTAGTATTAGGACATACTTTTCCAGTTTTTTTCGGATTCAAAGGAGGAAAAGGTGTTGCAACATCTTTAGGAGTGTTACTATTTATAAATCCTTTAATTGGATTAATTTGCTTAGTCTTTGCACTAGCAGTAATGGCTTTCACAAGAATGGTATCATTAGGCTCAATAATGGCTGCAATACTATTTCCAGTATTAACATTATTTATTAAGGATAATTATATTGCAGATGGATATACATATGTTTTTTTCGGAATTGCAATGGCTGTTTTAGTAATATTCAACCATAGATCAAATTTGAAGAGAATATATACAGGCAAAGAAAACAGATTAAGTTTTAAATAATGAAAGGATGAAGCATATGAGTAAAGTAGCAATAATAGGTAGTGGAAGCTGGGGAGTAGCATTAGGTATTCATTTAGCAAAACTAGGCAATCAAGTAAAAATTTGGTCTTTTGCCAAAGAAGAAGCAGATTTAATAAATAATGAAAGAAAGTGTATGTTTTTACCTGATGCAACAATTCCTGATGGAATAGTGTGTACATTAAGTTATGAAGAAGCAATTAAAGATACTGATTTTATTCTACATGTTACACCATCAAAATTCACTAGAAATATAGTAAAAGATTATAAACAATTTGTAACAAATCAACCAATAATTATATGTTCAAAAGGCTTTGAAAAAGATACTTTATCAACATTAGATGAGGTTATCAAACAAGAATTGCCAACAGCAAAAATTGGTGTGTTATCAGGACCAAGCCATGCTGAAGAGGTATGCCAAGGTATTGAAACTGCATTAGTTGTTGCTTCAGAAGATGATAAATTATTAGAAATGATGCAAAATGCTTTTATGTCAGAAAAAATGAGAGTTTATACTTCAAAAGATGTAAAAGGAGTTGAAGCTGGAGGAGCATTAAAAAATATATTAGCTTTCTGCGCAGGAATTACAACCGAAATGGGATTAGGAGATAATTCTTTTGCGGCATTGCTTACAAGAGGACTTGGAGAAATTACAAGGCTTGGAGTAGCAATGGGTGGTCATAAAGATACGTTCTATGGTTTAAGCGGATTAGGAGATTTACTTGTTACATGTTTAAGTGAACACAGTAGAAATAGAAAAGCTGGCAAATTAATTGGAAGTGGTAAGACATTAGAAGAAACTAAAAAAGAAGTTGGAATGACAATAGAAAGTATAGATAATATTGATGTTGCATATGAACTTGCACAAAAATATAATGTTGAAATGCCAATTGTAAATGCTGTTTACGATGTTTTATATAATAATTTGAAACCTCAAGAGGCGGTAAGGATGTTAATGACTAGAGAGAAAAAAGCCGAATAATAAAAATTTGAATAATTAATACAAAAATAATTATAATAATAATGGAGGTATATTATGGGATTTTTTGATGATTTAAGTAAAAAAGCTAGTGAGACTTATAGAAATACTGCTGAAAAAACAAACAAATTAACAAGAGAGATGAAATTGAAATCACTTATTAATGAAGACAAAGGTAAAATTGAAAAAATTTATGCTGAAATTGGAAAAAAAGTTTATGAAAAACATATAAGAGAAGAGAATATTGATATAAAGAGTGAGTTAATTGAAGAATGCTCTAAAATCGATGCTTACGCAAAAGAAATTGAAGACATGAATACAGAAATGAGAGCATTAAAAGACCTACGTTTATGTACTAAATGTGGTTCAGAAATTCCTTTAAGTGCTAGATTTTGTCCAAAATGTGGATCACAACAAGAAGAAATAAAACCTGTTGAAACTGTAAATAATACAGAAGTCCCAACAGAGGCAAAAGAAGTTGTAGAGCAAGTTAATAATGAAGTCACAACAGAAACGGTTCAAGAAGTAACTAATGAAGTAAACAATGAAATCAATAATGAAGAAAATGATGGAACAAACACTGAAACTAATAATGAAAATAACGACAATAATCAATAAATAAAAAAATCTAAAACAAAATCTTGTTTTAGATTTTTTATTTTACCCTAAATAATTAGTAAGGAAATCTTTCATATAGATAACGAATTAATTCATCTGCATTATCAGGCGTAACTTTGATAAAAACGCCGCTATCAATACTAATCCACATCGTTAAATTATAATCATCAATATTTTCTATATAAGCGCCTATTATATCAACTAATTCAACTGGATTAGGATATTCTTTTTGCCACTGTTTGTTATTTTTTATATCATTCTTTATACTGTTTTCTCCATAAAAATGTGTTAAAAACCTTTCAATTTCGCTCGCTGAAACACTATATAAACGTACAATAGATTGCATATTTTTCCTCCATAAAATCATCTTTATATTATTATTTTATTTTTATTAATATATATTCAAAAGAATAAAAGGAAATTTTTAGGGAAGAATACTGTTAAAGAGGTGATTTTTTGAAAAAAATACTTATTTTGAGCGACTTTTTTATTATTATGGCTTTACTATTAAGTGGCTGTATGAACTCAAACAATAAAGATAAAAGTTTAGAACAAAAGGTAAATACTGAAATTTCGTATATAGACAGCGAACTTGTATCTATAGTTAATGAGTTGAACAATATTAGTTATGAAAATTATAAATTAGATGTACAAGAAATTCAAAGTCAACCAACAGAATCCGGGGGATCTAAAGATGAACAAAGTTCTGGACAAGGCTCTGATAAAAAAGAAAGTGAAGAAAAGAATTCTAAAGAAAGTGGGAAGGATGAAGAGAAAAATAGTAAAATCTTTTCTATGAAAGTTAATAACATATTAGGTAAAGAAAAAGAGATAAATTGGGATAATCTAAAGAGTAAAATAGAAACATTTTATTCTACATGGAATACTATTGAAAAAGATTTAAAAGAATTGGGAGTTTCTGAAGAATTATTAAGTGAATTCGAAAAAAATATAGATTTTACTGCTGTGGCAATTAAAAATGAAGATAAAAATCAGACTCTAGAAAGTGTTTTAAATTTATATAAATCATTACCAGAATTTGTAGGTGCATATGGAAAAGATAGAGAAAAGAATGTTCTTGAAAGTAAATACAATTTATTAATCTGCTACAAATATGCAGAACTAGAGGATTGGGAACAATTAAAAAACTCGATAAGTAATTTAAAAATGAGTTTTTCAAATATATCTGGACAAAAAAACGAATATAAAGGAAAAGAAGTTAATATTTCAAGTTCAACTTCAATTATAAATGAGATGAGTAATTCGTCGGATTTAAAAGAAAAAGATATTTTTTTCATAAAGTATAAAAATTTAATGCAAGAATTAAATATAATACTTTCAATTTAAAATGCTATCATATAGCAATTTTATCTTGATATAAATAACAATAAATGTTAAAATAGATAAAAAAAGAAGGAATGATTAAATATATGAATAAATTAATAGCAAAAAATCCTGTGGCAAGGCACAATTACAACATTGAAGAAACAATAGAAGCAGGTATAGTGCTTACTGGAACTGAAATAAAATCTATTAGACAAGGTAAAGTAAATCTAAAAGAAAGTTATGCAGCAATAAAAAATGGGGAAGTATTCATTTATTCTATGCATATTAGCCCATATGAACAAGGAAATATTTTTAACAAAGATCCATTGCGTGATAGAAAATTGTTGCTTAATAGAAAAGAGATTAATAAATTGATTGGAAAAATTCAGACAAAAGGGTATTCCTTGGTTCCAATTAGTTTATATTTCAAAGGAAGCGTTGTAAAAGTTGAACTTGGTGTTGGAAAAGGTAAGAAGCTTTATGATAAGCGTGAAGATATTGCTAAAAAGGATGCACAGAGGAGAATTGAACGTGCGTTGAAAATGTAGAAAAATAATAAACTGAGGATTAGATATATAACATTCCGCAGTTTATTATTTTTTTTGTTATCTGAAATATAAATAGAAATTTATTGATTTGTTCTACTTGCATAATACCAAATTAATGCAACTATTACTATTGTTATGATTCCAACTATAATCCATGTCCATATGTCTCTGTTCATCCAACCTTGATTATTGTCATTATTTGTTGCATTTTCTGTTGATGTTCTAGTAGCATTGAAAGCATTGTTAGCACCATTTCTCATGTCATTTCCCATATTTTCAGCACCATTTTTCATATCATCTCCAGCATTTTCTGCTGCATTTTGCATGTTGTCTCCAGCATTCTGCATGTTGTCTCCAGCATTCTGCATTCCATTACCGGCATTATTTGCAGCGTTTTGTGTTGTGTCTTTTACAGCATTTGCTCCATCTTTTACTGCTCCTGCTGTACCATTTACAACATCTCCTGCTGCATTTCCAACTCCGTTTATAGTATCTTTCACACCATTAACAACTTGTCCACCAGCGTTTTCTGCATATACGAATGAATATGAAAAAAGTACAGATAATATTATAAATGTAATTACAAAAATACTTTTTTTCATAATTTTCCTCCTTGTTATTTTTATATAAAAATACAAATAGTTGTATTTAATAATAGTATTGATAAATAAAATTAAAATATTCAAAAAAATGACACGAAAAAATAAAAAAGCTGAATTTAATTCAACTTTTTTAAGAATATATGAATAATCAATTTATTTCATTTTAACAAAAATTGCGATTGCTAATAATATGATAACTATACCAGTTGCAATTAAAAGTATGTTTAAAATATCTGATACATTAAGTTTTCCTTCATCAACTGAAGCAACAGAAGTTACTTGTGTTGTTGATTTTTTATCTGTGTTTGTTTGAGTTGCTGTTGTTTCGTTATTAGTTGTTGCAGATGTAGAAGTAGAATTTTGGTTTTGATTTTGGTCGTCTGCTGGAGCAGCAAATACAGATAAATTTGCTATAAAAGCTAGCATAATTGTTATTATTACGAATAATTTTAATATTTTTTTCATAAATAAGAACCTCCTAAAATTTACTATAAAATAGTTTTATCTTTTTGTATAACAATATAATATCAAAACTTTTTATATAAGTCCAGTAAAATTTATTTTTATTTTAATGATGCTGTCAAAATACAGCTGAATTGACATAAAGCGGAAAAAATGGTATAATAAAATAGATTTTTTATCATAATGAAAAGCTGTAAAATTCATCTATGAGGAGGAACATTTTTATGAAAAAAATCATGTCAATCTTAACAACAGCTATGCTTGTAGTACTTACATGCATAAACACCCTTTGTGCCTTTGCAACAGACGCAGAATGGCATGTTGGGGATGTAAACCGGGATGGCGCTGTAAATGCTGTTGATGCATCAATGGTTTTAAGCTATTATGCAAAAATTAGCACAGGAGCAGATGCAGACATTATTGAAATTGCAGCAGATGTTAATCATGACGGATCTATTAATGCAGTTGACGCAAGTACAATTCTCGCCATGTATGCTGCTGAGGCCACTGGAAAGCACGTTGATTATGAAATAATTGTTGTAGACAAACCTGCACCAAAGCAATTCGAGGTAAATGATTTAATCAGATTTACTGGAACATCATGGTTTGTTCATAGTACGAAGGATCTTTTAGCAGATAACCTGTATCCTAATAAAAACTATATAGAAAATTCTGAAGTTTTTGTTATAGCAGGAAAGTATGAAAACAATTGGTATGGTATTTACTTAAATAATATTGACACTGAAGTTTACATACTCGTTTCTTCTGATTCTATGAATTATTTCGAGAAGATCGGAAAGGTTGAATTTGTTACAACGACGACCACGACAACCACAACAACGACAAAGAAGCCTACAACAACCACAACGACTGCAACTACAACAACGACAAAGAAGCCTACAACAACCACGACGACTGCGACCACAACAACGACAAAGAAGCCTACTACAACTACGACGAATGCAACTACAACAACGACAAAGAAGCCTACTACAACTACAACGACTTCAAAGTCAACAACAATGTCGTTAACAAGCACAACTACAACAACTATTACTGAAACCACAACCACAGCAACTGTAACAGTTACTGCACCGATAGGTACAGGTTTCTTCCCAGTTGATCCGAATACAACAAAGTATTCGACTTGGAACTGTGTTCAGTTCAATGGTGAATGGTGGAATGTTCGTGCTACACCAGAGCTCGGAGACAATGCTATTGATCATCTTAGTAATGGAGACATCTTCTTTATAAAGAAGGAAGTAGGAAATTACTGGTATGAGATAGCAACAGTTAATGCAACCGAGACAGGCAAATACATCCTTATTGAGCCGGCAAATGACTATTTATTCCAGCCAGCTGGTACATTAGGATCATGTTATTTCATTACGGATACTGGTGACGTCAGAACTGCAAAGTTCTTAGAAGACGACAGTAATATTGTAGGAAAACTTGAGTTTGGTGACTTACTCGGAATTGTATTTGTTTATGATGATGGCTGGGCAAAGATTATCACAAACAAAGTGGACGGAAAATACAAAGAGTTATATGTATTGTTCCAGGATATGATAAGAGTAAGGTAAAGTTAAGGTTAAAAATTAAAAAAATGAAACAGCTTTTCAAGAAGCAGCTCTGTAATAGGGCTGCTTTTTTTTTTGTAAAAAAAGTTGTTAAGATAATTATTGTATGATATAATTTTTAAAAAGAAATATTGGAAGATACAGGAGACAAAAATGAAAAATAAAGATAAAAGTAAAGAAAAAACAAAAACAAAAGCAAAATCAAATAGTATTAATTTTTTAATTGCTTTTTTAATAATTATAATATTAATTCTAGCTTCTATTAGCGTTGTTGCATGGGCTAGATATAATTCTAGAATACAGCAAAATGAGACTGTAGAAGTTGCAAAATGGAGCTTTAAAGTAACAGGTAATGGTGAGCAAAGTGTAGACAATATTAATTTTGCAATAACTAGAACAGATACCAATCGGAACAGTAGAAACCGGAACTATTGCACCTGGAACCTTTGGCAAAATTGCTATAAAAGTGGATACTACAGGTACGCAAGTGCATTTACAATATGATTTAAGTATAAATATTGAAAATTGTCCAACAAATTTAAATTTCTATTCAGATAGCCAGAAAACTCAGAAAATAGAAACTATAAGAAATGGTACTGGCAACGATGGTGATCCTAAGATTGCCTCAATACATATAACAAGGTATGTAGATAAGGATTCCCATAGGGAATTTGATGAAACAATTTATTGGAAATGGGAGTATGAATCAACACCTGGAGAAGAAATAAGCGATGCTGATTTGATAGATACAGAAGACTTAGGAAAAACGGTAACAGCTTTTATAGATGTAACCGGCTTTGAGATATTAGAAATTCCAGATGGCAATATACCAGGAGAATGTTTTATCAATAAAGATGGGGTTACTTTTACAGGAGACAATTATATTAATACAGGTATATATTTGTTCTCTGAAGAAAACATACATAGGAATTTTCTTATTTCATTTGATATAGAAGATGTAGATGAAAGCAATGTTCACCACAATGCATTAATGAATTCAATGAATGAATCAGGAGCTCCTTGGCCAGGCTGCGTTGTAAAATATTATGTAAGCGGTAGCAATAAAACTGTTAGATTTGAATCAAATAGTGCAAGTAATTCTGCGGGTGATTTTAGTATACCGGACAATGTAAAAAATATAAGAATTATAAGAATAGATGATGTTTTATACTATAGTCTAGATGGAGGCAGGTTTACTAAGATAAACAATTATACTACAAATTCTGAAAGAACCTTTAACGTGCCAGTTACATTTGGTGCAAGTATGGATAGAAATGGAAATCCATTTAGATATTTTAAAGGAACCTTGTCAAATATGGTAGTTAAATTTCTTGACGAAGGTGCTGATATAGAAGATGAAATTAAACAGCTTAAAATTGTATATGAATATCCTGGACAATACATATTTAATGGTGAAAATTATATTAATACAGGTTTGAATTTATTTACTGCAGAAAATATTGATAAGGATTTTGAAGTTTCATTTGCAATTGATTCAATTGAACCACTTTCAGAAAATCAAATAGTATTAGTAAATGGAAAAGATGAGGGAAATGCTCCTTCATATCCAGGATTCGTTTATAGAATATATACAGATGGAAGTATTAGGTTTGACGCAAAAGGTGGAAGCGGAAACGGAAATAGTACTAAAAAGGAAAATATTCAAACCGTTAGAATATCAAGGATTGACAAAAAGATGTATCTATCTATCAATAATGGACAAAAAAAAGAAGTATATGATTTTACTAATTTTACAAACTATCATAATGTACCATTAACAATAGGAGCTGCATTAAGAAACGGAACACCTATAAGATTATTCAAAGGAACTCTTTCAAATATTGTTGTTAAGGTAGAAAAATAAAACTGATAAATAAGTGGTTAGACTTTCAACAGAATAATTTGAAGTAGTAGGAGGAAGAGTATGTTTTACACAAAAGAACAAATAAAAAATACTATTTGCCAGAAAAAGTTGAATCTATTAAAGAAAGATTATTAAAGGAAAAAACTGAAGATTATGAAATAATGCTGAATTGGCTAAATAAAAGCATAAATTATAATGGATTTTATATTTTAGGAATATAAAAAATGAGGTGTTAGGTTATGAACAGAATTCTAAATGAAATAAAAGAAATAATAAAACAAAACTTAAATAAATACTTACCCGAAGTAAAACCAATTGATTTAGAAGAAAACGGCACTGTTTATTATATGAATGGAAAAAATGGAACTGAATTTGATTGGTATGTGAATGAACATTTACCTAGTTTCATGGTATTTTACAGCGATAAACAAAATCTAGGGGCAGTAAAGTTATCAATTTATACTGATGGTGGATTAGAATTATATATTTATGGAGATAAAGGAAATAAAGTTATTAAAGTAGTAAAAAACTCAATAGAAGTTACAGAAAATGAATTGTTTAATTTAGCTGTAATATTAAAAAGTGAAACAGATGACAAAAGAGTTTGGGATGCAAGTATAGATATAATTAATACAGATGTTGATATAGATGATGAAAAAATAACTAAATTTCAAGAATCTGAAAAATACTTTGAACCAACCAAAAATAGAATGAAACTTTTAAATCAAATGTCATACCTTTCTAGAAAAATATTAGAAGAAGGTTGGAAAGTTGGATATATGTGCAGAGATGAAGCTATGAATGAAAATGATAGTGGTTGGTCATTTATGGCAGGAAATGAAGATGATAAGTATATTAATGATTATAAAAATATTGCATTGGTAAGTTTATATGAAGTATATCAATTAGATCCAGATATATGGAATTATATTGATAATCCAGTAGGAACGAAATTTATTAGGGTATCTTCTAACGAATTTGAAATAGATAAGAACGATAAAGAAATATACATGGAGAAAAGAAAGGTTTAAAAATATATGGAAGAATTATTTGCTGATTTTGAATTTAATGAAAGTACAAATTATAACATAAAAGAAATAAACGATATGCCACTACCAAGTGATTATTTGGAATTCATGCACAAGCACAATGGTGGTGAAGGTAATGTAGGCAAGAACTCATATATGCAATTTATAAAATTAGAAGAGCTTGCAGATTATAATAATGATTATCAAATTTCTAATCATTTTCCTAATTGTTTTGCATTTGGAGGAGATTTAGGCGGAAATCATTTTTGTTATAATTTTACAACTAATGAATACTTTGCTATAGATTGTTGTACTACTGGGTTAGAGGATAGTTATTGTAAAGCTTCATCATTATATGAATTTATTAAAAATTGGGACAAGCAGTTTGAAGGATAGGAGGAAACATTTATGAACTACGAAAGACCATATTATGAAGATATTAATTATCACCCACTAATGTTCTATGTTATATTCGGAGCAAAAGCAGACGAATTAGAAATATCAAGAGAACGTCACAAGGTAGATGACATTCCAGAAGGACTAAATATGACCATGCTCACACGAGAAAAAAATAGTGAATATATGGATAATTTAATAGGAGGAACTCTAGGGAAATTACTAAAAGAGGAACAACCAGAATTATGCGAAAAAATACAAAAAGAAAATATTTGGGCAGTTGTAAACGGAGAAATTATGCAAGACGATAATTTAAAATATTTGCGAAACACAATAGGAGTTGTACAAGCTTTTTTAGATACAGGAGCAATTGCTGTTTTAGAAAGGTATGCTTTTTAATAAAAAAGTAAAATTACATCCATATAAAGATAAAGAAGAAGCCATTATTATTAAGCCTGAATTTATAGAAGATTATGAGAATATTTATTTTAATAATGCTTATTGCAAATTATTATGGGAAGAATGCGAACAAATAAAATAAAAAGATGGAAGGGGGAAAATATGGGAATAGAAATTAAAATAAAACAACCTGAAAACAAAATTGATATATACCGAATAGAAGAATTATGGCAAAATGCATGTACAAATGTTTTTGAAGGTGAAACAAATCCTAGAATAGGCGTACAAGATGATTTTTACAGAATGCAACTTCAATTTATAAATACAAGCAAAGAGTATGATGAAAAGAAATCACAAATTTTCGATACAGCAAATGTCTATATATTATTTGATAATAATAATTATGGTAGTGGAATACAATTATGGTTTGAAGATGATAATATTTGTATGTGGACATCATTTCCAACAACATATAGCGAAATTATAAGTCTTTATAAATTGGTAAATATAATATGCAATGAATTTGATACAAAAGAATTCTATAGGGGAAGTGTAGGAGAGTTTGAATTAGTAGATACAAGTCAATTAAATTGGTTTGTCGAACTTGGTGTAAATGATACGCTCATAATGTTTGATAGAATGAAGAAACAGATAATTGAAGGTGAAGCTAGGGACGGATATGTTTCAATTAATGGAGTGGTTCATCCTTTAAGTATAACACTAGATAATTTAAAAAATTGTGGAATAGACTTGCCTTTAGTGGATAATATAGAAAATATCACAACTGTAATGAAGAATTATGAAACATTTATGAATGAGATTCAGCAAAGAGATTTATTCTATGCAGTATTTAAACTATATCAAGTGAAAAAAGATGAAAATTATGTTATTAACGGATATATTTCAGTAGCTACTGACTGTGATACAATATTACCACAAGATCCAACTAGCGAATTTTATTTTGCAGCTAATAGATATGATACAAGTAAAATAAATAAGTTTTATGCAACGATGGAAAATAGTGAAGGTAAAATGGTTGAGGTTGAGTATAATGAATTTTTGAAAAAAGTTGATTTTGAAAAAAGAGAAAAATATGATGGAAATCATTTTATCGTTATATTAAGTGCTGATGATATTGAAAGAATAATTAGTGAATAAAAGAAATGTTTTATATACAAAAAATCAAGGTACGACGAAGTGCCTTGTATTTTTATGTAAAAAATGCTATACTTTTTATATATTTATTAGGGGGATAAAATATGTTTAAATTACATTCTGATTACAAACCAACAGGTGATCAGCCACAAGCAATTGAATATTTATCAAATGGAATAAAAGAAGGTAAAAAGTTTCAAACTTTACTTGGTGTAACCGGTTCAGGAAAAACTTTTACTATGGCTAATATAATTGAGAAGGTTCAAAAGCCTACATTAGTGTTAGCCCATAATAAAACTTTAGCTGGACAGTTATATAGTGAGTTCAAAGAGTTCTTCCCAGAGAACAACGTAGAGTATTTTGTATCATACTACGATTACTACCAACCAGAAAGCTACATTCCACAATCAGATACATATATAGAGAAAGATGCATCTATTAATGATGAGATAGACAAGTTACGTCACTCAGCAACAGCATCACTATTTGAAACAAGAGATGTAATAATAGTAGCATCAGTATCATGTATATATGGTTTAGGAGATCCAATAGATTACGAAAACTTAATAATATCACTACGCCCTGGAATGAAGAAGAACAGAGATGAAGTTTTAAAAAAATTGGTTAATATGCAATATACACGTAATGAATTAGACTTTAAACGTGGTTCTTTTAGAGCAAAAGGTGATATTGTAGAAATTTATCCATCAGATAGGGGAGAGACTGCAGTTAGAGTGGAGTTTTGGGGAGATGAAATAGAGAAGATCTCTGAAATTAATCCATTAACAGGAAAAACAATAGGTATTAGAAATCATGTTATGATATTCCCAAATTCACACTATGCTACAACCAAAGAAAAGATGGACAGAGCTGTTAAAACAATAGAAGCGGAATTACAAGAAAGAATAGAATTTTTTAAAAATACAAATAAACTTATAGAAGCTCAAAGAATAGAGGAGAGAACGAACTTTGATTTAGAGATGATGATTGAAACTGGATTCTGCCAAGGAATAGAAAACTATTCAAGACATATAAGTGGAAGACCTGCAGGTTCACCACCATTTACATTATTTGACTATATGCCTGATGATTTCTTATTATTGATAGATGAATCACATGCAACAATACCACAAGTCAGAGCTATGTATAATGGAGACAGAGCCAGAAAAGAATCATTAGTAAACTATGGATTTAGATTACCATCAGCGTTTGACAATAGACCATTAAAATTTGAAGAATTTGAGCAAAGAATCAATCAAGTTATCTTTGTTAGTGCAACACCAGCAGATTATGAAAAAGAGCACTCTAAAGATAATGTAGTAGAACAAATAATTCGTCCAACAGGATTACTTGATCCAAAAATTGAAGTTAAACCAGTTGCAAATCAAATTGATGATTTAATCTCACAAATCCATTTAACAGTCGAAAAAGGTGAGAGGGTATTAGTAACTACCTTAACTAAAAAAATGGCTGAGGATTTAACCTCGTACCTTACAAGCATAAATATAAAGGTAAGATATATGCACTCAGATATTAAAGCTTTAGAAAGAATGGAAATTATTCGTGATTTACGTTTAGGAGAATTTGATGTTTTAGTAGGTATTAACTTATTAAGAGAAGGGTTAGATATTCCAGAGGTGTCATTAGTTGCTATATTAGATGCAGATAAAGAAGGCTTTTTACGTTCTGAAAGAAGTTTAATTCAAACAATAGGGCGTGCAGCTAGAAATACAGATGGACGAGTAATAATGTATGCCGATGAACTTACAGATAGTATGGAAAAAGCTATTAGTGAAACAAACAGAAGACGTAAGATTCAAATGGAATATAATGAAGCACATGGAATTACTCCACAAACAATTAAAAAATCAATTCGTGATACAATTAAGGCTAGTATAGTAGAAGAAGCACAAGAAGAATATAATTTAGATGAAAATACAACAATGGAAGAATTAATTGCAAAATTAACAGATGAAATGCTTAAATATGCGGCAGCAATGGAATTTGAGAAAGCTGCTGAACTAAGAGATAAAATAAAAGAATTAAGTAAATAGTTATAAAACCAACCTTTATGTTTTAGGTATAGAAACCGGGTTAACATAAAGGTTGATTTTTTTACTAAAAAATGGTATAATTAAGTATGATAATTTTTTAAGGGATTGAGGTAATTATTTATGAATATACCAGAAAATGTTAAAAGAATTATATTAGAAAATTTTACTGATGCTAATTATCCAATTTCATCGGTGTTGAAAATGGTTAATAAAGAATATGATATGACTATCGAAGAATTATATGCCTTTTTAGAGCAATATGAAGAAGAGACAGGAGAAGTATTAATTAGAAGTACTAAAAAAATAGGGCAAAATGTTAAGGATATAATATTTGAACTAAGATTGCAGGGAAAAGCATATTATAGAATTGCAGGTTATTTAAAGGACTCGGGTATTACACTTTCAACAGAAAGAGTTAAGAAAATATGTGAAAGAGTATTTAAAGAAAGAGGAATGATAGAACCTGATACTAAGAATAACGATTCATATAAAATGATAGTTATTGTTAAAGATAGTACAATAGATTATTTAAAAAATAAAGGCATGAATGATGAAGATATAAAAGAGTATTTTAAAAAATATGGTGTTGATATAAATAAACCAGAAAAATATTATGAAGAAGATAAGTATGGTATATATGAAGTTTTAAATAATTATATATTTGATTATATATATAGCTCTAAGAAAGATGGTAAATCTTATAGAAATATAGTTAATGAATTATATGAAATAGGTATTGAAACATCTCGTGAATCTGTAAGAAAGCATTGTAAAAGAATTTTTAATAGTAAAAACGAGAAAATTCCTCCACCTATTAATAGAAATGAAGAACTAGATAAAAATAATCCATATTATTCTGATGTATATGAATTAAGAAAACAAGGACTAACATATAAACAAATTAAAGATGAAATTAACTCTAAATATGATAAAAATTTAAGTATGGAAGCTATAAGAGGGTATTGTAAAAAAATATTTAAAAGTAAGAATGAAAGTGTGCCTAAGAAATCACCAGTATATGATACTAATAAAAATCAAATAAGTAAAACTATTTACGAATTAAGAAAACAAGGTCTAACATATAAACAAATAGCCGATGAACTAAACAAGCAAGGAATTAATGTAAAACCTTATACAGTAGCATATAGATGTAAAGAAATTAATGATATGAAATATAAATTTAATAGGGGAAGAAGAGTAAAAATAGAACCTATTGACAAGATGATTTATAATTTAAGATTAAATAGATATAGTGATAGTAGAATTATAGAGTTTTTAGATAAAAAGGGAATTACAATTAGTCGAGCAAATGTTATACATAAAACTAATAGAATTTTTAAAATAAAAAATGAAGAAGTTCCTAAAAGTATATTTAGAAAAAATTCAAAACGTGTAGTGAAAACTAACGTAGATAATAAACAAATAATAGATGCTGCATATAAAATTGCGAAAAAGAAAAAAGCTAACAAAGAACAATTAGATAGATTTATAAAAGAAGTTTCTAAAATGTATAATACTGATCTTAAAGTAAATATAGATTATAATGAAAAAGAGAGGTAGTAAATATGTTTAATATTGATAATAAACTAAAATTAGCAATAGATTTATTTATGAATACAAGAATTACTCCATTTGAGGTTTATCAATTATCTGGTTTAGAAGATGAAATTAGTATAGAAGAGTTTTATGAATACTTAAGTAATTATAAAGATGAAAATGGGAATAAGATAAAAAAGAGACCACATCCTATTGTTAAACAGGAATATAAGGATTTAGTCAAAGAGTTAAAAGTTCAAAGGCAAGAAAAATTAAGTAAAAAAGAAGAAAAGAATAAACAAGAAGAATTATCAAAAGAGGGTTTCATTGAAACTGTTATTTACAATATGAGATGTGATGGATTATCATATAGAACAATATCAAAAGAATTAGAGAAAGAGTTTAAACTTTATATATCACACGAATCAATTAGAAAGATTTGTGGAGAAGTTTTTAAAGAAAAAAATCAAAACGAAAAAGAAGTTATTTCTAAGTTGAAAGCCAAAGAAAAAAGGGATAATCATAAAGAAGATAGAGATTTTGTAGTAGGTAGAAATATATATAAATATATTCCTGAAGAAGAGCTTTATGAAGCAAAAAAACGAGGTATGACATACATGGAAATTACAGAGTATCTTAAAACACGTAATATCAATGTTTGTCCAAAAACAGTTGCAATTAGATGTAATAGGATATATGCTAAAAAAGGGGAAAGTATACCAAGCGTACGAAAAGGTAGTTTAAATTATAAAAGAAAGATTGTAAAACAGGAAAACTTAATAAATATGGTATATGATATTGCTAAAAAAAGAAAAGCTAATAAGCAGCAATTAGAGATATTTATTGAAGAAGTTTCTAAAATGTATAAAATTAAGATAGACATTGATAACGAGAGAGATAGATAATTTATAAAAATAAAAAGCAGAAGTATTACTTCTGCTTTTTTGTTGCTGGAGATACTTGAAATCTTAAGATTATTTCTTGTTGCAGCTTAAAGATAAGACATACATCAAAGCTTTTTTACGTTCTTCTTTGTTGTTGTAGTCATAATCCTGAAGAAATCTAAATGAGATACATAAAGCCTGAACTGATATATCAAAAGCATTTGCCAGAAGGCGTAGTATCCTGTTTGATAAATAAGTTCCATTTTGCTCAGATAAACTTCTTTTGCTTATGCCGCATGCTTCGGCAAGCTGATCAAGATTATCATATCCGTTTGCATACCGAAATAATTTTAATACTTCTCCTTCAGTCATTGTAGTATACCTCCATTGATGAAATAGTAATTATAAATACATTATAATTACTTATTATTATACATCAAAAATGTGAAAAAATCAATAGGAGGGGAAGTGCAATCAACATAAAAGGTTGACGCCACGAAGATTATTTCTAGAATATGTAAACTTCAAAAAAAGAAAGAAGAAAAGCAATAGACATAACAAGTTGACGCGCCGGAGGTTATGAAAAAATTATGTAAAGAAAGCACTATTCAAAATTAAGAAACTATGTTATAATAAACTACAAATTGAGGTAAGGATTATCTATAAATGAAAGTAAGATGTTACGTAAACCTCTGTATTGTATAGAAAGGGTAATTATAGATGAATGATAAAATTGTTATAAAAGGAGCAAAAGAACATAACTTAAAAAATATAGATTTAGAAATTCCAAGAGATAAATTAGTCGTTGTTACTGGTTTATCAGGTTCTGGAAAGTCATCATTAGCATTTGATACGCTTTATGCAGAAGGGCAAAGAAGATATGTAGAAAGTTTATCATCTTATGCTAGACAATTCCTAGGACTTATGGAAAAGCCAGATGTTGAATCAATAGATGGTTTATCACCAGCAATATCAATTGACCAAAAAACAACTTCAAGAAATCCTCGTTCTACGGTCGGTACAGTAACTGAAATATACGATTATATTCGTTTATTATATGCTAGAGCAGGAGTGCCACACTGCCCAAATTGTGGCAAGAAAATTGAAAAACAGTCAATAGACCAAATTGTTGATTCAGTAATGAGTTTGCCTGAAGGAGCAAAAATACAAGTGTTAGCTCCTGTAGTTAGAGCTCGTAAAGGTGAATATACAAAATTACTTCAAGACTTTCAAAAGCAAGGTTTTGTTCGTGTTAGAATAGATGGTGAAGTAATGGAACTATCTGATGAAATTACATTAGATAAGAAGAAGAAACATACTATAGAACTAATAATAGATAGATTAGTTGTAAAAGCAGATATAAGAGCGAGATTAACTGAATCTGTAGAAATTGCTTTGAAAAATGCAAATAATCTTGTTTTGATTACAACATCAGATTTAGGTGATGATAAAACTTTAATTGACAGATTAAATGTTGTTCAAGATAACGAAATTCTATTTAGTCAAAATTACGCTTGTCCAGATTGCGGATTTAGCTTTCCAGAACTTACACCAGGATTATTCTCATTTAACAATCCATTTGGTGCATGTCCAAAATGTACAGGTATTGGATATTTAATGAGAATGGATGAAGATTTAATTATTCCAGATAAAAGCAAAACTTTATATGATGGTGTAAAAGCTTTTGGCGCTAGTACTATGAAAAAAGGAGATACAATGGCCAAAATGTATTTTGAAAGCATAGGTAAACATTATGGTGTTAATATAAAACAACCTATTAAAAAGCTTCCTCGTGAGTTTTTAGATAAGATATTATATGGTACTGGCGATGAAAAAATTGATTTTGAATATAGCTCACCTGCGGGAATAAGAAGATTTACATCTCCATTTGAAGGGGTAATTCCTGCATTAGAAAGACGTCACAATGAAACAAAATCCCAAGGTATGAGGGATTTTTACGAAATGTATATGAGTGAATGTGATTGTGACGAATGTAAAGGCGCAAGATTGAAACCAGAAGTACTTGCTGTTACTGTTGGTAATAAAAACATTAATCAATTAACAGATATGCCAATTAATAAGATAAAAGAATATTTGGATAATTTAAAGCTTTCTAAAAAGGATGCAATGATTGCAGAAACTATATTAAAAGAAATGAATAAAAGATTGCAATTCCTTATGGATGTTGGATTAGAGTATTTAACATTATCTAGAAGTGCAGGTTCATTATCAGGTGGGGAAGCACAAAGAATAAGGTTAGCAACACAAATTGGTTCTGGTTTAACAGGAGTTTTATATATTCTCGATGAGCCAAGTATAGGATTACATCAAAGAGATAATGAAAAATTAATAAATACATTAAAGAAATTAAGAGATTTAGGAAATACATTATTAGTAGTAGAACATGATGAAGATACGATGTATGCTGCTGATCAAATAATTGATATCGGCCCAGGTGCAGGTGTTCATGGTGGTAATGTTATGGCCCAAGGAACAGCAGAAGAAATCAAAAAAGTTAAAGACTCAATTACTGGTCAATATTTAAGCGGAGCAAAGAAAATCGAAGTTCCTAAAAAGAGAAGAAAGCCTCAAAAAGGTAAGTATATAGAAGTAATCGGAGCGAAAGAAAACAACTTGAAAAATATTGACGTTAAATTTCCTTTAGGAGTATTTAACTGTGTTACAGGTGTTTCAGGTTCAGGAAAAAGTACACTAGTTAACGAGGTTTTATATAAAGCAATAACTAAAGAACTTAACGATTCACACGTTAAACCTGGAAAATGTAAAGAGATCAAAGGCTTAGATAATATTGATAAAATAATTAATATAGATCAATCACCAATAGGAAGAACTCCACGTTCTAACCCAGCAACATATACTGGAGTGTTTGATTTGATTAGAGACATTTTTGCAGGAACAAATGAAGCTAAAATGCGTGGATATCAAAAAGGAAGATTTAGTTTTAATGTACCGGGAGGAAGATGTGAAAGCTGTAATGGAGACGGATTGCTTAAAATAGAAATGCACTTTTTACCAGACATATATGTACCATGTGAAGTATGTAAAGGAAAGCGTTATAACCACGAAACACTTGAAGTAAAATATAAAGGTAAGACAATTGCTGATGTTCTAGATATGACAGTAGAAGATTCATTAGAATTTTTTGCCAATATTCCAAAAATAAAACAAAAAATACAAACTTTATATGATGTTGGATTAGGATATATCAAATTAGGACAACCATCTACAACATTATCAGGTGGGGAAGCACAACGTGTTAAACTTGCAACAGAACTTTCTAAAAAAGCAACTGGAAAAACACTATATATTTTAGATGAACCAACAACAGGACTACACATTGCAGATGTTCATAGATTAGTAGATATATTACAAAGATTAGTGAATACAGGAAATACTATAATAGTAATAGAACACAACTTAGACTTAATAAAAACATGTGACAACATAATAGATTTAGGTCCAGAAGGTGGGGAAGCAGGAGGAACAATAATTGCAACAGGTACTCCAGAACAAATTGCTAAAAATGAAAACAGCTATACTGGTAAGTTTTTAAAGAAAATGCTTTAATTTTTGACCCATTTGGGGACGGACTCATTTTGGGACATTTTTGACTCATTTAGGGACGGTCTTTGATGTAATAGAATATACTGCAAAAAGAAGCGAGAAATAATTCCGCTTCTTTTCTATTTTATTATTCAATAAATTAATCACAATTTCTATTATTGTTTTGGTTATTTTTATTATTATTTTCTGACATAAGAAACACCTCCAATCGTTTTCTCAAAATTATTATGTGTAAAAAATAAAAAAATATACAAAAATATTTTAAAAAAATTATTGACTAAAATAAAAAGTTATATTTAAATAATAAATATAGAAGATTATGCGAAATTTGTCGAATAAACTTGAAAAAATACAATAGAAAAATATGAAGCAAGAAAGACGAGGAGTAATAAATGGATAATTTGGAAGATTATGGAATTAATCCTTATGCTAGATATGCAATAGATACACACAGTTTAACAGAATGTAATAGCTTGGCAAAAATAATTAACCAAGCTAAAATGAATATGACAGACATAAAAGGACTAAGATTTAAAGGATGTTATGAAGCACACATAGACACAAACAACTTTGAATTCAATACATGTGAATTTTCAGACTCTATATGTTTAAATGCAAAATTCAATAAAATAACATTTGTAGATGTAACATTTGAAAACTGTGATTTTTCAAATACAGACTTTAGTGATTGTAATTTTATAAGAGTTACATTTAGAAACTGTAAAGTCGTTGGATGTAATTTTACACATACATACATGCAAAACGCATACTTTGATAATTGTAATGCATCCTATGCAAATTTTGCTTTAACTAATTTACAAACAACAACATTCTTAAATAGCAAATTATCAAATGCAAGTATACAAGAAGCCTTATTAAAGAAGGTAGAATTTCAATATTCAAACTTAATTGGAATTCAATTATATAAAACTGACCTAAATGGAATAGATTTTTCTACATGCGATATAACAGGAATAGTTGTAATGCCACAAGATTTAAAGGGGATTATAGTTGATGAATATCAAGCTATGGAATTATCAAAATTATTAGGGATAATTGTAAAATAATATATAAAATAAAAAGAGTAGCTAAATTAGCTGCTCTTTTTATATTACCTATAAGAAAATATGGGTTGTAAATGCTTTACCATTGTAATTTTATTGTAAAGAATTGGTACAATTTTTTAAATCTTTTTCAAATAGCCTTGTGCTTTTTTAAATTTCCTAATATAATGAGGATGTCATTATGATTTATAAGGAGGAATTTATATGTCATTTATTGAAACAATAAAAGACAAGGCAAAACAAGAAATAAAAACAATAGTTTTGCCTGAAGGAAGTGATATACGTACTATAAAAGCCGCTTCTATTGCACTAAGTGAGAAATATGCAAATCTAATTATATTAGGAGATACAGCTAAAATACAAGAAATGGCAAGTGCAAATAATTTAGATATATCACAAGCAACAATAATCAATCCTATAGAAAGTGAGAAATACGAAACATATGTTCAACTGTTCTATGAATTAAGAAAAGCGAAAGGAATGACAATTGAAAAAGCCAGAGAAACATTAAAAGATGAAACATACTTTGGTATGATGATGGTAAAAAATGGTGACGCAGATGGCTTAGTATCAGGAGCATGTCACTCTACATCAGATACATTAAGACCAGCTCTTCAAATATTAAAAACAGCACCTGGAACAAAATTAGTATCAGCATTCTTTGTAATGGTAGTTCCAGATTGCGAATATGGTGAAAATGGAATATTTATATTCTCTGATAGTGGGTTAAATGAATATCCGGATGCAGATGCATTATCAGAAATAGCAATTTCATCAGCAAATAGTTTTAAACAATTAGTAGGAGCTCAACCTAAAGTAGCAATGCTATCATATTCTACATATGGAAGTGCACACTCACCATTAACAGATAAAGTAGTCGAAGCTACAAAATTATTAAAACAAAAAGCTCCAGATTTAATATGTGATGGAGAATTACAATTAGATGCAGCAATTATTCCAGAAATAGCCGCTTCTAAAGCTCCAGGAAGCCCAGTACAAGGAAAAGCAAATACATTAATATTCCCTGATTTAGATGCAGGAAATATAGGATATAAATTAGTACAACGTTTAGCAAAAGCAGAAGCATATGGACCACTATGCCAAGGTATAGCTAAACCAGTTAACGACCTATCAAGAGGTTGCTCAGCAGAAGATATAGCAGGCGTTATTGCAATTACTGCTGTTCAAGCACAATAAAATTTGACACATTTGACACATTTGGGGACGGACTCATTTTGGGTCAAAAATGACACATTAAGGGACGGTCTTTGATGTAAGAAAGGATTGAAGAATATGAAAATATTAGTATTAAACAGTGGTAGTTCATCACTAAAATATCAATTAATTGAAATGGAAACAGAAGAAGTTTTAGCAAAAGGAAATTTTGAAAGAATTGGTCAAAGTAATTCATTTTTAACACATAAAGTTGGAAATGAAAAACATAAGTTTGAAAGACCAGTTTCAAATCATGAAAAAGCAATAAAATTTGTTTTAGCAAGATTGTTAAGTGATGAATATGGTGTTATTAAATCAATTGATGAAATTGATGCTATAGGTCATAGAGTTGTTCATGGAGGAGAAAAATATACAGATCCAGTTGTTATTACACCTGAAGTTCTAGATGGGTTAAAATCTATAATAGATTTAGCACCACTACATAATCCAGCCGCTATTTCAGGAATGGAAGCATGTTTAAGCGTTATGCCTGGTAAGCTTAATGTAGCATGTTTTGATACAGGATTCCATAAAACAATCCCACCAGAAAGCTATATTTATCCTATTCCTTATAAATATTATGAGAAATATAAAATACGTAGATATGGATTCCATGGAATTTCACATCAATTTGTAGCTAATAGAGCAGCAGAATTAGTAGGAAGACCATTAGAAGACTTAAAAATAATTAACTGCCATTTAGGCCAAGGTGCTAGTATATGCGCTATCAAGAATGGAAAATCAGTAGATACTAGTATGGGATTCACTCCTTTAGGTGGAATTCCTATGGGAACTAGAAGTGGAGATATTGATCCATCTGTTGCAACATATATAGCTAAAACAAGAAATCATACTCCTGATGAAATGGATGAGATATTAAATAAAAAATCAGGTGTATATGGAATATCTGAAGTGTCAGTAGATTTTAGAGACATTGAAGCAGAGGCATCAGAAGGAAATCATAATGCGGTGCTTGCATTAGATTCTTTCTCATACAATGTTGCACAATTTATTGCAAAATATATGGTTTCTATGGGTGGCGTAGATATTATAACTTTCACAGCTGGAATTGGTGAGAAAGATGCTAAAGAAAGACAAAGAATTTGTGATTATTTGACATTTTTAGGCGTTAAATTAGATGAAGAAGCAAATAATACTTTTGTTAATTCAGAAGGAAAAATTTCCGCTTCTGATTCGTCTATAGAGATGTTTGTAATTCCTACTAATGAGGAATTATTAATTGCAAGAGATGTAAAGAGCAAAATGGCTTAAGATTCTTGAGAGTAGTTATCAGAATATACGTAAAAATAGTTGCAAAATTAGTTGTTTGTATGTTATAAATATATAGAAAAAATTAAAGCAATTGAAGCTGACCTGTCCCCTGCTGTGCATTTTACACAGCAGGGACGCGTCCCCAATTGTGCAGGAGGTAAAATAAATGAAAATATTAGTATTAAACTGTGGTAGCTCATCATTAAAATACCAATTAATTAATATGGAAAATGAGAGCGTTTTAGCAAAAGGAAATTATGAAAGAATAGGGGATCCTAAGGCTTTTATAACACATAAAGTAAATGGAGAAAAATATGTAATGGAAAATCCAGCGCCTACTCATAAAGAAGCTTTGGAATTTATCATTAAACAATTAACTGAAACAGAATATAAAGTAATAGATAGCTTAGATGAAATAAATGCTGTTGGACATAGAGTTGTTCAAGGTGCAGAAAAATATGCTGATCCTATCTTAGTAGATGATAGTGTTGTAGCAGGAATTAGAGAAGTTGCTGATTTAGCTCCAGTTCACAATATGGCTGCTGCTATGGGTATTGAAGCTTGTAGAAACTTAATGCCAAATAAACCTAATGTAACTGTTTTTGATAATGGATTCCATAAAACAATTCCTGAAGAAAGATATTTATATCCTATTCCATATCATTATTATAGAGAATATAAAATACGTAAATATGGTTTCCATGGTACATCACATTACTATGTATCACAAAGAGTTGCAGAACTTGAAAATAAGCCAGTAGAAGAATTAAAAACTATCGTATGTCACTTAGGACAAGGTGCTAGTTTATGTGCTGTTCAAGGTGGTAAATCAGTTGATACTAGTATGGGATTAACACCACTTGGAGGAATTATGATGTGTGCTAGAAGCGGTGATTTAGACCCTTCTATAGTTACATATTTAATGAAAAAAGAAAACATTTCTCCTGAAGAAATGGATAGAATATTAAACAAAGAATCTGGTATTGCTGGAATTTCTGGAGAAGCTCCTGATGTTAGAGATATAGAAGCTGCAATGAATAATGGTAGTGAAAGAGCAGCACTTGCCTTAAAAGCTTATGATTTAAATATAGCTCAATTCATAGCAAAATATATGGTTTCTATGGGTGGAGTAGATAATATCGTATTCACAGCTGGTGTTGGTGAAAATCAATTTAACAGAAGAAGCGGTATTTGTAAAAACCTTGAATTTTTAGGTGTTAAATTAGATGAAGAAAAGAATCAATTAAGAGGAGAAGAAATTGAAATTTCAGCTCCTGATTCAAAAATTAAAGTTTGGGTTATACCAACAAATGAAGAATTAGTTATTGCTAGAGAAACTATGAAATTGATACAATAATTTGTAAAGTAAACATAAAGTAGACAAATTATAATAAATATGTTAAAATAATAGTATGTATTTATACATGCTATTATTTTTTATTTGTGTTAAATAATTTTACAAATTTGAAAGGACAAAGAGGTGTTTACTTATGAGCAAAAGCAACAGTCCAAGCGAAGAAAAAAACAATATTTTATTTGTTATTTTTCTTATATTAGGAATTTGTACTTTATATTGTATTGCTAAAGACCACTCTGCTGCTTCAGCAGAAAATAGTAAAATTCCTAATACTTCAGAATCTATTTCAACTTCCTTATGGACAGGAGAAAAGCTTACCGCTTCTAAAGGAACTATTCAAGGGCCTTCTGGAAAGGAAACATTTTATAACATGGATATGAGTTTTGTAATTGAAATCATGCATGCTAATGATGTTGAAGGTAAGTACAATAACTATTCATACTGGATACGTGACGATGGCTGTAAAATGTTTGGCAACTATATTATGATTGCAGCAGACTTACGGTTTCGTCCCAAGGGAACAATAGTTGATACTTCTCTCGGTAAAGGAATAGTTGTTGATACAGGTGGATTCATATATATGTATACATATTATGACGAAGAAACCGGTGAAAACATTGTTGTTCCATCATATGTTACTGATCCTAAAAACAGTAATGAACGGATATATGATCCAGAATCATATTATCCTGATGAAACTCAGACGTACCCTTTAAGCTATCAACTTGATATAGCCACAAACTGGGGACCACAAAGATAACTCATACTTTATAGTATGAGTTATCTTTGTTTTTAAATAAAGAATACTAGACAAATGTTTAAAAATATGTTATACTATTCGACATGTACTTTTTTGTACATAAATATTTTTTAATTCGTGCTCAGATATAAATATATGCACGAAAGAAAGGTTGTGTTTAAAACATGAAGAGCACAAAAAATGGTACATTCAACATTTATCGGAGAAGGGCAGCATCTGTAATTCTTTCCTTCATGATAGTATGCTTTATGCAGATATTGATTGTGCCATTAAACTTTGGCTCGCAAAGTTACTCGAACGCCAGGTTAAATAAGGATAATGTTCCTATGAAACTGGCAAATGCTTTTGCTATTGGTCCTGTTGAAGTAACAACAACTAGCAATAGTACTACTCCAACGACGACTACTAGCAAAACAACAATGTCGACAACAACAAATACCACAACGACAACTACTACGACTACTACCTGTCAGACTACAACAACTACTATAACAATTACCACATCTATAGTTACTGAAGAAATAACAGAGTCTGTTACTGAACCTGTAGCTACTGCTACATGGAATGGCCCTGTATTATCTGCTAGTGCTGGAGTGGTATATGGTCCTTCTGGTAAAGAGACATATTATAACTTAGATATGTCTGGGGTAATTAGCATTATGAATAATTCGGGATATTATTATTCATATTGGGTAAGGGATGATGGTGTCAAAATGTTCGGGGACTATGTAATGTGTGCAGCTGCATTGGATATTCATCCACGAGGAAGTTTAGTTGAAACCTCTTTGGGCACTGGTATTGTGTGTGATACTGGTGGATTTGCATATAGTAATCCATATCAGCTGGATATTGCAACTACATGGTAATATAATATAACCTTACGTCCTTGGCCACTTTTGGTCAAGGATTATTTCTTTTAATAACCAGATAATGCTGGACAAGTTTACCATAATATGTTATAATATTTAGCATATGCAAATATTTGCATAAATAATTTTTTTATATACCTATATATGCAAATGCAATATGGGTAAGAAAGGAATGTTTAGCAATGAAGAAATTTACCGAAGGTGTCCGACGGAAGATAGAATTAGTAAGCGCGTGTGCAATTTTGCTTACTGGTTCTATTACAAGTGTGCATACACAGAGAGGTAACGACGACAAAGCTAAAAAAGGGGAAGTAAAATTAGCTAACACTTTAATCGTAACAGATGAAAATGTAGCTGATTTAAGTAGTGATTTTAAAAAGATTGCTGCTATTGTTGAACGGAATTCTGCAATAGACACAACAACTATCACTACTACGACAACAACGACAACTTCAACAACCACCACAACTACCAACTCTACTACAACAACAGCTGAGGTTACTACTATTATAGAAACAGAAACAATAGTAGAAGAAGATGCTGATGCTGAAGGGTATGTAGAAGAGGAGTACGTAGAATATGAAGATGACTACTATTCTGATTATGAAGACGAGTATTTCGAAGAGGATAATGGAGAGAACGATTTTTCTGAGGGAAATACTGAGTTTACAGGGGATATTACTGACTATGTATCTGAGTCAGATTACATACTTTTGTGTAATGCTGTAGGACACGAATATGGCTCTTACTGGGTTAGTGTCCAGGAAAAAGCAAAAGTAGTCGAAGTAATTATGAATAGGGTTAATTCAAGTCGGTTTCCGGATACCATTTATGGAGTTCTTACTGAAAGATACCAGTTTAGTGGTGCGTGGGGATATGTAAATTTAGGTTGTTTTTCAAAGGAAGTGACACAGTCTGTTAAAGATAGTGTAATATATTACTTTGAACATCCTGATGAATATACTCATGGTTATACCGGCTTCCACGGTGATGGTTATTGGAATTATTTTAGTTAAATTCATTTCTAATTAATTTAAAAAAGCACTTCATATTTTGAGGTGCTTCTTTCTTTTGGGTAAACGAACTTTTATTTACATAATTTCATACTATAGTAATAGATTGATGTATGTAAAGGAGGGAAAAATTTGAGCTTAAAAAACATAAAAATAGGATTTGCTCTTACTGGTTCATTTTGTACTTTTGAGAAGACAATAGAGCAAATGGAAAGTTTAGTTAAATTAGGTGCAGAAGTTATTCCTATAATGTCATATAACAGTTATAATCTAGATACAAAATTTGGAACCGCTTCTGATCATATAAATAAAATAAAGAAAATTACTAATAAAGACATTATTCATACTATACAAGAAGCGGAACCAATCGGACCTAAAAAAATGACAGACATAATGCTTATCGCTCCGTGTTCTGGAAATACTATAGCAAAACTTGCAAATGGAATAATAGATACTCCAGTTGCAATGGCAGCTAAATCACACTTAAGAAATCAACGTCCATTAGTTATTGCTATTTCTACAAATGATGCTTTATCAGGCAGCGCAGAAAACATAGGAAAAATTTTAAATAGAAAGAATTATTATTTTGTTCCATTTAGACAAGATAATCCAATTACGAAACCTAATTCATTAGTGTTTGATTCAAAATTGATAATTGATACATTAGAAAAAGCATTAGAGAGAGAACAGATTCAACCGATTATTTTATGAATTTGAAAAATAATTTTAAATACCTCTTGACAACGAACAAAAGTTCTTCTATAATAAAAGCATAGCAAAAAGATGTTCGTATTAAAAGGAGGATGTAAATATGAAAAAATAGTTAATGCTAAAAAATTTGTAGTAAGTACAACAATCTTATTCTTACTTATATTATTAGGAGGAAGTGCATTAGTAAATGCAACATATTCGTGCAATAAAATAGATTATAAAACTGTATATGTAACTCAAGGAGATACTTTATGGAAGATAGCTTCAGAAGAACAACTGAAAAACTCTTATTATAAAAATAAAGATGTTAGAGATATAATATATGATATAAAAGAGATAAATAATTTAAATATTAGTGATTTAAAAATAGGTCAAGAATTAAAAATACCAATTAATTAAAAGTCTTAGGAGTGGTTAGTAAATTAATCCGCTTCTAAGACTTTTTTTGATATTTTTTTATGATATGCTTTAAAATTTAAAGACCGTCCCTTAATGTGTCATTTTTGACCCAAAATGAGTCCGTCCCCAAATGTGTCATTTAAAAATCAGATAAAGGGTTGCTTTCGACAGCATTTCTAACTTGTTCATTAGCAACGTGAGTATAAATTTCGGTAGTAGAAATACTTTCATGCCCTAATAATTCCTGCAAAGCTCGTATATCTACATTGCCATATTGATACATTAAAGTAGCAGCAGTGTGTCTAAGTTTATGTACAGAGTATTTATTAGTATCAAGACCAGCACGACGTAATTCTTGTTTTACTATATATTGAACAGTTCTATTACTAATGCGTTCTTTACGTTCGCTTAGGAATAATGCATCACGAGAATTGCTTTTTACGCCATCTCTTGGTCTAACAGCTAAATATGTGTTAATAGCAGATATACAAGCTTTATTTAAGTATATAGTACGTTCTTTATTACCTTTACCTATAACATTCATTTTACAATCATTGAAGTTAATATCTTTAATATTAATTCCTACTAATTCAGATAAACGCATACCACAATTTAAGAATAAAGTAAGAATAGCATAATCACGTTCTTTATTACGATCATCTACATTAGTAGCCGCTTCTAAAAGCTTTTTACTATCATCTAATGATAAGTATTTTGGAACACGTTTATCTTGTTTAGGAGTTTCTAAGTTTTGGGCAGGATTCTTTTCAATCAAACCTGCTTTACTAGATAGATATGTAAAGAATACACGTATACTAGCTGTTTTTCTAGCACGAGTAGCGGCTTTACTTTGAAAATTGTTTTTTAAATAGAATAAGTATGCATGTATATCTTCTAGTTTAATCTTCTCAATAGTCGTTATACTCATATCATGTATATCAACTTCTTTTAAATCTTTCTTATCTGTCATCTTAAAATGTACGAGAATGAATTTTAAGAAGTTATTTAAGTCATAGTTATATTCTTTTATGGTATTAGGTGATTTGTTTAAAATAGTGGCAGTATAATCTAAAAATGAATTTAAGAATGATGGATTACCTTCTGTGTTTATAGTCATATATATCAATCCTTTCTTTTGTGTAATACTAGTTAAGGTAATTTTATCATTGATTGGGAAAAAGTCAATATTGTAGAGTTTAATTGAAGAATTTTAGAGAAGCGGAACTAATGGAAACAGTTTTAACTATGTTCAAATATTAAAAGATAGACGCTGATATTGAATATCAGCGTCTAGTTGAGCAAACATAATTAATGTTCACGATTAACAGGTAAGCAATACATATCTGCAAGTTCTCTTCTGAGTTTGTCAGGGAGACTGTAAAAATATCCCTTAAGTCTGCGTTCATAATCTTTTTTGAAAAAATCAGCTTCCTTATCTGTAATAAAATCCAACTCATTAAAATGTTTGATTGCAAATTTGCATGCCCGGAGAAAATCAATGCTCCGATTTTTAGCATGTTCATAACTTGGTTCATTAGAGAGACTGTGTTCATTATTACATTCGTAGTTATATCCCACATAATCTATAGTAATAACGTTATTGCTATTAGCGATAAGAAGTGGGACATAAGCAACATCTCCGAAACGCCTAAGTTCAAGCATTTTAACAGTTTTAGAAAAGAGAGCTCTTCTAAAGGAGTACAGCCAAAAAAGCGCGTACTTCTTTCCAGGACCAGCCCATAGCATAATAGCTTCTTTTCCAGACATAAGTTTATATGTATTTGACATACAATTGTGCCTGCTGTGATCCTTGTGCTCTTCATCATTAAGAAGGTTAACCTGATATCTGATAACATCTAAATTAGGATAAATTTTCAGAATATCGGCTATTCTTCGAAGTAAAAAAGAATTAATTGTGTCATCTGAGTCAGCAAAAATGATAAATTCGCCCGACGCAACACTTACGCCAATAGACCGAGCAACAGATACACCTTTATTAGGAAAAGTGTAAGCCTTCACAAGAGCAGGATATTTTGCCATATATTCCTTGGCAATCTTGTAGCTATCATCTGTTGATCCGTCATCAATCAGAATAATTTCATAATCCTTGAAATTTTCCTGATTGATGATACTATCAATGCAATTTCTAAGCGTTGATGAGGCATTATAAATTGGAACTATCACACTGATAAGCATACTACAAACTCCTTTCTTATTAAAAAAAGTTTCAGCTATTTAATGCTTTCTGTTATGAATAACGATTGATACATAGAGTATATCATATTTTTTATGTAAAGTCAATTAAGTGCTACGTCTTAATTTAAGATTATACTATAATAAAAAGTTGATTTTTATAATCAAAATATGATAATATTATACAAAAAAGAATTATGAAAGGAGAATTATGAAAAGAGAATTTGCAGATTTAAGATATATAAAAGATATCGTAAAAAGTGAGTTTAAAACAAAATATATAGAGGATAGTACTTTTAAGGGATATATTACATTAGTAAATATAAAAGAAGTAGCTAAATCATGGAGAGTAGACACAGAAAAGAGATGTATTTTAGACAAGGGTTATAATTGGTTTGCTATGTATCCAGTTGACAAAAATTTTTCAATTACGGCAATGTACAATGAGAATTATGAAATAAAAGAATGGTATTTTGATATATGCAAACAAAATGGAATAGAAGATGGTATACCTTTTGAAGACGATTTATATCTTGACGTGGTAATTGTACCAGACGGAAGAATTAATATTTTGGACGAAGATGAATTGTTAGATGCAGAAAAAAACGGTTTAATAACAGCACAGGACGTGGAACTTGCATATAAAACCAAAGGGGAAATAATAAAAACATTTGGAAATAATATAAAAGAATTAGAAAAACTCACTAATAAGTATTTAACGTTGATTAAAGAAAAAATGGTTAGGAAAAACATCGATATGGAAAGAATATAGCAGAACTTGAGCCATTTGACATTTATATAATTGGTGGAAGTACCTGTATTTTAGGCGAATATACTAACAGAGCAACACTTGATATAGACTTTGTAGATTTAGGATATCCTGCAAAATATGGAAAAGCATTTTCGTTACTAAGAGATTATGATATGTTGGAATATCAAAGTACTGTACTATCACCAACTTATCAGGAAAGAGCAATTAAATTAGATGAATTTAATTATATAAATGTTTATATATTATCAAAAGAAGACGTAGTTGTAAGTAAAATTATTAGATTAGCTGAAAAGGATATTGAAGATTTAGATCAAATTGTTCCAAATTGTGATAAAGAGTTAATTACAAAGTGATTTATATAAAAAATTATGTAATTTATTAACATATATGAAGAAAAATATAATGAGATTTCCTAAGTTTAAAGCTTTTTTATGGACTTTAACTTCTAGAAATATCGTGGCTGAAGGATATGATATTGAAAACAAAGATGAATTGGAAGAACAAGCTAAATTGGTTATTAGCTGATGATCTTGAGGCTTTTTTCTCTGAGTATACCGATTATAGCATGCAGAAACTTGCACCAATTGTTAACTTTAAGGTTATTTTAACAAGTGAAAAAATCTATAACCTAAAAGTAGAATGGCAGCCAGAATCCATAGATTATTTAGTAACCATTTCAAGGCAAATAAATTTATAATATAAAACCGGGCTAGTCACCGGTTTTATATTTTGCATAAAAACAATGAGGTAGGGGAGATAGGGCAGTTTCAAGGATTTTGGAATATGATAAAATATATAATAATTATAAAAAGTACAAATATTATTCTGAAGAAAAATATTATTTAGAATTTTGATATAGAAAATATAAATTAAAAGTTTTTTTAAATTATAATTACAATTAAAATTAGAATTTTAAAATTTTGATATATAAATTTAAATTTTTAAATGCGAACATTTGTATAAATAAAAATTTTTATAATTATATTTAATAATTTTATATTTAGTATTAATTTTTATAATTAAAATTACAACATATTAGTTTATGATTTAAAATAATATTCAGACTCTTTAAAATCGTTTTTAAGACATTTTTATATTTTAGACAACAAGTTATATATATTTGTATAATTATTAAGTTAAAACTTAACTATATTATAAGATAACAAATTTTGATGAAAATACTGATATAACTAGTGTTTAAGAAAACTTACTAAAAAGTACTAAAATAGCGACGCACGAGAATCGATTTTAAGGCGTTTTTAAAAATTAGACATATAGTTTGTTGTCTATAAAATTGAGCTAATTGTTGAAATATGAGGATTTTCGAGATTTTTGAAAATTTCATATAAGAATATAAGAAAAAAATATAATATAGTAAAAATTATAAATAAAAATATAGGATAAATATAAAATTAGAAATGAAATTATATAAGTATAAAATAATAACGCGTTAAAATGGATTTTAAGAGGTTTTTATTAAATAAACATATAAGCTGTTGTTATAAATATAAGTGTAATATAGCCAAAAGCTAGATATAACAATAATTACGAGGTAGGAGCTTGAATATAGACTTTATATTTTTATCCTACTTCTATTTGCACAAAACTTTCATTTTGTGCAATGTTTAATATTTCATTTTTTGACTACCTCAGTCTATATTTCCTATCCTCTCCTATACTAAAAATTGCCTAGGAAGAAATTTCCTAAGCAACGACTTTTATGCTTAATTATCAAAATTAGTTTTAATTTTATTATGAAACTCTCTCTCATAACTTTTTACTAATTTATAATTAAGCTTTTTATTTTATTTCCTGTTTTAAATTTTTCTATTTTTTCATTTTTTATTAAAATTTATATTTTTAATAATTATTTTGAAAAATTATTTTTTATTTCTTATTATAATATAGAGGTTCTGAAAAATAGCATCTTCCCCTCTCTCCTTCTATAGTTATATACCTAAAATGTAAAAATGGCTTAAAATTGATTTTAGAGCTTACATTTACTATACTAAAATAAAAAGTTAGAAAACTTAATTTCTAACTTTTTATCTTTCACACTTATTGTAATTTATCGCTCATTTTATTGTTTCAAATCCTCAATAATTTTATTTGTATCTTCATTAAAAGCAATAAACTTTTCGCCTAAATCGTTCCAACTCTCTGGATGCTCTTTGTTTATTCTAATCAATGAATAGTTTTCATTTTCTTTTACTAATTGTTCAAAAGGAAATCTGATAATTCCAGGTGTATTGAAACCAACTCCAATTTCTATTAAAGCTACTTTCTTACCTTTAATCTTATCAAGAAATTCGCTATATTTATCACTTTGATTGTACTAATAATCATCTTCTACAAAGTAAGCATCTTTTCTTAAATTAACATCCATTTCTTCATTACATACAGGACAATACATCACTTCATTACTTGGAACTTTACAATCTTTCGTATTCTTTAACCATTTTTCAACTAATTCTTTATTAGAATATAGTTTATTATGACAAGCCTTCGAACATTGTAACATTCCATAATCGCCTTGTGTAGCAAAGATATTTTCTTTATTAAATCCTGCTATTTCAAATTGTGCATCTACATTTGTTGTAAGTACAAAATAGTCTTTATCTTTTATTAAATTAAATATTTCACTATATAATTTTAAAGGCTCTTTATTATATCTATTTAAGTTTATAAGTCTAGCCCAAAATGCCCATTTTTCTTCTTGGGTTTGAAAATCATAAAAAGTTGCAGTATATAAATCTGTAAAATGGTATTTATTTATAAAATCTCCAAAGTTATTTTTGAATTTATCTCCACTATATTCTAATCCTGCTGCAGTTGATAGTCCTGCTCCTGCTCCTATTAAAATATAATCAGCTTCGTTTATAACTTTTCTTGCATTTTCAATTCTTGATTCATAATTAAACATTTCCATCAACTCCTTAAAATAATGTTACTTGTTCTAATTCATTATCAACTCTCCAACTTTTTTGTTTTGCGTCTGTCACTTTGTCATCTGGTGTGCTTTCTCCAATTAAAAATGGAGATTTTGGATTATGAAGTTTATAATTTTCTTTTACTAATGTTTTATTAAAATTAGCATAACAATATTTGCAAAGGTGCATACAACTATTATAAGCTCCTATATCATTTCCCATTAAGCAGTTACAAATAGGTTTTCCTTTATCAGATAAAGTTATATCTTTTGTAACTTCTTTATTACCATCAGTTACAATTCTTTTTGATTGCCTACTTGGTGCTTTTAAGTTAAAGCCTATTGCTTTTTCTACAATTTCTTGGCTCATACAACCTGTTATATCAATTCCAACTTCTTTCAAGTTTGGATTTTCACAACATCCATGAATTACCATATTATTTTCTTTTCCTATTCTAACAAATTCTTTTGCAATATACTTTTGTTCTTCATTTGTTGGTGGTCTAATATCAGGTGCATTTCGCCTTACTTTTTCATATAAATCCAAAAAACTAATTGTAACATCTTCTGTATAACCATTTAAACTTTTAGCAAATTTATCAAACATTTCAATATGCTTATCTGCTGAAAATTCTTCGTTTATAAATATTGGATCATAGCGAAGTGCTACTGCATTTTTACCTATTTTGCTTGATAAAATCTTAAAATCTTCAATAACTTTTTCAAATTGTGGTACATTAGGCTCTAAATCTTTTCCATAAGGTGTAATCGTTACAAACCAAAACATCTTATATTTTTCTTTTAATTCATCTAAATATTTAAGCATTGGGTATGGATTTTTAGTACAAAAAGCAAGGCAATCAACTACATCAGGAGATAAACTATATTTACTTACTTGTAATCTATAATATGGGTTTCTAACATAAACAAAACCATCTCGAACTCTATTCATTAACCACTCTGAATAAAATGCAGGTATATCTGTTCTCATTCCAGTATTTATAATCAATCTCCTCATCTCCTTACTTTAATTCATTTTTGTATATTTCTAAATCTTCATCTGAATATACACTAAATACTACTTTTTCTATTATGTTATTATTTTCTAAAAATCCTTTTACTGACTTAATTGCAGTTATACAAGCATTATCCTTTGGAAATCTAAAAACTCCAGTTGATATACAAGGAAAAGCTATTGTTTTAATTCCATTATCAACTGCTAATTTCAAAGAATTTATATAGCAATCTGCAAGTTCTTGCTCTTTTTCTTCTGTAACTTCATTCTCTATTATCGGTCCGACAGTTTGAATTATATATTTGCTTGGTAAATTGTAGCCTTTGGTAATTATTGCTTTTCCAGTTTCAAGATTATAATTTAAGTCTTTCATAATTTCGTTACAAGCAAGTCTAAGTCTAACACCTGCAAAAGTATTTATTTGATTATCTATACAATTATGATTTGGTAAGAAACAACCTAATCCTTGTGAATTTCCTGCATTTACTATTGCATCAATTTTTAGTTTGGTTATATCTCCTTGCCATAAAGCAATTCTATTTTCTGCCTTAATATCATCAGCATTTGTAATACTT
>JAFXOY010000159.1 GCA_017528375.1 Clostridia bacterium | reverse complement strand
TGCGGTTCTATGTTCTCAGGCAAGACCGAAGAACTCATCCGTCGTCTGCGCCGTGCCCAGTTTGCCAAGCAGAAGGTAGAAATCTTCAAACCAGCCATCGACACCCGTTACAGCGACGAGGAAGTGGTGAGCCATGACCACAATGCCATTCCTTCCACTCCACTGGACTCCTCCGCCAGCATTCTGCTGTTGGCAGCCGACATAGACGTGGTGGGCATCGATGAGGCTCAGTTCTTCGACATGGGACTGGTAGATGTCTGCAACGAGCTGGCCTATCGTGGCGTGCGAGTTATCATCGCAGGCCTCGACATGGACTTCAAAGGCGTTCCCTTTGGTCCTATGCCTGCTCTCTGCGCCATTGCCGACGATGTTACCAAGGTGCATGCCATCTGTGTCAAGTGCGGCTCTCTGGCCTATGTCAGCCATCGCACCGTACAGAACGACAAGCGCGTCCTGCTGGGTGAGACACAGGAGTACGAACCCCTTTGCCGCGACTGCTACCAGAAGGCCATTGCCGAGGATGGTAAAAAGTAAAAAGGGAAAAGGGAAATAGTCGAAAAAGTAAAGAAGTAAAACGCGAAAAAACAAAAAACTTCCCAAGAAATTTGGCTGTTTCACTAAAAAGTCGTACCTTTGCACCCGCTTTCTGAAACCACCTGTTGGTTTTAGCATAGTGGAGACTCGTTAGCTCAGTTGGTAGAGCACAACACTTTTAATGTTGGGGTCTTGGGTTCGAGCCCCAAACGAGTCACCCCGAAGCCACCTGTCAGGGTGGCTTTTTTTATGCATTGAGGCGGCACCTCGTTTGGGATGTCGCCTCACTTCAGTTAGTATGTTATGAAATGTTGAGAGAAATGTGACCTTTCGGTCATCTGAGCTTGCGCTCTCCTGAGGGCTTCACAGCTTGACAGGTGTTTTAATTAACATGATTTTAATATAGAGAAAGCTTAAATTTTCTGTATTGTCAATTGGTGGATGGAGCTTCACTCGACGGAAGGGCAGGCGTTGACGGGGAAACCGTCGACCTCAATCCGTCGTCCGTGGACTGCTGGCCTTTGAGGTCGTTGTCAGCCTGCACGGGACTGAGGTTGGCCACGCTGTCGAGCTCTTGCTGATAGCGGGCATAGTCATCGGGTGTGCTCCATGTGCTGTCGAAGGGTGCTTGCAGGGCTCCACCGAGTGTCAGGATGATGGCTACTACGGCAGCGGCCTTGAAGAGGGGCGCCAGACGTGTCTTCAGCGAGACAACCTGAGCCTTGACGGCAATCATGGACATGATGCGAGCGTCGAAGTCATCACCCAGTACTTCGTCGCTGTCAGCCTCGAAGAGGGCGCTCCACTGCTGCATGTGGGCAGGGACGTCATCGCTGCTGAAGAAGGCGCGCAGTTCGCTTTCCTCCTCGAGGGTGGTCTCGGCGTTGAAATAACGATTCAGCAGTTGTTCGATATGCTCTATTTTCTTGTCCATACAGTTAGAAGACGTACCAAAATGCAAAAAGTTACAAGATTCTCTATAAATTTTATTTTATTTTCATAAATTTTATTCTTCTTCTTTAAGCTTCTTTTTGTCTGTTTTTACTTTATTATACTTTCCTATTGATCTAATTGTTTCTGTCTGTATTTTTTCAATTAGTGTTTGTTCAACAGATCTATAAACTACTCTTCTATAACAAATTATTAATAACAAAGTAAAGAAAAATAAGAATACTATTACAATTATTATTAGTGAAGTAGGATAAACTTTTAATTTTTTAGATAATTGTTTGGCTTGAGGGGATCCACATATACTTTCATCATTTATAAAGGAAGTACAAATTGAATTAAAAATTGTTCTTGGTAGCCACATTCCTTTAAATTTTATTCCATTAAGTGTAATCAAAGGATATTCATAAACTTTTCTATAATTATATAATTGATAATCATCATCAACCTTTGAATTAAAATCTATTAAATCTTGCATGCAATTTTTTATTTTAGTATAATTTTTAGGATCAAAGCCTATATGATATAAAGAAACTATTGAGCATCCTTCATTAAAAATTGGTTTATCTAATTTAGCACATTGATTTCCAAATTCAATCATATAATTCCAATAAAAATCTAATCCAAAATTAATAAATATACAACTTTGTCTTAAATTTTCCATTAAAACAAATCTCGGATTATATATTCCTAAATCAGTATTATTTGTTGAACAATAATGAGTTTCTTTTTTTGCAAAACAAGGTGAATCATCTTGATCATCATTTACATTATTATTTGCTTTATAAGATGCATAAGTATGATATTTATATATAGGAGCAAATCTTAATTTTTTTCCTAAAGATTCTTTATAATTTTCAAATTCTTTAAAAAAATAAATAGCATTTACATCATCACTGCTCATAAATAAATTCATTTCAACTGTTCCATCTGGATTATATGCAGAAAATTTAACACTAATAATAATAGGTTCAGGCATACTGCCTTTTTCTCTTTCTCTTTTTATTTTTTGTGATTGAATATAATTTTTAATAAGATCTCCATAATTTCTGGGGATAATTAAACTTGGAATTTTAATTGAATTCCCTCTTAAATCAAGGACATTATATTTATCATTATTATCTAAATCATTATCATCATCAACTATTAGCATTGATAAACCTCCTCTTAACTGTACATTTAAAGCTTTTCTTGAATAAGAGCATTGGCCTTGATCTACTAATATCATTGGTAAATATTCTTTATAAATAGAAGCATATGTTGTTAATTCATTAGGTGATTTAGTTGTATCATAATTACACCAATAATTTGAACCATCATCTTGTTGTTCTATAAATATCATTGCTAATACAGTTTTTCCAAATGGAATATCACCAAATTTACCTATTCTATAAGGGATTTCAGAACTTTTTATTTGATTTATTTTTTCTATTTCTTCAATTATTTCAGGAGGGGTAATTACTGAAAAAGAATTTCCAGTATTTGTTTGACATTTAATAGATGTTAAAATAAGGAAATATATTTGAAGAAATAATAATGTTTTTGTGTTTTTTTTAAATGATAACATTTTTTAAATAATATTTTTATTATTAATTAATATTTATATTTTTTATATATTTTTTAGTA
>JAFXOY010000158.1 GCA_017528375.1 Clostridia bacterium | reverse complement strand
TCCTCATAAGAGTAAAAAAGAAATAAAAGATTTTGCTTTATCAACAGTAGAATCATTTGGTGGAGAAACAGCACAAATAACAGCTATATGTGGTAATGAGTTATTAGATGAAGTAGTGGAAAGATTTGGTAAAGACATTGCCTTGAAAAAAGTAAATGATAAACAATTTAAAATATCTTTAAATGCTAGTCTGCTTGGTTTTAAGTTCTGGGCTATGAGAAATATGGATTTGGTAACTATAATTAAGCCAGAATCACTAAAAAAAGAGCTAAAAGAAGTGGCAGAAAAGGTTTGCAAAGAATATAAATAAAATATACATTGCGTGTCCAAAGAAGTTACACTTAATATACATTGCGTGTCCAATAGGATTGAAACACCTCAAAATATTTTGTATGATTTACAAAACTTAAATGGGGAGGCTTCAATCCTATTTTTGTTAAAAATAATATAAGGAGGAATAACGCAATGGATAAAAATGTTAAAAAGTTAAATGCTATGGAGCAAGATGTATGTACAAATGATGTAAACGTTGGAGAAAATACAGTTAACTCAATTGAAGCAAAGAGAAAGGAAAACAAGCGTGGAAGATTACATGGTGATTGCAATATTGATGATTTTAAGGTTGAAGATGCACTAGAATATGCGAATTGTATTGTGCCATATAAAACTAAAATTTATATGTCTCAAGTAAAGATTGAAAGAGAGGAAAATGGAATTATATATGCAAAGTATCATAACATAGATGGTACAGTTGATTTGATTCAAACTGGAAAACATTCTTTCCTAATCTTTAACCCAATTAAAGAATATAATGTTGAGGATGCTTATAGGCAATATACAGACGATGTTATTAAAATATTACAAAATAATTATAGTTTTGAAAAAGAGAAAGCTACAGAAATTACCAAAAAGTATTATAGAAATATAGAAAAAAGATATGTTTATGGTAAGCCAGCTATTGAAAGTGCAGATAAGGTTGCTGAATTATATATGGAAAATAAGGTAGGATACTATAACCCATATAAAGAGGAAGAAAGATTTCAAAGTATGTGGGATATGATTGCTTACAAGAACTATAATGGAAAAAATATTCTAAATGCTAAAGAAGATGAGTTCGAAAATGCGATGACTAGTAGTCCTGGAATTTGGGGTGTTGTAGATAGAAAAACAGGCGAAGTTTTATTTGAGCCACAATTCTTATATATACCTGCATACGCATATTTTGATACTTTTGTTGTATATAAAGGCGATATGTGGAAAAAAGACGGTGATGTTTATAAATCAGCAAATCAAAAGTGTGGAGTTATTGATTTAAAAGGAAATGAAGTTATTCCATTTGAATATGAACATATAAAAGCTATATGGAAAATTGGTAGTGATGAATCAGAAAAAAGATATATTGCTTGTAAAAATAACAAATGGGGCGTGATTAATCAAAAAAATGAAATTATAGTACCATTTGAATATGATGCAATTGTAGAAGATACATATGTTGCTAGTTATAGCATGTTCTTTATGAAAGATGGTAAAACAAAATATATATCACTATTAAATGATAATATAGTTTCTTTAAATAATTCAGACTATATCCGTGAACTTGCCTCTTAATTGTATATAAAGTTAAATTTTATTAGATGCCACTTTATAAGAAAAATTATATGTTCACATAATTACATTACAAAATACGGAAGTGGCGAAAAATTTGGATTTTCGTCACTTTTTTTGTTCAAAAAATTTCTTTTTTAGTATATAATGTCTATTAGAGAAAATTTGTCAAGTATATGAACAAATAATATGAATTTAGGGGTTGAAAATAGATGGCTAATGCAAAAAAAGAAAAGTCAATGGAAAGTATCCTTTGGGATGCTTGTGATAAATTGAGAGGTGCAGTAGAACCTGCTGAATATAAACACGTTATTTTGAGTCTTATCTTCTTAAAATACGCTAATGATAGATTTACAATGCAAAGAGAAAAATTATTATCTGAAGGTAAGCCAGAATTTATGCTTAATGAAGTATCTTTCTACGAACAAGACAATGTATTTTTTATTCCAGAGTGTGCTAGATGGGATTATCTAATGAGTCAGTCTAAACAAGATGGATTAGCAATAAAAGTTGATACTGCTTTACATGAAATAGAACTAAAAAATAAATCATTAGCAGGAGCTTTACCTGATAACTATTATTCAAGATTAGAATTAGAAAATAATGATTTGGCATCACTGTTAGATAAAATGAATCAATTAAAGTTTGATGTTCATGATAAAGATTTCTTTGGTAGAGTGTATGAGTACTTTTTATCGAAGTTTGCTTTAAAAGAAGGAAAAGGTAAGGGAGAATTCTACACACCACAAACTGTTGTAGCTTTGCTTTGTGAACTAATAGAACCATATTCTGGAGCTGTTTATGATGGAGCTTGTGGTTCTGGGGGTATGTTTGTTCAATCTATGAAATTTATAGAACAACATAGTGGAGATAAAAAGAATATCAGTGTATTTGGACAAGAGAAAACAGCTACTACATTAAAACTAGCAAAAATGAATTTAGCTATTAGAGGTATATCTGCTGATTTAGGTAAAAAAGCAACAAGTACTTTCCAAAACGATCAACATCCAGATTTAAAAGCAGATTATGCACTAATGAATCCACCTTTCAATCAAAAAGACTGGAGAGAAGAAAATGAGTTAATTGATGACGCTAGGTGGAAAGGATATAAAGTACCTCCAACAAGCAATGCTAATTATGCTTGGATACTTAATTTTGTTTCAAAATTGTCAACAAATGGGGTTGGGTGCCTTCTTTTAGCTAATGGTGCATTGTCAGCAGATGGAACAGAATATGAAATTAGAAAGCAATTAATTGAAAATGATTTAATTGAAGCTATAATAGTTTTACCTAGAAATATGTTCTATACAACAGATATTTCAGTTACTGTATGGGTATTTAATAAGAATAAAAAAGCTAGAAAAGTTAATAAAAATGGAAATGAATTCTGTTACAGAGATAGAACAGATGAAATACTATTTATGGATTTAAGACAAATGGGTGAACCTTTTGAAAAGAAGTATACTGCCTTTTCAACAGATGATATTAATAAAGTGGCATCCACTTATCATTTATGGCAGTCTTCCGATAAAGAAAAGTTGTATTCTGATATTAAAGAATATTGTGCATCTGTTAATAAAGAAAATTTGTCTGATTATTCTTTAGTAACTAGTAAATATATAGAATTTGATAAAAAAAGTGAAGAGACTAATTATGAAGAAGAAATGAAAAGTATCCAAAATAATCTGAAAGAATTATTTATTGAAGAAGAAAAATCAAAAGATGAAATAAAAAAGATTATGGAGGAACTTGGATATGGAATCTAATTTGAAAAGAATAGGAGATTATATTGAACAAACTGATATAAGAAATGAAAACTTAAGTGTTAATACTTTACTTGGAGTTAGCATAGAAAAAAAGTTTATTCCATCTATTGCTAATACTGTAGGTACAGATTTTACAAAGTATAAAGTTGTTGAAAAAGGTCAATTCGCTTATGGACCAGTAACTTCAAGAAATGGAGATAAATTATCAATTGCGTTATTAAAAGATTATGATAAGTGTATTATATCTAGTTCATATATACCATTCAGAATAACAAAACCTAATGAACTAAATGCAGAATATTTAATGTTGATTTTTTCAAACCCAGAGTTTGATAGATATGCAAGATATAATTCTTGGGGTTCTGCAAGAGAAATCTTTTCTTGGGAAGAGTTATGTGATACAAAAATTAGTATACCTGATATTAAAGAACAAGAAAAAATAGTGAGAGAATATAACACTATTACCAAGAGAATTGATATTCTAAATCAGATAAATGATAATTTGTT
>JAFXOY010000157.1 GCA_017528375.1 Clostridia bacterium | reverse complement strand
GCAAAAACTTCCTGCCGCCTCATATAAAACCAACCCCGGATTATGAGCAGGATTTTTATTTTGACTTGCGTTGGAACTTCAATAATTACGCACAAACACCTTATTACATCGCTCAATAACTATGTGTCCGAATGATACAAAATCGCCCACAATGACTTTAATTAAAGTGAGTTGTGAGTGATTAATGTTAATGCACATTAAACGAAAGGAGCAATAAATATGGGCATTATGACAACAGACAAAGAAGAAAGAAACTACCAAGCATTTATGAATGAACTTGAAAAATTATCTAAAAAATATGGGATCGGCATTTCAGGTTGCGGAGTATTTGATTATTGGGATGAAAACGGATTCAAAGAAATCGAATACAGAAAAGATTCCTCAAGCGGTGATTTAAGAATTGAAAAACTTGTATTTTCAGACGGCACTTCATTAGACGATTAAGGAGCAGACAATGATTGAATTGAACGGAATTTACAAACTAAAACATATTATCAATTTTGAAGGTAACATTGATGACGATTTCAAAGTTGTCGCAATAAGCAAAGATAAAAAAATGGTTGCCTGCGTTCAATTAACAGGAATTGATGCCGGCGAAAGATTTGTGTTTATGATTGAATGCTTACTCGATCCTGAACATCCTGAAGATAAATATTATGGTGAACTTATTGAAAAATAGAAAGGCGGTTTTAAATGTCAAACATGAGTTATTGCAGATTTCACAACACCTACCAAGATTTAGTAGATTGTAAAAATGCACTTTACAACGAGGATATATCCTCTGATGAAGAAAAAAGATATGCAAAAAAATTAATTGAATTATGCAAAGAAATTGCAGAAAATTATGAACCTGAATTTGTCGATGAAATATCAAACGATGATGAAGAATAAAAGAAAAATTATTGTGTTGAAATGATACAAAATCGTTCCCAATGACTTTAATTAAAGTACATTCAGAGCGATTAATGTTAATGCACATTAAACGAAAGGACATAAAAATGAGAACAATTGAAAAATTAGAAAAAGCAAAAAACATTGACAAATGCCTTAAAGATCAAGGCATTAATTCAACATTCTTTTATGCTTATGAAAGAACATTAGAAACAACAAATGAAAACATTAATTTTAGTGATGTAATTTGGGAAAACGATGTAAAACCTATAATAGACCATTGTAAAGAATTTAATATTGACTACATTACAATTACAAACTGCCAAGCAAGAATTGAAGATATATTGGCATTATTTGTTGAAAACGGTTGTTCAATTCAATTAATCAAAGTTACAAGTAAATACATAGACTTCAAAACAAATAAACCTGAAGTAAAAAATGCAATTAAAGTAATTATTAATAAATAACAGAAAGGGCAAAATTATGGTACTCGAAAAAGACAGAACATTATTTGGAACTGAAATTTACAATTATAAAACAAAAGAAATCGGATTAGTTCTTTATACTTGGAACAACAGATTTGCTGAAAACGGAGGCAAATATATAGATATCCAGTTCGCTACCTGCGTTGATAAAGATGGAAAAAGATACAATATAGAAATGGATTCTATAAGACCTACAGAAGACATAGATGATGATGAATTAGAAGAACTTGGATTAAAATAAAACAATTAAGCAACGCTATATTATAGCGTTTTGCTTTTCCCTAATTATTTAATAATTGATTTACCCTATACAAGTGATAAGCGAGTTCAAAGGTACTATCGTTTATTTCCCCTGAAATAATACCACCTTTTGCCACCTCTACAGGCATGCTTAAATAATCGCTTGGTTTATCACTTAATCTTATAACTAAAGAATCTCTGCCGGTTAATGATTTATTGCAAAAATAAAAATCCTTTTCCTGTGCCGATCCAAGATATACACATTTTTCGCAGTCGTGTTTATATAGGGGTTTATCAGTTAATAAATTTTTCATAATATTAATTTTAGCATAAAAAAATCCGATGCCGGAGGGTGACATCGGTTATGAACAAAGATTCGGATTACAGTAATTAGGAGTTATCCTTTTTTTGTTTAGATAAATGTTTCCTCAAAATTTTATAAACTTGTTTTACCGACATATCACAATCCAATGCCAATTGATTTATTGAATATTTAGTGCCATTGAAATTGTCAATAATATATCTTTCTTTAGCAATTCTGAACGGTTTACGAGGGATTGGAATAATTAAACCGGGGAGTGCAAGAACAATATCGACAGTTTCCTCTATGCCAACATAATCGGAAAATGTTAATAAATCGTCATTTGGCATATCATCCTTTGTAATATATTTCATCCAAGGGCGTTTTTTTGTCATATAAAGCTTCTCTAATATTCTTGGTCTCATCAGTTAACGCATCACGTTAAGACGGTCAGCTTGCATCGTTAGCCGACCGTTTCGACCTT
>JAFXOY010000009.1 GCA_017528375.1 Clostridia bacterium | reverse complement strand
GCAGATGTATTGCAAGATAAGGTTGGCGAGAACAAATGGATAACATATATACAAAAAGAAGTTCAAAGTATGAATAAACTTGTTAATGATTTATTGGTTCTTGCAAGAATGGAAAAAGAAATCAAATCAAATAATCAAAAGTTTGACTTATCAAAAGAAGTTCAAATGGCAGTTTCAGTTTTTGAAAGTATGATATATGAAAAGAAAATTAAATTAGAAACAAATATAAGTGAAGGAATAGAGTTTAACGGAGATAAAGAAGATATAAAACATATTATTTCTATAATAATTGATAATGCAATAAAACATACTGAAGAAAATGGAAAAATAATTGTAAATACATTAAAAGAAAAAAGTGATATAAAAATTGAAATTAAGAATCAAGGAGAACCTATACCAGAAAAAGAAAGAGAAAAGATATTTGAAAGATTCTATAGAGTAGATAAAGCAAGATCACGATCAGAAAAAAGATATGGACTAGGACTTTCAATTGCAAAAGGTATAGTAGAAAAATACAATGGAGAGATATATGCTGCTTCAAAAGGAGGTTTTACAAGCTTTATTGTAAAAATATAGAAAAATTAAAAATTTTCAATTTTATTTCAATAATTCACTTGTATAATAAAAGCATATTAAGAAAGTGAGGAGAAAAATCATGGATGAAATGAAAAATAAAAATGTTAAAAAAATAGTTTTAGGTATAATTGCAACTGCAATAGTTATAGGTATTGCTGTATGTTTTGTAATTGCCTATAACAATACAAAAGTATTAAACAACCAAACTAATACAGCAGTTATAAATAACAATACATCAAATACAGAGGTAACTACAAGTACTAACACAAGTTCTAGTAGTTCTACTAGTAAATCAGATTCAAAAAATCTAAATATAACAGCAGGCGGAAGTTATGATTTATCAGGAGAATATGAAAGTATTACTATAAACACAAATAATGAGGTAACTCTTAACTTAAATGGTGTAACAATATCAAATTCAAATGGACCTGCAATAAATATTGAAGAAGCTAAAACAGTTACGATAGTACTTTCAGGTACAAATAAAGTTACTGCTACAACAACTGAAGATTTAGATGGTGCAATTTATTCAAAAGCTGATTTAGTATTTGAAGGTACTGGAACTTTAGAAGTAAAATCAAATTATGATGGAATTGTATCAAAAGATACTTTAGTAATTAAAAACGGAACATATACTATAAATTCTTCCGATGATGGAATTAGAGGAAAAGATAGTGTAGAAATTTCAGCAGGAAACTTTACAATAAATGCTGGAGGAGATGGAATAAAGGCATCTAATGATGAAGATACAAGTTTAGGATATGTAACAATTACAGGTGGGACATTTAATATAACAGCAAAAAGCGATGGTATTCAAGCAATAACAAAAGCTACAATAAGTGGAGGAACATTTAATATAACATCAGCCGAAGGAATAGAAGCAACATATGTAAAAATAGATGATGGAACAATAAATATCTCTGCATCTGATGATGGAATAAATGGAAGTCAGAAATCTAACATAGGAACTCCTACAATAGAAATAAATGGAGGTAAAATTACAATAAAAATGGGACAAGGAGATACAGATGCTATTGATGTAAATGGAAACCTATATATTAATGGAGGTACAGTCGATATTACAGGAAACTCACCATTTGACTATGATGGAGAAGGAAAGTTAAACGGAGGAACGGTAATTGTAAATGGAACTGAAATCACATCATTAACAAATCAAATGATGGGCGGAGGCATGAAAGGCGGAATGCCTGGACAAATGAATCAAGATGGTGGAATGCAAATGAATGGTGGAAAACGTGGAAGATAATTAAGGAGGTCCTAAGTACTATGAAAAAATATCGTAGTGAATGGAAATATACTTTAAGTAATCAGGAACTATCTCTATTAAAATCAAGATTATCTGAAGTAATGGAGATAGATCCTCATACACCTACTGCTCGGAAGATATTTAATACATTCTATGTATTTTGACGATTACAAAGACACGTCAATTTATACAACAAATTCTGGCTTATCAGAAAGGTTTAAATGGAGGATAAGGTATTATGGAGATGATTTGAGTTATATTGTCCTAGAAAAGAAAGAAAAGATAGAAGGAAGATGTCATAAGAAATCATGCAAAATAACAATAGAAGAATATAACAACATAATTTCAGGAGATTTAACAGATTTAATATTTGAAACAGAAAAGAAATTAGTAAAAGAATTAGCAATTGAT
>JAFXOY010000156.1 GCA_017528375.1 Clostridia bacterium | reverse complement strand
TAATCCTCTGTAGCATCCTATTTCTGTTAATCTCTTAATGTTAAGAGCAACTTCTCTACGTAAGTCACCTTCAACTACATAACCATCCATAGCATTTCTTATTGCTTGTACTTGGTCATCAGTTAAATCTTTTACTCTAGTATCTGGGTTAACACCAGCTTGTTTTAATATTTTTTGTGAACTTGGTAAACCAATTCCATATATATATGTTAATCCAATTTCTACTCTTTTTTCTCTAGGTAAATCTACTCCTGATATACGAGCCATTATTTTAGCACCTCCAAAATATTTTGTTTAAAATTTTATTGTTTATTTTATACTTCATTAAAGGTGAAATGCATTAATATAATTAAACTCGGATTCTTTAACCATATTAATCTTTAACTAATATAAAATATTATATATAAACACAAATTAAATAAATTATCAGCCGCTTACATAACTTGTGTTAATATCATAAAAAAATTAATTATTATTATCCTTGTCTTTGTTTATGTTTAGGATTTTCACAAATTACTCTGATAACACCTTTTCTTTTGATTACTTTGCATTTTTCACACATTTTTTTAACTGATGGTCTTACTTTCATTTCACTACACCTCCTGTAATATTTGTTACAATAACCTACATATAGTGTTTGACTAATTTTAATGATGCGTGAGGTCAGACGTATATTAATTACAGGCTAAATGAAATTCCTATACATCTCACATCGCACCTCATAAACTATTCAAACACTATTTGCTTTTGTATATTTTTTTATTTTGCTCTCCAAGTAATTCTTCCTCTTGTTAAGTCATATGGAGATAATTCAACTTTTACTTTATCTCCAGGAAGAATTTTAATATAATTCATTCTTAACTTTCCTGAGATATGAGCTAAAATTTGATGTCCATTTTCAAGTTCAACCTTGAAATTTGTATTAGGTAAAGTTTCTACAACTGTTCCTTCTAATTCAATAACATCTTCTTTTGCCATGTTAACCTCCCAAATTTTATTTTTAATTATCTCAACTCTAAGTATTTTTTATTCCATTTTTTTCCAAATACTTGAACGATAGCTTTTATATTATATAATAAAATTATAATAAAGTCAATATTTCTGGCTCATTTTCTGTAATTAAAATAGTATTTTCATAGTGTGCAGACAAACTTCCATCCTCAGTTACAATTGTCCATCCATCATCTAACTCTAAAATTTCATCATTTCCTTGAATTACCATAGGTTCAATTGCTAGTGTCATACCTGGTTCTAAGCGAATTCCTCTTCCTGCTTTTCCATAATTTGGAATTCCTGGATCCTCATGCATTTGTCTTCCAATACCATGACCTTGAAATTCTTTAACTACTGAATATCCATTTTTTTCAACAAATTCTCCAATAGCATGACATACATCACCTATTCTATTTCCTTTTTTAGCATATTTAATTCCTTCAAAAAATGCTTGTTCTGTTACATTTAATAAATCATAAGCTTGTTTGCTTCCTTTACCTACAACATATGTTCTTGCAGCATCTCCATTAAAGCCATTTTTTAATACTACTAAATCTATGCTAACAACATCACCTTCTCTTAATTTTACTCTGTTTGAAGGGATTCCGTGAATTACTTCATCATTTATTGAAACACATATAGAAGAAGGAAAAGGTGGAACTCCTTTTATTCCTGGATTATACCCTTTTTGTGCTGGTATTCCACCATTTTCTTTTATTACTTTTTCAGCAATTTTATCTAATTCAAGTGTAGTAATTCCTGGTTTTATATTATCTTTTAAAGCTTTATGCACTAATGCAGTTACTCTACAAGCTTCTCTCATTAATTCAATTTCTTTTTTTGATTTTATAGTTACCATTTTT
>JAFXOY010000155.1 GCA_017528375.1 Clostridia bacterium | reverse complement strand
TGAATATTTATTTTTATAAAAATAAATAATATTAATTAAAATGAACGGAATTAACATAAATTCTTTTCTTTTCTGTTTATTTATTATTTTTTCATTGCATGAAACAAGCAAAGCAGTCATTGTAAGCAATGATTATAAAACCTATACCATGAAAGATGCAAAAATATTAAGTAAACTTCCCAACCGCAGTGGAAAAGTAAGTGGTACTACATACCAAACAACATCAGTGCAAGGAATGAACGTAGGAACAACATATATATATAACGCAAAGATTTACTCTGGAAATAAAAATGTTAACGTTGCCACAATTTTTAGAACAAATGTAGACAAAGGAGTTACTGAGGAAATGGAATATTATAGTAGTCTTACAGCTTCATCTCCAAGCACATGCACAACAGCCGGACATGCTAATGATCTTCTTGTAGTAACAGAGAATGATGTAAATTATCTTCTATCTGCAACATGCGAAACAGAACACGCGGTATCTCGTTATATGATAAAAGGAAAAAAATTGTATTTCACAGGATATTTCAAATTAGTCACAACAAGTGGAAAAGCCATAAGTTGTAGTTCATTAAGACAATTCAAACACGCTGGTGGCTATTTTCATTTGATATTCAAAACAGGTGAAACTGTCTATTATGGTAAAATTCTTGATTCAGCCTCTGGTAATAAAAGCAATCCTACTGAAATTAAAGTATTTAAAATAGCAATACTTGATAAAAGGAATGCTGTTTTCGCTAAAAGTTCAACTTCTTATGGAACATATGCAAACATGGAAACATGGGTTTCTCAGGGATTTGTTTTTAATCCATTAGAAAAAACTATATACACTCCATATTTTGAGCCTCCAAATAACAATGGAATAACAACTACAGCTATAATCACTTATAATATTGGTAATGTTTTCACCGATGGAAATATGGATTATAAAAAAGATAGAAGCATTATAGTATTACCTACCAAGACATCTTTCTATTTGAAGAGTAGTGATTTTAATTCTAAATGCAAGTCTTTGGAAGTCGAGTCTTGCGGTTTCAGAACAGGACAAGGTACGAGTGGTGATTTGAAAATGTATTTTAATGCCAATGCAAGTCCGATGGATTATGAAGCAGTATATTATCTCAGTTATAAATCAGGATCAGGTAACTTTGCTCCAATTGCTAATTCTTTGACACCTATTTACACAGTTCATTATGATGGAAATGGAGGAACTGACTCCGGAACAAATACTGTTAGTGGATATTTCAGAATGGATGATACTCGTCATGTTCGTGGTATTGCTACTAATTTAAGAAAAAATTACTTTACTAAAAAAGGATATACCTTTAAAGGATGGTATTTATCTCGTAAATCTGATGGAAAGTGGCTTTACTTGGTTAATGGTAATACATTATGGTATAAAAAAGATCAACAACCTTCAGGCTCATCTCTCGCACTTTATGCTGACAGGAGAGCTGTTTCTATGCTTTCTTCAGTAAATGGTGATGTTGTTACCTGTCATGCTCAATGGAAGGCTAATTAAATTCAATTAAATCTTAGATAGTTTATAAAATATTATTATATTCATTATTTTAATGTTATAATTCTTTAGCAAGTAAAACTCTTAAAAGCAATTCTTTATTTTTTTTTATTTTTTTAATAATGATTTTTATTAATTTAATTTTATTAAAAACTTTTTCTTTGTTATTTTTATTTTTAAT
>JAFXOY010000154.1 GCA_017528375.1 Clostridia bacterium | reverse complement strand
TCCCTCCTTTTAAAATTTTGATACTTATATTCCTCAAGTATCATAAGGTACTCTGAAAAGCTCTTTTTCAAGCCTTCCCGTATAGCGCTATAATCTATTATTAATTTAAGTACCTTAAATTAGTAAGTTATTAGCACTATTGTTTTTCATTCTGAAAGCCTGCTATAAAATTCAACTTGCTTTCAAACCGAATCCTATTTTTTAGGTTTCTTTGCTCCATATTTAGATCTAGCTTGCATTCTGTCTTTAACACCAGCTGTATCTAATGTTCCTCTTATAATGTGATATCTAACACCAGGTAAATCTTTTACCCTTCCACCTCTTATAAGAACAACACTGTGCTCTTGTAGGTTGTGCCCAATACCAGGAATGTAAGAAGTAACTTCATAACCATTTGAAAGTCTAACTCTGGCTACTTTTCTTAAAGCTGAGTTTGGTTTCTTTGGTGTAACTGTTTTAACAACTGTACAAACACCTCTTTTTTGTGGTGATCTCTTATTTGTTGTTTTCTTTTTCATTGAGTTAAAACCATGTTGTAAAGCTGGTGCTGTAGATTTTGTTGTTCCAGTTTTTCTTCCTTTTCTTACTAATTGATTAATTGTTGGCACTTAAATTTCACCTCCTATAATAAAAATAAACCGCTAGGGAATTGCCTGTTTTGGCAATTTTATCTAACGGTCTATATTTTATCATTAATATTGTTAAAAGTCAATGGTTTTAAGCCAGTTTTTACTATTTTTTCAACATCTTCTTTTTACAAACATAAAAAGAAGAACATAGCTTACGCCATATTCTTCTTATATATTTGATTAATCTCTATCAAGATCAGGTTGTGCTTGTTTTCTTTGTTGTTTTCCAGCTTTAATATTGTCTTTTTCCATTTTATCAAATTCTTCTTTTACAATATCATATTTCATACTTGCAGCAAATTCACTTTTCTTTTTAGCTGTATTATTTACAACTGGTGCTGGTTGATTTGTAGGAACTGCTTGTGGTAAAGACTTTTGTTCATTTTTATTTCTCCAATTTTTGAATTTAGCAACCAATCTACTGAAAAATCCTGTTTTAACTGGTGTTATATTATTATTTGCTTGAGCTTGTGCTTGTTTTTTTTGTATTGAAGTTTTATCAATAGAATTAATAGCATTTGATAAATTCAATAATTGCTTATTATAACCTTTAACCTCTTTATTAATATTTCTAACTTGCTTTTCAACTGTACCTTTTATATCAATATGACCTTTATTTAATGTCAAAGCTTGTGTTAATTCTAATAACTCTTGATCTTTAATGTCTAATCTTTGTGTTTTAGCATATTTAGTCAAAAGATCTTTGTTTTTATTATATTTTGCATTAGCTATAGGTAAAAACTTAGTCATAATATCGTTTGCTCTAGCAGGATCTGTATAAGTAACTAATCCATTTATTGGTGGATTTGCTAATTTGCTTAATTCTTCTTTTAAAGCTTTAATTTCTTTTTGAGCATTTGTCATACCAATCAAATTTTTCTTAACTGATGGATGTTTTTCTGCTAAATCATTTAATCTAACAAAGTTATCTCTTTTATTTATAGCTTCATTTTTTTCTTCATTCACTTTTTTAATTGATCTTGAATATCTTTTTACAAGTGCTTCGTCCAAATGTTCTTTTAATTCAGGATTATTTCTAACTTGTTCTATTCTCTCTTCTATTTTCACTTGAACTTCAACTAATTTAACTTTTTTCTCAACGAGTTGTTTACTTATTTTATCTAATTCTTCTTTTTTTGTTTTTATAGCAGCTTCATATTGTTGCTCTTTAGCTTTGTCACCATCTAATACTGCATTAGATTTTGTAGCTTCTAATATTATAAGTTCATTTTTAATTTTGCTTACTTGTTTGCTTATTGCATCTTTCTCTTTTTTTATTGTTTCTAAATCTTTTTTAAATTGTAAATATTCGTCATTTATACTTTTTAAATCCATTTTAATACCTCCAAATTATGAATTTATTGCTTCATTGCATTCATCTACTAAATCTTGTAGTTCATTAACTAATTCATCAACTTCCACTTTTAAATCAGCTAATTCATCTACTGAAATATTTTTTAATACTTCTTCTGATACTTTTATTCCGTTTTCTTCCATAAAAACCTCCTTAAAATTTATCTTACGTGCTATAAATATAATAATCTACATTTATTATAACATATTCTTTTTTCTGTTTTCAACTATTTTTTATAATTTTTAGCGAAATATCTGCTAATCTACCATATCTTTCCTTCTTATCCCTTATTTTTTTATCCAATTCCGGTAAAATTCCAAAATTAGCATTCATAGGTTGAAACTTTTTATTTTCAGTAGAAATATATTTAGCTAATGCTCCAATCATTGTTTTTTCATCAAAAACTCGTTTTTTATTACCATTATTAAACTTTAAACAAGCATTAATACCTGCAACTAATCCAGATGAAATCGATTCAACATACCCTTCAACGCCTGTAATTTGACCAGCAAAATATATGTTATTATTTTTTTTGAAATTGTAAGTTTCATCTAATAACTCCGGAGAATTAATAAAAGTATTTCTATGCATTACTCCATATTTTACAAAGTCTGCATTTTCAAGTCCAGGAATTAGGCTAAATACGCGCTTTTGTTCTCCAAACTTCAAATTAGTTTGGAAGCCTACAATATTGTAAATTGTGCCTTCAGTATTATCTTGTCTTAATTGTACAACCGAATATGGTCTATAACCTGTACGTGGGTCTGTAAATCCAACTGGTTTAAGTGGACCAAATCGTAAAGTATCTAATCCTCTTTTTGCCATAATTTCAATAGGCATACATCCTTCGAAAATTTCTCTTTTTTCAAATTCATGTAGTTCAACTACTTCTGCGTTCACTAGTTCGTTTACAAAGTTTTCATATTCTTCTTTGTTCATTGGAAGATTAATATAATCAGCATCTTTTAAATTTTCGATACGTTTTTTCCACGTATCAACATCTTCATCTTTACCACGCTCTTGTTCGTATCTATCTCCCCAAAATGCTATATTCATATTTATACTATCTTTTTCGATAATAGGAGCCGCTGCATCATAAAAATGAAGGCCTTCATCACCTGTTAATTCAATAATTTCATTTGCTAAATTATCTGAAGTTAACGGTCCAGTAGCAATAATTACAATTCCATTTTCAGACATTTCTTTAAGATGAAGTTCATCTATACCACACTCTTTATTAATTATTTCTATATTTTCATTTTTTTCTAATTCCTCTGTTACCATTTGAGCAAATTTTTCTCTATCAACAGCTAATGCTTGCCCAGCAGGAATCGCTGTTTTATCAGCAATTCTGATCAACAACGAATCTAGCAATCTTAATTCTTCTTTCAATAACCCACAAGCATTTGTATGCAAATTTGATTTAAAAGAATTACTGCAAACAATCTCAGCCAAATTTTTATTACTATGAGCTGGTGAAAATTTTACAGGTTTCATTTCATATAACTTTACTTTAATACCTCTTTTAGCAATTTGATATGCTGCTTCTGAACCTGCTAATCCCCCGCCTATTACAGTTATATAATCATTCATAATATATTTCCTCACTAAAACTTAGGAACGCCCATTAAAATATGGGCGTTTCTTAATTAATCATTTAAATTATTCTTTTTTACCAAAGATCTTACCAGCGATATTTCCAATAACTTCTTTTGGATCATCTTGACCATTTTCTTTTATTGCATCAGTAATTTTTTCTCCAACTTCACTAGCAATATCTTCAATTTTCTTTCCAGTTACTTCTTCAACTTTTTCAACTGCTTCTTTAGCCTTTGGAACTTTTTCCAATATTTCATCTACAACTTTATTCTCGCTCATACTATCTCCTCCTTAAAAATTTAGCAACATTATAACATATTTTTAAAAAAATTCAAGTCTCAACTTTTATAGAGTAGTCAAAATGTTACTTAAACAAACTCATAATCTCATCCTTAGACAGCCTATTAATAAACGTCTCATTAGTAGAAAGCATATTATCAATCAACTTAGCCTTCTTTTGTTGCAACTCATAAATTTTCTCTTCAATAGAATTCTTAGTAATAAGCTTATATACCTGAACATTCTTCTTCTGTCCAATTCTATATGTTCTATCTGTAGCCTGATTTTCAGCAGATAAATTCCACCATGGATCATAATGAATTACCATATCTGCTCCAATTAAGTTTAGACCAGTTCCCCCTGCTTTTAATGAAATCAAAAAAACTTTTATATCTGGATTTTCATTAAATTCATCAACTAATCTAATTCTATCTCCAACCTTAGTTTGGCCTGTTAATTTGTAATAAGATATGTTTTCCTTTTTAAACTCTTCTTCAATAATATTAAACATAGATGTATATCCTGAGAACAGCAATATCTTATGACCACTTTCTATAGCATCTTTAACAATTTGAATACATTGATTTAATTTACTACTCTCGCCTTTATAGTTTTCTATAAATAAACCTGGATGACAACAAATTTGTCTTAATCTCATCAATAAAGATAAGATTTTAATTTGACTCTTTTCAAATCCATTTATAGAAATCTCTGCTTCAATTTCTTCTTTAACCTGAGCCATATATGACATATAGATTTTTTCCTGCTCATCTTCCATTTCATTATTTAAAATAGTAATTGTTTTGTCAGGTAATTCTGTTAAAACGTCCTCTTTAATTCTTCTTAAAATAAATGGTTCTATCAGCATTTTTAATTTTCTCATTGCAGAACCATCTTCATCTTTAACAATTGGAGTTTCATATAACTCTTTAAACTTTTTATAGCTAAATAGATATCCTGGCATTACAAAATCGAAAATTGACCATAATTCAGATAAAGAATTTTCTATCGGTGTACCTGTTAATGCATATCTTGTTTCAGATTGAATTTCTTTTATTGCTTTAAAATTCTGTGTATTATTATTTTTAATGTATTGGGCCTCATCTGCAATCACATATTTAAACTCATATTTTTTATCTTTATAAATATCGATATCTCTTTTTAAAATATCATATGATGCAATAACCACATTATATTCTTCGATTTTTTGAATTTTATTCTTTCTTTCTTGTGCATTTCCATTTATCAACATAACTTTTAACGACGGAGCAAATTTCTTTATTTCATTGTACCAGTTTAAAGTTAACGAACTTGGGCATATTACTAAACTAGCCTTAGGTTCAATTGCATTCTTTTCGCAGTTTTCAATATATGAAAGTATAACACTAACTAGTTGAATTGTTTTACCAAGACCCATATCATCGGCTAAAATTCCACCAAAGTTATATGAATCTAATGTCTTTAGCCATTTGAAACCTGTTTCTTGATAATTTCTTAAGCTAGCATTTAAACCTGTTGGCAATTCTACATTTTCATCTATATCTTTATTGTCTATTCTGTCAATCATGTTTTTATATGTATCGTCTTTTGTAACATTTTTTATTTTAGAATCTTTTAATAGTCTATCTAAATACAAGCTTCTAAAAATTGGTAGTTTAATATCACCTTGTTCGATTTCTTTAAAATCAATATCTAAGTTTGTCTTTAGATTTTCAAGCAAATCCATTGTTTCATTTTCTTCTAAATCTATAAACTCTCCATTTTTTAATCTATGAAATTTCTTTTTTAATTTGTACTTGTCCATAATGTCTTTTAATTCTGAAAGTTCAAATCCAAGGCCATCAAAATTAACTTCTAATAAATTGTTTTCTATTTTAACTCCTATATTTGATACTTTAGGTTGTTTTATTTGCTTTTGCTTAAAGTCTTCAGTTACAAGTACCTCAAATTTTTTCATATATTGTTCTATATCATTAGTTAAGAAATTATAAATCATTTCATCATTAGTTAATATTAATCTTGAATTATCTTTATCATACATAAATCCTGTTTTTATAAAAATATCCATTACTTCTGATTCTTTTAAAACATCTCTTGCAATTTCTATATTTTCTTCTTTAAAAGGATTAAACTCAAAACTATCATAACCAAATCTTATATCTGCAATTACATAGTTATTTTTATCATAGTCTAAATAAACTTTTACATATAGTTCTTTTGGAATTACTTTTTCAATTTCTTCTTGATTTAAATTATCATATACTAAAGCATTTTTAACTTTAGGATAAATTACAGAAAACAGTGTTGAAAGTTCTTGCTTTTGTAATTTGATTTCCGTTGTAAAATTCTTTCTGTACATTTGTAAAATTTTCAATGTAGTATCATTAAATTCTTTTGAACATTTATATATATTATTTTTGTATTCAAAATATACAAAATCTTTACCTTGTATTATGTTATATTCGTATATATCAACATTCGGTACAATTCTGTATTCATTATCATTTAATTCTTGCACTTCAAATTTTATTTCAGGTTCACTATCAATAAAAAATGCATCATACTCAGAATATTCCCTTTGAATTGCAAGCGTTTTTCCTTTATAGATTTCAAATAATTCGTCAAACCCAGAATTAGAAACCGTTATATATGAATCACTTAAATGTCTTCCATAATATCCATATTCATCTGCTGATTGATTAGCATATTTTATAATTTCACCATATTTCATAATATAGTTTAAAACCGGTAAACTTTCTTCGTCGAAATAGCTTTTGTCATGTACAAATTCCAACTTTAAACCATATTTATAATTTTCATGATTTAGCATATTATCATAAAATTCAGGAATGCTTTTTAATTTATATAATTGTTGTTCTCCAATTTTAAATTCTAATTTTAAATTAGAATTATACTTATCTATCAACAACTTAGGCACAATTTTAATATTTTTATTTTTTGTTTTACCTAATTCATTTTCTTGACTTGCTACACTGTCATTATAAAATTCATTAACTAATTGTTTAAAAATTTTATACTCATTTGAATTTCTACCGCTTCTTATATGTGATAATGATTTTTTTACATTTTCATCATTCTGTTTCTCTCCTGTAAAAATTCTTATATAATCTGGGTTATTGTCAAACTCTACCATAGTAGCTACTATATGTTTACATGCTGCATAGTTTTTTTGATAATCCGGGCAATCGCATTTTAAATCTTCTAGCTCATTATTTTGAACTTTTATATAAACATCATAATTGTCGTTGTCACCCTTTACTTTAGATCTTATTTCAAAATTTTTATTATCTTCATAAATAACTTTAGTTATATTAACTCTTTTCTTTGCAACATATTCCATTGCTTTTTCTTTTCTGACAGTACCTGCATCATAGCACAAATCTTCCAAAAGTTCTGGATTTACCATTTTATTTTTCCCCTCATTTTTTCCAAAATTTCTAGTTATTTATTATAATACATTTTACGTAATTAAGCAATACTCTTCTCAAATTTTCCACCATTTTTTTACCTTTTTCATGCAAAATAAATAGAGCTGTTTTATTCAGCTCTACATTTTACAACCAATCTAGTCTTTCCGCCTTCGCTACATGTAATTAAAGTCATTTCCTTTCTTCCATTTGTTAATTGGCTTGTACATGCAACATCCGTTGGATCTACTATAAATTTATTATATACCTTATATCGTATGATTTGTCCTGTTTTATCTTGTAATTCAACAACATCACCATTCTGAATTCTGTTTAGTTTTCCAAAGAATATATCTTTCCCATCATAGTTATGTCCAACTATACAATAATTTCCAACTGCATTTGGCTCTCCTCCCCAGAACTTAGTAATGGATATTTTTAGTAATTCATAAGTTGTTTCTGATAAAACTGGGTAATTAATTGAAAGAGATGGAATATTCAATATTGAATCAACCTTATATTCTTTACCACTACCAGCTTTATATACTGTATTGAATTGATCTAAAATCTGTGGTTCTTGTGGAATTTCTTCTGCACGTTCATTTAATGCTACAACTAAAACATCGTCTGTTGCAATTGTAGTATCTATTCCTGCAAAATCATTAAGAATCCCTTTTGATACAGATGCATTTTTTCTTTTGTCGTACTCAGAATATACATAATATGAAGTTAATATTAAAACTACAAGTATAGATAACACAAACTGAATCTTGTAGAATCTTTTTTTGCGTTTCAGTTTTGGAGTTACATATACCTTCTCGCTTACTAATATTTGATTCATAATAATACCTTTCTATATATTTTTTTACATTTAAAATTTTAATCTAACCTATATATATTATACCATTTCTTTTACATAAAACACAATATATTTTATACTTATTATTTATAATTCATCACATAAATCAGCAAATTCTTGCATGCTTAAATTCTCGCCTCTTACGTTTATGTCTAATCCTAGTTTTTCAAACAATTCTTTTGCTTGTGCCTTATCTTTTATTATTCCGCCATTAACTAATGCATTCATTAAAGTTTTTCGTCTTTGCATAAAACTTGCTTTTATAATTTTGAAAAATAAATCTTTATCTTTCAAATCAATTGCTGGACTCTTTCTGATGTTTAATTTTATAACCTCAGACTGAACCTCAGGCTCAGGAATGAAAGAATTATTTTCAACTAACATTATTTTCTCAGATTCCGCATAATAATACACACTATATGTAATTGCTCCACTTTGCTTATCTCCTGGAGTAGCAATCAATCTATCTGCAACTTCTTTTTGAATCATTACAGTTATACTTTCTATATCTAACTCCTCTTCTAATAATTTCATAATTATTGGAGTAGTTATATAATATGGAAGATTTGCTACAATTTTTGCATTTTTTAAACCATTTGCATTTTTTTCCTTTTTTATTAAATCTGCTAAATCTACCTTTAAAACATCTTCATTTATAACTTGAAAGTTATCATACATAAAAAATCTATCATTTAGAATTTTTAACATTCTATCATCTAATTCAATAGCAATAACTTTTCCTGCATTTTCCAATAAACTTTGTGTTAAAGTTCCAAGACCTGGTCCAATTTCAATAACCAAGTCTTCTTTACTAATTTTAGATGCACCCACAATATTTTCTACTACTTCTTCGTTTATTAAGAAGTTTTGTCCTAAACTTTTGTTAGCACTTATACCATATTTTTTCATTATATATCTAGTTTTTTCTTCTAGGTTTTCCATATATTACTCCCTTTGCTATTTTATTAGAAGCCCTCTTCTTTTTGCTGACAAATCCTCTAAAATATCAACTACATTAATAGGTGAGACCTTATTTACTTTCAACAATTCTAAGACCCTGTCTGCGACTTCTTCTTTTTCAATACAATTAAATATTTCTTTCTTTTCTTCACTAACAATATTATTATTTACACATTTTTTTACAACTTCAATGCCATATTTTGTGTGTTTGTTTTTTCTTCCCATTATATTAGTAATAATTTTATAATATTTTAGTTCTACCTTTCCTTTTTTCATCATAAATTCTGCATCATTACAATCTAATGATGTTCCACCATAAAATTCTTTAATTGTTTCCATACAAAAATCCTCCCAAAACAATATAGCTTACGCTTGTCTATATTTCAAGCATTTTCGTATGTCAAATTATTGCTTATTTTTACTTTATCAACTTTGATTTTACTATAAATTATAAATTTCGACACTATTTATCTTTTTACAACATCACATATTTCTTTATAGATTTTTTCTTCAACATTTTTTATCTCTAAAGTATTCATTTTTTGTCCCATAATCTTTAATTTATCAGCATTTGCTGTTAATTCATTTAACATTTCAGATAAGTTTTCACTATTTAATTCTGAATTTAAAATTACTTTGGCTCCACCCAATTTTTCAGCAACTCTTGCATTATCTTCTTGTCTATTAGCTCCAACACTTGGCAAAGGTATGAAAATTGCAGGCTTACATGTAATTGCAAGTTCTGTTATTGTCATTGCACCACTTCTTGCAATAACTAAATCAGACAAAGCATACATTTCTTCCATATTGTAGATATATGGTAAGACCTTGCAATTTTGTAAATTATCAATATTCAAATTATTTCTATTTAGTTCTTCTTTAATAATCTCATATTGTTTTGGCCCTGTTGCCCATACTAATTGGTAATTTTTTAATTTGTTATCTTTAAGCATTCCTATTATTGATTCGTTTATAGCCTTAGCACCTTGACTTCCACCAAACACTAATACAATTGGTAAATTATCCTTTAATCCCAAGTCATTAAGTAATTCTTGTTTTCTTTTAGAATCAAGTTCTAATTTTGTAACCTTAGTTGGCGTTCCTGTAACTACAACCTGTTTTGCCATTGAAAGTCTTTCTTTAGCTGCATCAAATGCCACTAAAACTTTTGTAGCTTTTTTAGCAAACATCTTAACCGCTCTTCCAGGATATGCATTACTTTCATGCAATATCGCAGGAATTTTGTATGCTGTTGCTGCAGCAAAAACAGGTCCACAAATATATCCACCTGTTCCAATTACAACATCTGGATTAAACTCCTTTATATATTTTTTAGCGACTCTTGTACTTATAGCCGTTTTTATAATATTTTTTAAATTCTTAAAAGAAACCTCTTTTTTCAATCCATATGCTTCTAATGTTTTCAATTCATAACCAGCTCTTGGAACCAAATCTGTCTCCAAACCACGCGAAGTCCCTATAAAAATAATCTCTGAATCAGGTTCTTCCTTTTTTATTTTATTAGCAATTGCTATTCCTGGATTAATATGACCTCCAGTTCCAGCAGCTGAAATTATAACTCTCATCAAATCTCCTCCTTATAATTGCACAATTGGGGACGCGTCCCGGCTGTGCAAAATGCACAATCGGGGACAGGTCACTATTGCTGATGTGTCCCTAGCTGTGCAAAATGCACAGTTGGGACGCGTCCCCAATTGTGCATTTTTTTAAACTTTTGACCCAGCTCTTGAAATATTAAGCAATATTCCTACTGTACATAGTAATATTAGTAGCGCCGTACCTCCATAACTAAAGAAAGGTAACGCCATACCTGTTGTTGGTATTGTTGCAGTAACAACAGCAATATTTATTATTGCTTGTGCTCCAACTAAAGTTGTTATTCCAATAGCTATCAAGCTTCCAAACATGTCTGGAGCTTTCATTGCTATAAGTAATCCTCTCCAAATGAAAATAGCAAATAAAGCTATTACAAAAATACAACCCACAAATCCTAGCTCTTCGGCTAAAATTGCAAAAATAAAGTCATTATGTGGCTCTGGAATATATAAATACTTTTGTTTACTTTCTCCAAGGCCAACACCGAAAAATCCACCTGAGCCTATTGCATATAAACTTTGAACCATTTGATAACCTGTTCCTTGTGCATCTGCCCAAGGATCAAAGAATGTCGCAATTCTGTCTAGTCTGAATCCACCTTTTCCTCTCATTTGTAGCATTCCAACAATTGCACCAACACCTAAAAGTCCTACTCCACCGGTTGAAGCAAAATGTTGAAGTCTGCATCCAGCCATTACCATCATTGCAACAGCTATAATAGCAATAACTAAAGATACACTTAAATGGTTTTGTACAAAAAACAAAATTCCAATTGGTGGAGCTACGAAGCACAACGGCTTAACAAATCCACGCCAAAAATCTGTTAATTCATTCTTATGATCAGATAAATAACCTGCATAAAATATTATCATTCCAATTTTTGTTAATTCTGATGGTTGAAATTGAAATCCCCCAATTTTTATCCATCTTGTAGCTCCTTTTACAGACCATCCCAAACCTGGAACAACAACTAATAGTAAAATTATCCAAGATGCAAAATAAATTGGCCAATAATATTTTTTATAAAATCTATAATCAATTTTTGAAATTATAAACATTAAAATTAGACCCACAACTGCAGATGCAAATTGTTTTTTTACATATGTATAACTATTTCCTGTTGTTGATAATGATGAAGGTGCACTTGCTGAAAGAATCATAATTATTCCCATTGCAAGTAAAACTAATACAGTTATACATAATACAAAGTCAAATTGATTGTTAACAAAACTAGATACCTTTTTACCTTTTTTCGGCATTTGTATTCTCCTCTTCTTCAAAATATAACTACTTACAATTACACTATAGCTATAGAAATAATTGCAAGAGCTAAAGTAATTATACTAAATACTGACACTACTTTATTTTCGTTCCATCCACTTAACTCAAAATGGTGGTGAAGTGGTGCCATTTTAAAAATTCTATTTCCTGTTTTCTTAAAATATAATACTTGAATCATTACAGAAACAGTTTCTATTATTGGAATTAAAGCTAGAACTATTAATATCAAAGGCATTTTTAAATATAAAGCCATTCCGGCAATCGCGCCTCCTAAAAGTAACGAACCTGTATCCCCCATTATTACTTTGGCTGGATACAAATTAAATAACAAGAAACCTAAGCATGTTCCCACTAAAATGCATCCAATTAAAGCAACTTCTTTTATTCCAAATATAACACTAATAACTATTAAACCTGTTATTATAATTGTTGTTACACTTGTTGACAAACCATCTACACCGTCTGTTAAATTTACGGCATTTGTTGTACCTAATAAAACAAATATTGCAAATGGTATATAAAACCATATTGGTAAATCTATATATTGTTTGATAATTGGTATATATGTTTGTGTTCCTAAATTTAAAACTTTACTTAAATATAAAGTGTATGCAACTGCTACTACTAAAAGTCCAATCATTTTATATGCTGGTTTAAGACCTTTAGTATTTTTCAAAACTAATTTTATAAAATCATCTACAAATCCTACTATTCCAAATCCCACAGTTACAAATACTAATGGCAATATTTTTTTAATAATTTCTCTTTCTGCTTCACCTTTAAATGTAATAAAAAGAAATCCTGTAACAATTAAAATAGTTAGTGCCATTATAATTCCACCCATTGTAGGTGTTCCTTGTTTCTTCAAATGTGATTGTGGGCCATCTTCTCTTTCTATTTGCCCTACTTTCAGTCTTCTTAATATCGGTATTATTATTAACGCTAATACAATGCTTAATGAAAACGCTAATAAAACAACCTTTATTTGTAATTCCATCTTTTGCTTATCCTCCCTCTAACAATTATTAAAGATTGCCTTTAATAATATCATTAACAATAATTCTTTCGTCAAAAGGATGTTTTTCGTGGTTAATTTCTTGATATGGTTCATGCCCTTTTCCGGCAAGTACTATAATATCGTTTTTATTAGCCATTTTAATTGCATATTTTATAGCTTCTATTCTATCTACAATACAAATATATTTTCCTTTTGTCTTTTTCATTCCTTCTTCTATTTGATTAACAATTTTTGTTGGATCTTCAGTACGTGGATTATCTGAAGTAATAATTGTAAAATCAGCAATTCTTCCAGAAATTTCTCCCATTAAAGGACGTTTACCTGGATCTCTATCTCCTCCACAACCAAATAAGCTAATAAGTCTTCCTTTTGTATAAGATTTAGTAGCTGCTAAAATATTTTCCAAACTTTCTGGTGAATGAGCATAATCAATCATAATTGTTAATCCTTTAGAATTTTCAACTAATTCACTTCTGCCTGGAACCTTTAAATCAATTAAAGCCTCTTTAATTGCATCAGCTGTGCAACCTAATGTTGTTGTAATAGCTATTGCAGCTAAAGAATTATAAACTGTGAATCTACCAGGAATATCTATTTTTACTCTTTCATTTCTTGAACCTATTTTTACTTTATAATCAACAGTTGAATTTGTTGTTGTAATATCTTTTGCCAATAAATTGCAATAGTTATCAATTCCATATGTAAATATTTTTTTATCTGGCAATAACTTTGGTATTTTAGATGTTTGAATATCATCTGCATTTACATAGCATACTTTACACATATCAAATAATTTTAATTTTGATTCAAAATAATCCTTCATATCTGGATGTTCTTTAGCACTTATATGATCTTCTGAAAAGTTTGTAAATACTCCAATGTCAAAATCACATCCAGCTACCCTGTTTAATTTTAAGCTTTGAGAAGAAACTTCCATAATAACAACTTCACATTTAGCCTTTACCATTTTGCTAAATATCTCTTGTAATTTTATACTTTCAGGAGTTGTTCTGTCACTATCTTCTAATTTTTTATCACCAATATATGTAGCAATTGTACCAATTAAACCAACCTTTTTTCCTGATTTTTCTAAAATGCTTTTTACCATAAATGATGTAGTGGTTTTTCCTTTAGTTCCTGTAATTCCAACCAATTTAAACTTTCTTGATGGATTATCGTAAAAATTGCATGCACATATTGCTAACGCCAATCTTGAATCTGGAGCTAAAATTAATGTTACTTTATCCATTATTTCTTTCAATAATTTTTTATCAGCATCAATGCTTGCAATAACTGCAACAGCGCCTTTTTTTATTGCTTCTTTTATATAATCATGGCCATCAACATCAAAACCTTTTATAGCCACAAATAAACCATTCTTTTTTATATTTCTTGAATCACTATCAACATTTGTAATATCTATTGTTAAGTCACCTTTAACTTTTAATCCTTCTAGACCTGATAAAATGTTTTTTAATTCCATAAAAAACCTCCATTTTACAATTTTTTTTAATTATATCTCTAAATTTTTAATTTAGCAACCCCAAATTTTATGCTTTTGACACAATTGGGGACGGACTCATTTTGGGACATTTTTGACCCAAAATGAGTCCGTCCCCAATTGCGTCACATCACTCGACTATTACTTTTCCTCCCTGCAAAATTTCAACTCCACTGCTAGGAACTTGATTGTCAATAACCATCTCATCCAAATTATCATTCTCTTTCAACTCTGTTCTTAAAGTGATTTCTAACCCGACTTCATTCAAAGCTTTCTTAGCATCTTTATAACTCATTCCAACAACATTTGGGACTTCAACATTTACTTTAATATCAGTTTCATCTACATTATCTTGAGATACATCTAGATAAGGAAGTACTTCAGTTAAAACCTTTGATGCTACTGGAGCAGCAACACCGCCTCCTCCGTGTCCACCTTCTCCAGTTGGATTATACAAAACAACTAAAACAACTAATTGCGGATTTGAGATTGGTGTTACTCCAACAAAAGAAGCAACATATTTATTTGTATTTACACCATCTTCTGATGTACCTGTTTTTCCTCCTATAGAATACCCCTTAACCTGCGCATTTTTACCAGTTCCTTCGCTAACAACGCTCTCCATCATACTTAACACTTTTTTAGAAGTTTCTTCTGAAATAACATTTTCTTTTTTTACCGGTTCAATGTTTTTAATTCCCCCAGATTCGCTATTAATAACTTGCTTAACAATTCTAGGTTTTATATATGTCCCACCATTTGCAATTGTAGAAACAGCTGTTGCCATTTGAATTGGTGTAATTTCAAATCTTTGCCCAAAAGCAATTGTCCCGTAATTCAACAGGTCCAACCTTATCTTCTGCTAAAAATATACTTCCTGCTTCACCTGGTAAATCAATTCCAGTTTTAGACAAAAAGCCAAACTTTTCAAGATAAGTATAATATGTATGAACCCCTAGTTTTTGCCCAATTGAAATAAAAACCGGATTACAGGAATTCATTAAAGCTTCTCTTAAACTTTGAGCTCCATGTGGTCTATAATATCTCCAACATTTAATTCTAACTCCTGCTATTTCAATCGAACCGCTACAATTGAATTCTCCCTTATTATCTGTATCAGTAATTCCCTCCTCCAATGCAGCTGATGCTGTTATTAATTTGAAAGTAGAGCCTGGTTCATAGCCATCAGATATTGCCCTATTTCTCCACATTTGTTGTAAAATATTAGATTTTTCTTCTTGTGATAAACTATCCCAGTTATTTTTTTCATTTTCAGTAGTTGGTGTAAAAGGATCATTTAAATTGTAATTTGGATATCCTGCCATTGCTAAAATATCTCCATTATTAGGATTCATAACAATAATACTTCCACCATCTGTACACTGATTATCTATACATGCCTCAGCCAAATATTTTTCAGCTATTCCCTGAATTGTGGCATCAATAGTTAAAATCAAATCATTACCATCAATAGCAGATTCATAGTCTTCCCCTTCTTTTAAAATTGTATTTCCTTTAGCATCTGTAATTTTTATAATCTTTCCTGTTTCTCCTTTTAAACTCTCATCATAAATTGCCTCAATTCCATTTAATCCCTGATTATCACTTCCACAAAACCCAATAATTTGAGAAGCTAAATTATTATATGGATAATATCTTTTAGTATCCTCATCTACATTTATTCCGGTTAAAATATTGTTTTCTTCCATCCATTTCATTAATTGATCAGCCTGCTCTTTTTCTACTTTTTTAGCTATCGTTTCAATTGAACTTCTCTTAGATACCTTTTTAAGCGTTTTTTCATAATCTACATTAAAAATATCTGATAAAGCTTTTGCAACTTTTTCTTTATCCTCTTTTTTTATATTAACAGGATTTACCGTAATAGTTCGTACTGTGCTACTTACAGCCAAAACTTTTTTCCCTGTTGCATCATAAATCGTTCCTCTTTTAGGATTAATTTTTCTATCCAACGTATGTTGAACATAAGCCATATATTTTAATTTATCACCATCAACAAACTGGAGCCATGCTATTCTACACATCATTAATACAGCAATAATAAAACTAGCAATAATAGCATTTCTCATGCGCTTTTTTCTTGTCAAAATCCCCATTTTTTCAATTTTTTTAAATTTGATTTTGTCCTTATGTTTCTTTGCTCTTTTTTTCATTTTCTGAATTTCACTCATAAGTCCATCCTCTCCAATCCTTGCAATTAATTATATGTAAATAAAAATTTTTATATTACTTTTGACAAATTAATTTTCAAGTGATAATGCCTAGACAAGAGCAATTTTTATGATATAATACACATAAAGAAAAACGAAAGGAGCTTATGACAAATTATTCTTGTCATAGATGGAAATATGTATAGAAGAACTTATTTAGAAGTTGATTGTGAAAAATTAAAAAATAATATTATCAATATAAAAGAAAATTATCCAGGATATGAATACTATTTTGGAGTAGTAAAAGCCAATGCTTATGGTCATGGCGGATTTATTATAAACAGCCTAATTGAAGGCGGTATTAATTATTTGGCTGTTTCATCATTGGAAGAAGCCATTAAATTACGTGAATTTAACACTGAAATTCCAATATTAATTTTGGAACCAATTCATTTAGAATTTCTTGATAAGTGTATAAATTACAACTTAACCATTACAGTTTCAAATATGGAATACTTTAAAGAGTTGCTAACTATTGAACTACCACACGCTTTAAAGATTCATGTTAAATTAGATACTGGAATGAGCAGATTAGGAATAAAGTCATCTAATGATTTAAACGAAATTATAAATAAATTACCTAATAATCCTAACCTATTCTTAGAAGGAATTTATACACACTTTGCAACAAGTGGAATTAATGATAAACATTGGGATAACCAATTATCAAGTTTCAAAGAAATCACAAAAGATATTGATTTATCAACTATTCCAATTGTACATATGGGAAGATCATTAACTTTAGTAAATCATGAAAAAATACCATTTTGCAATGGGACAAGATTAGGAATTGTTATGTATGGAATGTCTCAAAACATGCCTGCCGGAAAAGGATTTAAAGCTTTTTTACGCAACTTACGTAACAAACATAACAGAAAAAAATTACATATAAGTCCTACAACTACAACAAATAATTTAGATTTAAAAACTGCAATAACATTATATAGCGAAGTAATTGATTTACGCAAAATACATGCAAATGATTTTGTTGGATATGGAGCCGAATTTGTAGCACAAAACAACATGATAATAGCAACACTACCTATAGGCTATGCTGATGGAATTCCTAAAAATATAAAACACATTGTAATTAACAACAAAAAATATAATGTTGTTGGTGAAGTTTGCATGGATATGATATGCGCAGCAGTTGATGAAACTGTAAAACTTTATGATAAAGCAACAATTATTGGAGGAGATACACTTCCAGTCAAAAAAGTTGCAAATGAATGTGGAATTAGTACTTATACACTATTTACCGGAATCACCAACCGCGTGCCAAGAGTATATGTTAACTCACAAGAGACCACTGAAATTAATTATTGAGTCATTGAAACATTTGGGGACGATTTTAAAATGTTTCATTTTGGAAACGTTTTAAGACCGTCCCGGAATGTGTCATTTTTGACACAAAAAAGTCCGTCCCAAAATGTGTCAAAATTTAAAAGGAGGAAATAAAATGGATTTTGAGATTCTAATTGCTGGAACAGATGCAAACGCATATTATATGGCAAGATGTTATCACGAAACATATGGTAAAAAAGCCAATTTGCTTGGAAAAACACCTATGATATATACGAAATACACTAATATATTAAATGTTATTTATAATGACAAAATTTGGACAGAAGAAGGCTTTTTAGAAGCAATTGAAGATTTCCGAAAACTACACCCAAATAAAAAAATATTATTGATAAGTTCAAATGAAACTTATGCTGCTTTCATAAGCAAAAACAAAGACAAAATAAATGAACAATTTGTACACAACTACCCAAATATTGATATAATAAATAGTTTAATTATGAAAGAAACATTTTATAAAACTTATGAAAATTCAGTTTTAGATTTTCCGACAACAATTTATTATAATTGTTCTAATCCACAAGAAATCACAAATGATTTTACTTACCCTGTAATAATAAAGCCAAGTAATGTTATCGAATACAATCACCTTAAATTTGAAGGAAAAAATAAGATTTATAAAGTTAACACAAAAGATGAATTAGAAGAAATTGTTAACAAAATAGTAAAAAACGGCTATAAAGATACTCTTATTTTACAAGAATTTATTCCTGGAGATGATAGTTACTTATTTGACAGCGTTGTTTATTGTGGTAAAGATAAGAAAGTAAAACTTATTTCATTTGCACAAATAGGACTTCAAGAGCATTCAAAAACAATGGTTGGAAATGCTGCAGTACTTATAAATGGATTTAACCAATATGGTGACAACAGTGAAATGATAGACAAAATAAAAACATTTATGGAAGACATTGGTTACCAAGGATTTGCAGAATTTGATATGAAATATGATTACAGAGATAAAAAATTCAAAGTATTAGAAATAAACGCACGTCAAGGGCGTTGTAGCTATTATATCGCTCCTTTAGGATACAATTTAGTTAAAGTACTTGCCGATGATTTAATCTATAATAAAGAAATGAATTTTGAAATAGTTGATAAAGAAGCTTTATTATCATTTGTACCAAAAGGAGTAATAAAGAAATATATTGTCAATGAAGAGTTCAAGAAAAAAGCCCTATCTATGTGGAAAAAAGGCGTAATAAATCCTTTAAAATATAAGAAAGATACGGACTTAAAAAGAAAACTTCTATTAGCAAGAAGACATTTTGATTATTATAAAGAATATAAGAACGGTGTATGGGAAAATAAATAAGACAAATAAAAAATAAGGATAATCACTTTATTGATTTTCCTTATTTTTATTTTACTGATTTTGTAAATCCATTAATTAATTTTTCAAAGAAATTCGTATCATCTTCAATCACAACCTGTTCTGTAGCTGGTGCAACATAATCTTCTTTTGGAAGATTAACATATATTTTTTGACTGTTATTTAATTTTTGCATTCCTATTTGTTCTTTTGCTGCTTGTTCAATGTGATTCAAATTTAAGTTATTTTCAATACTAACTTCAATTTGTTGATTTGTTTTACTTAAAGCTTCCATTTCTTTTTTTAACTGTTCTTTTTTGTTAAAGCTTTCATTAATTAAAGAGTTTTGATAACTAATAGCAAATAAAACTGAAAATCCTGCAATTAAAAAAATTACAATTTTCAATCTTGCTTTAACACTAGTTTTTGATACCTTAACAGCATTAGCGTCATTTTGTATATTATTATTTCTTTTAACGACCTGTTTTCTTCCAGTTTCAGGAAGATTATTATATTGTATCTCTTGTTGTACTTTATTTGTTCTTCTGTTTTGCAAATTATTTCTTGAACTATTGTTAGAACTTTTTCTATTGGTAGTTTTTACAGGTTCTTCTTTTTGTGGATATTTTTTACGATACTGAGTATAATCATAATTAAGTTTTCTTGGATTTGTATCATATTGATATCCATAAAACCTATCTGCCATTAATTTGTTCACCTCACTCTTTTTCAAAAATCCTTAGTTTAGCACTTTGAGCTCTTGAATTTTCTTTTAGCTCTTCATCATTTGCTATAATTGGCTTTTTATTAACTATTCTTCCGAATAGATTTTTCTTTATAATTACATATGCAATATGGTAAATCTGGTGGACATGTACATTTGCCTACAGCATCTGCATATGCTTGTTTTACTGTTCTATCTTCTAATGAATGAAATGTTATTATACACAATCTTCCACCTTTTTTTAAACACGACAAACAATCCATAACAGTATTATATAAAGGACGTAATTCGTCATTTACTTCTATTCTTATTGCTTGAAATGTTCTTTTTGCTGGATGACCATCTTTTTGTTTTGACTTTGGAATTGAATTTTCAATAATTTTAACAAGTTCGCCTGTTGTTTCAATCTCTTTTTCTTCCCTATATTTACAAATGTTTCTTGCAATACTTTTAGAAAATCTCTCTTCACCATATTCATAAATAATATTTGCTAAATCATCTTCAGAATAAGTATTAACAACCTGTTTAGCAGTTAATTCTTGAGTCTTGTCCATCCTCATATCAAGTTCGTTTTCGCCAATGTAGCTAAAACCTCTTGACTTTTCATCTAATTGGAATGACGATACACCCAAATCTAATAAAATTCCATCTACTTTATCAATTCCTAGATTATTCAATATATTTTTAATATCATCATGATTTCCATGAACATATTTAACATTTTTATATTGCGCTAAATTCTTACTAGCAGCATTTAATGCATCTTGATCTCTATCGATACCAATTAACATTCCTTTGCTAGATAATTTACTTGCAATAACTCTACTATGACCAGCGCCACCTAAAGTCCCATCAACATAAATCCCATCAGGATTAATATTAAGTCCTTCAATACATTCATTTAAAAGCACTGGTTTATGTTTAAATTCTAACACAAACATCTTCTCCAATTCTATAACCCAAATTAGATAGCAGAATTAGTTGGTATTTGCGAAAAATACCAACTAAAATGCTATTCTTTAAAAATTTAATCTTTGGTTTATATTGATATTTTAGCATTTGTAAACTAAAAAGTTATCTTTGGAAATTTTTACTTCTTTTGTTATTTTACAATTTTTCTTTAGTTAATTTAATAATATTTCTCTTTTGAAATTTTGTCAATTTTTTCTTTAGAATATATGCTTAACTTCAAGCTTTATCTTTTGTACTTTAATTATAATCTTTTGTATCTTAAAATTTTATCTTTTGTATTTTATAAACCTTTATCTTCAGTATTTTTATATAAACTTTTGCAAGTTATATACCAAGCATAGTCATATTTTCTGCAAGTTCATCTGCAGATATATTATCACTACTATTGTATTTTTTCCACTTATCTTTGCTCCAGAATTCGATACGTGTTCCTACACCAATAATTACAACTTCTTTTTCCATTGATGCATATTCTCTTAGGTTACTTGCAACTAAAAATCTACCTTGTTTATCTATCTCTACATTTACTGCTCCTGATAGGAAAAACCTTACGAAATCTCTCGCATTCTTGTTGGTTAATGGAAGTGATTTTAACTTTTCTTCAAACTGTGTCCATTCGTTCAAAGAAAACCCAAATAAGCAGCCATCTAAGCCTTTAGTTATTATGAAATTATCGCCAATATCTTCTCTTAATTTTGCTGGCATTATTAATCTACCTTTAACATCCAGAGAATGTTCATATTCACCAATAAGCATTTTATGACACCTCACTTACTTTTTAAACCACTTTGTACCACTTTCCTCCACTTTTCATTTAAATTGTAATATAACATTTTTTAAAATGCAATACTTTTTTTAAAATTTTTCTTTAAAAATCAGTATTTTTTATTAATCATTTAAATGTTTTCTGTAGTTTATAAGTGTTATTATAGTTAATATAGTAAGTATTGTGCTTACAACTGCTGCAAATAGTGTATATTTACCTGTTTGAGGTATAGCTTCCTTAGCTTGTGTATTATCTTCTGCTTCTTTATTTTTATCTGTAGAATTATACGCAGCAATATAAACCTCTGAACCATATCCATCATTATCTTCTATTAAAACTGTTTCTTCATGATCAACGCTTATAGCTTTTGCAATAGATTTTTTATCTTCCAATAATTCCCAACCATCTACTGGTTTTAATTCCCTATCAGCGCTTATTATAACTAATACCATGTCAGTATTTTCGATTGGTTCATAATATACTGTATAATCTATTGCACTTACTCCAGTTACTTCTAAATCTAAAGTTCCTTCATTATCAGCTAAATCTCTAACAACAACTGTTTCGTTTCTACTAGATTTAAATACTTTAGTTAATCTTAAACCATCTTCGCTCACTGTCCATCCTGCCTGATTAACTGTATTTTGGATTTGTTCATTTGATACTAATGTAACTAGAACTGATCCATCATCATTTTTAACTTGTGATTCTACACTAATAATTGGTGCCTCTTTATCAATGTGATTTGTATTATATACCGCTAAATCTGTATTACCAGCTTCATCTGATATTTCTAAAGCTCCGTAACCTGCATCTGTTGCTGGCACTGCAATTTGATTATCTGAACTTACACTACCATTTTCACCTTCTGCTAAGTAAACAACTGGTGATATAGCAGCAATTGCAAACCATGGTTTATTTCTTCTAAATATGTTTTCGGCATCTGCCATTGTTGTATTTGCATTTTTTAATAGATTAATTTTTTCATTTGCTTTAACAGTAATTGTTTGATCTTTATTTGTAGCCGTAACCCCTGTTGTTGATGCATTTAATCCATCAAGTATGTTATCTATATTTGAAACTGATATAGAAACTGGCGAAATATTTCCTGCCAAATCTTTAACATTTATAGTTTCATTTGTGTTTTTTAAATATCCCAAAGAAATACCATAAATTGTACGTCCTTTGTCATTTTGCTTTGATGTTTTAGTAACAAGATTTGCTGCTTCGTTTACTAAATCAATTTCCTCATCTGACCAAATTGTTGCAACAACCAAACTATTTGTTTTTTCTGTATTACTATATTCTACTGTACAATTAGGTGCTGTTTTATCAATATTATCCACATTTATTTGTACATTAGCATCATAATCTGCACTTGTAAAGTCACTTGGATTTGTAGCTAAAAATATATTTTTTCCATATTGATTATTTTCTGTAAATGTACAAGAAATAGATTTTTTATCAGCACTTAATTTCCATCCACTTTTTTCAGGATCCCTTAATGCTACATTAGCACTTATAGTAACTACAACATCATCCTTTGTTGGATTTATTTCACTATATTTTACTGTTAAACCTGGAACTTTTTCATTTACGATGTCATTAATATTAATATTAACATCTGTTGAATTTCCATAACCATCTTTTATTACTACTTTTTGATTTGATACATTATATCTAAATACTTTAGAATATTTCATATATGTATCATCTTCTCTTTTCCATGCCCATAAATAGAAAATAGGTTTATCAATTGTTAATGTAACTTTTACTCCTTCAGCCACCTTAGTATAAGCGATATTTACAACAGGAGGTGTTATGTATTTTTTATTTTTTATATTAACAACTGTATTTTTAGCATTTCCTTTTATAATCTTGATTTGTGCATTTCTTATTAATGGCTTAATAATAATTTTATTATCTTTTATAGAACAGTTTTCCAATTCTAAGCAACTTAATCCACCATTGTTAGCCATGGCCATTTTAACTATATCTGGTAATTCACATTCATTTTCCTCAACTTCAATGTCTAAAACATTATTTTTAATTATCAAAGTATTGTTTTCTATATTACCAATCTTTGATAAATAATTATATGAAGCATATACTGACTCTGCTCCCAATTTATCAATCTTACTTAAATCAGTAACATTATTATTATCTATTGCTAAAGTTGATAAATTTCCAGCTAAACCATTTAAACTTGATATATTATCACCTAATTTATTATTATTTAATATAACTATATCCAAATTATTTAAATTTGAAATACCACTAACATCCTCAATCAAGTTTGTTGATGCATCTAGTTGCACTAATGAGTTAGCTTCTTTCAATCCGTTTAAATTTGACAAATTATTATTTCTTACTATTAATGTTTGCAAATTTGGTAATTCAGAAAGTTTGTCTAAGTTTGTTACTTTATTGTTTGATAGATTTAATGATTTTAAGTTTCTAAATCCCTCTAATCCTGTAATATCTGTTATTTCTTCGCTGTCATTTGCCGTAGGGGATAAATCCAGATTTTCTACTTTATATAAATCTGCTGTACTAAGTGTTATAGCCCATCTACCATTAATAGGTGTTGCAGATTTCACAGCACTACCCAATCTAGCACGTACTCTACTTGCTAAAACTTTATCATTAAATACAATTGATTTATTTACGTCTTCACTTATTATAATTTCTTGATTATCAGCAACAAATTTTTCTACCTTTATTCCACTTAAATTATCAATATTATTGTTACTTACATATAATTCTTTTAGAGTTGTTATTCCTTTTATTGGATCTAAATAAGTTAATTTATTTTTATTAACACTTAATTTTTGTAATTTATTTAGATTAGTAACACCCGCGAATTCACTATTTGTAATTCCAGTATTATCAATATATAGCTCTGCTAAATTTGTTAACTTCCATACTGGTGAAATGTTTTTACCTAAATTATTATTACTCAAATTTAAATATGTAAGTTTGTTCATTTTTTCAAGTTCACTAATATTTGTTAATTTATTTCCTTGAGCTAGTAATTTGTTTAAATTAGTAAAAACAGAAATTCCTGTTAAATCTGTAACATTTTTTCCACTAATATCTAAAGATGTAATCTTTGGTACTGCCTCTTCAAACATTATTAGATGTTTTGAATCAACTTTTGAAACTTCAACATTTTGTGCTGTCAAGTTATCATATACTGCATTAATTACGCTTTCATTTAATTCTATTTTTTTGATAGTTTTATTTCTTTTATTATAAAATTCATCTGATTCTATAAAATTCCTAATTGCTTTAACTTTATTGTTTGAATTGTTCAAAGCTTGGATATGAGATTTTGCACCATCATCTGCTTCTCTTCCTAATAAAAATCTATAACAACATTTTATAAATTCTTGATTTGATAAAGAATTTATATTGTTCTTCTGATTAGACTCTGGAGATAACATTACATTACTTGCAATTTCTCTTAATGTATAATTCATAGCTGAATCATATTCATCTCCACGTGGATCTCTTTTTAAAACTCTTCTATATATTGTTCTTATATAAAGTCTTTTTTGTTCATCTGTTAAATTAATGACTTTTTCCACATATGCTGGCTCCGCTGGAGCCTCATATGAATAATCATAATCATAATTATAATTATAATCATATGTAGGAGTATAATAGTTATTTTGTACATTGCTTACAATATTTTGTGCTGTGTTACTTGTATTTTGATATGATTTATTTGAAGACGAATTATTGTTTTGAACATAATATTTCCCTGTAATCATAACGTCATATTTATCTGGCTGACCATTCCAATCATCCAATGGTGAGTAGGAATTTAGTGTTAATGTAACAGCTTTCTTCAAATATTTTAAATTTTGTATTTTTAATACAGGTAAATTATTGTTTACTTTGTTTGCACTTATTTTTAGTGGAGTATCATATAGAAGTTGCACAAATACAGTAGCATTATAAAACATTTCAAAATTATGAATTTCATGTTGACTTATAACATGTCTTTTTCTACCAAGCTCTCTTTTATCAGGTTTTCCACTTACTTTAACATAGACTCCAGATTTATTTGTTTCAACTAAACATCCATCACTATAATATTTTTCTAACACACATTTAGGAATATTCTGAAACTCTAATGTAGCTTGATAATATGCCCTATAATTTTTATATGTTTGTTTTGTTTCGAATGTTTCACCTGGTTTAAGATCAGCATAAATTTCTTTTAATGTTCCATGCTTAGGTCTTTGATAGGTTATTTCCTGTGCACCATTACTAACACTAATCAATGGCAATAATAATTGTGAACATACAAATGCAATTAACATTAATACTACCATTTTTTTAAATATTTTTTTCATCTTGCTTCATTCCTTTCGTTTTAATTCACTACAAAACAATCTCGTAAACTCAATTTAATTTGCATCTTTATTATTAATATAAGTTTAAATAAATTTTCATATTAATTCAAGCATGCATTTTTTTAATATTTTTTAATTTAATTACGGAAATGAATAACTAAAGCTTATTTTACATTTATTTAACATTTTTTTAGCATTTTTATTTAATTAATCAAAAAAATCAATATATTCCTTTTTTCCCTAATTTTTTTTAACATTTTATATACAACAATCAATTCTTTTTAACAAAAAAATCCAGTGATAATAATCACTGGATTTTTTTGGCTTAACTGTAATAATTGTACCATATTGGACAATCAAAAGAATCACAGTAAACCAATCTTACTTCGTTTGCTGATTCATTGTAAGCCCATATGCTTGTGCAACTTGGACCTGCATTCCTGTCGATTGCGCAAACTGCCTTTTTACCATCTGTCCAAGCAAAAGCTTCTCCATTATAGCTATCTTTCTTCTTAAAAGAAGTTGATAACTTATCGCCAACTAAATAGCGTTCCTCTGAGAAGATTGCTTCCACAACCTTGGTATCATCCTGGTACAAGAACAGTAACTGCTCGCCATTGGAATAGTCTGTTACTTCGTAGCGCATACATACATCGTTTCCAACATATGTAAAAACACCATTTACAGTAGGTTTATGATAGTCTTCGCCTACAACTACTTCCTTATTCAGGAATTTGTTGATAGTTTGTATAGCAGTAGCATTACCTTCTACGATTTCGTTTGAAGGTGTATACTGTCTATACTGAAGCCGCTCAGATATCTGTGAATCTGTAAGTGTATACGGTGTAGCTCCGCAAGCAACCATAATCAGCATGCTTACTAATAATGTAATTCCTAAAATTGTAAATGTTTTTTTCATAGTAAGACCTCCTAAGTAATATTTAATTTTGGCCTCCTCTTTAGAGGCTCTACATATATTATAGCAGAAAAGTGTGAAAAAATCAAATTGACATAAAAAATCCAGTGAAATTGATTCACCGGATTTTTTGATTTGATTAAAAATGATTTTCCCAAATAGGGCAATCATGATTAACCCAAATCAGGTACACTGTTTCGTCTGTCTGATCATAACCCCAAATTGATGAAAGGTTATAACCAGATTCGCTGTTAAGGATTATTTCCGCTTTGCCATCATACAACGAAGCAACTGCACCATTGCAGGAGTTCTGGGAATTAGCCTCATCCTTATAATCACTACTTATTCTGAATGTGTCATCCACATAAGCTTTAGCTGCAGGTGTTGCTTCTACAACCTTTGTGTCATCATCGAATAAGAACATTATAGAATATTTGTCAGCATCATAATCTAATGCTCTATATACTCTATATATTTCATTATCGTCTTCAACACTTGCCACGCAACTGATCACTGCAGGTGTAACGTAGTAATCCTGGCCAGCCTTAACATCCTTGTTGACGAAATTGGAGATAGTATTTACGGCTGTTTCATTGCCTTCAACTATTTGCTCCTGAGGGGTATAGGGTTTATAGGCAAAAATTTCTTCATAATCAGGCTCTTCGTAATTAAGCACTTCATAATTAGAATCTTCACCTTCAACTTCAGCAGTTGGCGTTACAGAACCACACGCAACTGTTGTTGTTCCTACCAGAATAGCTGCTAAACCCATGATTGCTAATCTCTTTTTACTCATAGTAAGACCTCCTTAAGTCCTCATTTAAAAGTGTTTTATAATGTAGCCATATAGACTATACATTTTTATTATAACATATTTTTCATAAAAAAACAAATTTTCACAAAAATTATAAAAAAGAGATAATGCTGTTGCATCATCTCCATTTTTTACATTATTTTATAACAGTTTTTAAATTTGGGAATAAACTGTTAAGTCCACTATAATCTGTTATATTTGTTTTACTGCTAAGATCTAAAGTTGTAATTTTTGCCATATCTTTTTCATACATAATCATTGTACAGTTACCTGGTTTGATAGCATCATATCCTTGATCACGTATATTATCACATACACCTTTTGTTAAAGGATCATTTAATGAAGTAATTGTTTTAGTTGCAATTACTCTTTTTCCAATAAACTCTTGTGATGAAGCAAATATTTTGATTAGTGATCCTCTTGAATTACCTTGATTTAAGTAATTTGTATTAGTTGTTAGACCACTTGCATCAGCATCTCTTCCAAGAATCATTTTATAACAGAATTTTACAAAGTCTTGATTTGACATACCATTTACATTGTTCTTTTGATTTGCTTCTGGTGATTGAAGAATATCACTTGCTATTTGTGGTGCATTTTTTTGGTAGTGTGCTTCAATATCAGCCATACTTGCTTCTCTGTTTAATACTTTTTTGTATAAAGATCTTACAAATAATTTTTTAGCATCATCTGTCATACTATATACAGCATTTGTTTGTGTTGTTGTAGTAGAACCAGTCTTTGTGTTTGTGTTTGTATTTGTATTTGTGTGTGTGTTTGTATTTGTGTTTGTATTTGTGTTTG
>JAFXOY010000153.1 GCA_017528375.1 Clostridia bacterium | reverse complement strand
CCCAATCCCCAATCCCCAATCCCCAATCCCAATCCCCAATCCCCATTTAAATGATAAATAAAAATTAAATAAATAAATAAAAATATTTATTAATATTTCCATAAAAAATCTTTATTTATTTTGTTTATTAAATAATTTTTATAAAATAATTAAATTAAAATAGTTTAATGTGTAAGTAACCTAAAAAATTTTATCTTTATAAAGTGCTATTGTTAGTTTGAATATTCATAGTAGATCCAGTTATAATAGGTTCTTTGACAGTTGTTTTTACAATAGGATTCAAAATATTTGAAGTACCCATAACAGTTGGTCCAGTAGTAGTTGTATATTTCACTGTTTTAGTAGTGGTGGTTGTTGTTGGTCCTGTAGTTCCATATTGAGTAGAACTAGCTGCACCGAAAGTACTTAAACCAGCATTTTTATTAGTATTTGAAGAATAGCTGACGTCAATAGCATTATCTCCTTCTCCTCCAAGTCCCATTATCATTCCATTTGAGTCCATTCCCTGAACTTGGGTAGTTCCAATTTGTGAAGAAGAAAAGGCTAATCCACTTGAGCCAGTTCCTATTTGAGAAGAATTAGTAACTAAACCTGCTGTTCCTGCATTTTCTCCTAAAATTAACCCACTGGTTCCTATGGCTCCAGAATTAATTTGAGTAGTTCCAGTATTAACTACACCTAAATCAATAGTATTATGTACGGTTGTTCCTAAATCAATTACATCATGGGTAGTTGTTGTACTAGTTGTTGCTCCTATTTGTGTACTTGAAACTCCAGTTCCAAATCCAGCTGATCCAGATTCGAGGCCTAAACCTGCTCCTGCAGCACTTGCACCTAAATTTAATTCAACTCCTGCACCTGCTCCAACAGATGATTGTCTGACTCCTCCAAAAATAGGTTTTAATATTTTTGTACCTCCATCTATAGTAGGTAACACACTACTCCTAACAACAGATTGTCTCACAGTTGTTCCAGCAACTATTTCTTTATGTACACCTTCTGCAGTAATAATTTGACTAACTTGCATTCCTTCTAAACCTAATCCAGCACTTGCTCCTGCTCCACCCATTCCTACTGTATTAGTTGATATTATCTCTTTCTTGACAATAACTCCTTTATTATCAGTGGGAAGTACACTGTTTCTAATTATTGATTCTCTAACTTTAACGCCTGCATTTACTTCTTTTTCTACCTTTGTTCCTTTGAAAATAGTCTGAGCAGTTTTTGTTCCTTGATTAATGACTGGTCTAACTTCTTGTCCTTTGACAATAGTTGGTTTGATTCCTTCTTGGAGAACAGGTTTAATTCTTATATGCACAGGCTGTATAACATCTTTAATAATTGGTTGAATAACTTTTTTAACGATTTTTTTTGTTTCTTCTTTTGTTTGAGGTACAACTTGTCTTTGAGTTGTATGCTTTTCTTCTCTTTGAATATAAGGTACAACTTCTATTTTTTCTTGATTTTGAACTTTTGTTTCAGTTCTTGGTTCTACTTGTCTATCTGTCTTATGTTCTTCTACTCTTTGAATATAAGCTTGAACCACAACTTTATCAATATTTTTGACTTCTCTTTTAACTTGGGGAACAACTTCTCTATCAGTTTTATGTTGTTCAATTCTTTGAATATATGGTACAACCTCGACTTTATCCACATTTTGAACTTTATTTTGTGTACTAGGAACAACTTCTCTATCTGTTTTGTGTTGTTCCACTCTTTGTATATAAGGTTGAACAATAACTTTTTCTTGTGGTTGATTTTCTCTTTGTACTTGTGGTACTGTTTGAGTTCTGTTTGAATGTTGTTCGACTCTTTGAATATAAGGTTGTACGATAACTTTATCTTGAGGTTGATTCACTCTTTGTACTTGTGGTACTGTTTGAGTTTTGTTTGAATGTTGTTCCACTCTTTGAATATAAGGTTGAACAACAACTTTATCAATATTTTTAACTTCTCTTTGAACTTGAGGTTGAACAACAGTCTTTTCTTGATTAACGACAACTTTTTGAATATATGGAACATATTCTCTTTTTTTTTCTACCTTTGTTTCTCTTTTTGTTATTGGTTGAACTATTGGTTGTTTTATTATCTTTTCTTCTCTTTGAAGATATGGCTGAATTACAGGCTGTTTTATATGTCTTACTTCATTTTTATATATTGGTTGCATTATAGTTTGTTTTACATGTTGAATTTCTTTTTGGATATATGCTTGGATTATTGGTTGTTTTACTACCTTTGTTTCTCTCTTTGTTTCAGGTTGAACAACTGTTTTTCTAATGTTTTGAATTTCTCTTTGAATATAAGGCTGAACAATGACTTGATTAACTGTTTTAGTTTCTTTTTTTACTTGAGGTTGAACTTCTGTTTTAGTCTGATTAACAACTTCTCTTTGGATATATGCAACTATTTGTTTTTGGACTTGGTTTTGAACCTGAGTTTCTGCTCTGTTTTCGACTTCAGTCTTATTTATGTGTTGAACTTCTCTCATAATATATGGTACTACTTTTCTTTTTACTTGATTTTGTACTTGAGTTTCTGATTTATTTTCAACTTCAGTCTTATTTACGTGTTGAACTTCTCTCATAATATAAGGAACAATTTTTCTTTTTACTTGATTTTGTACTTGCGTTTCTGATTTATTTTCAACCTCTGTTTTATTCACATGCTG
>JAFXOY010000152.1 GCA_017528375.1 Clostridia bacterium | reverse complement strand
GCAATTACAAATAGGCTTTCCTTTATCAGATAAAGTAATATCTTTTGTAACTTCTTTATTACCATTTGTTACTATTCTTTTTGATTGACCACTTGGTGCTTTTAGATTAAAACTTATTGCCTTTTCTACTATTTCTTGACTCATACAACCTGTTATATCAATTCCAACTTCCTTTAAATTTGGATTTTCACAACAGCCATGTATTACCATATTGTTTTCTTTACCAATTCTAACAAATGCTTTTGCAATTTGATTTTGTTCCTCATTTGTTGGTGGTCTAATATCAGGTGCATTTCTTTTTACTTTTTCATATAAATCTAAAAAGCTAATAGTAACATCTTCGGTATAACCTTTTAAAGTTTTAGCAAATAACTCAAACATTTCTATATGTTTCTCTACTGAATATTCTTCATTTATTAGTATTGGATCATAACGAAGTGCTACTGCATTTTTGCCTATTTTATTTGATAAAGTCTTAAAATCTTCAATTACTTTTTCAAATGTTGGTACATTAGGCTCTAAATCTTTTCCATAAGGTGTAATTGTTATAAACCAAAACATATTATATTTTTCTTTAAGTTCATCTATATATTTAAGCATTGGGTATGGATTTTTAGTACAAAAAGCAAGGCAATCAACTACATCAGGAGATAAACTATATTTACTTACTTGTAATCTATAATATGGGTTTCTAACATATACAAAGCCTTCACGAACTCTATTTATTAACCATTCTGAATAAAATGCAGGTATATCTGTTCTCATTCCAGTATTTATAATCAATCTCCTCATCTCCTTACTTTAATATATTTTTATAGATTTCTAAATCTTCATCTGAATATACATTAAATACGACTTTTTCTATTGAACTACTACTTTCTAAAAATTCTTTTACAGATTTTACTGCTATTTCACAAGCTTTATCTTTAGGAAATCTAAATACTCCTGTTGATATACAAGGAAATGCTATTGTTTTTATTCCATTTTCTATTGCTAGTTTTAATGAATTTATATAGCAATTTGCAAGTTCTTGTTGTTTTTCTTCTGTAACTTCATTTTCTATTATAGGTCCGACAGTCTGTATTACATATTTACAAGGTAAATTATAAGCTTTTGTAATTATTGCTTTTCCTGTTTCGAGATTATAATTTAAACCTTTCATTATTTCATTACAAGCTAAACGAAGTCTAACTCCTGCAAATGTATTTATTTGATTATCTATACAATTATGATTTGGTAGAAAACATCCTAATCCTTGAGAATTTCCTGCATTTACTATGCTATCAATTTTAAGTTTGGTTATATCTCCTTGCCATAAGGCAATTCTGTTTTCTGCCTTAATATCATTTACATTTGTTATATTTTGCTTTTTTAATTCTTCTTGTAATTCATCTTCAACTTTCAAAAAATCTTCTGAAATAGAATTAGCTTGTCTTACATTTACTAATGCTCTATATAATGACTTTTTATCCCTATTACTAAAATCAAAGTTTTCTCGACCTGATTCTTTTAATAAATATTCTACTAAATAATCAAGTTTTTCCATAATACCACCCTCTATAAAATAAGACTGATAATAAATATCAGCCTTAAAGTTTATTTCTTGTCTTTATATTTGTTTCCAAATTCTTTCATTAAATCAATAATAGGCTTTAATTCTTCTCCTTTAGTACTTAAAGAGTATTCTACTTTTGGAGGAACTACAGCATAAGTTTTTCTATTTATGATACCATCATTCTCCATCTCTCTTAAATTTTCTGTTAATACTTTTGCAGATATACCAATAATAGATTTATTTAATTCATTAAATCTTTTTGTTCCTGTTAGTAAATCTCTTAATATTAAACATTTCCATTTATTTGATAATATTGAAGCAGTATATTCTACTGGACATTCAGTATAAACTTTTGCCATAATTCATCTTCCTTTCTAATTACATAGCTTTTGCAACAACCTCTCCACTCGTTGTCTTCATATCTCCTGTTTCTTTATCTAATAATAGTGGATCTGCACTTGCTAATATTTTATTTGAATCTTCTTCATTATACCAAAATACTTTATCAGTATTTAATACATTCATTCCTACTAGAGCATTTGCAGGAACATTATTTGTATAATTAGTTGCTCCTTCAATTGCTCCATTTTTTATTGCGTCAATTTCCTCTATTGTATAAGGTTGTGCATTTGCTGGATTAACAATTCCTTTTCTTTCAAAATATTTTTTTGAATAATAAATTATTCCAACTCCTGCTCCTTCGTGATTTAAACTAAATCCATAAGCCCAATTTTCCATATCTAATACCTCCTAAATTTTTAATCTGTTCATATTATAACAGCCTATTAAATGTTTGGGAAGTACGCACTTTTTTGTAATATAGTTACCTAAAAGTAAGTTTTATTGACTTTACTAATTTCTTAAGTATAAAATTTTTTTACTTTCTTTAAAATTATATAATAAAAGACTAATAATAGCAACCTATCATTAGTCTAATCTGTTTTTTACTTGCTAACAATACCAAAGTCTTGTGAACATCTTGATAACTTGTAATTTATTATTTTGTTCATCATTTAATAAACGACTTGATTTCTTGCTCTAACAAACGAAATACATTTGCGACCAAATATCCATCCGCAATTGCATGATTCAAACGAACAGATACAGGCATAACAAGTCTACCATTTTCTTCTCTATATTTTCCCCAATTAATAATTGGTGCTAAAAACATATTAGCATCAGGCAACTCAATATTCAAAGAATCATAAGATAACCATGATATAAATGATGCATCAAACCAATTTGGATGATTTTCCATATCTAACATATATTCGTTTGTTTTTTTCGCATCTTCTACATCTTTCAACGCATTAGCATAAAACCTTTCATAGTTCTCATCATATTTTGTATATACAGGAGTACAAGTTTCAGTTTCCTCATGGAATACATACTGAGTGGGATTAATCACATCATAACATATTAATTCATCTGTTTTCCAAAGATATCCCATCCTATAATCTTCACGAGAATTAAGAACTTTTGATAGTATGTAAAGAAAGTTAATATAGAATTTTGTTCCTTTCTCTTTAGAATAGTGAACAAGTTCACTAACATCGATTCTTGCAGT
>JAFXOY010000151.1 GCA_017528375.1 Clostridia bacterium | reverse complement strand
TAGTTGGCATTGTAGGAAAATCCAAAAGTTTAGATTTTCCCACAATGCTTATCTTTTGGTCTTTGGTTCGGAATAGTGTAGTGCTGGCGGTCTATCTCTTGTTTTCGGTTGCTTGCTTCCTTACCGTACATGAGCATTATCGGAAGGAATACGCGAATTTTATTCTGACCGGCGAGGAATAAACTACACAATGTATGCCTCGGATGTTCCCGCAGGATTGTCACATATATTCCGAGAATTAACTTGCTATTACAGGCGTTCAGAGTGATATATGTACATACCAAAAGGAACACAACACAAGGAGGAAACCACCATGAAGTACACAATTGAAGCCATTGAAAACGCGAAGCCCGGAATGCGCTGGGAAGAGATCGGATGTCACTGGACACTTGGACAAGCCTACCTTTACAGCAAGGAAGCCGGAAACGACCTGCCGAACTTCGCCGAGGTCATCTGGGACTACGACATTGAGAACATCCTCGCGGATTGCAGGCTGGCCTTTTCAACTCGCTTTTGCCCAAGCTCTCCTTCATCGTCTAAGCCTGGTGTATCTATAATCACTACTGGTCCAAGCGGCAAAAGTTCCATTGCACGCTTAACAGGGTCGGTCGTGGTTCCTTTTACATCTGAAACCACCGACAAATCTAAGCCAGTTAAAGCATTTACAACACTTGACTTACCCGCATTTCTCATTCCGAAAAAGGCTATATGTATTCGTTCACCGCTGGCAACTTCATTAAGACTCATTCTAACTACCTACCATTATTTTTATTTGCCTATATTTTACTATGTTTTTATAATTTTTAAATACCTTTTGTTATTCGACACCAATAAGTATATAATAGCATTTTAAAAAAGGAGTCTTTTACAATGAAAAATTTGTTTTTTAAATCATTATTAGCCATATTTTTAGTAATTACTCTCTGCTCTCTAACAGCCTGCGGCGGTGGCGGAGGAGGTGGGAACTCCGGTGATAACGGCAATGGCGGAAGTAATTCCATAATAAACAATCAAACCTTACAAACTACTGCTATTTCTAATGTTTTAGCCAATATAATAAATAATATTAATAGTTTATTCAGGGCGTCATCATCTGTAAGAGCTTCTGATTTTCCTGAAGACTTATATTTCACTGAAAATGTTGGAGGCTTAACAGGATATGTATTATTAAAAATTGCTAAAGTCAATATGCCTTTCGACCCCAAAAAAGATACTAATATAAATTTTGAAGTAAATGATATTTTGGATAGTTCTTTAGAATCTTTTAAAAAAAGATTTAAAAATGAAATTATTAAAGAAGACTCAAAGATGATTGTAGCTAAATCTGACGGTTACAATATTGGATTCACTATCCAGCAAAATGGCGATGTTAAAATGTCTACTTACTTTATTACCTATGGAACAAAATCAGGAGATGATCCTCTTATAGGTGTTAGTTTTATAAAGTGTAAAGATTATGTCACTTTCCCATTTAGACGTGATAATTCAGGAATAGAAGGTTATGTTTTCACTGGTTTTCAACTATTTAATGGCTTTCAGACACCCGGTTCTAAAGAAGAAACATTAGCTCACGTTTTTGCTACTGACGATAAAAATTTTGATTATGAAAATTGTAAAACTAACGAATCATCAACAATACAAATCTCAGAATCAACTTCTTCTGGTGGCAATGACCAGCCTTTAGCTGACGAATCAAGATTTGGCGAAGTCAAAGGTGTAAGATTTGCATTAAAACCATTGGTTGAAAATATAAGCAGTTTGATAAATCTTACAACCACTAGTTCAGCAAGAGCTGATATTGTTATTCCCGAAAGTCTAGAACAATATAATACTGGTAAAGACTTAAAAAAGATTATTCCTTCTACATCAGTTGATGAATTTATGAGCAATAGTGGTATTGCAAATAAAACCAAAGTTCTCGACAAAAAGCCAATTACCAATGACAAAGATATTCCTGATGGAAAAGGAACAATAAGCATGGCGGTCGGCCGACACACCGAAAGCGGTTTAAATGTTGGTATTTCTGTTGCAGAAGCAAAAATAACTGTTGAAAATCAAACAATAAACTATAAAGTAACAGTAAGATTTGTCGCAGAACCTAATGGAGATGCTGCTGTAGCTATTGGTACACTTGATGGAGGTGCATCTAATTTTATTTCAGCAATTCTTTTCAGAACAAATGGGAATGCCAGTGAAATAGTAGGTAAAACTTTCGGTAAAAACATGCATGATACTCTTGAAACTTGTGACAATTATAGTTTCGATGGTAATGAAAATAAAACTTCTGATATAACTGGCAACGCCTCTCAATTCAGCTACACCCACACAGATGGCGGCACTCGTGTAACCAAATATGATGGTACTGTAGTTTCAACTAAATAATTGAGAATATTAAATTCATTTAAAATATTTCGGAGGTTGAACTATGAAAAACTCGTTTTTTAAATCATTATTAGCCATATTTTTAGTAATTACTCTCTGCTCTCTAACAGCCTGCGGCGGTGGCGGAGGAGGAGGCGGAGACAGCGACCACAGCTCAAACAATCAAAATAATGATGTACAAACAGCTTATGAACAAGCTCAGTTGAAGCTAAATATTGCATCAGTAGTAAACAATCTTTCTGATTTATTACTTCCTGCTACTTCTTTAAGAGCTAGTATAGTAATTTCTGACAACCTAAAAAACAATTATTCTAAAGGCCAAAAGCTTGCTGAACTGATTCCTCAAGATACAATTGCTTCTTTCCTTGCAGCTAATTCTGGATTCACCAAAAAAGGCGATAACTTAGCTTATGGGAATAAAAATGGTTTAAGATTAGCTTTATTTAAAGGAACAGAAGGAGAAAACACAGTTATAACCCGTATAGTGGGCGATACTACAGGTTTGGTTGCTGTAAGCTACTTAAGCGATAAAAGTGGCAATGTTAAGTCAACTCTCTGTTTTGCCGTAGATAAAAACAAGAATATAAAAGGCAGAGCATTTATAGGCAAAAAAGAGAATGTTAATTACGATGCAGATAGAGACTTCAATGCATTTATTTCAGGTGATGAAAATTCTATAATCTATCAGAATACTAAAACTGAAGAACAAAGCTCTTTTGACACTAAGACCGGTGAAAAGGAAAGCATGAGCGAGGCATTAGATAAAATGCCCATATATGAAAAACATGCGGTTGGAACAATTTTAAACTCTATTATTAAAAACAAAGACTTTTTGTTTACATATACTTCAAATTCTCAAAGAGCAAGCAGTGCTATTCCCGAAAACTATGATTTGGAAATTCCAGAAAGCTTAAAGAATTATTTAACAATTGAAGCTATCGACAAAGTTATTCCTCACAAAACAGTTGGCGATTTTATTCATGATTGGGACCCAGCTAACCCAGGCCATGCACATCCAAATTTCCATACTAGAAATTTCTGGCTAAACAGAATTGGCGATGAAAATGATAATTATGAAGCACCTCGCTATATGGTAATGGCAACTGTTCCTGGAAATGAAATGACAGATTCTAATAATAAGAGCGTTGGTCTTACAGATAATTATAAGCTTGCCCTGATTACCGTTGGAGCAACTTTAGATACTGGAATGGGTTTTGGAAAAACACCATTAAGTTCTAAATTTGGTGAAGGTGAAGAAAACGCTAATATTAGATGTAAAATACTAACTGACACAAAATCTAACTATGCAGTTGGCTATTGTTATATAAACAATGGTTATGACGGAACTGGTTATGAAAAAGGTCATCATGTTGTATCTACATTTGTTTTTGTTATCAGAACAGATGGCTCAAAAATAGTGGGAAAAACATTTGACGGAATTAAGACAGGTTCTATAAGATACGACACTGAAAACAATTCAAAAGCAAAAGTCTACGGCGATAATGCAAAATATACTTATTCTCCTGCAAATGGAACAGAAGAAACTCTTGATTATCAGTGGGATACCGTAGCTAATCCAACTTATAACAACATGTCAGACAAATAATATAAGACCCCTTCAGTCACCGCTCACTTCGTGAGCAGCCCCCTCAGTAGCTTCGCAACAGCTCCCCCACCGTTCGTGGGGGAGCATGGATATTTTTAGCTGTTACTATTGCTAAAAATCTTTTGTGGTTAAGGGAAGGGGCTGGCGTAATTTTCAGCCTATTTGGTGGTTATTTGAGCTGTTTCAGCTTTTTACGACTAACTAAAAATTCTAAAAACCGCCCACTACTCAAAGCAGACAACCACCAGTCAAACCAAACAACCACCAAACCCATTAAAACCGTTCTGAATAGCTAAAAACCTGCAAATTTTACTATCATTTCCGTCAAAGCCTCTAAATAAACACCCCTCTAATGTGTTACACACCCATTTCACGTCAATTTACTTTCTCTAAATCAATTTTTTTCACTCTGGGCTCACCACAGGAAAATTATTTAAAAATCTTATTCCCTGCTCTACCGCCCATCTTAAATTATAGAATTTTAATGAAAAAAGTGGAACAGTCAAGGCTACTCCCCAAAGGGTCCCCTCCTTGCCAATTTCACTTTTTTCATAAAATCGGCGGTCAAACGATGGGCGGCTCCGCAGGGAAATAAATTTTATAAAAAAATTTAGGGAACTTTTAAAGGTTATTAACCTTCAAAAGTCCCCTAAAGCTACATTCTACTTATACATATAATTATAAGTATATGTATATGTATATTTATAACTTATATCTCTTGCCCCTCTTGAAAGAAGCTCCAGCTTCTTTCAAAAACTTCTCTTTGATCTGCTCCCTATCCGCAGCATCACTTTCAATACCATAAATAGTTACAACCCTACGCCCATCAGCCATAGTTTTTTCACTGATTAAACGTTTATCGCATCCGAGCGACTCCCACCACTGCCGACCTTTAGTAACTTGGCTCATTGTCGCAGGAGCAACAGGAATAATATTATTGTCTTTCAGCTCATAACTAACAACAGGGTATCTAACAATCTCTATTTCTTCATCAGTAAAATTAGAAAGATCAACAAGTTTAACAACTTTATCTACCTGGTGCCCGTTTCTTCTCAAACCACTAACCAAGCTATTTTCAATAGAATACCCCGCAGGGTCAACGTCACTAATACATAAAACAGTTAAAGACTTCCCGGAAACAGACTTTTCAAAATCTCTTTTATTTCTCTTTTTTCCCCTGTGCATAGATGTATTATCTGTTTCAGCAGAGCCGTTTGTGTTTTCTTGCTCCGGTTCAAGTGCCCTTTTCAAATCATCGGAAAAATATTCTAACGAAAGAACCGCTGGCTCACCGTTCATACAAACGAAAGAAACACCAGCCTCATTAGCAAGCCTTCTAATAAAAATATAATGCCCTCTTTTTTCTGAAGCTAAAACAATTTCAGGGAACTTCGCACCAATCCCCCTGTAAGGCTCGTTCATATCCATAAAACCAAAATCTTTGTATCTGAAAAGGTGCTCAACCTCAACCATTTCTTGAAGCGTTGAATAAAAAGTATCAACATCGCTGGAAGTCAAAGCGTTGGAATGACGAGCTAAAACAGTTTTCACTTTATACCAGAGAGATCTTATATTACCATCAGACTTAGGCTCAATTCCTTTTTTAATCCACCTGAAAAGCTGATAAATAATATTTTTTATAGCCCTTTTCTTATTTAAAATCTTTGCGCCGTATTGTCTGAAATAACTTAGCATCCGCTTTTGGGAAAATAGCTTTATATCCCATTTCTTCTTAAAATTTTCTACTGCTTTTAAATCATCAGCTTCAAGTGCATCCAGCTCACGCCAACCGAAGTCAATTAACCCCATCAGTCTTAATTTTTTGTCGTGTGGATGCTCTGGCATCAGATAACTAAAGTTTCTCAATCCAAACAATTTCTTTAGTTTATTGGAATAAACATCCGTTACAGGAATCCTTTTAGAAGTTCCTCTTAACGCTAACTCACATTCATCACTAACTTTTTTACCTCTTGTAACTTCCTCTAGATCTTCTTCCTTTTCCAGCGGGTAACGCTTGTAAAACCCCTCTATACGGTCTAAAGAAACAAGATAAGCCCTGTGAACCTTTAAAAAGTAATCTTTTAAAAGCTTTTCATAAAAAGCCAGACTTGAAGCCAATTCAAACTCTTTGCCGTTTTCTGTGACAGCCCAGCAGCTCCCCTCAGACAAAGTAAAATAAACTATATCTTTAGGAAAAATGATTTCATCATTTTTTGATTTTATAGCCTTTTCAAGCTGCAATATCTTTTTTAATCTAACTTCTATTTCTTCCATACTTACCTTTTAGCAACAACTGCAAAAAACAAACTAGGTCTAAAGTCTATATTCCAAAGTCCTTTATTTTCCTAACTCCCCTTTTAAGGGGAGAAGTCAGCTTTAGCTGACAGAGGGGTTTTAATTCCTAATTCCTCACTCCTAATTACTAATTGCCCTTAAATCCCCAAACGCTTTAAAAATTCGCTCAAATATGTGCTGGTAACAGCATTTATAATAGGCTCTTCCAACCCCTCAAACCATAAGTCTCTTGCTGAAGAAACCCTTAATGCTCTAATTTTAGTAAGATTTACCATATAAAATTTACTGGTTCTCATAAAATGCGGATGCACAGTCAGCTTTTTTTCTATTTCTGTCAATCTTAGGTTACTATAATAAGTCTTATTGTTGGAAATAACAAAACCTGTTTCTTCTCTGCCAGCAGTTGATTTAGTGGTTATATAACAAACATCTTTCAAATCAACTAATGAAATTGTCATCGAAGGATCTTCTGGAGTAACAGGAAATTTTTTTATAGGAGGATCAATATAATTTAACTTTTCTAAAATCTTTTGCAACTCATCAGATCTTTCTAAATCATCTTCTTTTTGTCTAATAACCATTATATAAGATACTCCTTCTTGATTATACTACTTCCGTAAAACCCTGAAAATTATACACGAAATGCCCTAAAAAATACACGTAATTTCTAAAAATCTTATAAAAAGTAACTAAATACTAAAAATTACACGTGAATTTCAAGCCATTTCACGTGTAAAATTTCCGTTTAAATTTTTAGCCTAAAATATCAGTTTTTCTCTAAAAAATCCTCTAAAATAGAACAACACCGCAAGAACTACAAAAAATTGCGGTGTTGTTTCGATATTGCTTATTATTTCAGTAGCAAAATAAAGAAGCAGCTAATCTTTAACGACCAAGCAGCTGATTAATTAAATCCATAGCTGAGCTCAAATCTAGTCCAGAGTTGGTTTGATTCTGACCAAATAGACCTTTTACAATAACATCATAAGTCCCATTACCATTATTATTCATATAAACGGAACTACCATTTTGAGTTAAACCTTGGAATATACCTTGAATAAGATCAAACATACTGCTTCCCCCTGTTTCATTACATTTGGAATGTTATTAATCTTATCTATGTCAATAGATAAGATTACTGAATATTATATTCAGCAATTTTCGCGACTTTCTTATTTGTCTTTTGTCAGTTGTCCTTTGTCCTACAAAACTAAGTCTAAAATCTTAAATCCAAAGTCCTTTATTTTCCTAACTTCCATTATCTCTAACAATTTCTAATTATTCTATAATCCTCATCACAAGGCACATATATTTGCATACATCATACTAGTCTTAAAACAATCCTTATTACACTAATAGTTTATTTTATTATAAAAAGCAGAAATATTTTTATAATTTAGAAAAATATTTAACCAAAAGGTTGACAAGTTTCTAAAAAATTCTTATTTTTAAATTAGAATCAAATTTGAAAGGTAAATTAAATGAAAAAAGTTTTATCCGTTATCAATCAACTAACAAAGTCTCAACCTCGTAATGGCTGCAGAGACATCTGGAACGCTCACATGGCTAAAGGTGCTCGTTTCTGCCAGCATGATATTCCATTCTGCCCAACCACTGCTACTCAACTACCGAAAGAAATAATCACTTGGGAAGAAGCTAAAGCTATCTATAAAAAACATATCTCTAATAAAGATTATGAATTCAGACATAATGCTTTTGTTTGCTTCTATATAGATGATCAAAAGTTTGATGGAATAAGAGGTATCTGGCACGACTACAAACAAACATTAAAAGTTCTCTTACATTTCGCAGGCACTATAACTCCAGATTTCTCTACTTATCAAGATTTCCCATACCCAATCAAAATATATGCAACTTACCGCATGAGGCTGTTGGGTTACTGGCTCGGTTTAAACGGTATTGCCGTAATTAACAATGTTCGTTGGGGCGATGAAAGCACATATTCTTACTGTTTTGTTGGAATACCACAAAACAGCATAATAGCAATAGGAACCGTAGGCGGTAGTCCTAGGGAAATAATTAACAGAAACCGTTTTGAAAAAGGTCTTTTCAAAATGGTTGAAGTGCTAAAACCCCACACAATCATTGTTTATGGTTCAGCCAATTACGACTGCTTTGACAGGTTAAGAAAACAGGGAATAAATATACTTCCTTTTGATAGTCAAACTAATAAACATTTTAAAAGGTATAAAAATGTGTAAATCTTTAAGTTACTTGTATACTGGTACTTTAGGTTATATTATAGCTGTAGCTTCTTCATTACCTCCACGAGGTGAGGATTTAGAAAAGCGTGGCTGGAAAGAAATATCTCATCCAGCACAAGCTGCTCATGGAGTTCATACTTATGAAGATCCAAATACAGGTTTAAAAGTTAGATTTGATGAACCACAGCCTGGTGCACCTGGTTTCGGAGGTCAACCGCATTATCATATTCTTAACCCTAATGCGACTAGCTCTAAAGATTTGTATCTAGATAAAAATGGGAATCCTGTTCCTAAAAACAGTAGACTTTCTCATATATTACCATCACAATAAGGAATAAAATATTATGAATAAACAAGACTTCGTTAATAACTACAATATGCACGATAGTTTGATTAATGATATATCTTATTCAAAAGAAAAAAATGAATTCATAATGGTTATAGATTTTGCTTTCTGGATGCAGAAAAATTACCAACCTAATAAACCTGAAACAGGTCTTATTAAAGTAAAGTTCTCTAACTTAAAAAAGATCATTGTACCAGAAGATATGAAACTAGATGATATAAGCATTATTCAAACTCTCATAGAAAACGATTCATTAAAATTCTCTTTAATGAACGACATTACAGATGAGTACCTTGAAATAATTATAGATTCAGACAATATTGAAGTTTCAGAATTAAATAAATAAATTAATTTTATAAAACACAACACAAAATTTTTACCTTATGGTATAATTAATATAACAATTTCGAAAGTCGTTGACCTTATAGTTAACGACTTTTCTTTACATAATAATATATAGAATTAAAATATTAAGGAGATTGACACATATGCTAACCCCATTAGGGAAATATTTAAGGAAACTGCGAATCGACAAGGGAGAAATACTAAAAGATATGTCTGATAAACTCGAAGTCACAGTTTCATTTCTTTCTGCCGTTGAAAATGGCAAAAAGAAAATGCCCTCTGAATGGAACCAAAAAATTTGTGACTTATACAAGTTAGATGATATTCAAAAAAAAGATTTCTCCGAAGCAATAGCTACATCAGAAGAAAAAATAGAAATGAATCTTAAAGAATTATCTTTTGGAAAAGATTTTGCTGTTGCATTTGCTAGAGAATTGCCTAAAATGAATGAAAAGCAAATAAATAGCATAGCAAAAAAATTCGAGGAGATTCTTTCTAAGAGATGAACAAATACAAAGTCATTCCCCTAAGTCGTGAATATATCACTCAACAAGCATCAAACATAAGGAAAGCAACTCAAACAGAAAATATATTTGTATTTCCTATAGAGAGGATAATTGAGACTTTACTTGAATGTATGGGTGGTAATTTAGAAATATTAGAAGATCATGAACTTCCCTCAAACATTCCTGCAAGAACAATATCATATGTCAATGATAATTCAAATAATAACTTACCATACACAAATACAATACAAGTCAAAGAAAGTGTATATGTTGGTGCTACGTTAGGTAATCCAGAAGATAGATTTACACTAGCTCACGAAATGGGGCATGCTTTTTTATTTCATGGCTATATAAATAACAACTATGTTTGTAAAGAAGAAGAAGAAATACCTACTAAAGAAGATCCCGAATGGCAAGCTGATACTTTTGCTAAAGAATTATTAGCACCTTCATATCTTTTTAATGGAAGAAATCATGAGGAAATAGCAATAAACTGCAAATTACCTTTAAAATATGCACTTCAACAAAGTGATTTAGTTATTGCAGAAAGTTTTATAAAATATGAATTAGATCCAAATCTTGGTCAAGTTTTCAAAAATAAAAATTACGTTGTTAATTATCCAGAAATACCTTTTCCACTTGATCAATTATTATTAATACCTTCTAATGCTCCAATATTTAGAAAACTTATAATAAAAAAATAATTTAATATTTCAGAATCCGAATTATTAATCTATACTAACAATTCTTAACTATCTTCGTGCCCCCACCACAGGGCACGAAAATTTTATAAACTTCCCTCTAATTCTATATTTCTAAAAAAGTCAAATAATCCGTTTTATGTAAACCAACCCACCGAAACTATTATTAAATCTAAACTTTTTTATTTCCAGATACTAAAGGGCACGCCTTTTGGCTAAAATAAAATTTTATCTGTTTCAAAAATGTCCAACTTATTTTATGCACCTCGTGCCCTAAACTAAAACTTTCCACCAACCTTTTTTGTCAGATCCCATACGCTCAATATATTTATTATCTTTTAACAAATTAATATTTTTGTATATAGTAGTCTTTCCTACTCCTATTTCCATTACTAATTGTTTATGAGTAACATTAGGATTATCTCTCATAATACTTAAAATAGCTTCACATATAGAATTTAAACCTAATTTTTTATTGCTAACCAGCTCAATATTATTATCTCTTTCATCATCTCCAACACGAGAAAATGGAATAGTTACAACTATGTAATTTTCCTGGAACTCATAAGCCTTTTTACCATAAATTTCTACTATTTTAGGAACTCCCCTACCAGAACGCTCACTAATATGGAGCTGTAAAAAGATTTGTGCTAACTCTTTATTTACAGGAACAGAATTTCCTGCAAAGAAGCCTTTTATAGTCTGTCCTCTTGGAATACCACCTCTTGATAAGATTTCTATTCTATCAGAAAAAACACTAATCATAGGTGCATTATTGTCTTCCCAATCGTTATGAACAAAAGCATTTATCACAGCTTCTCTAAAAGCAGACTCATTAAAAAGCATTACTTCTTTTCTTTCAACAATACGATTTCTTTCATCTGCTTGAGGTATATTAATAACATCTCCATACTCAATTATTTTATCCAAAGCAGTTAAAAGACAAGTATTCCCAAATTCTCTAACAGCAAATAACTTAGATGCTTTATCTTTCCCACTAAAAATTGAAACTCTCATAGAAATTTGATTTTCATCAGCCAGCAGACCAGCTAGTTTATTATAAGTTCCCTCTTTAGTAAGCAGATTCAGATTTTTCTTAAAATTCTTAGAATTAAGAGTTATTCCTTTATAGCCATAATAAGCAAACAACTTTTTAAAAGTTAAATCCTGATTCCTATTCTCATCATTCTCTAAAGCAGAAACCTTACCCAAAACACGAAACAACATCGTTTCTCGTTCTGGATATTTATTCAAATTTACTTTACTAGAGCCAATACGAAAATACCTATTACCATTAAAAGATGTTGGAATCTGTTTTGCTGATGGAATTACTAAAACAACAATCCTTTTCTTGTTTATGCTTATTTCTTTAAATTCAAAAGCTATATCAGGATTCAACATTCTTGCTAAATAATGTTCTAGAGGTTCATTATTTACATCTCTATGAAAATCAAAATCCGTTCCTACTAATTTATGACTTTTGTTGTTTACTCCCCAAATTAAATACCCATAATCTAGACCACGCATCGCAACAACATTTGATATAGAAGAAATATACTCTCCTATCTGGTTGGGTTCATACCAGTTTTCTTTAAATTCAAACCAATCACTTTCATAATCATAAGAAATAAGTTCTTTTACAGTAGAAACAAGATTATCCATTTTTAGATCTCCATTTTACATCTCACCTAAAGTGAGATGTAAATTTTAGCTTCAATTCTGACTTTTATTCATTTACATCTCACTTTACATCTCACCTCGCAAAATTTCAAGTGAGATGTAAATATTCGCTAACAATCAATGTTTCACTATTTACATATTCATTTTACATCTCACCTAAAGTGAGATGTAAAATCGCAAAAGCCTTAATATTTTAAATTCTAATAATTTTACATCTTCATTTAGATTTTATAACAAAACAATAAAAACTAGCATTAAATCTAAATTCCTAAAATTTACATCTTCATTTGGATGAAGATGTAAATTTTTCTAAAAAACTCAAAATTGAACCCAAAATCAGCAAATTTTTATAAAAATTTTATGATTTTTAAAAATATACACATATTTTATACACATAACTTATACTTATAATCATACACATATTTATATTTATAAATATATTAATATTCACACACATAATTATATTTATACTCATACAGATAATATATACTCATAAGCATACTTACACATACATTTATATTTTTCAAAAATCTTATTCAACGCTATTTACACACAAGTTAGATTTTGTTATACTATATACATATACTTATATATTAAAGTATAATCATAAATATATTTATACTTACACATATACTTATATTTATACTTATAAATATACACATAATTATATGTATAAAAATTAAAAATTTATCCGATATATGAAAAAAAATCTATTCTAAATTCTTATAAATACGCTGGCAAAGGGGGACAAATGAAAGATATTTTCGCAATAGTAAACAACAAAGGCGGAGTTGCAAAGACTTCAACAGTTGGTGCTCTTGGCTGTTTCATCTCTAAGAAAAAGCAGAAAGTTCTTTGCATCGACTTGGACCCACAATGCAATTTAACCTTTACTTTATTAGGAACAACTCAACCTCAAATTTCTATATTTGAAGTTATAACAAATCAGGCAAAAGCTAAAGAAGCCATTATAAAAACTAACAACGGTTATGATTTGTTACCAGCTAGTTCAAGCCTTTATAATGCAGATACCACAATAACAAACGTAGGCAAGGAATACAAACTCAAAGAAGCTATACAGCCTCTTTTGAAATCCTACGATTATATTATTATCGATACCCCTCCAGCTTTAGGGATATTAACAGTTAATGCTTTAACAGCTTGCACTAAAGTAATAATCCCAGCTCAGGCGGATGTTTACAGTTTACAGGGGATAAGCACTTTATCAAACACTATCAACGCTGTAAAACAGTATTGCAATAAAGATTTAAAAATATCTGGAATTTTGCTTACTCGTTACAATCCTCGTGTAATCCTCGCTCGTGATATTGCTACAATGATTGAAAACACAACAGCCAAAGATCTTGGAACGAAAATATTTAAAACTTCAATTCGTGAATGTGTTGCAATCAAAGAAGCCCAGGCACAAAACCAGGACATTTATACTTATGCTCCGAAAAGCAACGCCAGCACTGACTATAAAAATCTAGTAAATGAACTCTTGAAAGGAAAATAAAAATATGGCTAAAAAATCTTTTACAAACAATCCTGCTCTCAATTTTATAAGCTCCGCCCAACCTCAACAAGAAAAACAACCAGAAGTAAAACAAAAAGAAGTAAAGGCAAAACCAGCCAAAACTGCTACAAAACCCACAAAAGAAAAACCTGCTGCTAAACATGAAGCAGAAAAAATAATAAAACCTGAACAACCCATACAAACTTTGTTTGATATACAAGTAAAACCAGTTGAAAGAAAATCTGAACGCCTCCAGCTTCTAGTAAAACCATCTACTTTAGATAAGCTGAAAATGCTAGCAAAAACTAAAAATACTAGTGTTAATGAATTAGCTAACGTAATTTTTGAGACAGTCTTAAAGTAAAAACATTATTTTTGTCGTTAATTATGGCAGAACAAAATTTAATTGCCATAGTTAACGACAAAATTAATCAATATAATAAAAACAGAAACGCCCTTTATTTTGAAAAACTTAATCTTTTTGATGGAAATCCCATAAAGGTAAAAATAATTCAAAATAAACCCAAATAAACGTAAACAAATCTGTTTTTTGAATCAGTTTGACAAAAACTAGCAACTTTTTATTTTTGGTTTTTATAGGTAATTACTATGGATAACTTCTTAGATATTTATAAACCAACTATTATTTCAGCTTCTTCAGCTTTAAATGATCAGGAAAAACAACTATTAAAACTGATTGCTTCAAAAGTGGAAGTAGCAACTGAAACTAGTAAAAATACTTCTTATACTTTCAATGTAAAAGATGTTTATAAATACTTAAATATGCCAATAACAGAAGATCATAAACCTTTAAGAAAATTTACTAATGGCATAATGAAAAAAATCATAGAGTTCAGAAAAGGAGAATCTTTTTTACTTGTTAGCTGGTTGTCATCTGTTACTTTTTACTTAGATACTAATGAAGTTTCTTTTGCTTTTGATCCTTATATGTTGAAGTTTTACCAGAATTTACACGACTATTTTTATACAATTTATTTAAAAAAATAGAGAAGGACAAACAACAAACTCTATCGTTTTATTGTGAAATTTTTATCTTTTTTAAAAGTGTCTCTTGTTTGTAGTATCTTTTTAGTACTTTAAGTACTTTAGTACTTTAGGCGTTCGGAAACCCTGATAAAAACAAGTGTTTTCAAACTGAACTATGGCTAAAATTAATGCGAACTATGGCTAAAATTAATGTCAAGTATGGCTAAAATTAATGTCAAGTATGGCTAAAATTAATGTCAAGTATGGCTAAAATTAATGTTAATATGACAAATTTATTTGGATAGTCATAACTATGGCAATAAGTTTTGGTGTTGCCATAGTTATGTAAAATATGTTATTGTTTGACATAACATTCTATAACCAAAAAAGAGGGCAAACAATGGGGAAGAAAGATTTATCTGTAAAGAAATCTAACTATTTAAATCAGGCATCTTATAAACTATCTGTTGTCGAACAAAAATTGATTGCTATGTTAGTTGCCCAGATAAAAAACGATGCTACTGATTTCAAGCCCTATTCTCTAAACATAAAAGATTTTTGTAGCCTCATTGGTGTAGAAAGTTCCAATTATAGTTATATTGTTTCTGTTGCAAAGTCGTTGCTGGATAGGGATGTTCATTTCTGGTATGTAAATGATAAAGGGAAGAACATCGAAGTAATTACAAAATGGTTGTCTTCCTGCGTTCATACGGAAGGAAGCGGAACTGTTGAAATGAACTTCGATAATGTTCTTAAACCTTTTTTGCTTCAGCTTCGCAACCGTTTTACTTTATATCGTTTGGAAAACATACTCCAGCTTACAAGTGTTTTCTCTATTAGAATTTATGAGCTATTGAAACAGTATGAAAATATTGGAAGTGTGTTTTTTACTTTGGAAGATCTAAGAAAATATATTGGTATCGATGATACTCAATATAAGATGTATGCGGATTTTAAACGCAGAGTTTTAGTTATTGCTCAAAAGGAAATAAAAAGTAAGTGTGATATATACTTTGATTATGATGAAATCAAAGTAGGGCGTAGTATAGGAAAGATACTTTTTTATATAAAACCTCAAGCTATTCCACCCAAAAATGTAACTATTACAGTTAAACCGTCTAAACCTGCAAAACCTGTTAATCCTGATTTGGAAGAATTGATCCAGTTGTTACCGGAAAAATATCAAAAATTAGCTTCTTTCAGAAAAATGCTTTCAAAGGCTCTGGAAGAAACCAATAAAAACTATGTAGTCCGAAACATTATATATTCAAATGATAAGTCAAATGATATTAATTACAGAGCCTATTTAGGCAAATCTTTAAAATATGACTATGGTTTGGCATATCAGGAAGATCAGGAACTCAAACAGGAAGAAGCCGAACGTCAAAAGCAGACAGCAATTAGAGAAGCAAAACAGAAAGAGTTGGAATACGTCCAGATCCAAAGAGAAAAGGAAAATCGCACAAAAGCCAGAGAAATAATTGCTAAACTTTCCGAAGAAGAAAAATCAGCGATGCAAGCAGAAGTTATAAGTCAACTCAAATCACCTTTTAAAGAAAGATATGATAAAAGTCATAATGATCCAATAGCAGCTGTACAAATCCGCCTTAATATGGAAAATATCATTATGCAGCGCCACCCAGAGGATTTTAAATAATATGGTAAACATATTAAAAAAATTAATTGATAAAATTCTTTTAAAATTCGGATTTTCAAGAATAGAGGAAGTTGTAAAAAAAGAAGAATTGATGCCAGAGGCTTTAAAAAATCAAATTTTTCATATTATAAGAGACTCTATTGGTTATGTTCCATTAAAAAATGGTATTTATTATAGTAATGAAGAACTAATAATATTATCTAAATATCAAAAGATTATAAATAGTTTTTGTGATGAATTAGGTAAATTATACTTAGAAGTTCCTTCTTGGAATAGAGGCAATTTTGCAGTTATTTTTTTTGAATATTTTTTTGCTGAAGAAGATTTAAAAAAATTATTTTTACTAATAGAAATATTTTTTTATGTATTTAGAAGAGAGACTTACAGCACTGGATTGTATGATAACGCAGTATATAGATTAAATAAGCGTTTCAAGGAACATTCATTTGGTTATATATTTAAATTGGGTAAGATAGTAAAAAATAACTCATATTTTTTACAAAAGGAAATAGTAGAACCATCATTAAATTTGATAAGTAATGAAAAATTTGCTGGAGCAGAAAAAGAATTTAGACAAGCTTTAGAGGATTATAGACAAGATAATAATGTTGCAGCATTAAATAGTTGTGGTAGAGCTTTAGAAAGCACAATGAAAATTATTTGTGATTTAAATAAATGGGAATACGATGTTAGAGATAATGCTGGAGATCTAATAAAAAAGATATTTAAAAAAAATAAATTAACTGAAGATTTTTTCAATGATGAAAATGAAGCATTAATGAATGTGTTGCGTAAAGGTGTTCCAAGTTTAAGAAACTGTAAAAGCGGACACGGTTCAGGTTCTCAAGAAAAAGAAATACCTGATTTCTATGTTGATTATATGATACATACAACAGCAACAGCTATAATTTTCTTGATAAATGCCTATGAATATTATAAAAGCAAACACCCATAAGGTGTTTTTGCTCCTGTTTTCACAGTCGCAAAACCTCTTTTTTTATATCGGCTCGGGGGTTCGCCCAGCTTCAGGGGATATGCCTAACTACACCGCACGAGGCTGCGCCGACGAGTTTCGGCTCTAGTTGCAGACTTTCACCCTGCAACTAGAGCATCGGGGCCATCCGATAATAGGCCCATTATCCGACGTCCCCTCTCCACTCGTCGTCTTGGGCTACGCCTTTACATAACAAAACGTTATGCAAACCTCGTGCTAGTGTTTTTGAGCCTTCGGCAACTGGCGACTTCCATTACAACCTCCTGTTGTAATTCCACCCGCCGCTGCCTCAGACCTCAAAAACTGTTTCAATACAGGGTTTCCCCTATCGTAACTCTCTGCTAAATCAAAATCTTATAATCCCTTTTTACTAACTGCTAATTCCTAACTTTTATCGAACCCCCTCGCCTCTCCAGCTATCGTTACTTTCTCTTGTTTTAATCTTTATAAGCTAATAAACAAACTACTTATAATAATAAACATACTTATATATATATTTATACGTATAAATATACTCATAAATATATGTGTGAATATGCTTATAATCATACATATAAATATACGCATAAACATAAATATAAGTATAAGTATGAATATACTTATATATATAAGCATAAAATTAAGTTACATAAAAATATTAATCTAACCCCTAAAATTTACAGAGTTATGTTAAAATAAAAATTGTTTACTTGTTGAGAACCCAAAGTTCATAAGTGAGGTCACTGTAATGAAAAAAGTTGAAACCGTTGTTAGAGAATTTGATACATATTTACGCAATTATGAAGAACTACAATACCAAACAAACAAAAGTGCTGAAGCATTAAAAAAGAAAGCAACAAAGTTGAAAAATTCTAGTAAAAGATGGATGGAATCATTTTCTAAGAGAATGGACAATTATGAAAAATACAGCAAACTTCAATTAGCTGAAAAGGCTTATGAAACAATGGCAAAAGTTTATGAATGGTTCTCAGCTTTTCAAGCTCTAGCCGATGCAGATAAAGAAAATAGTTACTTTCTAGGAGTAATAAAAGGTTGTAAAGATTCTGAAGCAATACACAATAAATGCAAGGTAAAAATAAAAGAAGTGTGCCTTGAAATAGAAGATTATGAAAAATTCTTTGATAATGAATGTTTAAGAGAGGGTTAAAAAATGATCATATCCGTAACATCTTCAGCCAAAACAAAAAAATCTGATAAACCCGCAAAACGAACAACACCAAGTATCTACAAAAAGAAGACAGTAAGAGTTAAAGGGTTTGTTGATAGGATTTCAAATGGTATAGTCGTTGTGGTTATAAGAAATCCAATAGATAACGAATCTGTAAAAGAAATTTTTATTCCAGCAAGTAAATTTCCAAATAGAGTTCCTGAAGAGGGAGAATATGTTTGTGTAACAGTGAATATTATTAACGGTTAATAGACTTTATAGAAAAATATGATTAAATCAAATTTTTGAAAACCCAGTAGAGACAAGGAAAGACTCAAAGTTGAAATGATAATATCAGTAACTTCATCGAACAAAACTAACAAAACTGAAAAACCTGCTAAACGAACTACTCCCAGCTTATACAAAAAGAAAACTATAAGAGTTAGAGGCTTTGTTGACAGAATTTCAAATGGGATTGTAGTTATTGTAATAAGAGATCCGAAAGATAACGAATCTGTAAGAGAAATCTTTGTTCCAGAAAGTAAATTCCCTAAAAGAATACCCGAAGAAGGGGATTATGTTTCTGTAACAGTGAATATATACTAAAACAGGTGTCTTTATGTCTAGAGAATACGATTATACCAATCTCTTTGAAAAAGCTAACAAAGAAATAGACCTTTTACAAAATTCACCTGAGAAGCAGGACAAGGAAATTTACATAGAAGTAAAAATGGCTTTAGTAGAAATTCAACAGCTATGCAAAGCTGATAACACAATCCCAATATGGGAAGTAGTCCAAAAATACTACGATGAAGCTTTGAAACATCTTATAGCTTCACAGGATAAAAAACTGAAAGATGCTGAAAAGTATTGTCTTCTTCAAAAAGAAACTCCTGAAGAAACCGCCCATATTATGGAAAACGTAAAGAAACAGCTTCAAGCCGAAACCGACCGCTTCAAAATACAGTATAATTACTTGTTTGACGCTCTCTATTTAAAACTAAATGATGATGATATATTGATCCCAGTCTAAATTATAAAAAACTTTGTCTTATATCATTTGTCTTATGTCCTAAACAATAACACCTATCACACCCCACACCAACAAAACCTAAAAAAGATTGGTCTAAAATCTTAAGTCCAAAGTCTTTAATTTTCCTAACTCCTCTTAAAATAGCAGCTGTCAGCTTTTTGATGATTGAAGGTATCTTAAATTTATTCCCAACTTTTTAGGTTGGGAATAAAAGTTGGGAATAAAACTTATATATTTTATTTGTAAATAACTCTTAAAATGCTTTTATAATCAATAATTACGATAAGAACCAACTATAATGAAAACTAAGTATTATGTCATTTGTCTTTTGTCATAAAATATTCTTATTATTTATAATAATCATCATTATAAGCAAATTTAACCTATTTTTTTCATATCTTCATTTATTCCCAACTTTATGTTAAAATAAGTTGGGAATAAAAGTTGGGATTAAATTATGAATTTGAAAAATTTAGTATTGGATTTATGCAAAGAAACCAATGAGCAAGAATGGTTTGAGTTTAAAGAAAATTGGTTCCAGCCAGATAAATTAGGCGAATACGTTTCTGCTTTATCAAATGCGGCTGCTTTCCATCATAAAAAATATGCTTACTTTATTTGGGGTATCGAAGACAAAACTCATAAAGTTGTTGGAACTACATTTAATCAATATTGTGATTACAATAATGAACCATTTCAAAATTTTCTAGCAAGAAATCTAAATCCGAGCATAAATTTTTCTTTTGAAGAAATCCTTATAAATAAAAAACGAATTGTTGTATTGATTATTCCATCAGCAAAAGAAATTCCTACAGCTTTTAAGGAGAAAAGATTTATTAGAATTGGTTCAGCTAAATCGAATCTAAAAGATTACCCCAAAAGGGAAATCCAGCTTTTTAAAATTCTAAGTTCCAAAGATGATGACATCCAAAGCATACCTTCAAAATATCAAAATTTAACATTTACTAAATTATTTGGCTATTATGGCTCTAAAGGTATAGTTCTAAACAAAAATACATTTATAAAAAATCTAGGTTTAAAAACCGATGAAAACGAGTTTAATCTTCTTGCTCAATTACTATCAGACAACTCTCATTTTCCTCTAAGAGTTTCTATTTTTGAGGGAAAAACTAAAGGCTCCAATCTCTTTTCTGTTCGTGAATTTGGCAACAACTGTTTACTTTATACTCTTGAAGATATACTAAGATATGGCGATGTTCTAAATCTTATTCAGGCAGATGAAAAAGATCGTATAGTTGAAAGAAAAGAAGTAGCCTTGTTTGACAGTAAAGCTTTTAGAGAAGCTGTTATAAACGCAATCTTACATAATAAATGGGTGGAAGGTAACGAACCAATGATTTCTGTCTTTTCTGACAGAATAGAAATTCTTTCTAGAGGAACTTTGCCACCTACTCAAACTATGGAAGGTTTTTTCCTTGGTCAATCTATACCAGTTAATGAAAAACTATCAGAAATATTCTTGCAACTGCATATTAGTGAAAAGTCTGGTCGTGGCGTTCCTAAGATAACAGAAATTTATGGGAAAGAAGCCTTTAAATTTTGGGAAAACTCTATCGTTGTTACTATACCTTTCAAAAAAATTAGAGAAGTCAAAAAAGAAACAGGCAAGAAACTAAATGCTCGTAGATTAAGAATTCTTTCTGAAATGCGTGATAATCCAAATATTACAACTGCAGAACTTGAATTAATTTTGAATATAAGCGAAACAGCAATAGAAAATAACATTAATTATTTACGTAAAAATGGCTATATAGAAAGAATTGGTGCGAAGAAAAACGGCTATTGGAAAGTTCTATTATAAATATTACTAAGGAGATTATTATTTATGGCTACAACTTCAATGCTTAGCAAATATCGGCTTTGAAGATTAAAAAATTGTGTATATGTAACTTGCACAATTTAGGCAAAAATAGTTATTTTAAAATGTTACAATAACTTTATAACTACACTAGGAAATCAAAACTAATGTCTGGAAACAGTAATTTACACGACTCGGCAAGAAACAAACAAGATGAGTTTTATACAGAACTTTCAATGATTGAAAAAGAATTGAAACATTACAAAAAGCACTTTGAAAATAAAGTAGTCCTTTGTAATTGTGATGATCCTTATGAAAGTAACTTTTTTAAATATTTTGCAATGAATTTTAACTCACTAAAACTAAAAAAATTAATTGTAACTTGTTATAAAACTTCACCTTTTGCAAATACAGAAATATCTCTATTTGATTCACCTGAAATATTAGCTAAAAAGCAAGAAAAAGTTAAATCTTATAAAGTGATAATTTCAGAAGTTAAAGATGAAAATGGAGATGGTCGAATAGATTTAGCCGATGTAGAATATTTATTGAAAAATAAAAGAAATGTTTTAACCAAGTTAAATAATGATGGTGATTTTAGAAGTGAAGAATGTATTGAATTATTAAAACAGTCAGATATAGTAGTTACAAACCCTCCTTTTTCACTATTTAGAGAATATATGGCTCAATTAATTGAATATAAAAAAGATTTCCTAATAATAGGTAATTTGAACGCTGTAACTTATAAAGAAATATTGCCTCTCGTTATGAATAATAAAGTTTGGATAGGTTATAACAGTGGTCATTATTGGTTTAAGGTACCAAATTCTTATGAAGAAAAAAAGACAGATTTTAAAATTGATGAAAATGGGCAAAAATGGCGAAGAATGGGAAATATTTGTTGGTTTACAAATTTAGATATTGAAAAACGTCATGAAAATATGCCACTTTTTAGAAATTATGATCCAAAATCATATCCAAAATATGATAATTATGATGCTATTGACGTAGCAAAAACTGCGGATATTCCTTGTGACTATTTTGAATCAATAGGTGTACCAATAACATTTTTAACAAAATTTAATCCTGAACAGTTTGAATTGTTAGGAATAGATAAAGATTTTTCATCAGATGGTGGTCGATTTACTCTAAATAACGGCGTACGGGGGGGGGTACAGCGTTTATATGCTCGGCTCGTTATTCGACGGAAGAGTTAATTGAATTACTTGTAAAACAATTAGGTGTTCTTAAAAATAAGCTAATTTTAAGATCTGAAATAATGGGGTACCTATTACTTTTATGACAAGACATAATCCAGAACAATTTGAAATATTAGGCGACAGTCGTTATCACGATGGTCAAGAGTATGCTGATGATATTAATTTTGTTCAAGGGAAAGGCAAGTATACTAGAATACTGATTAGGAGAATTATAAAATGAAAATAGAACTACATGAAATTCCTGTTAAAGAAGTAGTAAAAGGTTATTTAGATAGTGCTGAAAATGGTGTTGTTGGTTATGATGGTAAATTAAATATTAGACCTGCATTTCAAAGAGAATTTATTTATAAAGACAAACAGAGAAATGAAGTAGTTCACACAGTAATTAGAAAATTTCCATTGAATGTTATGTATTGGGTAAAAAATGATGCTGGAGGTTATGAAGTTTTAGATGGTCAACAAAGAACAATAAGTATTTGTCAATATGTTACAGATGAATTTTCTGTTGTCATAGATGGTATGCCAAGAAAATTCTGTAATCTAACTGAAAATGAACAAAATCAAATTTTAGATTACCCACTAATGATTTATATTTGTGAAGGAACGGATAAAGAAAAGCTTGATTGGTTTAAAATTATAAATATTGCTGGAGAACAATTAACTTTACAAGAATTGCGAAATGCTATTTATACTGGTGAATGGCTTACAGAAGCAAAAAAATATTTTAGTAAACCATTATGTCCAGCTCAACAAATTGCTAGCAATTATTTAAGTGGCTCAGCTATAAGACAAAATTTTTTAGAAACAGCAATAAAATGGATTTCTCAAAGAGAAGGTATTGATATAGAAAACTATATGTCATTACATCAGCACGATACAAATTGTAATGAATTATGGTTATATTTCAATGCTGTTATTAACTGGGTAAAGGTAACATTTACAGAATATAGAAAAGAAATGAAAGGTCTAGATTGGGGGATTTTCTATAATAAATATAGTAAAGGGAAATATGACCCTAAAACTTTAGAAAAAAAGATAGTTGAATTGATGGAAGATGAAGATGTTACTAAAAATTCAGGTATTTATGAATATTTACTTGATGGAGATGAAAAACATTTAAGTATTCGTTCTTTCTCTCCTAAAATGGCACGAACTGCTTACGAACGTCAAAAAGGCATTTGTCCAAAATGTAAAAAACACTTTGAAATAGATGAAATGCAAGCAGATCACATAACTCCCTGGAGCAAAGGAGGGAAAACTTTAGCAGATAATTGTCAAATGCTTTGTGCTGATTGTAATAGAAGAAAAAGTAATATATAAATCCTTAACTTCCATTAACAATAAAAAAACTTTTGTCTTTTGTTCTCTGTCGTTTGTCTAAAGTCCATATTTCAAAGTCCTTAGTTTTTTTCGATTACCCATAAATCCTAATTAATTTTTATTTCCAAAAATTCAAAAACAATATCAATTATATAATAACAATCTCTTTTTGGCTTTAGTTTAATATCCAAGCTTAATAATCTATATGTAAGTATATATATATAAATTTAAGTTTTTTTTTTGTTTTTTCTCTTAACACATATAATAATATGTGTTATAATATGTATTATATATAGTAGTATGGATACTAACAAGTTAAAATAAAGGAGAAGCATTATGGCTAACAAAGGAATAAAATTTATCACTTAGTTAAAGGAGTTCTATATGAAAAAATCTATTTCTTCTGGTGATGTTATTCGTATATTAAAGCTAGATGGATGGTATTTAGACAGAATTGTTGGAGACCATCGTCAATTTAAACATCATCAGAAAAAAGGTAGAGTTACTGTTAAACACCCTTGTAAAGATTATTGCATAAAAACAATAAAATCAATGGAAAAACAATCGGGTTTGAAATTTGAGTAACTCATAATGTTAAGGAGAAGAAAGGAATTAGAGATGAAAAAAGGGAAAACAGAGCGCTATTTTTATCCTGCAATATTTGATTATGAGGATGAAAACGGCATAACTGTTTCATTTCCAGATTTACCAGATTATGTGACTGAAGGGAAAAGCGAAGAAGAAGCTTTAATATCTGCTAGAAATTATCTTGGTTGCATTTTAATTGGTAAAGAAGAAGATGGGGAAGAAATTCCCCAACCTTCTTCTTTGAAAGATATAGAAGTAAAATCAACACAAAGATTAGTTTATGTAGATGTTTATATGCCTACTTTGAGATTTGCTTCAATTAATCGTTCTGTAAGTAGAACAGTTACATTGCCTGCATGGCTAAATGCAATAGCAATTGAAAAAAATGTTAATTTTTCACAGGTTTTACAAGAAGCACTAAAAAAAGAGTTTAAATTTACTAATAAAAATATATTTTAATAAATTAAACTTACTTATTTGTAACTTAATCTATTTACCAATCTTTCAACAAATATAAAACTATTGTTGTAATGATTTAATAGTATAAATCATGAAAGAATATTATGAATAAAGAAATAACCGATATGATTTTTAGGGCATTAAATGTTGCACTAATAAAAGAAGATGAAATTTTACATAATTTAATGGCAAAAGATCCAGAAAACTATTCACATTTTCATAATGGTATCTCGTGTCTTTATGAAACGACTTTGGTTTATATTACATGGAAAGAATTAATGAATATGGGTTTCCCTTATTTGATACATTGGGAATATCCTTACCCTGAAAACCCTTCTTTAAAGGCTGATATGGGTATTTTAAAAGACAATTCTCTCCTCTCTCTTGTTGAATTTAAAATATGGAGTAGTGAAAAAGGGAAAGAAGTATTTAGTGACTTTGATAAATATAGGAATAACAAAACAGATGCCGAACAACTTTCTATAGTCATAGAGCCAATAGGAGGCCCGATAGACAAAAACGCTGAATATATACTAAGTGAAAACAAAGATATAGAATTATTAAATAAAACTTCATTTTTAAGTAAGTGTTATATAACATCTGAAAATAAGTTATGCTATAAACCAGTGAACTTATATATGTTCAGAATGATAAAGTAATTTTTACTTGCTAATAACCTGCTAGGGCGGCGTTGCAGAGCAGGACGGTCTGACCGCAGACGGTAAATGGGTATTCCTCGTCCGGCTCCGACGCGGCAAACTGGACAAACTTCTCGTTCATCAGATAGTCAAGGGAAACTTGCCGTTCCCATTGCCGTTTAAG
>JAFXOY010000150.1 GCA_017528375.1 Clostridia bacterium | reverse complement strand
TATTAATAAATTAAAAATATCAAAAAAATTTAAATTTTTTTTCATTCAAAATAAATGTCAACGACAACATCAGCAAATGATAAAATGAATTTTATATCCTCTCAATCTTTCAACAAAAAGACCTTCACAACAGAAGAAAAACCAAAAGATGTAAGACATAACAACATTCTTGCCGCTAAGACATTAGCAGACATCGTTCGTACAAGTTTGGGTCCAAAAGGAATGGATAAAATGATAAAAGATTCAAAAGGGCATGTAACTATTACAAATGATGGAGCAACAATTGTTAACCAACTTCAAGTTCTTCATCCTACAGCTAAAATGTTGGTTGAAACTTCTAAAGCTCAAGACATTGCAGCTGGAGATGGAACTACTACTGTAGTTGTTTTGGCCGGGGCTTTGCTTGGACAGGCTCAAATGTTATTGGATAAAAATATTGAACCTGCTGTTATTGCTGATGGATTTTCTGATGCTTTGGCTGAAGCTGATAAAGTTTTAAATAAAATTGAAAAACCGGTTGATTTAGATGATTTTGATGCTTTAGTTCAAAATTGTGTCACTTCTTTAAGTAGCAAAGTTGTTTCGAATTATAGTCAAATTCTTGCCCCAATTGCTGTTAAAAGTGTGATGCAATTGGTAAAAAGTGGAAATTTAGTAAATAACGAAGTTGATTTAAGAGACATAAAAGTAAGGAAAAAAATAGGAGGAACATTAGAAGACACTGAAATGGTTGAAGGAATAATATTTACTGATAATAAAGTGAGTCATTTGGCAGGAGGACCTTCAAAAGTGGTTGACCCAAAAATTGGATTAATTCAATTTTGTATAAGTTCCCCAAAAACTGAAATGGAAAATTCAATTGTTGTTCAAGAATATAGTCAAATGGATAGAGTTTTAAAAGAAGAAAGAGCTTATATTGTAAAAATGGTAAAAAAGATTCAAAAAACAGGTTGTAATGTTTTATTAATTCAAAAAAGTATTTTAAGAGATGCTGTAAATGACCTTGCTTTACATTTTTTGGCCAAGGCAAAAATTTTAGTAGTGAGAGACATTGAAAGAGAAGATGTTGATTTTATATGCAAAACTATCAATTGCAAACCAATTGCTCATATTGATTCATTCACTCCCGATAAATTAGGAACAGCGAAATTATGTGAAGAAGTAGTTTTATCGGAAGGATCAAAAGTGGTTAAAATAACAGGAGTTCCAAATGAGAGTAAAACAGTAAGTATTTTGGTAAGAGGAAGTAATCATTTATTATTAGATGAAGCTGAAAGATCATTACATGATGCGTTATGTGTTGTTAGATCAATAGTTAAAAGAAAATCTATGGTTCCTGGAGGTTCAGCACCTGAAACTGAAATTGCAGTTAAATTAACTGAATTGAGTTCTTCAATTGAAGGGTTTAAAAGCTATTGTATTAAAGCTTTTGCTGATGCTTTAGAAGTCATTCCTTATACTTTAGCCGAAAATGCTGGATTGAATCCTATTAATATTGTTACTGAATTGAGAAATAAACATTTAAATGGAGAAGTTAATAGTGGAATTAATGTTAAAAAAGGAATTATAAGTGATATGATGGAAGAAAAAGTTATTCAACCTAGTTTAGTTACTTTAAGTGCGTTGAAATTAGCTACTGAAGTTGTTAGAATGATACTTAAAATAGATGATATTGTAATTTGTCGTTAAATATTTCTAATATCATACTTAAACATATAATAATAATAATATATTTTTAATTAAGCATTTTTTTTTTATTTATATTTA
>JAFXOY010000149.1 GCA_017528375.1 Clostridia bacterium | reverse complement strand
TGTTACTGTTTTTCCCTCTTTAACTTTTTTATTTATATAATAGTTGTAATCACCTTTTGCAGCAATACTTGGCTGATGTGTTACACATAACACTTGATGTTTTCTAGAAATTATTTTAATCTTTTCTCCAACTGATTTCGCAGCTTTTCCACTTATTCCAGTGTCTATTTCATCAAATATTAATACAGGTACTTTATCTGAATCTGCAAGAACAGTCTTTATTGCAAGCATAATTCTTGAAATTTCACCACCTGAAGCTATTTTTACAAGTGGTTTAGCATCATCTCCTATGTTAGTCGAAATTAAAAATTCTATTTCGTTTAATCCATTTTCATTAAATTGATTTTCCTCATTAAATATTTTATCAACATAAAACTTAGCATTAGACATTTCCAAATCTGATAATTCTTTATTTATACTCTCACTTAAAATAGCACTATATTTTCCTCTTAACTCGTCCATTTTGCAACATATTTCAATCATTTTAGTTTCTAGTAATTTCATTTGTTTCTTTAGTTCATTATTTCTTTCTTCACAATTTTCAATATTATTAATTTCATCTTCTATATTTTGTTTATATTCCAAAATTTCTTCAATACTATTACCATATTTTCTTTTTAATGAATAAATTAAATCTAGTCTTTTTTCTACTTCATTTCTTCTCTCTTCATCAAAAATCAAATCACTATTCATATCTGATACATCTCTTGATAGTTCTTGAACTTCATAGTAGATGTTTTTTAACTCTGTAAGTTTTTCCTGATATTTTTCCCCTAATCCTTCTATTTTTTCAAAACTTCTAATTGAATTATTTATTGCCTCTATTGCTGTATTACTCAAATTATCCTCAATTTCAGTTAAACTTGTATATATTTTTTCTGAATTCTTCATAATTTTGTGACATTCATTTAATTCGTCTTCTTCTCCTGATTTTAAATTAGCTTGTTCTATTTCATCTAATTGATATTTTAGCAAATCTAATTTACGCTGCTTTTCTTTTTCATCACCATAGTTGCTTTTTAGTTCTTTTTTTATTTCGTTATATTCTTTATATAGTTCTAAATACTCATTCTTAGGTTTTAAAATCTCACTTCCAATAAAATTATCTAAATACTTAATATGTTCATGTCTGTCCATTAAAACTTGATTATCATTCTGACCATGTATATCAATTACACTACTCATGAATTCTTTTAATTCACTTACGGTAACTAATCTTCCATTTATTTTGCATGTATTTCTACCATTATCATAAATTTCTCGTGATACAACTACATTTCCATCAATTGAATTTTCGTTATTTGGTAAAAACAAATTTAATTCAACAAAAGAATGATTTTCTCCTTTTCTTATCATTTCCTTTGAAAATCTATCTCCAGAAATTATTCCTAAAGAATCGATTATTAATGTTTTTCCAGCACCAGTTTCACCTGTTAAAACATTAAATCCATTATTAAATTCTACTGTCAAATCCTCTATAATTCCTATATTTTTTATATGCATTGTGCTTATCATATGCGAACCTCCTTTTGTCGAACTCTTGTTCTTATTTTACTCTGTTTTATTTTCAATGTCAATATGTTTTTAAAAAAAGTTTTCGACAAATATATAAAAAAAACACCTCTATTGAGATGCTTTAAGTATCTATATACTTGTGCTATTATTATATAATTCATCAGGGCATATATCTGCTCCATTTATCCATTCAATTGATAATCCTGAAATTCTAACAGTATTAAATATATTTTTCTCTTTTAATTCTTTAAATAATTTATGGTTAAAATATGGTTTTACATCAAATTTTTTCTTTTCTCCATTATCAAATAAAATCAATAATTTATAATCTTCTAAAACTTTTACATCTATAGCCTTAGGTCTCATGCTATCACTCCAATCCTTTTATTTTAATTAACTCTCCATCATTATTATATGCATACCATGCTGCATACAACTCTTCTTTATGTATTTCTATCCAAGCATCTATCAATCTTTTTTGCTTAAATGGCATATTTCCTTCCAATTCGCAATTCTCAATAATTATGCTTGCTTCATATTCATTATATTTTGCGTGAACATGAGGTTTATTATGATGTCCACCCAATTCTTTATACATGTATATCAAAATGCCATAAAACTGAGATATTACAGGCATATATCAACCTCCTTAATTATAACATTAAATTTAACTATTTTAAACCCTTTTGAATAAATTTTCGAATTTAAAAATATTTGAAATTAAATACTTTGAAAAAAATCTTATAAGACTATAGATGCATTGCTTACTATATCATCTTACGTACTTAATATCAATCTTTTTTCATCTTCTATTTTCGACAAAATTCATCAGCATAAAAACATGTAAATTACAAATACTACTCTAAAGAAAGTGAGGTAATTATATGTATAATTTTAGAACCGATATGGCTGATGAAAGACACGATATATACAAAAAGGCAAATAAACTTGAGAATATTCCAGGAGTTGAAACAACAGAAAATATTATTAATGATAATATTAAAACTAACATCGTAAAAATAACTAACTCCGATGGTGAAAAAGCTATTGGAAAACCTATTGGAACGTATGTTACAGTCGATATTAAAAACTTAAAATTAGCTTCTGATGAGGATATTGATAAAGCTTCTGAAGTGGTTAAAGAAGAGCTTAAAAAAATAATAGATTCACATGCTCAAAGCCAAGATGAAATCTTAGTTGTAGGTTTAGGAAATCAATTTGTAACACCAGACTCTCTTGGACCAAAAGTTGTTTCTGAAATTGATGTTACTAAACATTTTATAAAATATACTCCTCAATATGTTGCTGAAGGTACAAGATCAGTTTGTGCTATTGCTCCTGGTGTTTTAGGTACAACCGGTATTGAAACATCTGAAATTATTAGAGGAATTGTAGATAATGTAAAACCCAAAATGCTTATTGTAATAGATAGTTTAGCTTCAAAAAGCATTGAAAGAATAAGTAGTACAGTTCAAATTTCAGATACTGGAATAGTTCCAGGAGGCGGTGTTGGAAATGCTAGAGAAGAATTAAGTGAAAATTCAATTGGTATTCCTGTAATTGCTATTGGAGTTCCAATGGTTGTTGAATCTGCGGTTTTGGTTAATGATTGTTTAGATTTATTTATAGAAAAACTGCAAAATGAAGCAAAGTCTAACGATTACTTAAACGAATTAAAAGAAAAAGATAATTATGAGGAAATTAAAGAAAGTTTGAATCCAACTGGATATAATATGATTGTTACCCCTAAGGAAATTGATGATTTGATTGAAAATATGAAGGATGTTGTTGCTAGAGCTATTAATTTTGCTGTTTAAAATAAAAGAGTTTCCGGAACTTTTTATGTTACAGAAACTCTTTTAATAATTAACTATTTTTTAATCTGAATCTCCTCAGCTGAATAGCAGCAACAGACCTTTTTAATTCTTCAGAAAGTTTACTGTCTGTTATCAAATGTGCTAATATTTTTTCATCTTCTTCTGCTGTCCAAGGACGTGGTGGATATATGTTACTTGTTGTTCCATAATATCTCTCCCGCTGAGCAGCCCTTGTTTTAGCATAACGTTCCATGTCCTTATAATCTTTTCTTCTGTTTGGCATATTTTTTCCTCCTTAAACAAATTATTGTTTTAAGATTACAAAAACTTGTTAATTCAAGTTATTATTATTATATCACCAATTTATGTAAATTGCAATCAGTTAGAAATAAAAAAGACGGCCTTAAAACCGTCTTAATTACATATAATTATTTATTAAATGTATAATTTTGCCATCTTAAAGAATTTAATTTTCCTTCTTTATCAAATCTAAATGTAAAACTTCTGTAACTTGCTTTTGCATTATAAGTATATGTTGGTCCATTATACTCTGTTGCTTCTGTTTTACTTGAAGGTGTTCCAAATACTGCTTCTATATCTTCTATTGAAGTTCCAATTGTTATTCCTCCAAAAATTTCAACATCTCCTGATAATTTTTCAGCTTGAGATTTGTCTATACTAAAGCTTCCGATTTGTCCTTCTGAACCTTTAATTTTTTCTTTTGTTATGTTAATAGGTGTTACATCAAAAACTGTTTTATTATCAGAATTTAATATTGCACCACCACCGATTAAATAACCATTTGCAGGAATTTCTTTTTCTGCTCCTGTTTTGCTTTGTTTAAATCCATTTTCTGTTAATTTGCTAATTTTATCTCCAGCTTTATATTTTACTCCTTTTACAACAAAGTAATAAGAATCACTGTTTTCTAAATCAATTGGTGTTTTATCAATAGTTTTTGATACTTTTTTGTCATCTTTGTCATCGTCATCATCTTTATCGTCTTTGTCGTCTTTACTATCTTTGTCGTCATCATCATCTTTATCATCTTTGCTGCTTTTGCTATCTTTGTCATCATCATCGTCTTTATCATTATCTTCTACATAACTTGTATCATCTTCCTTACTTTTTTTGCTTTTTGATGAACTTGTATCGTCATCACCGCATCCTGTCATTAAAAATAAACCTGCTATTAATATAGCGATTAATGTTAAAACTGTTAATGTTTTTTTCATTTATTTTTCCTCCTTTAATTTTTAAAAATAAAAAGACATGGCATGTTTCTCATGTCTTTTAATTGGTGACCCGTACGGGAATCGAACCCATGATTCGGCCTTGAGAGGGCCGCGTCTTAACCGCTTGACCAACGGGCCATATTTTTGTGCTACTTAATATTTATAACATATTTAGCACAAAATAGTCAATGGTTACATACACATTTTTAAAATTTCTTTTAATCTTTCATCTTGTTTTGTAAGATATAAAAAACCTATCAAACCTTCAAAAGCAGTAGAATACATATAGTCTGCTGGATCAGCATTTTTAGGCAAATGATGATTTTCAGCATTTCTTGCTCTTCTTACTATATCTTTTTCCGCTTCTGTTAAGCTATCTTCTATTCTTTTTAAAATATCTGCTTGGGCTTTTGCTTTAACATATTTTATAGATTCAAGATGTAATTTATGTGGTTTTAATTTAGTATTATTAACCAAATTTGTTCTTATGTACAATTCATAAACGCTATCTCCTACATATGCCCATGTTAATGGTGATAACATATTTACATCCATTTCATTTTTTTCTCTATCAATTAATTCCATTAATCTACCTCTTTTCGATAGTTATTCTACCTATTTTTCCGCTTCTAAACTCATCTAATAAAATAATTGAAACTTTTTCGTAATCAATTCTTCCTCCTGAAAGAATTGCTCCTCTTTTCTTAGCTATTGTTTCCATTATTTCAACTATTTTATTATTTTCTTCTTCATCTGAATTTAATATTTCTTTAACTTCATTCTCATCTAATTTGTATCTTTCAATTACTTTATCTAAATAGTTATTTACTAAGAATCTTAACAATTGATATGCTATCTCTGTTTTCTCTAAAATATCATCTTTAATAGATCCTGTAAAAGCTAAATGTAATCCTACTTCTTCTGATTCAAATTTTGGCCATAATACACCTGGTGTATCCATTAATTCAATTCCATCTTCAATTCTAATCCATTGTTTTTGTCTTGTAACACCTGGCCTATTTCCTACTTGAGCTGAGTTTTTCTTTGTTATTCTATTAATAAATGATGATTTTCCTACATTTGGAATTCCTAAAATCATTATTCTTATTGATTTTCCAATTCTACCCTTATCAGCAAATTTTTCTTGATTTTCTTTTGATACTTCTTTAACGGCTCTTATTACTTCGTTTATTCCTTTACCATTATTTGAATCTGTAACTACTGCCGGAATGCCTTTTTCTTCAAAGTATTTAACCCATTTTTTTGTTTCTGTTTCATCTGCTAAATCTGTTTTATTTAATATAACAACTTTTTTCTTATTCTTTGTGTATCCTTTTACATCCGGATTTTGACTAGATAATGGTATCCTTGCATCTAGAATTTCAACCACTACATCTATTAATTTCAAGTCTTCTATTATTTGTCTTTTGGTTTTAGCCATGTGTCCTGGATACCAGTTAATATTCATTTTATTGTCTTCCATTTATATCATTTCCTTTTTTTACAATTCTTCTATAAACTTAATTATCTCTTTACTCATTTCATCGCTTTTATAATAGTGAATATAATGTCCACAATCATAGTTGATTAATTTTGCATTCATTATTGAAGCAAACTCTTGCTGACACTTAGTCCAATTTTCAGATGTTTGTTTACCATTTGATGTAAACAAAAGAACTGGACATTTTATATTTCCTGTTTTTTCTACAATTTCTGAATTATTCAGTATTTCATTAGCTTCATTGATATAACAAATATTAAAAGCGTTTCTTTTCCTTAATAGTTTTTGTTGCAGAATTTCGTCCTTTGTTAGTGAACGTTTACTTAATGGACATAGTATTTTATATAGATTAAATTTAGTTCCTTTTTTCATCAACTGAATTCTTTTTTCTACTTTTTCATTCGTCCAATTTTTATATGTCAATGGAGTTGCCATATCAATTCCAATAATAGCCATAATGTCGTTTGGATATTTTTGCTTCCACCTTATAGCTTCTAATCCTGACGCAGAATGTGAAATTAAAACATATGGTCCTGTTTCTCCTACAAGTTCTAAGGCTTGTTTTTGTATTTCAACCAAATTATCTATATCGCAAGGAGATTCAAAAATATCAGAATAACCATATCCAAATTTTTCAATAACAATTACTCTAAAATCTTTAACTAATTTTTCATAAAGAATTTTAAAATCATATACAGGTGCCACGGTTGCAGATCCTGCCATAAATACAAGTTTAGGATTATTTATATTACCATCCCTATATATATGAACACTATGGTTATTAATTGTTACTAATTCTCCTTTACATTTTAGAATATCTTTCATACTTACCTTCCTCTACAAAAATATTTTACTTTTAAATACTAGATTCCATAAATTCATCTATTACATCAAGCACAGGAGTAGCGTATTCTTCCTCTCCAAAAAGCCATTGCTCATGTTGCATGTTGAACTCTCGAATATCCGGGTTGTGAAAGTATTTCTTATAACGTTTCAAATATTTTTTACCCATTTTATTTGCATATATAAAGTGTGCTTTTGTATGCTCTACATTTATATCATCTTCAAGATATGTAACCAAATCAGTATAATACTCATTTCTTATTGATTTCGGATTAAATTTTTCAAAACAAGTAATAAACTTTTCTGCAGTCTCATCACTCATCAAAAATATTTTCATAAGCAATTTCTTACTTCTTTTTCTTTTCTTTTCATTTCCAGAAAAACCGGCAAGTAATGGTACAATCAACATTGATTGAAGTTTTGCAAATAATTTTCCGCTTTGGTCCAAATCTGGGCTACCAAATATTCCATGATCAATATGAATATTTTTTCTTTGAATTAATTGTCCAACAAAACTAGATCCAAGTGATGATCCAATAGCACCATCAACTCGTCCCCCATGATTATCTATAATATATTTTTCAATTTTTTCTGTAACTGTTATTATATCCGGAAAAATTTCTTTGCTTCCATCAAATCCATCATAATTAACACAAATAAGATGATATTTTTCTGATAATTTTGATATAACACTACCAAAATTTGTTTGCCAGTCACAACATGTTCCTGGAAGAAGCATTAATTTCTTCCCACTCATTAATCCCATTTCTTCAAATTTCATTTTTATCACTTTATCCTTTCTTTATTTATATAATTCAATATAACCAAGTTTTAAAAAGTGCATTATTTCATCATAGCACCCAACTTCTTTACTTGGCATTTTATAGATATATATTTTATGATTATCATCTTCTTGTATTTTCTTTACAACTAAGTTACTTAATTCTGCAAAAGATTCATAACCTATATAACCTTCTATTCCTTTTTTATCTAAATTTAATAAAAGTAAATCGTCTGTATTTCTTAAACTATTATAAAATCTTTCATAAGCAGCTTTATACTCTTTTTCATTTTTTACATTTATATTTTTCACATAATCTATTACACTGTAATCTTTCTTTTCTAACTCTTCTTTCAATTCTAAAGCTTCTTTATAAAACTTTGCACTACTTGCTATTATTATTTTTCTCATTAGAATCACGTTCCTTGCTTTAAAAAATGTTTTCTATATTTTAACATATTTTCCTATTTTATTCAAGCAAAAAAAGCCCTTCATTTTGAAGGACTTTATATCTTTTTATTGTTTTTATTTGCAATTATTTCTCTCACAAATTTTTTCAATACATTCTTTTAAAAATGGAAGATGTTTATCTCTTTTATTAGCAACTACTCTAATTTTTTGTTTATTATTTAATTCAATTGTAATTCTTCTTCCAGTTCCCATATTAACTTTTTGAATCTTAAATTCTTTAATATCTGAATTATTTACAAAGAAATATTTTTCTGGATGAACTTGTAATTTAGCATATGGATTTACCCATGCAATTCCATCACGAATTAATGGTATTAATCCAAATCCATCATTTGTTTGCATTAATAAATAACCATCATATTGTTGTTGCATTCCAGCTACCATTCCTCCAATAGCTCCTCCAACAGCTCCTCCGAGAATTCCTCCAATAATTGCTGCGTCACTTGAAGTATCTACTAATGCAACTAAATAACAAGCATCATTGTTTTCTTCTCCTGTTGCTTGTCTAAAATAATTTTTTACTTTTTCTAAGCTATCAAATTGTTCCATATAAATCTCTCCCTTTATTTAATATATTTTTTTGAAGTACTTGGTTTTGATAAAAACAATAAATATAATCCAAATAATACTTTAATTATAGCATCTACAGCTCCAAAATAAACAAATGGCACATCTTTTAAGATATATCCTAAAACTGCATTAATTGAGCATAGAATTCCTATCAATAACATTGATTTACCATGTGTATAGTATAAAATTAAAAAATGTATTCCAGTTGCTAATAGCACACCCAACCAAATATATTTCCATCTAAAACCCGCAAAAAATGGTCCAGCAATTAGAAACATCAGTATAAATAGTAATGCAATTGAAATATATACTATTTTGATTTGAAATTTTGAAAATTTGCCGTTTGAAAAATATTGTCTTACTTTTTTGTTTATATTAGCTATGTAAAAACAAATGTAATATCCAGCCATAAAAACAAAAGGATTAATATAAAAATCTCCTCCACATGCAAGTGAAATTGCTAACACTAATCCTATTAAAAGTAACCATAAACCACAAGAACGTTTATTGTTAAATTCTAACACATCGTTTTTTCTATCATATCCTAATTTTTTTAATAAACTCATATTTTACTCCTTAAATATTATAAATTATATTTTGTATATTATCATATATTATAAAATTAATCAAATTTTTCAGTGTACATTTAATAATGTAAATGTTTTGCATATATTACACTCTTTACATATCATTAATCTATTTTGAAATATGAGTCTTAAAGTTTCAATGAATTCATCCTCATCCACTAATAAATGCACAATTATTTTCTTTGGAAGTAAATTTAGTAATGCATTTAAGCAATAATCTTTAGACGAAAACGTTATATCAGATAAATATTTTGGATGCTCAAATTGATTTTCATAAACCAAAATATTTTGTTTTTCATCCATCAATATTGGTTCAGAATTAGAGTAAATAACATGAATTGTTTCTGATCTAGTTTTCTGTGAATTTATATAGCCTCGCAGTAATTCAATAAATTCTTTATACTCTTTATCTATTATAAATTTATTAACCGCACAATCTACGCACTCTTCTATTAAAGAATTGTATTCGAATAATCTAAAATTAACGAAACCATCTAAAATAAAAAATTTATGCTCAGAAATATATTCTATTAAACAGCTTAAGATTTTTTCTTTTCTTTTTAAAAAATCATTCGATTGTTCATCATTCAAAAGTTCATAGCAATTATTATTTATTACCTTTTTTTCTCTTACATCAAAATAAAAATAGTCCGAATTTATTACTCTTTTGACTATATTTTTTTCATAAAACTTCATAATGCAATTAGTTATAATTTCGGACAACTTGTATATAAATACATTCTCGTTTTTTCCTGTATAATGTACTATTATGTTTTGGTAATATTTAAAACTATTTTGTGAAATATAAGTATTTTCTATATTCATATTTTGAAATTCAGCTAGTAGATAATCTAATATTTGTTTATTGTTATTTTTTATACAAAATGATTTCATTAAAAAACCCCTTTCTTACGCATATGTATATTATCTACTAAAATTTTGTTAGTTATACATATAGTATTCGTAAAAAAGGAGTTTTGAAAGTTGTACTTTATTATAATATAAATTATAGTAAGTCACATTTTTTTAGTTTAATCGTTTTATTATTTAAATACGAAAGCCTATTATTTTCTCCATTCAGATCAAACGTTAAGCTGTAACTACATAATTGTTGATTTTTTGCCTTAAATATTTTATTAATACTGTTAACACCATATTTACCATCTCCCAATATTGGATGTCCAATATAAGCCATATGAGCTCTAATTTGATGTGTTCTACCAGTATGTAATTCAATATCTAACAAAGAAAGATTTTTATCATAATCTTTTTTTATAATCTTATATGATGTAATTATTTTTCTGTACCCAGTTTTAGGCTCATCAGAAATATATACCATTGCTTTTTTATTATCCTTAAATAGATATGCTTCAAGCACTTTTTCTTCCTGTTTTGGAATTCCAACTACCACACATCTATAATGCTTTTCGATTTTTTGATTTTTAAACATGTCCAATAAAATATTTAAGCTTTCTTCATTTTTTGCAAACATCACAAGACCAGTTGTGTTTCTATCTAATCTATGGCATGGTTTAATAAACTGATTTTTATACAAATTTTCAGCATACTTTTCCACAGATTTTTCACCTGTAACTTCGATATCAGTTGGTTTGTTGAACACAACTATATTCTCATCTTCATAAACAATTTCAATTTCTGAAATATTCTCATTTTTAAATAAAAATTCATCAACTATATATACTTTTACTTCATCTCCTTCATATACAGTCTTGTTTTCAGAAACCCTAACATCATTTATTCTAATATCTTTTTTTCTTAAAGCTTTGTTAAATGTATTATTTATTAACCCATCAAAGTTATCAAATAAAAAATTGCTTAATTTTTTTCCATTATATTTTTCATTTACTTTTATAATTCTCATGTTATTATTATATAATTATTGTACAATATTGTCAAAATATGTTATAATTATACATGTATCCACTAAAGGAGGAATATTATGGAAAATAAGAAATTAATAACCATTCTTGTTCCAGCTTATAACGAACAAGATGTCTTAAGTATGTTATATGACAGATTATTAAATTTAATGAATACAGTTACAAATTATGACTTTGAAATTCTTTTTGTAAATGACGGAAGTAAAGATAATACCTTAAACATTATAAAAGATTTACGTAGTGTGGACAAAAGAATATGCTATGTTAATCTATCTAGAAACTTTGGTAAAGAAACTGCAATGATTGCTGGATTAGATTATGCAAAAGGTGATGCTGTAATTATCATAGATGCTGACTTACAAGATCCACCAGAACTTATTCCAGATATGATAAAATATTGGGAACAAGGTTATGATGATGTTTATGCTAAAAGAAAATCTAGAAAAGGTGAAACTTGGTTAAAAAAATTCACATCAAAAATGTATTATAAAACTCTACAAAGTGTAACTAAAATAGAAATTCAAAAAGATACTGGAGATTTCAGATTATTAGATAGACGTTGTGTTGAAGCTTTAAAACAAATAAGAGAATCTCAAAGATATACAAAAGGTCTATTTAGCTGGATTGGTTATAATAAAAAAGAACTTTTATATGACAGAGATCCTCGTGCTGCTGGTCAAACAAAATGGAATTATAAAAAATTAATAGACTTATCTATTGATGGTATAACTTCATTTACTACTGCACCACTTAGATGGTCTGCAATAATCGGTGTTTTAGTATCATTAGCAGGATTTATCTATATGCTAGTTATAATACTAAAAACAATTATATCTGGAGTAGATGTTCCAGGTTACGCCTCTACAATGGTAGTAATGCTATTCTTAGGAGGAATCCAATTAATTTTCTTAGGTGTTATTGGTGAATACTTAGGAAGAGCCTTTTACGAAACAAAACATAGACCAATTTACTTTGTAGATACATACAATGGAGAAAAAGAAACCAATTTAAAATAAAAAGAAAAAATCAAAAAAGGAGCAAAATATATTAACATGAAGTAGAGCGCGCAGTTTGGCGCTCCCCACCAAAGTCTTCCACAACACCCGGCACGCCAGTAAGCGAACTTCATGTTAATATATTTTGCTCCTTTTTTGATTTTTTCCACCTTATATAGCTTCAATTCCACCATCCAAATTATACACATTGACATACCCCATCTTTTGCAACTTACCACAAGCCTTTTTACTTCTACCACCATATTCACAATACACAATAATAACATCATTTTTACTTTTAACATATCTTGAAATCTTTTGATTAATCTCATGTAAAGGCACATTTACCGCTCCTTGTAGATGATTATACATATATTCATCCCTGGTTCTTACATCTACTACAATAACTCCTCTATTCTCCCTAATCATCTTTTGCATAACATTATAATTTATATCATTTCCGCAAGAACGTAAAAATCTATTCTTCAATTTATAAATTAACTTTTTCATCATACACCTCCTGAAAGCACAAAAAAAGACACTATAATATATAATATTCATAATGTCTTTTTTTGGTTTATAAAGTTCAAAACTTATTTTTCATCAATTTTTAATTGTTTTTCAAACATTCCTGTTAGAACAGTAAGAATTATAATGTAAATAACAACTGCAACTGGCATTACCAATCTATTTAATGGATATCTTGTTATAGCTATTATTGAAAAATATAATAATTCAGCTAAACCTGTTAAAACTATTGCTTGATATAAAACTTTTGAAACTCCAATTTTTCTAAATCTAATAGCCATATACACTAATATTATGACAGTAGAAATTAATAATGGAATTACATAAGGTTTTACTACATCAAGTAGTCTAAATCTTGGAATATAATTAACATCTATACTATCTACAGTGTTTTCTACTCCATATTTTTCATTTATTTTTGTATTTAATGATTCTTTTTGTTCATTAGTTACATCTTCAGAAACTTTAATAACAACATTGTCATTGAAATCTCCTGCTTTTTGAATTTCTACTTTTGATTTTCCAAATACTTCATTTGTAATATTTTTTATATCACTAATATTAAAACTTTGTCCAATTTTTACATTTATTAGATTATAACCTTTATAGCTTGAATCAACATTAAATCCTACAGTAGCAATAATTATAGTGCCAATAAGAATTACAATTGCTAATCCTAATAAAATTTTATTTTTCATGTTCCAATCCCTCTTTCAATTTATTTATTTTTTGCATTTGTTAAAATAGCTCTTGATATAATATTGTTAAATAATTCAAATAATACTATTCCCCAGAATATTACCATTCCAAAATCGCTTATTTCTACTATATTTCCGAAAGGTATTATTTTAGATTCATTTAACGCTGGTAACACTGCTCCAATAACGCTAACTATGAAAGCAGGTATTAACATCTTTGTAAATTCTATTGTAGTTTCATTAAATACTTTAGAACTTATTTTACTATTATTCAATAATTTAATTAAATAAATAAATTGTAATATTAGTACACTTGCAATTGCAACTATTGTAGCAATTGATATTTGCACTTTTGTAAATCTTATAACAAGTAATAAAAATGCTCCTAAACCTAATATGCTTAACTCTGATAATATACCTTTAGTTTTATATTTAACTACCAAATAAATAAACATAACTGCTAATAATACAACAAAAACACTTATAATTCCATATTGATTAATATTTGAATGGATTTCATTACTATATTGTACTGAATAAGCTAATGGTAAATTTCCATTTTCCATTATATTTTTAATGCTATTTGCACTGTTTAATGTTTTATTTAAAGTATCTGTATCTTTTGTATAATCACCAAATTTTAAAGGCAATGTTCCATTTACAGCTGATTCTAAGAATTCACTTTCTCCCATGCTACAAATTGCGTTTCCATCAATAAGAATTTGGATGTTGTTATTAGCTTGATTTTCTCCATTATTTTTTAGCTCTTTAAATTTATTTATAATATCTTTATTAAATTCAACATCTATTTTTACAACAGACCCAATTCCATACCCTTCATATGAATTATCAATAGCTGCTGTAATTTTCTTTATACTATTACTGTCTCCAATAATCTCTTCAACTGTTTCTGTATTATCATTATTTTGCACTTCTGAGACATCATTTTCAGATTCAGTATCTGAATTTTCACTTACTATATTTTTAACTAACTTAATTTCTGTTTTTCCTACAGTAAATAGATTTTGTAAAATATCTGTATCTGTACTTTTTGGAATTTCTAAAACTATAGAACCTGTATTTTCATCAAGTCTAACTGCGTATTGTTCAACTCCAGCTGTTTTTAATCTATTTTCAATTATTTTTTTAGTTTTTTTGTAATTATCTAACGTATAAATATCCTCTTTAGCTTGTCCTTTATTTTCGCTTTCAGATGCTTTACTATCTTCTGTTTCTCCTGTTTCTTCTGAAGAATTGTCCTCATCTTTTACTACTTCTAATTTAATAAGAGTATCAGTATCTAAATCCATTCCTAAAACATACTCAGGCAAAATATTTTTCATAATATTTTTATCCTTGCTATATATTCCTCCAATAGAAACTAAACATACTAATATTATAACTAATATTGCTAAAACCTTTTTTAAAGACACTTCTTTTTTCACTTTTATTCCTCCCATTTTAAAGTAATTTTGTATCATTGATTATTAATTCAAACCAAATATTTAAAAATTTTGCTGCATGTTTACTCATCATAGTTCTGTCCATAAATATCTCAAAATAATCTAATACTGGTGAAATTTCGGTATCAATTGTCAAATCTAAAATTACTTTTCTGTTTTCTTTTGAAATTGTAAAATTTGAATTTGTTACAGCATAATTAACTTTGTCATGCTTGTCAAACGTTGATAAATTAGTATTTACAACTCTTTCTCTATGAACATCTGATTTATCAGCTAAAATCAGGGCTGCCGAGATATCGCTAACTGCAGTTCCTGTTTTTTCATCATGATTTCCAATCGCCATCATAATCTCTGTTCTTTCTTTTGCATCCATTCCCATATCCTTTAAAATTTGATATGCAAGAATTGCCCCTGAATGAGCATGATCAATTCTGTTTACACAGTTTCCTATATCATGTAAATATCCTGCAATTTTAGCTAGTTCCACTCTTCTTTCATCATAGCCTAACGCCTCTAAAACCGCTCCTGCTCTATTAGAAACAATTCCTATATGTCTAAAAGAATGTTCTGTGTATCCCATAGCATTTAATTCTTCTTGACTACCTAAAATTAATTGCTGTACTTCTGGATTTTTTTTAATATCTTCTAATGTTATCATATCTTTCCTCCAATTACTTCTAAATTTTATATTAAAATTATAAAAATATCAACTATTTTTATAAAAAATAATTCATGAATTTTTATTTGCCTATATTTACACCTATTATGCCTCCAATTCCGCCTAATAACATTCCAATTGCTATCATTATAATTGATGTCACATTAAAAGCAAATCCGCAAAAGACTATACTAGATAAAAAATAAAGGCTTAAAAAATATAATCCTCCAACACATACACCATTTATTATTCCATTTTTCTTTATTTTCAAACTACTTATTGAACTACCAATTAAAATACATATTCCTGTAATTGTAATAACAACTGGTCTAATTGTACTTTCTTGAACAGACGTCTTGACTAAAATTAATGCAAAAATAAAAACACATACAGCACTTAAAATTATTGATATAACAAATCCCTTTGCAATAGAATAAAAAACATTATCCTTTTTTATTTTTTCAATATTATTCATAAAAATCACATACCTTTCTTTTAGCATTATTAACTAATTAATTTTATTGATTTTTATTATTTTTAGAACAAAAAAAGAGCATATAAATGCTATATGCTCTTTTCTAATTTATTTTGTTTTCTTAATATACTCAACAACATTTGAAGTTTTATTATTATAAATCATGCTATATTGTTCTTTACCATTAATTGTCTCTTTATATATTTTACTTGCTATATTGCCAATTAAAGACCTATTTGTTTTAGTAACTACACCATATTTTCCATCTTTTTTAACAACTATTCCATCAACTTCAGGAATAATTAATACATTACTATTTGGATTTGATGATGTATCACCTAATTCAGAATATTCTATTTTTACAACCACATTTCCTTTTAGGTTTACTAATCCCCATAAATTGCCTTTCTTTACAGGAATTAAGCTATCATATAAAACGTATTGGCTGTTTAAATCATTATTTGTAAATTTTGAAAAATCAATACCAATTTCATCATATTCATTTGCTAGAATTGTTTCCTCTTTACCATTTTCAGATTTTATAACACCATATTTCTCTATTTTTTTTCCATCTTGTTCTTTAGTTTCACTGACTAAAAATAAATTTTCATAGATTGGTTTTATATCTTCGAATTGTATTTTTACTATTGTTTCTGCAGAAAAAGCTCCATCTTTATTTGATAACTGAATTATTCCTTTTTTCTTATCTAATGATACTATTAATTGATTATATTTTTCTACATATTTTATTTCATCATATTTAGGTGTAATGATTGCTGAAGTTTTTACGCTTGTAACTTTAGATTTGCTATCTGTTGATGAAGAAACTTTTGAAACGCCATATTTTCCTTCAGAATCTTTTGTTATTACTAAGCCTTCTTTTAACAATTTCTTATTAGAATATGTGTTTTCCCAAACTATTGATGTATCAGGTTCAAATGTATTTGATTTGTCTTTATTATATATTCCTTCTAAAAATGCGATGGATCTAATATTATATTTATTATTATCACTTGAAAAAGCAACATTCATAGCAATTTTTGACGCACTTATAGGCATATAAAATTTCCCATTTTCTTTTATAATAGGTCCTTCCAATTCATAAAACTCAACTTCATCTGTATCTTCTAATACTTTGTAAATTGATTTTGAATTAACTTTGAAAAATGTACTTTCATATGAGTTTGTTATATAACATTGACTTTCATCTTCAACATCTCTTCCTCCAGTTTTGAAATTATAACCATTATTTGTAATTTTAGTCAAATCTTCTATTCCAACATAAACTAGATTATCTTTTTGCATTAGGTAATTTGATGCTGAATATTTTTTGTTTTCAACAATAAATTCTACCTTGTTATTATTGCTCATTGATACATATGCAAGTAATCCAACAATTATCAAAATTAATACAATAATTGCAATTATCCCTGCTGTAAGAATTTTTTTGCTATTATTATTACTGCTATAATTCTCATCTATTAAATTCATTTGCAATCCTCCTCTTCATTGACATAACCATATTTTTTATAAAACTCATTTTTGAAATTTAACAAATTGTCATTTTCAATTTCTATTCTAACCTTTTCCATCAATTTAGTCAAGAACTTTAGATTGTGAATAGATAATAATCTTACACCAAGGATTTCATTACATTTTATTAAATGACGTATATATGCTCTTGTATAATTTTTGCAAGTATAACAATCACATTCTGGGTCTAACGGAGTAAAATCTCTCTCATAAGTTGCATTTCTTACAACCACCTTTCCATTCCATGTCATTGCAGTACCATTTCTAGCAATTCTTGTTGGAAGAACACAATCACACATATCAATTCCAGCCATGGCAGCTTCAATTAAATAGTCTGGTGTTCCTACTCCCATTAGATATCTAGGTTTGTCTTCTGGCATTTTAGGAGCTGTATATCTTAAAATATCTAAGAATTCTTCTTTAGTTTCGCCGACACTGATACCACCAATTGCATATCCTGGCAAATCAAGTGCAACTAAATCTTCTAAACTTTTATCTCTTAAGTCTTTATAAAATCCACCTTGAATAATACCAAATAAGGATTGTTCATCTATATTAGTATGTGCGTCTTTACAACGTTTAGCCCATCTTGTTGTTCTTTCCATTGATTGTTTAGTATATTCATAAGAAGCACCATGTTCAACACATTCATCAAATGCCATTATAATATCAGCACCCAAGTCTTCTTCAATTTCCATTACTTTTTCAGGTGTAAATAAATGCTTACTTCCATCTAAATGAGATTTAAACTCAACACCTTCCTCGCTTATAGTACGTAAAGCTCCAAGACTAAAAACTTGAAATCCTCCACTATCTGTAAGAATTGGTCTATCCCATTTCATAAAATTATGAAGTTTACCAGCCTCTCTTACTAATTTACTACCTGGTCTTAAATATAAGTGATATGTATTTGATAAAATAATTTGAGCATCTATTTCTTTCAATTCTTCTGGTGTCATAGATTTAACAGTTGCTTGTGTTCCAACTGGCATAAATACTGGAGTTTGAATATCTCCATGAGGAGTATGAATTACACCCCTTCTTGCTCCTGTTGATTTATCTACATGTAGTAGTTCATATGTTACTGCATGTTTTTGTTCCATGTTTTTTCCTCCTTAATAAATAAACATTGCATCTCCAAAGCTGAAAAATCTATATTTTTCCTTTACAGCTTCTTCATATGCTTTCATAACAAAATCTTTTCCAGCTAATGTTGAAACTAACATAATTAAAGTTGATTCTGGTAAGTGGAAATTTGTAATTAAACAATCTATACATTTGAATTTGTAACCTGGATAAATGAAAATATTTGTATCTCCTTCAACTTCTTTCACAAATCCATTTTCATCTGCCACTGATTCAAGCACTCTACATGATGTTGTACCAACAGATATTATTCTACCACCATTTTTACGTGCATTATTAATCTTGTCTGCATCTTCTTGTTTTATATAATAATGCTCTGAATGCATGTCATGATCTTCTATATTTTCAACTTTAACCGGTCTAAATGTTCCAATACCAACATGTAATGTAACATTTGCAATTTCAACACTTTTAGCTTTTATTTTTTCTAAAAGTTCATCTGTAAAGTGTAATCCAGCTGTTGGTGCAGCTGCAGAACCTTCATATTTTGCATAAACTGTTTGATATCTGTCTTTATCTTTTAATCTTTCTTTGATATATGGTGGTAATGGCATTAAACCAATTTGATCTAGGATTTCATTAAAAATTCCTTTATATTCAAATTTAACTCTTCTATTTCCATTTTCCATTTGTTCTAGAATTTCTGCTTTTAGTAATCCATCTCCAAAAGTAACTTGAGCTCCCTTTTTCAAACGTCTTCCTGGATGAACCATTACTTCCCAGATATCTCCTTCTATTCTATTTAATAATAAAAATTCTACATTCACACCTGTGTCTTCTTTAATTCCATATAATCTTGCTGGAATAACTTTTGTGTTATTTCTAACCAAACAGTCTCCAGGTTTTAAATAATCTAGAATATCTTTGAATACTTTATGTTCTATTGTTTTATTTGTTTTGTCTAACACCATTAATCTTGATTCATCTCTTTTTTGAATTGGTGTTTGAGCAATTAATTCTTCTGGTAAATCATAATTAAAATCTGATACTTTCATTTTATTTCCTTCCCTTTCATAACTCGTTATATTATACTAAAAAATAAGACAAAAATCAACATAAATCAAATATTATTATGTAAATATAAAAAGATTCAGCATAACTTTGCTGAATCTTTTCTTGTTTATTTTAAGTTTTCGCTGCATCTATGACAAATTGTAGGATTTTCTTTGTCTTCACCAACTGTTGTAGAATACATCCAACATCTTTCACATTTTTCACCATCTGCAACTTCGACTTTTATATCTGAAGCTCCTTGAACTATTTCTAATCCTGAAACTATAAAAACTGTCATTAATAGTTCTTCATTTTCTTTTAAGAAATCATACTCTGCTCCTTCTGCTGAAATTATAACTTTAGCATTTAATGAATGTCCTATAACCTTAGCAGCTCTTGCTTCTTCTAATTTTTTAGCTACATTTTCTTTTAAAGCTATAATTTTATTCCATTTAGCTTCTAATTCTTTATTTTCATATTTGCTGTTAACTTCTGGATAATATGTAAGCATTACACTTTCCACATTTTCATTTTCTGTATGAGGCATATATTTCCAAATTTCTTCAGCAGTAAAACATGTCATTGGAGCTAAAATCTTAACCAAAGCATCTAAAATTAAATACATTGCAGTTTGAGCTGATTTTCTTTCTTTTGAATCTGGTTTTGATGTATATAATCTATCTTTAATAATATCTAGATAGAAATTACTCATATCTACAACACAGAATGTATTGATTGTTTGATATGCCTTGTTAAAATCATATTCTTCATATGCTTTTGTACAATCTGCAATTAATTTATTTAATTTAATTAATGCAAATTTATCAATTTCTTCTAATTCTTCATATGGAGTTAATGAATTAACATCTAATCCATCAATATTACCTAAAATAAATCTAGCTGTATTACGTATTTTTCTATATACTTCTGCAACTTGTTTCAAAATTCCTTTTGAAATACTTACATCTGAAGTATAATCTGATGATAAAGCCCACAATCTTAGAATATCTGCACCTAATTCATTACACATTTGAATTGGATCTATACCATTTCCAAGACTCTTTGACATTTTTCTACCTTGTTCATCAACAACATATCCATGTGTTACAACTTCTTTATATGGAGCTTTATTTTTTGTAGCAACAGAAGTTAATAATGAAGATTGGAACCATCCTCTGTATTGGTCGCTTCCTTCTAAATATAAATTTGCTTCAGGCAAACCTCTTTCTGCTAGAACAGATTCATGTGTTGAACCAGAATCAAACCAAACATCCATAATATCTGTTTCCTTTGTAAATTCTGTACATCCACATTCAGAACATTTAGCGTTTTCTGGCATTAAATCTTTAACATCCATGTCAAACCATGCATTTGTTCCTTTTTCTTTAACGATATTTTGAACTTTTTCTAGACTTTCTGGTGTTACATATTCTTTTTCACAATCTTTACAATAGAATATTGGAAGTGGTACTCCCCATGTTCTTTGACGAGAAATACACCAATCATTTCTATCTTCAATCATTTTTGTGATTCTTTCTTCACCCCATGCAGGATACCATTTAACTGTTTTTATAGCCTCTAATGCTTGTTTTCTAAATCCATCAACTGATGCAAACCATTGACTTGTAGCTCTAAATATAATTGGATGTTTACATCTCCAACAATGTGGATATGAGTGATTTATTGTTTGTTTTGCTAATAATAAATCATTTTCTTCTAACCATTTTATAATTTCTTTATCTGATTTTGCATAATACATTCCTGCAAATGGTCCTGCTTCTTCTGTTTGATGTCCTTTACTATCTACTGTAACTATAATATCTAAATTATTCTTTAATCCACATAAATAGTCTTCTTTACCATAACCAGGAGCTGTATGAACTGCACCTGTACCAGTTTCTAAGTCAACTAAAATTGTGTCATCACTTCCAAGAACAACTCTTGATTCTCTTGGTAAAAATGGATGTTTACATCTAACACCTTCAAGTTCAGTTCCTTTGAATGTTTTAATTGTTGTATAATCCTTTATTTCAGCTATTTTCATAACTTTATCAACTAACTCTGTAGCTATAATTAGTTTTTCTCCATTAGCTTCAACCAAACTGTACTCAAAATCTGGAGATATTGTTATTCCAACATTTCCTGGTAATGTCCATGGAGTTGTTGTCCAAATAACAAAATATACATCTCTTTCATCAAATAAACCTTTTCCTTCAACTACAGGGAATTTTACATATGCAGTATTTGAATTAACATCTTTATATTCAATTTCAGCTTCAGCTAAAGCTGTTTCACAATCTGTACACCAATAAACAGGTTTTAACCCTTTATAAATGTAACCTCTTTTATACATCTCTCCAAAAACCTCTAATTGTTTAGCTTCCATTTGTGGTTGATATGTAATATATGGATTTTCCCAATCAGCAAGTACTCCTAATCTTTTAAATCCTTCTATTTGTTTGTCTTTATAATTCTCAGTAAATTCCTTGCATGTATCTCTAAATTGAGAAACAGGAATTTCGTCTCTATTTAATCCAAGTTTTTCAATAGCCTTTTTCTCTGTTGGCATACCATGTGTATCAAATCCAGGTATAAATGGAGTATAATATCCTTTTAAGTTTTTATATCTAACAATAGTATCTTTTAAAACTTTGTTTAAAGCGTGACCAGCATGAATTTCACCATTAGCATATGGAGGGCCATCATGTAAAACAAAAGGTTCTTTTCCTTCATTTTTCTTTAACATTTTTTCATATAAACCATTTTTTAATACTTCATCAAATATATGTGGTTCATTTTCTGGTAGATTTCCTCTCATTGGAAAATCTGTTTTTGGCAAATTAAGTGTTTTACCATAATCTTTCTTTTCTTCACAATTTTCACACATTTTAAATCTCTCCTTTTCTAAAAATATATATTGTTTTAGAACACAACAATCAAAAAAAGCTATCAGTCCTAAAACATAGTTTAGGACGAATAGCTTTAATCCGCGGTACCACCTAATTTAAAAGACTCTTTTTGCAAAAAAATCTTTTCCCTTAATCTCTTTTAACGCAAGAATACGATTTAGCTTAATTACACTAGCTTTCAGCTAAATAACCTAAAGGTGATAACAAATAATTTATTATCTCACTAGAATTTCACCAACCTCTAGCTCTCTATCAGTTTTACATTATTTGTGTTGTCCTTTACATTGTTTTATGTTTATCAATATCAACATAATAACACTTTTTTTAATTTATTTCAAGTGTTTTCATCAATTATTTTTACACTTTACTATACCTATGTCCTTTGAGTAACCAGAAAATCATAAATTGTGCTGGGGTTGGCGGTATATATAATACTTTTAAAATGTGGCTTAAGTGGGGACCGACTAGCTACAGAGAGTTATAATTTCCCAGACCGCATCTAAACCTAATTTATTCTCACATTTCCTAACACCACAAAAGTAATCGACTTCTCAAACTCAGAAATTATTACTCTCTGTGCGCTGTTGGGAAACATTTTAAAAGTATTATATATACCGCCAACCCCAGCACGATTTATAGTTTTCTGGTGGTCTACTACAAGAGCCTCACACCCTACATATTCGCCATCAATTCTTCAAATCTTTCAGCAGAAAGCACTTCTCTTTCCAATAATTCATTTGAAACAACTTCAAGTGCATCCATATGATTTGCCAAAATTGTTTGAGCCTTTAAATATGCATCATCAACCAAAGCTTTTATCTCTTTACCGATTAAATCAGTATACTTATCTCCAAGTAATTCTAATTGATAAGGATCTTTTTCAAGATTAATGTGAATTGGACCAACAATATCGCTCATTCCATACACAGTAACCATGTTTTTAGCAATTTCATTTGCAACTTCTAAGTCATTACTTGCACCTGTTGAAATATCTTCTAATGCTAATTTCTCAGCAGCACGTCCACCCATTAAAGCAATTAATTTTTCTTCCATTTCTGTTTTTGAGATATATGCTTTATCTTCATTTGATTTATACATTGTATAACCACCAGCCATACCTCTTGGAATAATTGAAATTTCTTTAATATCTTTTTGTGTCTCTAAGAAATGACTTACTATTGCGTGCCCTGCTTCATGGACAGCTGTTCTTTTCTTATCTTTTTCTGAGATTACTCTATTATGTTTTTCTAATCCTACAGTTATCTTTTTAAGAGCATCTTCAATATCTTTATTAGTTATGCTTTCACGTTCTCTAATTGTAGCTATTATAGCTGCTTCATTTAAAATATTTGCTAGTTCTGCACCTGTAAAACCTGCAGTATCTTCTGCAATACTTCTTAAATTAACATCTCCAGCAAACTTCTTTCCTTTTGCGTGAATATTTAAAATTGCTTCTCTTCCATTTAAATCTGGTAAACCAACTGTTATTTGTCTATCAAATCTTCCTGGACGTAATAAAGCTTTATCTAACATTTCTGGTCTGTTTGTTGCTGCTAAAACTATTATGCTTTCCTCTGTATCAAAACCATCCATTTCGACTAATAATTGATTTAAAGTTTGGTTGTTTTCTGTTTCTGCACCGCTTGAAGAAGTTCTTCTAGAACCTATTGCATCTATTTCATCAATAAACACAATACAAGGTGCGACTTTTCTTGCTTTTTCAAATAATTTTCTTACTCTAGAAGCACCTAAACCAGCAAACATTTCTATAAACTCTGAACCACTCATTGAAATAAATGGAACATTTGCCTCACCTGCAATAGCTTTGGCAATCAATGTTTTACCTGTACCAGGGTTTCCACATAGTAAAACACCACGAGGAACCTTTGCTCCCATTTCAGTAAATTTCTTAGGATGCTTTAGAAAATCAACAATTTCAATCATTTCTTGTTTTTCTTCATCTAATCCTGCTACATCATCGAATTTTATTTTAGTTTTTTGTGTTTCTGAATCATATACTTTTCCTTTTTCACCTAAGCCTTGCATTTTGAATACCATAAGTACCAAAACAACTAAGATTATTGTTGGTAAGAAAGATATCAATGTTCTTAAAATTGTTATAAATACGTTTCTTTCTTTTTGAATTAAATTAATTTGTGTTCCATTTTCTGATTTATTTTGAACTAATTCAATAAAAGAGTCAACACTTGGTATTAAAACATTTTTTTCTTTATCTTCATTTACCAATTTTACTTTTGCAGTATTACTTCCTTCTGTCATTTCTATTTTTTCAATTGTACCTTCATTAATACTTGTAAGTAATTCTGTATAAGAAAAATCTTTATTATCATTTTTCTTATTATAATTCATAAAAAACAAAATTCCAGCAAGTGCTAAACCAATGATAATTGCAACTCCTATAATAAAAGCAATATTGGATTTTTTATTATTGTCATTATTCTTTAATCCCATTTAATTTTCTCCTTTTGTATTATTTTCTTCATCCTTATAAATATTATTCTTTAATACTTAATTTTTTTAGTTTGTTGTTTGATTTGATGTATTTTCATGAGTTGAAGTTTGTTGTTGCTGTTGCTGCTGTTGTTGTGGCTTTTCTGCAACTTTATTTACAACGATAGTAATCTTAGCATTTTTAGAAACAACTGAACCTGCACTCACTGTTTGAGATGCAACTTTACCATTATTTGAAGTAGCTTTTTCATTATATTTTACTTCTACTGTTAATCCTAATCCTGATAATGTTCCTCTTGCTTCAGCCTCTGTTTTTCCAACTACATTAGGAATTGTTACATCAGTATCTTTTTTAGGTTCTTCAATAGTAACTTTTGTTTCATCATCTTTTGCCTTTGTTTCAGCATTATGAATATCACATTTTTCAGTTATTACTGAATATTTTCCTCCACCATTTGTTTTCCATTTTGCATTAGCCTCTTTTTCAGGCATTGCTAATCCATAAGTAGTTTCTTTATGTGGACAATATTCTGTAGCTAATTTTTTAGATTCTGAACATATTTCAAATGAATTATGTCCTTCACATTTTCCAGGAACAGCACCTTCTACAAAATATTCTGTATAAGTATCTTTACATGCAGCTGTTGCACATTTTCCTGATGTTCTACAAACTGTTGCACTAACAACATTACTTGGTTTAACAAATTGTTTACCTTCTAAATCAGCATGAACATTTTTCATTACGCTTGCCCAAATTAATGTTGCTGGGCTTCCTCCTGCAGTGCTAACACGTTCCGGTTTATCATAACCAACCCATGTGGCTGCTGTATAATATGGAGTAAATCCGCATAACCATACATCTTTTTCATCTTGAGTTGTACCTGTTTTAGCTCCAACATCAATGTTATTCATTCTACAAACTCTTGCAGTACCTTGTGAACCTTCAACTGGTTGTTTTAATAAACTTTTTAATATATATGCATTTCCTTCTGAGAAAACTCTTCTTGAATCTTGTTTAGATTCTATTATTACATTTCCTGATGAATCTTCAACTTTTGTGTAAAAAGTTGGTTCTATATAAACACCATCATTAGCAATTGCAGCATATGCAGCTGCCATTTCAAGTGGACTAATACCATAACTTACAGCACCTAATGCCGTTGTTAAGTTTGAATCATTATAACCATTTGATGATTCAGATGCTTTAATTAATGAAGTTATTCCTAAGTCCCTCATAAAATCTATTGAAGCATCTGGTGTTAACTCTGTCATAACCTTACAAGCAACTATGTTTGCTGAAACTTCAATTGCATCTCTTATTGTACATAATCCTGATTTTTGATTTGATGCGTTATGTGGTGTGTAATTTGTTCCAAAAACAGTTGGATATGTATTATCATAGATTGTTGCAGCATTTATTATACCTTTTTCAATTGCGGGACCATATACACCAATTGGTTTTATTGAAGAACCTGGTTGTCTAGCACTGTTTATTCTGTTTAATCCAACAGCATCAACATCTGTTCCTAAACCACCCATACATCCTACAACTTTTCCTGTTTTGTGATCAATAATTACCATTGCAGATTGTGTATGTGCTCCTTCTGCTGCTTCAGAATCTTTAGCTGGTTTAATAAATTTATCAGATTTATATTCTTCATCAACCTTTTTTTGTACAGATTGTATTTGAGTTGTATATATTTTTAAACCACCACTAAACACACGGCTTCTTGCATATTCAACAGACATTCCTTTTTCTTCAACTAAATCCTTTACAACTTGATCTACAGCAGCAGATACATAGTAATCTTTTATAGTTGAAGTAGGTAACTCACCTTTTTCAAATTTTAACCCTTCATCAACTTTTGCAATTGCTTCATTATATTGTTCATCATTTATATATCCTAATTTTTTCATTTTTCCTAATACTGTTTTAGTTCTGTTTGTAATTCTCTCTGTATTAGGATTTTCTTTATATGGATTATATTGACTTGGACTGTGAGTAACACCAGCTATAAATGCGCATTGCTCAATTGTTAATTCACTAGCTGATTTGTTAAAATAATATCTTGATGCAGTTTCAACACCACATATATCACCACCACTTGAAGCAAGAGGTATTAAATTTAAATATAATTCTAATATTTGATCTTTACTTAGCATCTTTTCAATTTGATATGCTCTTGACATCTCTCTAATTTTTCTTTGCATACCAGCTGTACCACTACTATCTTTTTCATTTGTAATATTCTTTACTAACTGTTGAGTAATAGTACTTCCACCAAAATTAGATTCTCCTGAATGAGTTACATATGTAAATGTTGCTGCAGCAGTTCTTTTCAAGTCCACACCATTGTGTTTATAAAATCTTTCATCTTCTATTGATACGAACGCTTTTGGTAAATATTCACTCATGTCATTGATACTTATTATTTTTCTGTTTTCTTTTCCAGATAATTCTGCAATTACATTACCGTCGGCATCATAAATAATAGTATTTGAATAACCAATTAATAAATCTTCTTTTGTCATAGCAAATTTATCACTAAAGAAAATTCCTACAAATACTCCTCCAGCAATCAATATCAATAAAAACAATAAAATAACAGCTATAATAATTGCTTTTATTAATTTAGAATGATCTTTTCTATTTACTCCATTTCTTGAGTTTTTCGTTCTTTTTGTAGTACCTTTTCTTATAGGTCCACTATTATTCAAAGAATTATTTCTTGTATTACCATTTCTTGAATTCAACGTCGTTTTTCTTTTTCCATTATTAGTTCTACTATTCATTAAAAAAACTCCTTTTCAACTTAAATCTTTTAATAAAACTTACTAATATATCATATCACAAAATTCGTAAAATTGAAAGCTTTTTTTCCACATTTATACAATTTATTTAAATCCTTAAAACATCGGTGATATCTTCACTTTTGGTTACCAAAACAGCACCTTGTTTTATAAGTTCGTTTGTTCCTTGTGAATTCAAACTATTTATATTACCTGGAATAGCAAAAATTTCTTTTCCTTGTTCTAACCCAAAATCAGCAGTAATTAATGCTCCGCTTCTTAAACCTGCCTCTACAACAACAATTGCATCTGACAATCCACTAATTATTCTGTTTCTAGCAGGAAAATTTATTTTACATGGTTTTGTTCCTATAACATATTCTGTAACTATTAGACCATCATTTTTTATAATTCGTTCATATAAATTTTTATTCTCGTATGGATATATATTATCTAACCCGCTCCCTATTACTGCAATTGTTTTCCCAGTTGCATCTAAAGCTCCTATATGAGAATATTTATCTATTCCCTTAGCCAAGCCGCTTATAACACATATATTTTGTTTAGCTAAATCATATGCTATTTTTCTAGAAATACTTTTTCCATATTCACTACAATTTCTTGAACCAACTATTGCTACCGAATTTCTTTTAAGCAATTCAGTATTTCCAACCACATAAAGCAAAACAGGCTTGTCATATATATTTTTCAACCTTTCAGGATATTCATTCTCAAACATTGTTATTAATTGAATATTATTCTTTTTCATATATTTCGAATATTCTTCTAAATTTTCCCTATATTTATTATTCAAAACATCTTCTACTTCCTCATAATTTAAAAACTCAATATGTGTTAGCTCAAACTTGTCTAAATTATAAATTTTTTCTGGTAGATTATATTGAATTAGTAACATTTCTTTTTTTCTACTTGATAACTTTTCAATTCTAGAAAACCAAATCCAATACTTATATTGTTTATCGCTAAACTTCATTTTAATTATCACATCCTTTAATCTCAAATAAAAAAGAACTTATTATTTTAATAAGTCCCCATATTTATTATTTTTCTAAATTTTTAGCTGCTTTAACAACATTTGTCATAAGCATAGCTATAGTCATTGGTCCAACTCCACCTGGAACAGGAGTTATGTATGATGCTTTTTTTTCAACATTTTCAAAATCAACATCACCAACCAATTTTCCATCATCATTTCTATTAATTCCAACATCTATGATAACAGCCCCATCTTTTACCATATCTGCTGTAACAAATTTAGCTTTTCCTAATGCAGCAATTAATATATCTGCATTTTTTGTAATTTCTTTTATATTTTGTGTTTTTGAATGGCATACTGTAACTGTACCGTTCTTTTTTAGCATACATTGAATTAACGGTTTTCCAACAATATTACTTCTTCCTATAATTACAACGTTTTTTCCTTGTATATCTATATTATACTCTTCCAACATTTTAACCACACCAAACGGAGTACAAGAAATAAAGCAGTCCTCACCTATTGACAATTTTCCAACATTTATCGGATGAAATCCATCAACATCTTTTCTATAATCTATTTTATTAAATGCCAAATTGATATCTAAATGTTTTGGTATAGGACTTTGCAATAAAATTCCATGGATATCATTTCTGTTATTTAATTCATCTATTAAATTTAAAAGTTGTTCCATAGTTGTTGTATCATCTAATAAAAATTCTTCAAATTCTACGCCAATTTCTTCACAAGCTTTGCTTTTATTTCTTACATAAACTTTTGAAGCTTTATCATCTCCTACCATTATTACAGCTAGTTTTGGAATAATACCATTATTTTTTAATTCAGTTACTTCACCTTTTAAGCCTAATCTTATTTTTTGTGCAAGTTCTTTACCATTAATTATTTCTGCCATTTTTCAATTCCTCCATTTTTATAATTCACTTAATTTTTCAAGAATTTGAATACTTAAAGCTATACTTTTTGCATCTAATCCATTTAATTTTTCAAGTTCTGCCACACTGCCATGTTGTACAAAAATATCATCATAACCATATGCTTTCATATGTACCCCATCTATTTTAGACTCATTAATTAATTCATTAATACTTGTTCCTAGTCCTCCACGTAATATGCCATCCTCAATTGATATTACATTTCTAGTTTTTCTAATAGATGTTTCAATTGTACATGTATCTAAAGGTTTTAAAAATCTTGCATTAATAACCTCACAATCAATTCCTTGTTCTTTTAATAAATTGCTTACCTCCATGGCTCTTTCAACCATTTTTCCAATTGCAACAATAGTTAAATCTTTTCCTTCTTTTAGAATTTCAGCTTTTCCTAGTTCAACATTATCACATTTTTCGAATTTAGTTTCACCTTCTCCTCCTCTTGGATATCTAATTACAACTGGCGAATTTAATAAAACTGCTTCTTCAAGCATTTTTTCTAATTCTTCAAAATTTTTAGGTGCCATAATTGTTATATTGGGAATAATTGAAAAGAACGCCATATCAAAAATTCCTTGATGTGTTTCTCCATCATTTCCAACGATTCCAGCTCTATCTACGCACATTACAACTGGTAAATTCTGAATACATATGTCATGTATTACTTGATCATATGCCCTTTGATAAAAAGATGAATAAATTGAAACTACAGGTTTAAATCCGTTTTTAGCAAGTCCTGCAGCCATCCCCAGTGCATGTTGTTCCGCTATTCCAACATCAAAAATTCTATTTGGTAATTGCTTTTTAAATTCTTTTAATCCTGTTCCATCTATCATAGCAGCTGATACAGCAACTATTTTGTCATCTTTTTTTGCTAATTCTAATAATTTATTTCCAAATACTTTTGCATAATCATCTTTTTTCTCTTTTACAGGTTTACCAGTTTCTATATTGAAACTTGAAGTACTATGAAATTTATCAGGATTTTCTTCAGCGATTTTATAACCTTTTCCTTTTTTAGTAACAACATGTATTAAAACAGGACCTTTTATTGACTTACTAGTTTTAAATACGCTTTCCAATTTTTCAATATCATGTCCATCTACAGGTCCTAAATAAGTAAAGCCGATATCTTCATAATACATTTTCTTTATAAAAACTTGCTTAATTCCTCTTTTTATTTTTTGAGCAATTCTAACTATATATTTTCCAACTCCAGGAATTTTTTGAGTAACCATCTTTATTCTTGCATTTGTTCTTGTGTAAAATTTCTTTGTTCTTAGCTTACTTAAAAAATAAGTCATTCCACCAACATTTTTAGAGATACTCATTTCATTATCATTCAAAATAACTGTAACATCCGTATTACTGGCCCCTGCATCATTCAATGCCTCTTGAGCCATGCCTCCTGTTAAGGCTCCATCACCAATAACAGCAATCACCTTGTTGTTTATATTAGCAAGTTTGTTAGCTCTTGCCATCCCTAAGGCAACAGAAATAGATGTAGAACTATGACCTGTATTAAAACAATCAAACTCAGATTCACTTGTTTTTGGAAAACCTGCAATTCCATTTAATTGCCTTAAAGTATCCATTTTATCTTTTCTTCCTGTTAAAATTTTATGCACATATGTTTGATGACCTACGTCCCATATTATTGAATCTCTTGGAGTTTTAAAAACACTATGTAATGCAATAGTAAGTTCTACAACGCCTAAATTTGAAGCAAGATGACCTCCAGTTTTTGACACTGTTTTTAAAATTAATTCTCTTATTTCATCTGCTAATTTTTGTTTTTCTTTTATATTTAATTTTCTTAAATCTTTAACATTATTTACTCTATTTAAAACTTCTTCCATTTGAAACTCCTATAAATGCTAATTCGCGTACTCACAATATTTTTATATCATATATTATATTGAATGTCTATTGTTTTTGACTTATAAAAAATAAATTTCAGTTCACTTTTGTTGCATTTTTGCATATACTTAGTTTTATAAGGAGGATATATTATGGATGGGTTATATGAATTTAATATAAAATCACCAATGGGAAATATAAAAGCTTTAGTTAAATTAATAACAAACGGAAACAATTTAAGTGGATATGTTGATGTGATGGGAAAAAGGAATGAATTTAATAATGGATCTATTAGTGGAAATAATTTATCTCTTAAAGGTAAAATTTCAGCTGGAATGATGAATATCCAATACACTATCATCGGAAATGTTCAAGGAGATGTTTTAAATTTAGCTGCTCAAACCAATATTGGAAATTTTAATTTGCAAGGAAAAAGAATCTCATAAATTTGGGACGGAGAAAATTTTAATAATTTAAAATTTTCTCCGTCCCAAATTTAAACCCATTTTAAATATTTCTGTTAATTCCCTTAATAGCACCCCACATACAAGGTAAAGTACAACGAAAACCTGGAAAAGTACATCTAGCACCTTTAGAGTATGGAACTAGATAATCATAAATTTCCTTTTTATTTTCTTTAGTATTTTCCATATACTTATTTAAAATTTCTTTTGTTTGAAGAGCGATTTCAAGTTGAGCTGCACCGCATAATCTTTCTTGACATTTCATAATGAAATTTTCAACTGTTCCTCTTTCATTTATATCCAATAAAAGACCTTGAGGAAATTCTTCATCTAATGAAGATATATCTTTTAACCATTCATTTTCGAATTCTGTGCCTTTTATAATTGGAGGTACAAAATATTTATGTTCTTCCGGAATAAAAACTTCATAATATAAAGTACGATGTCTTTGAGCTTGAGCAAGTTCAGCAAAAGTTCCTTGATAATTTACGCAATAGTTTTCTCCAAATTCTTCTTCTCTTTTTCTTTTAGCAAATAAAGAAATAGTTCTTCCTTTTGCATCTGAATTAAGTTCTGGTACTATCAAATCGCTAATTTGTTCATTAAATTCAGCAAATACCTTTTTTAATTTAATATTGAATGCAGTATCTGGTTCATTTTTTATAAAATTTTCAAACCAGTGTGCTATATAATTTAATTGTCCAAAATTAACTGTGTATTCCATAATTGTTGCAGGAGTAAATACACTAATCAAATATCTTGCATTCTCCATAGCTAGTTTTTTGACTTTTTTATCATCTATTTCAGGATATTGTTCTTTTATAACTTTTGAATATATTTCAATCCACTTTTCATATAAAGCTTTTTCTTTATCTGAAGGTTCCATTTTTGTATATCTTGCTGATTTTTCAGATGTATTGTAAATCTTTTCGTTATTTAAAATCATGGCTAAGATTTTTGGAATTCCTTCTAATGATAAGTTATATGTAACATGTCCAAATACGCTATGGTGTCCTGATGCTAATGTACCTTTAGCTCTTTTTTCTGTTTTTTCAATTGGTTCAGAAAATAATGTTTCTAAGCTATCTGGCATATAGCATATTCCAGCTGATTTACCAGAAAAATTTATTGCTTCTTCTTTTGGCATTTTATATCCTATTTTTGTTGACCCTATTACTTTTATTTCCATATTTAACAACTCCTTATTATTTTCTGTTTGGCATCATTCCAAGAATTCTTCCAGCAAAATCTCCGAAATTTTGAGATTGAATTATTACTCTACCAGGTCCAACTAATCTGGTTAAAAATAGCCCTTCTCCTCCTAAAAATATATTTCCTAGTCCTTTAACAGTTTCTATTTCATAAGATACACTTGGTTCAAATCCCACAACATTCCCTGTATCAACTTTTAAAACCTCACCTGGCTGTAAATCTCTAACGATTGCATCTCCATCTACTTCAAGGAAAAGCATTCCATTTCCTGTTGCTTGTTGTAAAATAAATCCTTCTCCTCCAAATAATCCTGCAGAAAACCTTTTTGTTAATCTAATACTTAATTCAACATTTGGCTCAGCAGCTAAAAATGCACCTTTTTGAATGATAAATCCTTGTGGTTTTTCTGAAAGATTTATTGGTAATATTGCTCCTGGTACTGTTGTTGCAAACGCAATTTTTGATTCATCTTTTTCAGCAGTATATGTAGACATAAAAATTGATTCTCCCGCAAACATTCTTCCTAAACTTTTCATTACCCCACCTTTAGCGTTTGTATTCATTCTTATTCCATCTGTTTGCCATGCCATTCCACCTCTTTGAGTATACATTGCCTCTCCTTTATTTAATGTTACTTCAACAGCTGGAACTGTTTCTCCTATTATTTCATATTTCATATTTTTATATCTCCCTTCTCATTAATTTCGTGTACATTATATATATACTTTTTTTATTTTGCAATAGTACATTTTATAAATTTGACACATATAATTAAAAGTGTTATAATCTTCAAGTCGTAATGATACGTTAAATTTCATAAAAGGAGGATTCTATCAAATGAGTAAAAAAGTCGCATGCCCTCTCTGCGGCGGATCTGGCAAAATTAGTAAAGCTACTAATTTAATTGATTTCGTAAAAACCGGAGCGACCTTGCGAATTGCTCCACCCGCGCCATGTACAAAATGCAAAGGCAAAGGGACTGTTGAAAAAAACTAAGAATCCCAAAAAAGAGGTTGGATAGTTCCAACCTCTTTTTTTATTTAACTAGTAAATCTAATATTTCAATTTCTTGATTCATATTTTCATCGCCAATTTCTTTTATTTCATTTTTCATATATTCCTTGAATTTAGCAAATACTTCTGAAAATTCTTTACTTACATTTAATTTTGTTGATGTTCTTTCATTTTCTCCTAATAAAGTTCTAACTTCTTCATAGGACATATAAGGACAATCTTTTATACCTGTATCTGTAGAAATTTGGAATGTTCCTCTATGGGATCTTTCAAATAAAATCCAGTCTTTCATTAAGTTTGCATATCTTGTTAAAGCAATTGCTTTTCTAATTCCTGTGTTATCATATCTTTCTTCTGTTCTAGAATCAAACGTAATATTTTGCTCATTTTTATGTTCTTTTCCATCTCTATCTTTATATGATACAATTATTTTTGTTCCTTCATGTCCAAGTTCGTTATAATCAACTATAGCTGGTGCTATTTTTATCAACACTACCCCACCTTTGGCTTCACCTGAAGAATTGCTGCTAGATGGGAACAAAGTATTAACCTTCAATAAAGTTCCTGTATTCTTTTCTTTTGCATCTGTACCATAAACATTTTTAATTATATAGTTACTTGAATCAAATTTTAATTCTAAATCAAAAACTAATGGAGTTACCATATATTCAAAATCATCACTCATTATTTTTTTGAATTCATCAGTATTGTGAACTGAATAATAATTTGCACCTTTTACATCTGATAAACATTCTATAACTTCTGTATTAAAGTCTACACCAACTCCTATAAACGAAGTATAAATACCTTTATCAGCATTTTCTTTTACATATTCAGTTAATTTACCTTTTGAAGTAGTTCCTAAGTTTGGCATAGCATCTGTAATAACAATAATTCTATTTTCATATTCGTCATCATCTAACATTTCAGTCGTAAATAACTCTGTACCTTTTTTATATCCTGCTTCAAAGTTTGTTCCACCTCTTGGTGCTATTTCTAAAATATGTTCTTTTAATTTTTCAACATCTGTTTCACCAACTAAATTAACTGGTTTAGCTAAATATGCTGCATTATCAAATAATACTATTCCTAATTTATCATCTAGTTTTAATCTATCAATTAGAAGATTTAAAGATTCATTTGCCACTTTCATTTTACTTCTATTATCATATTTTTCTTCGTTTTCTAAATTAGTTCTATCATAATAATACTTATTAAAACTTGAAGACATTGAACCTGATATATCCATTACAACAACTAAATTTAATTTTTTCCTTTTAAAATCACTTTCTTTTATGTTTGAATTTAAACCAACAGTCATATAATATTCATAAGCTCCAGAAATTGGGTCTTTTGAAACTGCTGTTGAATATGTTGGAGAGAATAAATCTTCTGATGGTTTTGTTTTTCCTGTATTAAAGTAATAATCATAAAATAAACCATTATAAGTAATGTCTGTTGATATTGGCAAATATCCATTTTTGATATTTTCTCTAAAGTTTAGTACATTTTTCGAACCACCAACTGATAATCCTAATTCATTACTACTTTTCGCTGCAAATGTATCTCCAGAACTTACTGCACCTGATTCATATACTGCATCATAATAATCTTTTCCCGATGCATATTTCCAATCATCAATTAAACTTTTATCTCCAAACAATCCTCCATTTTTTCCTAATCTTGTAATAAACCATCTAACTCCAAAAGTTCCACCTACTACACATAGTAAAGCAATTGCTGCTACTATTCCAATAATTATTTTTTTACTTTTCACTTTTAATCCTCCTTAGCATTAATCACAAGTATTTACATTTTCTGTATTTTAACTAATGCTATTATTTAGATGATTTCTTTCTTAATTTTTGTTGGTACTTTTTGAAAAAAATTATAAAAATTGTTAAAAATGTTAATCCAAGTATTAAAAAAGAAGCTTGTATCACATCAATTCTATCTATGAATCTCTCACTTTTATCAAGAACTTCGATAGCCTCTTTAGTCTCAGAACTCACGTTTTTTGAAACATCATTAATATTTTGTTGTGCTTTATTATCTGTATCACTACCACTAACACTTGATGCATCCCTCTCGTTCAATTTATTATCACTAGAAGTTGCAGATTCATTTATACTTTCATTTTGATTAACGCTATCTTCTTTAACATCGTTATTTCTATAATTATCTCTATCAAAATAGTTCTGTTTCTTCCAAAACTCTCCTCTAGCAATTACGAAAATAAATGCCATTGTTGCTCCAACCAAGCTTCCTATTGATATTTTTATACTATTAATAGCATTATAATATTTCCATTGAACTGTTCCAATAGGAATATTCATTACTTGAGAAATCTTTTTAAAAGTAAAATCAGAAAGTACTTTTAATGAAACAATCATTTTTTCATCTTCTTTTAAACGAGACATCAATTTATTATAATATTCACTATCAACTACTTTATCAATTTCACTCAGCTCTGACGGAATTTCATAAATTTCATCAATACTTATATTTGGTCTTGACTTTCTTAAATGTAAGAAACACTCATTTTTACTTACAGTATATAACCAACTAGCCTCACTATTATCAGGTAGTTTGTCAACTGGAAGTTTATAAATTTTAGTAAAAATCTCATGAGCTATATCTTCTGAATCTTCTTTATTCTTTAATATAGAAAATGTAATTCCATAAACTAAATTATAATACTTCTCATATAGCTTATTATACGCATTTTGATTCTTGTTTTTTAATCCTACAAATAATTCATGTAATTCCTTTTTATCTATTTTTTTCAACGCTTTCACTCCTTTCGTGAAACTTTTTGACACATTTTTGGACGGTCTTTCATTATTCTCTGTTTTTACAATAATCATAAACTGGACATTGCTCACACTTTGGTTTTCTCGCTATACAAGTTTTTCGTCCATGCCATACTAACAAATGATTTGCATCATAATAATATTCTTTTGGAATAACTTTTAACAAATCCATTTCTATTTTCTCTGGATCAGTATTTTTAGATAATCCTAATTTATTAGAAATTCGTTTAGCATGTGTATCAACAGCAATTCCTTGTGGATTATTAAAAGCTTCCAACATAACTACATTAGCACTTTTTCTTCCTACACCAGGTAATTTCATTAAATCTTCCATGTTTTCAGGAACCTTTCCACCAAATTCATTTAATATTATTTCTGCTGTTTCTTTTATATTTTTTGCTTTATTTTTATAGAATCCACATGGATGAATTATTTTTTCTAATTCTGATAATTTCATTTTTGATATTGCTTCAGGTGTTCCATATTTTTCGAATAACTGTGGTGTAGTTTTATTTACTCTTTCATCTGTACATTGAGCTGAAAGCATAACTGCTACAACCATTTGAAATGGCGTTTCAAAATCTAAGCTGCATGTTGCATCTGGATAATAATTCTTTAAAATTTGTATTACTTTTATTACATCTTGTTTTTTCATTTTATTGCACCTCATTTTCACACATCCATTATATCAAATTTATGTTAATTTGCAATATAGTTGATTTGTTTTTTATAATTATCAATTTTCTTGCAAAAACCCTTGACTTTTCTAATAATCTGTTATAAAATAGTAAAGCAATTAAATTGACATATGACTTGAAGGCAAACTTCTCCCCGGTAGTTTCACTTTAAGTTTCATATATAAATTAAATTATTTTATGAAATGGAGGGTAATTTTTACCATGAATAACACTACATATGTATTAAAAGGAAATGAAATCGAAAGAAAATGGTATATAATTGATGCTGCAAACAAACCATTAGGTAGAGTAGCAACAGAAGCTGCTAAATTATTAAGAGGAAAACACAAACCAACTTATACACCAAACATGGATGCAGGAGATCACGTTATAATACTAAATGCAAGTGAAGCTATTTTCACTGGAAAAAAATTAGACCAAAAAATCTACAGACACCATTCAGGATATATTGGTGGTATGAAAGAAACTACTGCAAGAGTAATGATGGAAAAAAATCCAGAAAAAGCAATGATGCTTGCAATCAAAGGAATGCTTCCTAAAAACACATTAGGAAGACAAATGCTTAAAAAAGTAAGAATTTATGCTGGTAGCGAACATGACAACGCAGCACAAAAACCAGAAATTTGGAATTTCTAATTTATATTAAGGGAGGAAATAAAAAATGCCTAAAGCAAAATCAGAAAAAATAGTTTTCTACGGTACAGGAAGAAGAAAAAAATCAATTGCAAGAGTAAGATTAGTTGAAGGAACAGGTGTTATAACAATTAATGGTAGAAATATTGATGAATATTTCGGTGCTGAAACTTTAAAAGTTATAGTTAGACAACCATTAACAGCTACAGACACAGTTTCAAAATATGATGTAATTTGTAAAGTAATCGGTGGTGGATTCACAGGTCAAGCTGGAGCTATCCGTCATGGTATCTCAAGAGCTTTATTACAAGCTAATGGAGAATTTAGACCAACTTTAAAAACAGCAGGTTTCTTAACAAGAGATCCTCGTATGAAAGAAAGAAAGAAATATGGTTTAAAGAAAGCAAGACGTGCACCACAATTCTCAAAGAGATAATATTTATACAAAAAGAAGCTTTTTACAGCTTCTTTTTTATTTTACTAATTCAATTAAATCCTCACCTTTTACCCCATTCAAATCATAATAAGTACTTGGCACTTCCCCCACTATTACCGCTTCTGCTATTAGAACTTGATTTGTTATATTCTCTTCAATTGTATCAAATGGAGTTAATATTGTAACTTTACAATTAACGTTTAAATATATTCTGTGTAATGTTTGATTTATACCAGCATGTGAAAACTGCGAAACCAACTCTGTTTCGACATTACCAATAGTTGACATTTTAATTGGAATGCTTGGTCCCCTACCCGATAATATTTTCATACCGAGTAAATGTCCCTAATTTTATTGAAAACTCTTCACTATTATAGTTTTCTAATCCTTCTTGTATTTTAATTGCAACATCTGATGTAATTGCATTTACTGATACAATATTCATCTGAATCATTTTAACATTACCTTGTTCATCTTTAACAATATTTGAAATATCTTCATATTTATATTTTTCCATTACAATAGACGCCTGTTCATTTGAAATTTTTGTTTCAATAGATTTAGCCATATCAATACACATAGCATCCATAATAGGATTTATAGTTGCTATTATTTTATTAGCGACAAAAACAGCTATTATCACTATTATAATAAATACTATTAATTTTTTATTTTGAAATTTATAAATTGGTTTATTATTATTCCTGCTAGAACCTACAATAAAACTGCTATGTTTTCTATTTAATTTAGGAATTAAAAATCTTTTTCTAGAATAGATTTTATCCATAAATTAATCCTACACAAATTTTGGAATAAATAACTGCTGTCCTACATTAATTTTGTTTTCATCCTCTATTCCATTTACAGAAGCAATAGCATTTATTGTACTTCTGAACCTTTTAGCAATATTCCACAATGTATCTCCAGGTTTAACAAAATAAACTACTATACTATAAATATTTGCATCTTGATTTTCTGCCAATTCAACATTATCAATAACTTTAATCTCCATCATTTTTGAAACATCGGCACTTATATCTAGTTCTACATTTGCTTCTATACTTCCATCCGGCATATTTTCAAAGTTTTGTGTTACTATATCAATATTTGTATTTAAATTAGAATTTGATAAAACGCCTGGACAATCTAGACTATAGTTAAATGGTAATGTTTGAATTTTAACATCAAGCCTATTTGTTGTGCCAGATATAAACATGAATTTGATTTGCAATTCTCCATCATACATAATTTTATCATTATAAATGTTTTGTTTTAAAATTTTAGGGCTAACCTCCGTATTGCAAATTCGAGCATTTTGAAGTTCTGGAGCAATTATTTTTTCTTTAATTAAACATCTATTAGATACATTTTGCTTATTCTGCATTACCGTAATATTTTTTTGACTTATATCTAAATTTTCTGATGGGCTATATAAATCTTGAATTACATTTAATTCCTTTTTTTCAAATACATTACATGATATTTCTAGCTCAACTTCAATATAAATTGAGTGTTCTTCTACACTATTTGGCTTTATTAATACATTTTTTATTTCATATTTTACATTACACAAATTATCATCCGAAATATCTTGCATATCTATGAATCCCATAACTGGAATTTGCCAATTTATTTCATTTATTCTATTGTCTTCTGTCAAATATACAATATTTACTTGCATATCTGCTTTTGCTAAAATTTTATTATAACTTGTTTTAGTTTCTTTGTTTATTATATTAATATTTACTTTCAATATTTCTGATAAATTATCATTATTTTCAATTGTTATTGTATCTTTAGCATACGCTTTAGTCATCCCATTTCCAAGTAATGAATCCATAGATTCAGAAATATTTAAAACTTGTATATCATCCATACTTTGTATATCTTTAATAAATTCTACATTTTCATTTGAATAAATACTAGCTTCGACATCAATTCCAACTTTTATATTTACTTTTCGTCCATTTAATATCTTGCATTCTATTGTATTTAGATTAATATTGGTTTCCATACTCATGCTTGAGTCTGCATTTTCCATATCTATTACTTTTGTAAAATCTATAACTGTATTAATTCCTCTAACATTACTGTTTTCGTCATCTGCCAAATACATTATATATACTTGTACTCCACCATCAATTCTAATTTTACCATCTAATACCTCTTTTTTATAAATACATATCGTACCATTTGTATTGATTGTACTTAATATATCTGGTTTTATATCTGGAATAATCACATCACCTTCAGCAACGATGTTCTCTTTAGCTTTTCCAATTATTTGATTAACACATAAATTTTCCTTTAATGTATCTATCGCCATTTTCTTACCTCCTATTTTTTATTTAGTAAAGTATATTAAGAGAGAGTTAAGTTTATGACATGATTAATGAAACAATTCGGAACAAAAAAACACGAGGTAAATTTCCTCGTGTTTCATATTTAACTATAGTGTAGCTCTTGCTCTTTTCATATCTTCTGGAGCTGGTGGTAAAAATGGGCTATATTTTTCGCCATCAAACACTTCAAGCTCAACAGTTCTAGTTAAAACATCTATATAACTCCATGTCGCATTTCTTTCTTCATTATCATATTTTACAATAAACATATTTGGGTATGCTTTTTGGACTGTAGCTTCTTTTTCAAACGATTTACTCCTTCCTAGCGAACCCTTAACGATGATACGTTGTTTGTTTCCACTCATTTCTTCAATATCTGCTTTAATATTTGAAATATCATTTTTGCAAATCATTTATAATCACCTACTTCTTTAAGATAGCTTCATTATAGCATTTGGCTCGAAAATTGTCAAAGTCAATTATGGTTAACCAAATGCCTACATTTCAGTATTTTCAGAGCTTTTCAGCTTTCATTCTGCTAATGTTACATTTATATCTCATTTATATTACAAAAATATTACAAAAACTGAAATGAACACTTCGACATTATTCTACATATTATGTAATAACCTACGCAATATGAAGAGGTGTTTGATTTGAAGAAAATAAAAAAAGGTGATATTGTAGGTAGAATATCTTATAAAAAAGACATTATTTTTATTGTTGATAGAATAATTAAATTAAATAATTCAACGCAGATTGCAATTTTAAAAGGCTTAACAATGAGAATTAAAGCAGATAGTCCTGTAGAAGACTTGGAAATTATAGATAAACGTATTGTAAAATCTAGTGAACAAAATATTGAAAACAGAATTTTAATGCATATCAGCAAATATACGAAAAGATTCAAAAAATCACTTAACTATGGTAAAGTTCTACATTTAGATGGTGATAGCCGATATTCCCAAAAATCCATACGCTATTATAGAGATATGGGAATCAATGCAATAGTTAAAAACATTTCTGAAACAAGACAACCATTTGTTATTAAAGGATTGCTCAATAAATTTAGACCTGACGTACTTGTTATTACTGGACATGATGGAATGATTAAGCGTGGTACTGGATTTAATGATATCTATAATTATAGACATTCCGCTTATTTTGTTAAAACTGTTTTACATGCTAGAGAATGGGAAAATTATTCTAATAATCTAGCTATTTTTGCTGGAGCATGCCAAAGTTACTATGAAGCATTAATTCAAGCAGGAGCCAACTTTGCCTCATCACCTGCACGAATTTTAATAGATTTTGTCGATCCTCTAATTGTGGCTGAAAATATTGCAATTACAGAAAGAAATAAATTTGTGACAATTAAAAACTTTGAAAACGAATTAAGAGATGGACAAAAAGGAATTAGTGGAATTGGATGTTTTGGAAAAAAGAATTAATTTCAGCAAGAAATTGTGCTCGAATAAATATATTAACATATTGATATATTTATTCGAGCACAATCTTTTTCCTCATTTTAATTAATTTTCTTCATAAAACTTTTCTTCATCTTTATCTAATTTTGTTTTAAATAAACGAGTATTTTTAAAATATCTTGTACAATCCAAAGCCGCTTTTTTAACTTCTTTGTTTTCAGCTATATGGAAATTATTATAAATAACTTCATTAAAATCTCTTCTGATTTCATAGAAATACATTCTATCAAATTTATTTAATACAGTATATATTCCCAAAATATGTCCCTTATTCTTACTAGCAGATAATGCTGTTTCAATCAATTTCATTACATCTGTTGGATCTAACTCATTTTGTTTGTAACTTGCAACATCTACAAGATTTTTTAATAAAGTTGTATTTCCTTCAAATTTTCCATCAAGAATATCATCAACGTTACATTCAATAACATCAATTAAGTTATATTCAAGCATTTTTTCTTCAATTTTTAAGCATCCTTCTACTGAATCTTCGTCAGATAAAATTTTATTAAATATATTAACAGTTTTATCTAAGTCACTATTATTAATACATTTTGCTATAAAATCATATGCTTTTTCTTCTTCAAGATTTTCTAAGCCTTTAATGTTTTTATTTAACTCATATACTTTTCCTATTCTTGTAAAATTATCATCTAGTTCTTGAATTACTTCAGTTGGATTTGATGATAGATTAATATAATTTACGAGAAATTGTACATAATCTGAAACGTTTCCATCTTCCTCAAAGAAAGGTTCACTATTATCTCTTAAAAACTCAAATGTTTTGTCATAATTTTCCTTTGTTAATGTTTGTTTTATCCTTTCGAAAAGTACATTCATAACACTAACAGGAATTTCTATTTTTGTATTACTAAACATTTCTAAAGCTTCATCAGGATAATAATTATAGTTTTCAGCAGCTATTTCCATATATTTTGTATATTGTTCATCATTAATATAATCACTTGTAATATCAACAATTTCTTTCATATTCATAAAGAAAATTCTATTTTCACATTTATTTTGATATTGATCTAATAACTTATCAAAGTTGTTATTAGTAAACTCTTTTAAGTCATCTTTATTATCAATTAATTTTACCAATTCTACAACTTCTTGTATTCTAAGTTCAGAAATATCTTCTTCTCCAGAAACATAACTATAAAGTCTTTTGTCTTTAAACATAACTTCTGTTTTAACTTTTGTTAAATACATTAAAGTTGATATATTATCAAATTGAATATTCTTAGTTTGTTTTAAGAAGTTTCTAAGCGGTCTGTATTTAATTGTAAAGAATTGTTTTAAATCTTCATCTATTCCATCAAATACATTTCTTAATTGTTCAATATCTAAACTATATAAATCTGTAAGCACTTCCATATAGTTAAAATTCTTAAATAATATGTTATAAAATACCTCAAAATCTGATTGAATTACAGATATTTTAGCTAATTGAAAATCAAAATTTTTAGCTTGTAATAAACTCTCATCTATTCTTCCATTGTTTGCTCTAAAAGATATCATTATCTTATTATTAATAAAATTGTTGATAAGTTTTTTGGCATGTCTTGGTGTTGTAACATCTTTATAAATTAAAACATTTTTTATTACTTTTTCAAATGTACCAATTTCACAATATTCATCTACAAATGAAGGAACTGAATCTTTTACTAATTCTACAGCATAATCTTTAATGTCCCCATTTGATATATGTGGTACATATATTTTGAATTGGAATAATTTATCTAATACTTTTTCAAATCTTAATGGTTTATAATTTCCACTTAATTTTATTTCGTTTCTAGCATCAATTGCTTTGTTTAATACTTTCTCATCGAAAGGTGCTATTATAATACAATTTGAATTATCATTACAATACTTTATTTCTTCTAAAGTTTTTAACATTTTTGATGCTGTTAATTTATCGACATCTTCTAATACTATTATATTTGTTTTGTTTGAATCAATTATATAATTAGAATTAATATTTAAATTTCCAATTTTATTAATACTAGTATCTTCAACTCTTTTTTCTGCCACATTCATATTTACTTGTTCAGATCTTTTTTGTTTTTTATTGGCATTTAATAATGTATTTATAATAAATGCGATAGCAGCTAAACCACAAGAGAATATAAATATTAATCCAAAGTTTTCACGATAATTCAAATATGTATTTTCGACAAAGAAAATATCGTTTGAATTATATATATTTGCATTTTGTAAATACTCCATAAATATGAAAATTAAACTAGTTATTAATAAACATACTAAGAATATTGCAATATATTTTGCAACTTTTGCAATAGTTTTTAAAACGGGATTATTAATTTTTACTTTAGCTTGGTTATTTGATGAAAAACTAACATTCTCCACATTCTTTTCACTATTTGCTACATTTGCATTTACATATTCATTAGCATATGTTTGATTATTCTCATATTTACTTAAAATACTTTTTAATGAAATATCTTCTTCTTTCCAAACATTAACTTGTTGAACATTATAATTTTCAGGATTTTTCTTATATTTTTCTAAAACCAAATTAATTATTGAAGATTTTCCAATTCCACTCTTCCCTGTTACAGCTACAGCGAATGGTGGTTTTGTGTTATCTATAATTAAGCTTATGTTTTTTGCAATATCTTTTGAACTTAATTTGTCTTGATCTATTGAAGTTAATTCAGAATCTTTAATAAAATATTTTTTAAAATTTTCACTCATACTATATTCAACATCCCTTCGAATATTTTTACATACTATATAGTATACCAAATTTTCCTGATAAATTCAATGTTTTGGTAATATTTATTCGTATTTTTTATATTTTTAGATATACATTTACTTGCATTTTTATAAAAATTTGAAAAAATCTCAAAAAAATGCTATAATAAAGTATACAAAAATTTTAATCCACATCCAAAAGGAGGTACACCATGGGTAATAAATCAATTTACACCTATATCTTTGATAAAAATGATGGAGTGATTAGAGAGTTTTCTGCAGAAGACGGACAAACACAGGAAGTAAATCCCACATCTTTTATTAAACAAAGATATGGTATAACAAAAGTTACTGAAGAACACTACCTTAGATTACTCAAAGAACTTACCCAAAACAAAGTTTCATTTCATTCAATTATAAACTTTGGTAACAAATGAGATGTGAGAAAACAGACTGGTAATTTCCAGTCTGTTTTTTTATTTTGATATTTTTTTTACTATTTTCCACAAAAAGAATACAATTAATATTCCAAATAATGCGCCACATGAATCTATGCACACATCTCTAAACTCGCCCGATCTGCCCGATACAAACATTTGATGAATTTCATCTGTACATGCATATAAAAAGGCAATTGTTAAACTTCCTAAAACATTTTTCTTATCTTCAGCATTAAATGTTTTTGAACATAAAAACAGTAACATCCCCAAACTCATATAAATAGTGAAATGTGCTGTTTTTCTTACTGGCATAACTATGTCTTCTTTAATTTTTTCTTTTTCCTCATCACTTAAATTTTTAGTTTTGGGATTTAATTCCACAATTGCTTGTATTACCCTTCCACTTCTAACATCTGATTTTTCTGATTTTTCTGATGAAAATTTAAAAATAAATATGCAATTTAGTATAATCAATATTATTAGAATTATTCTTGCAACAACTTTTTTATTCATTTCTAACACTCCCTACAATTACTTTATTATATTTTAAGTATAGTGTTTTTTCAACATTTTTTGTCATTTTTCTTTACAAATTTTATAATCCGTTGTATAATTTTGTGTATTATATAAAACTAATTTATATTAATAAATTAATGCATATTTTTTTAATATTATTACTAAAATTTATAGGAGTGATTATTTTGGAGAATCAACTTATTGTGTATACACCAAAGAAAAATGTTAAAAAAATTATATTATGTGTTTTATTAGGATTATTAATTAGCATCATTATCTTTGTTGTTACAGTTTTCTGTAGTGCTCTTGTTTGTAGTCAAAACAAATGGGATAAAAAAGATTACATTGATTTAAAAACCACTGATTTAATATTAAAAACACAATAAAAAAGAACCTTAAAAATTTATATGTTTAAAGGTTCTTTTTATATTTATTTGGTTCCGTTGTTATAGTTGTCTACAACTTGGAATTCGTAACGATTGATACAAATATCAATCAGTTTATATTTATAATTTAGCATATGTTATTGAATTTGGCAAGATAGGATTTGGTATTATTTATTTTTTCTTAGGCTTTTACTGTTTTCTTTTTCTAGTTGTTTTAGGCTTTTTTTAGGAGTTGGTAGATCTTCTGGCATAGTTCCTCCATTTTTATCAATTACTTCTCTAATATTTTTTCCAATAGTATAATGAGTTTCGTTTGCTTCTTTTTCTGTTTTCACATTATCTTTTCGTAATTTTTGTTCTGTTTGTGAAATTCTAAATAAATTAGCAATAAGTTCATCGCTTCCCATATTATCTAAAATATCCTCTCTATACCTTAATCCTTTTCTTTTTGCAATATCATCAGCTGTTTCTCCATTATATAATCCTTTATATCCTGCGTTATGAAATTTATCAAAATTTTTAACACCAGATTTTTTTGCTGTTTGATTTAGTGAATAATTACCTTTTCTTGTTAGGTCTCTTTGATAAAATCTTTTTTCATCTTCTGTAAGGGAGCTATACTCTTTTTCACTGATTTCTTGTTTTCTAGTTTGAATTGCGAAATATGTTTGTGCAAGAGCGATAACTTTTTTCCTGCTGTCACCATTTTGAGCTATTAGATAACATGCGTAACGAGTTAACTTATAATCTTTTTGTTTCCTTTCTGCTCCAGAACCTATCTGAACCATTTTATCGACGTCAGTAAAATGGTCTAATACATTGATACTACTATTTTCACAAGATATTTTTGCCTTTTCAATTATCTTTTCAAAGTTTTGCCAATTTGCATATTGCAAAATAGACATTAACTCTCTAGCATGCCAAAACTCAATGCCATTTTCATCAATATGCTTGATATCCTCAAAAGTTTTATTGTTGTTTTTTTCTAATTTATTCATATTATATCGTCTCCCTTCTAAGTATGTAATGAGATTATTATACTATAATTTTAAGTGATTTTCAACGCTTTTGCAAACATTTGTTTATTTTTATAAAATTTTCAATTTTCAAATGAGCAATTGTTTAAAAAGAAATCACTTAAAATAGACAGTCCCTGAATATATACTTCATTAAAGTTTATACTCAGGGACAAAGATTATTTCTTTGTTTTTAAATTGTCCAAAATTTGAAACCTAATGTCATTTAATGCTCTCCAATGTCGTGAAGAATCTATCAATTCTTTTGGAATATCCAACTTCTCCAATGTAGCTTTGTGGCTTTTCAATGATGAGCAAATGGTTAAAGAACTAATACAATTCCTTAAAGGATCCCTCTTGATTTCAGAAATTCTTACACCATCAACAATCCAATAAAATCCTTCATTGTCGTCCATACTGATGTTTCTATCCGAATTTTCTAATTCTCTATATGCCCTCCAAACAAGCTTATTAAGGATATAGGCTAATTTATCGTTTGGAAAAGTTTTCCGTAAATTCTGGTTCTGTTCTTCCTCTTTTTCCGTTTTCTTTACATATGGCACAATTATTTTATAATATATAATTGCCCAAACAAAAAGAAATACACAAAACACCAACACCAGCAAAAAAAACATCGCTTTCATAATTTTCAATCCTCCAATTAAAAATTTTATAATTTGGAAACATTTATATAAATAGGGATTTACCCTAGAATTTCAGTTAATAGTATAGCATAACTTCAATATAAAAGCAATAGAGTCCCTACCTTATTGTAAGAACTCTAGCTTTGGTCATTACTGCTACTTTTTATTTAGTGACTTGTTAAACAGTTCATCACATTCCTTATAGCAGCGTAATTTCCTATGGTTTATTCTTTGCCTCTTTAGTACTGCTCTCTTATTTCTAAATTGACATTCAGTATACGGACATCCTTTGCAAAATTGATTTGTTACTTTCCGATACACTTCAAAAGCTGCATTTTCTAACTTTTTTTGAATACTCATTACCTTTTCTCCTTCACTCCAGTAGCAGGATTAACAGTGTAATAATACTTTGGAACAATTAATGGAATTGCAAAAAATTCAATTTCAAACTTTTTGTCTTCTCCATATTTTTGTTTCAATGCTTTTAGTACTCTACTTTTTGCTTCTTCACGGTCATAAGTCCGTCTGTTGCATTTTGGATGTTCTACTTTTTCTATCCGCATTTCAACATCGATTTCTCCGAGCCTGCGTGACGCTTCTCCTTCAAAACTCCAGAAATACCCTATTTTCATAATAGAAAAACTCCTCGATATATTCTCGTGGATTCATCAAGTTATACTGACCTTATAGCTTGATATACTGACCTTTTATGTACAGTATTATAGCATATTTATTCAATTATTGCAACTTAGAAAAAAGCACTTAACCAAAGCTTATTTTTATTTTGTTGAAATGATAAATTGCCATATTCTATCATTTTCTGGTTCTGAAATATCGTAGTGTTCCAAAATAGAAAAATTATGTTTCATAAATACTTTACTTAGAGATTCCTTAGTAAAACGATGCCTAAATCTTACATTTTCATTTAAATAATTACTTTTCTCTTTTGAAAAATAACCTTCTTGGTCTTCTTCATGTAAAGTAGTATATGCAAAAAATATTCCATCTTTTTTTAACCATTTATATATTTTGTTCATAACAAGTTCCAGATCATTTTTTGGAAATAAATGAATAAAAGAACCTGCAAAGATTATATCAAAACTATTGTCACTAAAATTTACATTTAATATATTATCTTCTATTATTTCGGAATTAGGAGATTGCTTTTTGCATAATTCTATCATTGATTCTGAATTTTCAATAGCATAAGTTTCAATATTATTATTAGCAAAATACTTGAGTACATTTCCATCTCCTGGTCCTAACTCTAAATATTTTATTTTTTCATTTTTATTTATGTATTTAAAAATCTTGTCATAATAGTTTTTAGGAGTTGGTTCATTTTTTCCTAACTTCTTATGTCTGTTATTTAATTCTTTAGCAACTTTATTATATGTATCTTTATTTATTTCAATATAACTCTTATTTTCCATTCTTCAATCCTCCTACATCATCGGACACAAACATAGCGATTTTTTAATATTTTAACAATTTACTTTCCATTTTCTAGTTCTTCAGATTTTATACTTCTTTTCAATAATTTGTTATTTTCATTTGTTGATTTATATTTTATCTACATCTATTCCTAATCTTCTAAAATTCTCGTTTATCTTAGTCATATCTCTATATTTTCCCTCTTTTAATTCAAAACTGTAATTATCCTTTTCTATGTTTAAACCTTCATCTTCCAATTCTTTTTCAATACTATATGGTACTCTTATAAATTGAAATGAAATATCAGATATATACTCTTGTGAATCATATTCTCCTTCAATAATCATGTAATTGCTTTTAGTTGTTTCTAATACATTACTATCCTTACTATCATTTCTTATAACATCAAAGGAATTTCCTACACTACCAACATTTATTAATGTTTTATTATATATTTTATCTAAATATGGATGGTGAATATGTCCATATATAACTATATCAGCAACATTTTGAGTACATGTTTTTTCACTTGGTAAAAACATGTTGAATTTTGTTTCAATACTATCAACATTTAAAACTACTTCGTTATTTACTTTTGGAGTGGCATGGAATAGCCTTACTAAACTACCACTTAAATAGAATTCATAACAGAATGGTATATTTAATAAATACTTTCTATCTTCTTCAGTTATTAGCGATTGATTCCATTCTATTCTTTTCTGTTCTTGTATCGGCAATTCTTTTAAATTATTATGTTCCATTGAAAAATAATAATCTGTATTGCCTTGTAATACTATATTACATTTATTCTTTACTAATTCTAAACATTCCCTTGGATGTACACCTTTTGCTATTATATCTCCTAAACATATTATCTTATCAACATTTCTTTTTTCTATGTCTTGTAAAGTGGCTTTTAGTGCTTCTAGGTTTCCATGTATATCAGAAATAATTGCAATTTTCATAATAATTCCTCCTTAAGTAGTGCTGACCTAGAAATAGAAATAATATCTCAATTACTCACTACTCATATATTTATAAGAATCGGGATTTACCCTAGAATTCCAGTTACTAATGTAGCACAAATTTCAGTAAATATCAATATTTTTAATAAAAAAACAACCATTTTACTGGTTGATTTTTTCTCTATTCTATTAGTTCGAATAAATTACTATTGGCTGGGGTACTGTGATTCGAACACAGGAATGTCGGAGTCAGAGTCCGATGCCTTACCGCTTGGCGATACCCCAATATTGAGTATAAATCTTCTTTTAGTCCATTGTCTTTTTCATATTCTATATAATTTTTGTTAATTCCTTTTGGTGTAAATTCAAAATATCTATCAAATACCATTTGATATTGTTCATTATCCAAAAATCTATACAATACTTTTTTATCTCTTTTTGGAAAACTCTGAAGTGGTATATTTAAATATTTGTGTTTAAAAATTACATGTCTATCATGACTGGTATAGTTTGATTTTAATATATCATCATAATTATATTCTGCAAGAAACTGACCATCTTTAATAGAAATTACCATATTTGACCAGTTTTTTCCGTATGTTTCTTTATAAACATTATGTAGTCTTTTGATAATTTTTCCAAAATTATCAACAAGTTCTAAATACTCTTTTTCATCTAGATTAAATTTATTTGGAACTTCATAAACACTAATAGGATTCTTTTTGATAAAACCTGTTGGTATATAATAAAAATACATCTCCCATGTTTCAACATCGCTGATTTGGTCAATAACAGAAGCATATAAATATATGCTTTCCCATTTTTCAGGAATTAAATTATTTAATTGATATTGAATTCCTTTATAAATTTGACCAAGCTCTGGAGTTATTTTCATTATATACCACATCCTTTTATCTGTATATAGTGTTTATAATTTATTGTCTAACTATTAAACTGTCTCCTTGCATTTCTTCAGGTTTTTCTAATCCCATTATATCTAACATTGTTGGTGCTAAATCTGCTAATTTTCCAGATTTTAATTTAACATTATTCATTCCAACCAACATTAATGGTACAGGATTTGTTGTATGAGCTGTATGTGGCTCTCCTGTTTTATAATCTATCATTTGCTCTGAATTTCCATGGTCTGCTGTAATTAATAAAACACCTTCGGCATCATTAATTTCTTTAACCACTTTTCCAACACAATCATCTATGAATTCTATTGCCTTAATTGCAGCTTCTAAACTTCCTGTATGTCCTACCATGTCTGGATTTGCATAGTTTAAAATAATTGCATCATATTTTTTAGCTCTTATTGCCTCAATTACTTTTTCTGTTACTTCTCCAGCACTCATTTCTGGTTTCATATCATAAGTTTCAACTTTTGGTGATGGAACTAAAATTCTGTCTTCACCTTTATATTGTTTTTCTTCCCCGCCATTAAAGAAGAATGTTACGTGTGCATATTTTTCTGTTTCTGCTATACGTAATTGTGTTAAACCTTTATTGCTTACATATTCCCCAAAAGTATTAGCTAAAACTGTAGGTTTGAATGCAATATTAACATTTGGAATTGTTTCATCATATTGTCTCATGCATACAAAACATAAATCTAATTTTTTTGTTTCAAATTCTTTGAAATCTGGATCAACTAATGTTCTTGTAATTTCTCTTGCTCTATCTGGTCTGAAATTAAAGAATATTACAGAATCTTTTGAACCTATTGTTGCAACTGGTTCATTTCCGTTACAAATTACTGTTGGTACAACAAATTCGTCAAAAACTTCTTTTTGATATGAGCTTTCAATTGCAGCAATTGCTGATGTTGCTTTTTCTCCAACACCATTTACCATAGCATCATATGTTTTTTGAATTCGGTTCCATCTATTATCTCTATCCATTGCATAAAATCTTCCAGAGATACTAGCAATTTTTCCAACACCTTTTTCTTTCATTTTGTCTTCTAATTCCATAATATAGTTTTCAGCTGATGCTGGTGGAGTATCTCTTCCATCTAGGAAACAGTGAACATATACATCTTCAAAATCTTTTCTTTTTGCTAATTCTAGTAATCCATATAAATGACGGATGTGGCTATGAACACCACCATCAGATACTAATCCCATTATATGCAATTTTGTATTATTTTGCTTGCAATTTTCTATTGCTTTTACAAACTCTGGAATACTGAAAAAGTCCCCATCTTCAATTGATTTTGTTATTCTTGTTAATTCTTGATATACAACTCTTCCTGCACCTATGTTTGTATGTCCTACCTCTGAATTTCCCATTTGTCCTTCTGGTAAACCTACTGCCAAACCACTTGTGTAAATTTCTGTTGTTGGGCATGTTTTCATTAGTTTATCGATGTTAGGTGTATTTGCCATTTGAACTGCATTTCCCTTTGGATTAGAGTTATTTCCAAATCCATCTAATATCATTAGCATTGTTACTTTCTTATCCATTTTGTTATTCATGTTATAGCGCTTTGTTGTTTACGTTCTAACATATCTCCTTTCTTCAATATTTTTTATTAATTTTACAGCATTATCTATAGATTCATCTGTATAATCATTTGAAATAACATAATCAAATTTTTGTTGCAATTGACCATTATTTTCAAATTCTTTAATTTGTTCTTTAATTTCTTTTAATCTAAAAGTTTCTACAGCTTTTGGTAAGCATCTTAGTTTTAGCTGCTTTTTAGCCATAGCAACATTTGGTTTAATATAGATTGCTACTACCTCTTTTGCAACTTTTTTAAATTCATCTATTGTACTATAATGTAACTCTGTTACAGCATTTTGATCAGATAATAAATCTTCTGTATAATAAGCATATTTATGTCCAAGGAATTCAAAATCGACTGAAATTTTGCCTTCATTTTTCAGCTTTTCAAACTCTTCTTCTGTAACAAAATGCTTATCAATACCATCGATTTCACCTAATCTTTTTGCTCTAGTTGTTACAATTACAATATTTTTGAAATTTAGTTTATTTATAATATGCTTTTTTAAGTATGATTTTCCTGCGCCTGTTATACCAGATAATATTACAATCATTTTTCCATAACCTTCTTTTCTTGTGGATTTCGATTTAAACATATATTTCGCACATTGTCAAATATATTTTCATAATTAACATATCCTTCTTGTTTTGGAAATTTAGTTTTGCCAGATTTTATCATTTCAAAAGCCTCTTCCATTGGAATCCATTTTAAAGATTCTACCTCTTCCGGTTGTATTTTAAAATGTGATTTTTTTGTTTTTAAACAATAAAAGTCTATGAAAAAGTTTCTTATTTTTCCTTTGCTTTCAAATCCAAGTGATTTAGCTAAATTACTAACTCTATGAAGTTCATTACCTAAAACACCTTTAATTCCAACTTCTTCATCCAACTCCCTAATTATTGATTGAAGACCAACTTCATTTCCATTAACATGGCCAGACACTAAATCAATTTTTCCAGGTGTTAACTCTGTATTAGCCCTTACTTCCATAAGAATTTCATTTTTATCATTTACTACAAAGCAAGTAACACCATGTAAAAACTCACCATTTAATTCTTTTTCGTCTTTCACATCAATATCTCTAAGATATTTTCCTGCTTTGTTATATACTTTGTAAAATTCACTATCATCTCTATTATTATATTTAATACTTCCCCAAAAATCCATTTTTAACATCCTTTTGATTTTGTTTTATTTATTATAATTGACTATTTTTGCAAATTCATCAGCTTTTAAGCTAGCTCCTCCGACTAATCCACCATCTATATCTGATGTAGTAAATAATTCTTTAGCATTAGAAGATTTTACACTTCCACCGTATTGAATAATTATTTCTTCTGCAACTTCATCACCGTATAGACTTTTAATTTCATTTCTGATTGCTTTTACACTATTATTTGCATCTTCTGATGTTGCTGTTTTCCCTGTACCAATAGCCCAAATTGGTTCATAAGCTATTATTACTTTTTTAGCATCTTCAGCTGATAATCCTTCAAATGCTTTACGTGTTTGAGTTGTGAAAACTTCTTCAGCTTTTCCTGATTCACGTTGTTCTAAAGTTTCACCAACACATACTATTGGTTTTAATTCATTTAACAATGCTGCTTTTATTTTTTTATTTACTGTTTCATCTGTTTCTGCAAAATATTGTCTTCTTTCAGAGTGTCCAATGATTACATATTCTACACCTATACATTTAAGCATTGGTCCTGAAACCTCTCCAGTAAAAGCTCCTTTTTCTTCAAAGTGCATGTTTTGCGCTCCTATTTTTATGTTTGTTCCCTGAGCTGTTAGTAAGCTATAAAATAGGTCTGTGTATGGAACACATAGAATTACTTCGTTTTCTGTATCTTTTACGGCTGATGCTAATTGTTCTATGCATGCCATTGCTTCATTTGGAAGCATGTTCATTTTCCAGTTTCCTGCAATAACTTTTCTTCTCATTTTTGTTCCTCGCCTTCTTTTTAAAATAAAGGACCGTCCCCTAATTTAAAAATTTATTTATCTAACAAACACTCAACTCCAGGCAACTTCTTTCCTTCCAAGAATTCAAGTGAGGCTCCTCCACCAGTTGAAATATGTGTCATTTTATCAGCTAGACCTGTTTTTTCAACAGCCGCTGCAGAATCTCCACCACCAATAATTGTTGTAGCGTTGTTTAATGAAGCTAATATGCTAGCTACAGAATTAGTTCCAACAGCAAATTGGTCAAATTCAAATAATCCAACAGGACCATTCCATACTACTGTTTTAGCATTTTCTAATTCTTTCTTATATAATTCAATTGTCTTAGGTCCAACATCAAAAATACTCCAATCATCTGGAACATTTTCAATATCAACAATTTGACTTTCAGTGTTTTTATCAAATTCTTTTCCTAATTTAGCATCAATTGGTAAAATTAATTTTACACCTTTAGTTTTAGCCTTTTCCATTAACTCTTTAGCTAAATCTAATTTATCATCTTCACATAAAGATTTACCAACATTATATCCCATTGCTTTAATAAATGTGTTAGCCATAGCTCCACCAATTATTAAAGAATCAACTTTTCCAAGTAAATTATCAATAACAGCAATTTTATCAGAAACTTTTGCTCCACCTAAAATAGCAACAAAAGGTCTTTCTGGATTTTCTAAAGCTGTTCCTAAGAAATTAATTTCTTTTTCCATTAAAAATCCTGATACAGCTGGTAAGAATTCAGCAATTCCTGCTGTTGAGCTATGTGCTCTGTGTGCTGTTCCAAATGCATCATTTACATATATATCTGCCATTGAAGCCAATTCTTTAGCAAAATCTAAATCATTTTTTTCTTCTCTAGCGTCATATCTTACATTTTCAAGTAAAACAACATCACCTTCAGCCATATTAGAAGTCAATGTTTTAGCACTTTCTCCTATAATATCAGTTGCTAATTTGACATCTTTTCCTAAAAATTTTGAAAGCTCGTCAGCAACTGGTTTTAAAGAAAACTCTGGCTTAACCTCTCCCTTTGGTCTTCCTAAGTGAGACATTAAAATAACTTTAGCATTATTATCTAATAAATACTTAATAGTATCTAAAGCACCAACAATTCTTCTATTGTCAGTGATATTTTTATATTCATCTAAAGGAACATTAAAGTCACATCTAACAATAACTTTCTTTCCTTTTACATCTATATCTTTAACAGTTTTCTTGTTCATATTTAACAAGCACCTCTTTTCCTTTTTAATCAGGGACGGAGAAAATTTAAAATTTTTAAAACCAGGGACAGATTTTGTCTTCAAGACCGTCCCTGATTGTGTCATTTTTGACACAAAATGAGTCCGTCCCCAATTGTGTCAAATTAATTTAACTCTGCAAAATATTTAATAGTTCTAACCATCTGACTAGTATAAGAATTTTCATTATCATACCAAGCCACAACTTGAACTTGATATAATCCATCTTCAATTTTTGTTACTAATGTTTGAGTTGCATCAAACAATGATCCATATCTGATACCAATAATATCTGAAGAAACTAATGGTTCATCTGTGTATCCAAAAGATTGATTTGCTTCTGCTTTCATTGCCGCATTTATTGAGTCTGGTGTAATATCTTCTCCTTTAACAACAGCTGTTAAAATTGTTGTAGAACCAGTTGGAACTGGAACTCTTTGAGCTGAACCAATTAATTTTCCATTTAATTCTGGAATAACTAATCCTATGGCTTTTGCAGCTCCTGTTGAGTTAGGTACAATGTTGCAAGCTGCTGCTCTTGCTCTTCTTAAATCACCTTTTCTATGAGGTCCATCTAATAACATTTGATCACCTGTATAAGCATGTATTGTAGACATTATTCCTGATTGAATAGGTGCATATTTATTTAAAGCATTTGCCATTGGTGCTAAACAGTTTGTTGTACATGAAGCTGCTGAAATTATTGTATCTTCTGGTTTTAATATGTTTTCATTTACTCCGAAAACTACTGTAGGTAAATCACTTCCAGCTGGTGCTGAAATAACAACCTTTTTAGCTCCTGCATCTATATGTGCTTGGGCTTTTTCCTTTGTTGTGTAGAATCCTGTACATTCTAATACTACATCAACTCCGATTTCACCCCAAGGTAATTCTTTTGCATCTGGTATTGCATATATTTTTATTTCTTTTCCATCGACTGTTATAGAATCTTCTCCTGCAAAAACTGTATCTGCTTTTGCATATGTTCCTTGTGCAGAATCATATTTTAATAGATGAGCTAACATCTTAGGGCTTGTTAAATCATTGATTGCAACAATCTCATACCCTTCTGCTCCAAACATTTGTCTAAACGCTAGACGTCCTATACGCCCAAATCCATTAATAGCCACTTTAACTGACATAAAAAATTCCTCCTTCCGATGCTTCTTTTGCATCTCTAAAAGTCGCTTAACGCGAACCGTGTTCATTGTATAACAAAAAAGAATACTTTTCAAGTATTCTTTCCTATTTTTTCCTTACTTATGCATTTTTGTTATACTAGCATAATAATTTTTTAATTTTTGCTCAAGTTCTTCTTTTTCTTTACATGCTTGGCTAATTGGTTCTTTTTCATAATCTGGTTCTTCTTGTTGTTGATTGTTATCATTATTTTCTATTTGTTCTAGCTCATTTTCCTCATTTGTAATATTAATGTTTTCAGGCCAATCATCATTATTATCAGCATCAAAATTATATAATTTCCATTCTTTTTGCTCAGGTTCTTGCTGCTTAATGGCTTGTGCTTGAGAATCTTTTAATTCTTCATTTTCCACATCATCATATTGCATCTCTTCATCTTTACCAAAGAAAAATTTACTAAAAAATCTCTTTACTTTAGTCAAAAAATTATCTTGAACTACCATCAAACTCTTTTCATTTGTATATTTCTCCATATTTTGCTCCCCTCTTGTACTACGTAATTTTATTAATTATATAATACCATATAATTTTTATTTTGTAACAAATATTACAAATTGTAATATAAATTTAATATTTCTGTAATATAGTTGAAAAAAATCCAAAATAATTTTAATTATTATCTTGGATTTAAAACTTATTAAATTCTACAACTCCATTTGAGTCCCTAAAAAACTTGCAGCTGATTGAACTACCTTTTGCTCAACTTCTGACATTTTGACATTTTCATCTTTTGATAATAATATTACGGTTCCAATTACATCTCCATCTGCAATTATTGGGTATACCACTTGTGCATTATTTTTCTTACTGTTATTATCATTTTTTGTAATAGGAATTGAAACATCATTATTTTCTTTGCTTGTATAATTTTCTTTATCATCCATAATTTGTTCTAATTCCGGACTAATTCCTTGTTCTAAATATTCTTTTTTAGATCCTCCTGATACAGCTATAACTGTATCTTTATCTGTTATACATGCAATATGTCCAGTTGTTTTTGCTAATGTTTCTGCGTATTCTGTTGCAAATTCTGATAACTCTCCAATTGGAGAATATTTTTTTAGGATTATTTCTCCTTCTTTATCTGTGAAAATTTCTAAAGGGTCTCCTTCTTTTATACGAAGTGTTTTTCTTATTTCTTTTGGTATTACTACACGTCCTAAATCATCTATTCTTCTTACAACACCTGTTGCTTTCATTTGTTTTCCTCCTTGTTTTTGAAAGTTTTATATTGTTAGTATTGCAAGATTTTACAAAATTATACGAAAAAAACTTTGAACGAATTTTGTTCAAAGTTTTTTCTATCATACACATTTATAAATTGTAATTTATCTTGTTCATAATATCAAAAAAATTGCAATTATTTAAATCAACTGTAATTTACATAAACAATTTATTAAAAATATCTTTTATAAATGCATCATCATTTATTTTGCTTTCCAGATAAATATTAAAATTATCTTCATTTATTTCATTCTCATTAATTTTATTATAATTAGGATATAATTCTTGAACTTTCGTTCTTTCAATTTTGTAGCTCTTTCCAGCAAAGTTATAATTAATATATTGGACATTATCTATTAAAGAAAATATTGATACAGAATTATATATTAGTGCTCTTTCTACATACATATCATCATTTATATACCAATCTGTAATATGATAATCTACTATTAATCCCAAGTTTTCAGAATCTATTTCAAATACAAGTCCATATTCCGAAAGTGGAAGAGAATTTAGTAAATTACCATCATTGCTATTATTACCTACATATTTGTTTTTATATTTTATTATATTATCAATTCCAGATTTTTCTCTATTAAATGGAACCACAGGAATTGTATCTTGTGTATATTTTTTCTCCGTGTCAATAATATAATATTCATTTTTGGTATCATAGTTTATTCTGTACACATTATAAAAAGGTGCTTTATATTCTATCATATTTTGATTATAAATCTTTGAATAAGAAAATCTAGGTGCTTGATGAATATTCACAACACTGATGTAATCTATTATTACTAATGCAATCATAAATACAATTAAATATGTAGTACAAATAAGTAATCTTTTACAACGTTTAAATTTATTAGTTAATTTACAAATTCCTATAAATGATATAATTCCACCAAATACAGAATAAATTCCTCCCCAACTACTATCACTCGGAAATATTGACATAGCTGTAATTGTACAAAGAACACCAAATACAACTAATAATAACGAAATCGAATTATTTTTTTCAGCTACTTTTTTATTAGAATAATTAATAGTATTTATAATATTTTCTTCTAACTTTTCTTGATATTTTTCTTTTTCAACCTTTTCTCCACTTAACAAGTCATTTAAAGTTATATCTAATTCTTCGCTTAATGGTTTTAGCAAAGAAATATCTGGCATATAATTACCATTTTCCCATCTTGAAATTGTCTTTGATGTTACACCTATTTTTTCTGCTAATTGTTCTTGTGTCATATTTTTCTTTTTACGATTTTCAGCAATATATTTTCCTATTTTTATATTATCCATAATTTTGAACTCCTTTCATATTAATACTAACAATATTAATATAAAATTAACACCCCATAAAAAGCGAATTGTTTGTTTTTTAGTAACTAGACACTAATGGTTAGTTACATAACTTGTAATTTATTGTTTACTTTTTTATTGGTAAACCTTTACAAGTTTCAATTATAATCTCTTTTAATTGTTCTTTATTATCTACATCATCTACTAAATACATTGGCTTTGCACTTTCGTATGGAATTTGTTCCTCCATATTATATTTTTTATTTGTTTCAGTTATTTTTACCAGTAATCTATCGTCATAGATACCTCCAAATAAAACATTATTATAATATAATAAAAACTCTCCCATCATTGGTTTGCAAGTTATATTATCTAATACATTTAATTGTTCTAATATAAAATCTTTATATTCTTTTGACGTTGCCACGATAAACCTCCTATAACATATTTATTAGATTAATCCTGAATCTCATCCAAAACCCAATCATAATCCCTCAAAACATACACACTACCACAATATTCGCAAACTCCATTCTTGTTCAAATCAATATTAGCTCCACAACCAGTACATTTACGAGCTGCTCCTAATGATTTGGCGTTTTTTATTTTTGAGAATTTTAAATTAACGTACTTTTCAGTTCTTACATCTTTATTTCCATTAATAAATTTCTTTGTATCTTTAGCAATTCTATAATCTAAATATTTAGTTAATAATTTAACTCTAATTTCAAATCTATCTTCTAATTCTTCAATTCCTAATATCTCCGTATTAGAAACATTTAATTCATCATAAACTTGAATTTGATTTGCTGCTTGCAATTCTTTAACTTTTTTATCATACTTTTCAAAAACTTCATCAGACAAAAAATGTCTAACTTTTTGTAAATCTTGCTTCATAACCGCTGTATATAATTGAATATATACATTATCAACCTTTGCTCTAAATTTAGCTTCTGAAAAATCTTTATCTTCTATCAATAAATGATTTAAAACTTCGTTCATATTAAATAAACTATTTAAAACTTCACTCATATTTTCTACCTCCAAATCTTGTTTAAAGCATATCACAATTACAAAAAAGAGGCAACACCTTGCCTCTTTTTTATCTTACAAATTTACTTGTCTAGTACAAACTTTTTTTGACATTACCCAACTTGTATTTTCTCCAACAATCTTAGAGTTACAATATGGACATACTCCAGATGCATTTACTTCAACTGGTGCACCACAGTTTGGACAATGATCTATTTTCTCGTCTGTATTTTTCATAATAAATGTGAAGTTGTAATACATTCTTAACTTGCTTGACTTGCTTCCTCTTAATACTTTTCCAGATTCTTTATCAATAATGTAATCATAGAATTCGATTATATACTTAGTTTCTACTTCAAGATTATCATTTTGATTAATATAATTTGTAATTGCACAATCTTTCAAGTTAAATCCATTCATGATGTTTTGTTCACCTTTAATTTCCATACTTGATAATTGTGATTCATACATATTGAACATTTCATCTGTTATTACATTGTGAACTTTGTCTAATTCAAAATTCATCCATGCATCTTCTACATCTAAGAAAATCTTATAACCATCTTGTAAGAATTGTTTTTCATCAAATCCTGGTATTAGTTCTTTTAATTTAGCAATAGCTTCGGCATTTGATTGTAGTTTTGTATCTGGAATAGTGTATGGTCTTGATCTTCTAGTTGTAATATATATAATTACTAACATAATTACAATCCATATTATTACTCCAACAAAACCTGCTTCTGAACTACTTGAACCTGAAGAGCTGTAGCTCGAATAACTAGATCCACTCGAATAACTACGACTTGAGCTACTTGAATGGCTTGATGACGAATGCGAAGAACCTCCACTATAACTTGAGTGATATCCCGCATCTGCGTTACTTTTGTTTTCACTCATAACAAAGCATAAACAAAACATCATAGATACAGCAAGTATCACTTTTGAAACTATTTTTAAATATTTTTTCATACGTTTGCAACCTTCCTTTCCCAACTTATTTCATTAAGAGAAATTATTTTATTGCTTTAATTCTTTGAATTTATTAACCATTTCATTATAACATTCTCTGCATACTGGAACATATTCAGCATCACCTATTTCTATGTCTCCAGATTTGTTATCACCTTTGTAAAAACTAAAAATTGCATTATCTCTTTTACAAATTTCACAAATTGATGTCATTGTTGTAACATGATCAGAAACACATAGTAAATCGCCCATTTTGCCAAAAGGTTTCTTTTCTGAAGTAAGATTCAAACCAGCAATAAAGAATTTTTTTCCTTCTTGTGCTAAATCCTCTATAACTTTAACATCTCCGTTTAAAAATTGAAATTCATCTATTATATAGACATCTGCATCATAATCTTTTATTTCATCTATATTATTTATATTCACAGCTTTTAATTTATTTCCATTTCTATCTTGTACATAATCTTCTGAAAATCTATTATCTATACCAGGTTTAAAAATCTGTATGGTTTTACCTGCAATTAATTGTCTTTTTGCCTCTTGTAGTATAACGTGACTTTTCCCGCATTTCATAGGCCCTGTATATACGTTTATATCTCCCATTTTTTCTCTTTTTCCCCTTTGTAAAAAATATTTTGCGTTCAATTTTTATTATATCAGTACGTGTATTTTTATGCAATATTTTGTCGAATTTTTTTTGAAATTTTAAATTGACACTTTTTTTGGACGTGGTTGGACAATTTATGACTTTGCTATTGTAAAAACTCCAACAAAACTCGCACCATTCTCTTTCAACACCTTAGCACATTCATTAACTGTTGCTCCTGTTGTAAAAACATCATCAAAAAGGGCAACCTTCTTACCTTTTACTAATTCTGCATTTTTTCCACATACAAAAGCATTTTTAATATTTCTTATTCTATCTAATTTGTCATCCAAACTGCTTTGCGCTACTATGTTATTTTTTTTAATTAATACATCTTTGCAATAATCCTTACCGCATCTTTTGGCAATATCTTTCGCAATAAGTTCACTTTGATTATATCCTCTAGATTTGAGCCTGTTTTTATGAATTGGCACTGGAATAATTATGTCATAATTTTCTATAAATCGATTAGTGAACTGCTCATCTCTAATAAACAGCTCGCTAAAACTTTTATATAAATATGACTTTTCATCAAATTTATATTTGATAATATTTTGGCGTATATCTTTTTTATATTTAAACAAATAAAAATGCTCATCAAAAAAAACTGGGACATTTTGATAATTGTCAAATGTGGCAGTTTTTATTTGCATAAACTTGTTATCACATTGTTGACATAGAAACGTATTATTTATTTGACTACAAAAACCGCATACAGGTGGATATATTAGATTAATAATTTGGGTGAGAATAGTAATTTCTGACATAAGACTTTTCCTTTTTTGAAAATGATTTTCGAATTAAACTTTTCTAAATTTATAATTTTTGAAACAAAAAATAATATAATTTTCAAAAAAATTATACAATGCAATTATCAAATTTTCAAGCATAAACGTTTGAGTTATTTCGACAAATACCCCTTTCATCTCCGTCCCCAAATGTGTCAAAAATGACACAAAATGAGTCCGTCCCCATTTGTGTCATTTCCTTAAAAAAATCTATTATCTTTCCAGTTCTTAAGCTTAAACTCTAACCCTGTATTACGTTTTTTGCAATCAGTGTTTCCAACCATAAACTCAATTACGCTTGAATAACCAACCATTATAAGCATCTTTTTTGCTCTTGTCATTCCTGTATATAACAAATTTCTAGTTAAAAGCATTGGTGCTGAAGGTGAAATTGGTATTATTACAACGTCAAATTCACTTCCGTTGTGCTTTATGTACTGTTATGGCATATGCATGCTCCAACTGATCTAGCTCTGCATATTGATACCAAACAATTTTATCATCATCAAATTTTACTTTAATTTGTTTTTCTAAATCGTCTATTTTTTCGATTATTCCAAGTTCTCCATTAAATACCCCTGTTCCATTTTCAGAAATGCCATCTTCTGCAGACTTTCCTTTTTTCTCCCAGTATATATCATAATTATTTTTGACCTGCATTATTTTGTCTCCGACTCTGAAAATAGTCCCCAAAACATTTTTCTCAGCTTTCTTATCACTTTGAGGATTCAATTTTTCTTGTAATGCTCTGTTTAAATCCTTTGTTCCTAATAATCCTTTTTTGGTTGGTGTGATTACTTGAATATTTTTAAAGAAGTCGTAATCTCCCATTTTCTTTAATCTTCCATTACATAATGAAATTACTTGTTCTAATATTTTTTCTTGATTTGTTTCTTTTATAAAAAAGAAATCTTCTTTTAATTCATCATCAGATTCTTCTTTTTTTATGAATGATTCTCCATTGTTAATTCTGTGGGAATTTAGAATTATTTTGCTTTTAGCTGCTTGTCTAAATATTTTATTTAAAGTTATTGTTGTTATTTGCTTTGAATTTATTAGATCCTCTAAAACATTTCCCGGACCAACTGATGGTAATTGATCAACATCCCCTACTAATATTAGCTTTGTTCCTTGATATAATGCTTTTACCAAATAGTTCATTAAAAAAACATCAACCATTGACATTTCATCTATTATTACAACATCAGCATCTAAAGGCGCTATGTCAAAATTTACATTTGGAAAATTACCTTCATCTTCTATTTTTCCAATTTCTAATAGCCTATGTAATGTTTTAGCTTCTTCTCCGGTTGTTTCAGTCATTCTTTTAGCTGCTCTTCCTGTTGGAGCACATAAAACAGCTTTCTTTTTGTGCTTTTTATATAATTCTATAATTGTTTTTATAATTGTTGTTTTTCCTGTTCCAGGACCACCTGTAATTATACACACATTATTGTTGTTTACCGCTTCTATTGCTTCCTTTTGTTTTTCAGATAAAAATATATTTGTTTTCTTTTCTATTTCTTTTATCTCTTTACTAAGATGAGAGATTTTTTTCATATTTTTAGCTTTATCTAGTGTCAATAACTTTCCTGCTATATTTTCTTCGACTTCAAAATAATAATATAAATATATCCAGTTATCTCCATCTCTTTCCTCTATATATATTTCTTGCTTGGCCTTCATATTTATAATTGCATTTTCTATATCTTCATTATCTACATTTAGCAAATTTCTGACAAAATTATATAAGTTATCCACAGTTACTGCACAATGACCGTTATATGTAGCCCTTATTAACGCATATTTAATTCCACTTCTAATTCTTTTTTCATTATTTAGTGCAACTCCCATTTCTAGCGCCATTTTGTCTATTAACTTAAAGTCAACATTATTAGCTACATCTATTAGAATATATGGATTTGCCTCAATTTCTTCTATTGCATTAACTCCTAATGCTTTATAAACATTTTTTGCATTTTGAACACCTATTCCAAACTTTTCTAAGAAACCTACAATTTGCCATAACTCCCAGTTTTCATTGAACTGAGTTGCAATTTCAATTCCTTTACTTCTAGTAATACCTTTTACATTTCCAAGCTTTTCGGGTTCGAATTTTAGAACATATAATGTTTCATCACCAAAGTAATCTACAATTCTTTTAGCTGTTGCAGGACCTACTCCCTTTATAGTTCCATTGCCTAAATATCTTTCTAAGCTATCTAACGTTTCTGGCATTATTTTTTCAAATGTTTCTATTTTAAATTGCCTTCCATACTCTGGATGTTCAACATATTTGCCTTCTAGCTTCAACGAATCGCCTAATGTTATGAATGGTAAATACCCAACAACTGTAAGTTCTTCAAACTCAGTTTCCATTACTGCAATTGTGTAACTATTTATTTCATTTTGAAAAATAATTTCTTTAATCTCGCCTTTAAGTTCCACCTGCTTTTTTTGCTCCTTTTGTTAATTAATTTTGTAAATTCAGTTTATCACAGTTAATAGAAAAAGTCTATTACAAATTCTTGCATTTCTTATAAATTTGTGATAAATTATTATTACAAATTTTTTTATAAGGAGGCCGTTATTTTATGGATATGCTACGGTTTAAATTCGACGATATTGACAGCTTAGTTATATCAAAAAACGATTTAAACAGAATGTACCCTCATCTTTGCATTATGTCTGATAACACTTCTCTCATTCTCTCTGTTGAGATTAGTGATTCATGGAGTTTTGACACTAAAGTCATAGCTATCATTGAAAAGAGGGGCGGCAAGCTAATGAAGTAATCGACTAACATTAATATGTTTTAATTTGTGTTTAAGGCTTGAGGAATTCAAGTCTTTTTCTTTTTTTCACAAAACAAAAAAATTTTCATATTATATATTAAAGAGGTGTTTACCTTATGAAAGATTTTATTATTAATTGTGTTTTATGGATTTGTGCTTTATATGGAATTATAGAAATAATTAAAACTCTTTTTTATATTCATTCTTGTAACAAAATTAAAACAGACGGTATTAATATAATAGTAACTGTCAAGAATCAAGAAGATAAAATTGAAGGATTTTTACGTTCTTTAAATTTTAGATTATTATATGGAAAAGAAGATTATATTGAAAATATTATTGTTTTAGATTTAAACTCCATTGATAATACGAAAAAAATTATTGAAAATTTAACTAATGAATTCTCTAGCATAAAGCTTATAAATTGGAATGAGTTTGAAGAATTATTTTCTCCAAAATAGTTTTTATTTTAATACAAAACATATTAATACAATATGCACAAGCATTGCGAAAAATGTATATTTTTATCAAAAAAGTTGACTAATTCAGTAGAACGTGCTATAATGCTAATACATACCATCTCAAGAGATGGTAAATTTATTTTTAGGAGGGTTCCTCTATGTCCACATCTAAGTTTAATGCACCTATCCCTTTCTGCTTTAAAAACAAAGCAGCAGCAATTGCTGCAGAAGCTGCAGTAAACGAGCACTTTGACGGAATGAAAGCTTATGCAACTGAAAGAACGTTATTCGTTCCTGAGCATAAGTCCATGTTATTCCGCCTCGGAGTTGAAGATTTCATAAGAAAACTTGGCGGACGTCGTCACTCGGACTAAGGCTTAAGGAACCTAAAATAAAGGCTGGAACTTTGCAGTTCCAGTCTTTTTTATTCTCATTTTTCTTCTTGTTCTATTTTCTTAGTTATCATCTTCAAAGCTTTTTGTCTTTCAATCATAACTACGTGTCCACATCCTTGACATTTTAATTTAAAATCAACTCCTACACGTGTTATCTCCCATAATTTACTTCCACATGGATGTTGTTTTTTAGTTCTAACTATATCACCTATATTATATTCCATTTTAATCACATCTCTTTCTTTTGAATTGGGTTTGAATTGGGGACGGAGATTTTTTTAAATTTTTAAAATATTCTCCGTCCCCAATTTAAAATTAACTTAATCTTTCAGCCACTGTTTCTTTACCTAAAACTTGCATAATTTCATACAAGTCAGGAGTATTTTGTCTTCCAGTTAAAGTAACACGAATTACCGTACTTATATCTCCAACATGTCCTGGCCAATTTTCTGGATTTGCTTTAAATTCTTTTACTTCTCTTGCGAAACCAACTTCTTCAGCTAAATCCTTCATTTTGTCAAACCATGTTTGTTTATCATCATTAATGTCGAAATATTTTTCTACATATAGTTTTGTGATTTTTGATATTTCAGCTTTATCTGATATTTTTGCATATTCAAATTCAGCAGTTTTATCAAATTTGTCATTATACATATATGAAATAGTATGTTTTAATTCAGACCATTTTGATAAATCTTTTCTTGGTTTAGCATTTCCTCTTTCAATTCCAAGAACTCTTAATGAATAATCTTTGTCAGCTGATAACATTTCAGCAAGTTCACTGTCAAATTCATTAGCCCAAGCAACCGCTTCATCGTAAACTCTTTCAGCTGAGTATTTAGAAATTACATTTTTTGATACATCTAATAATTTAACCATATCAAATAATGCACCACTTACACTCATTTTGTTTAATTGGAAATCAAATTC
>JAFXOY010000148.1 GCA_017528375.1 Clostridia bacterium | reverse complement strand
CACATGCTCCATGGCAGAAAGGGAGCGTAGAGAACCATAATGGTCTTATACGGGAGTATTTCCCCAAGCGGACTAATTTTTCAACGGTTTCACAAAGGAACCTGTACTGGAAGGCAGTATATAGAATCAACACAAGGCCAAAAAAAATAGTCGGGTGGAAATCAGCCGAAGAGTGCTTTTGGTACGAAATATGCAACAGGACGTAACTTTTGCACTTGACATTTAAATCACAATATTTAATGATTAAAAAATACTATAAATAAACAATCTCTTCGATTTTAAGTGTTATTTATTAGAAAATAATGATGTGAAAAATATTGTTCTTATAGAACATATTGTAATTTATGGAATTAAATAATGGGGAATAATATATTTTATAGGTCAAAAAAATATAAATTTATCTTATTATTCACTGAGAAATCTCAATTACATAGTCATGCTTCTTAATGATGAAGAATATTTCATTAAAAATTTGTAAATAGATAGAATTAGTATGAAATATATAGTAGTAGGTACTGGCGTTTACGGTTCAGTAATGGCAGAGCGAATAGCTAATAAACTGAAAGAAAAAGTACTAATCATAGATAAACGAAACCATATAGGCGGAAACTGCTATTCGTATATTGACGAAGAAACAGGAATTGAATGTCATAAATACGGTTCACATATTTTTCATACATCAAATGAAAATGTTTGGAATTACATAAATAAATTTACTCAATTCAATAATTACCAACATCATGTATGGACAACATACAAAGGAAAAGTGTATTCACTTCCAATAAATTTAAACACAATTAATAGTTATTTCAGCAAAAATTTATCTCCAACTGAAGCAGAAGAATTCATAAAAAAAGAAGCTAATAAAGAAAATTTACTAAATCCTAAAAATTTAGAAGAAAAAGCAATATCACTTATTGGACGACACCTATATGAGGCATTCATACAAGGATACACTGAAAAACAGTGGGAAAAAGATCCAAAAGAATTAAGTGCTGATATTATAACAAGATTACCTATAAGATACAATTATAACAATAGATACTTTTCTGATTTATATGAAGGAATACCATCTGAAGGATATACAAAGATTTTTGAAAAAATGCTTGATAATAATTTAATAGAGATTAAATTAAATACATCTTTTGAAATGATTAAAAATCAATTACCAAAAGATGCTTTTATTGTTTATACGGGACCTATAGATCAATATTATAATTATAAATTTGGTAAATTAGAGTGGAGAACCGTTGATTTCGAAGTTGAGAGATATGAAGTTGCTGATTATCAAGGTACTAGCGTAATGAATTATGCAGGAGCAGAAGTTCCATATACTAGAATACATGAATTTAAACACTTTCATCCAGAAATCAAATATAAAGATAAAACTATAATTTATAAAGAATTTTCACATAAAACCATAAATGATGAACCATACTATCCAATTAAGACAGAGAATAATATTGAAATTTTAAATAAATATAAAGAATTAGCAAAAAAAGAAAAAAATATTGTTTTTGGTGGTAGATTAGGATTGTATAAGTACTTTGATATTGATGATGCTATTGATGATGCGATAAATGTGTTTGAAGATACAAAATTTGATATTAATAAATAAGAAGAACATAACATGGAATTTATAGAAAAATTTAGATCTGCTTTATCTAATTATGGTTTATTTGATGAAATTTATTCCCTTGTACCTGCTGCTCTTTGGAAAACGAATCCAAGAAAAGCAGGCGTTATTGCTTTAAAAAGAGTAGATTGTTTTGATGGTGAAGCTTATTTAAAAAATTATAAAGATGTAAGAGATACTAAAATAGATGCTCTTGAACATTGGGTTATGAATGGAATTGATGAATGTAGAACATTTTTTTCTAATAAAAATATTTCACATTCATCAAAGAAAAAATTTCATAATAAAATAAATAACAATAACTATTTAGATTATACCGATATAAATTGCGTTAAAATGCAAGAAGATGAAAATTATAAAAAAACCAACACGTTAAATATACCAAAAGTTTCTGTCCTTATTCCAGTATACAATAACTATCAATATATTCAAAAATGCTTAACAAGCGTAATAAATCAACAATTAAAAGAAATTGAAATTATTATCATTAATGATGGGTCTACTGATGAAAGAGTTGTAGAATATATTGATTCATTTTCAAAAAAAGACTCAAGAGTCGTATTGATAAATAAAGAAAATACTGGTTACGGTGATTCAATGAATTGTGGATTAAGAAAATCTAGAGGTGAATACATCGGTATTGTGGAGAGCGATGATTATATTGAATTAGATATGTATAAGAATTTATATAACTTAGCAATATCTTATAATGTTAATATTGTTAGATCTGGATACTATAGTTTTTCACAGAATACTAAAAAAAAAATAAACTTACTAAATAAATATGAATTATATTATAAAAAAATAAACCCAAAAGATCATCATGAAATTTTTTTGTTATCTCCTGCGATTTGGTCATGTATATATAAACGAGAATTCCTAAATTCAAATTCAATTATTTTTAACAATACCCCTGGCGCTTCTTTTCAAGATACTTCATTCAATTTGATAACATTATTAAAGAGTGATAATATTTTACTTGACTACAATTGTTATTATAATTACAGAGCAGATAATGAATTGTCTTCAGTAAAGTCAGGTAGCAAAGCTTTGTGCATAAAAGATGAATTTGATTATATTGCAAAATATATTACTAAAAACAAACTCGATGGTTTCATTGTTGATAGTATTGTAAAATATGATAAATATATTAGATATAAATGGAATTATAACCGATTAAACAGAAAAAAGCAGTTCTTTAAATATTATAAAAATTCTATAATTGAAGTTTTATCAAATAAATATTTAAATATAAATGAAATAAAAGTGATTGACAAATTTATCTATAAAAATGCAATTAAACCATTTATTACTATTATTATTCCAACGTTTAACGTAGAAAAGTATATTTCAAAATGTATTGATAGTGTGCTTAATCAAAATATTGATAATTACGAGATTATTATAATTGATGACTGCTCAACTGACAACACATATCAAATTATAAAAAAATATGCTGCTATATATAAGAAAATTACAGCAATTAAGCTAAACAAAAATTATGGTCAAGGATATGCAAGAAACATAGCTATTAACAGAAGCAAAGGCGTTTATTTAATGTTTGTCGATGGCGATGACTGGATTGAATCAAACTCTCTTTTAGATCTATATTTAAAAAGTGTTAATCAAAATTCCGAAATGACATTCTATTCAGGGTATAACATTCAAGAAAATGGATCTAAATTAATTAATAGAAGTTGGTCATATAACTATATATTTAATAAAAGCAAAGTTTACTCATATTTAGATCTCTTAAATAATATTTGGACATTACCTGTTTCAACTTGCTTGATTTTATATAAAAAATCATTTATTATTAAAAATAATATAAAATTTATTGAGGGGAGAATTTTTGAAGATAATTATTTCTTTACGCAAAGCATATTAAATGCTAATAATATTTATTTTTACGATAAAAAGATATACTATAGACTTTTACGCTCTAATTCGACAACACATAGAACTGACGACAAATTAATTGATTGCATATATGTATATGATGAGTGCTATAATTATATAAAGTCAAAAAATATTGATGATATAATTAAGTTTAATTACATTGCAACGAGGTTTAATTATCTTGAGTATCTTTTTAAAATAGTAAAGAATAAAAAAAAATTTTATATACATCTAAGGAATTTTATTTTAAAAAATGTAGATGCTAACAATTTAATAAATGTAAAAAACTATAAATTTTGTAAAAATGTTTATGAGAGCGAAACTTATGAAAAATTCAAAAGAATATCAAAGTAAAACGAATATTTCGTATAACTTTGCATATATTACTGATATCAACTATGTCATTCCAACAATGACTTCTGTATATTCGCTCATTCAAAGTTTAAATAAAAAAGGAAAATATAAAATTTATATATTTTATTCAAATTTAAATGCGTTGTTGATTAATAAATTTTATACTTTAGCAAAATATAATATATCAATAGTAATGATTGATATTAACAATATATTGTCACGTCTGGATAATTTTAGCAAAACTCCTAAGAATGTAACAAAAACAGCTTTAATAAAATTTTTTATTGCGGACTTAATAAATGAGGATATTGTTCTATATCTTGATAGCGACACAATAATATTAAGTGATATAACAGAAATATTTTCTATAGATATTAATGGATTTTATATTGGAGCATGCAGAGACATTCCTTATGTTTATTATAAAACAAAAACAATTAATGGTATTGATTTTGGTTATGACTATTTTAATTCAGGCGTTATGCTCATGAATCTTGATTTGATAAGAAAAAATAGAATTTCAGATACTTTGTTAAAAGTTAAGAAAGAGATTAAATCTAAATTAATGGACCAAGATGTATTTAATTATGTCTTTTATAATAAAACAATTTTTATAGGGATTGAATTTAATACTCTCATAGACTCCATCTATAGACATATTTTAAAGAATAGAATATCTATAGAATCACTAAATAAGATAGCTTCAAAAGATTTTGCTAGCATCCCAGATATTATACAGAATGCCAAAATAATTCATTTTGGATCTTATTATAAACCGTGGATTTATTATGATGTACTAATGAGTGATACATGGTATCAATTTTATAAAAATTCTCCCGCAATATTTATTACAATATCAAGAAAATCTAGGCTTAAAGAGTATTATGATAAAATTTTTCAAAATCAATATGATTGTTTGATCAAAATTTTTAACAATCTTAGAAAGGAAAAAATTGATATTAAATACTTTAAATTAATAATGAATGAATTTCTAAAGTTTTTTCCTAAATGGAGTGAAATTTATTCTCAATTATCTTATATTCATGATGAGAAAAATGAATTAAATGAAGCGATTGAATTATCAACAAAAGCACTTGAATTATCAAATAATATATCTAACGAGAAAGAAAAGAGACTTTTACATTTAGCTTACTTATATAGAAAAATTAAAAATTATGATAAAGCAGAGACCCTCTTATGTAAATGCCAATCAATAAATAAATTTAACAAAGAAATGTTAAATCAATTTTCTTTGCTATATAAAGAAATAAATGATAATGATAAACATATTTTATACAATAATTTAATGATAAATTTAAATTAATATTTTATAACTCCATATTGAGAGCATCGGTCAATGTTTCTGTCGTATTCGGTAAGAAGTGCCTCTACTAAAACACTTTCGTAAAATTGTATAGATAGTAGAAAAATTCCTCAAAAAAAATTTTTGTAGGAGAAGTGTGCCCAAAATTTGAAAAATACTCGGATGGTAATCAGCTGAAGAGAGCTTTTGGCATGAAATATGCGATAGAAAATAGTTTTTTTGCACTTGACATTTAAATCACAAACGCGCTTCCCAGCAGAAAAATTTTAAAAAAATTCTTTGAAGGTGAAAATATGACGTTTTGGGCAACTAAGTCACGGAATCAGGAGAAAGAAATAACTATGCCTCCGTCGAAACAAATTGAACAGAAAATTATTGATAGAGATAATGCCTTTTATGAATATTGTAAAATTAATAATGTAAAAAAGTTACAAATAGGATCAGGCGGTAATTTTATACAAGGATGGTTTAATGGAGATTTAAACACAAGACAAAATATTTATTTTTTAGACCTAAAAAACAATTTCCCTTTCAATCAAATACATTTAATTATATTTTTTGTGAACATAATATAGAACATTTTACACTTGATGAAGATATATTTATCTTAAAAGAATGTTTTAGAGTTCTAAAACCAGCAGGTAAAATTAGAATTACAACTCCAGATATGAATAAATTTATAAATTATTACAAAAATAATACATGCATTAATGATAAATATACAACATGGGAATTTAACTCTTTTATAAAGAAATCTACACAAATAAATATATGTACTAAGTCATTAGTTATAAATAATTTTTATAGATGCTGGGGACACAAACTTATATACGACTTTGAACTACTAAAAAAAGCTTTAGAATATTCAGGTTTTATTAATATTAACCAAGAGGAGTTAAGTAGGAGTGATACCCCTGAACTTTGTAATTTAGAGAGACACTTAAAAAATATAGAAAATGGTGAGTATAATAAAATAGAAACCATGGTAGTTGAAGGTAGTAAATATAATATTATTGTTTAAATTAAAAATATATAAAAAAACAATATTTACAATACTAATTATTAATTATCTTAGCAGTTAATAAATTTAACTGTTCCTATAGGTACAGAAAAATTGATAAGCTATCCCATCTCCCAACATCTCAACACCATATTCGTACTCAAAACACTGTTCAACGGCACTTTCTACCGACGAGTCAACAGAAAGCAGTGGAAATTCACCACCTCAAAAAAAGCCACTCATGATAGTCAACAACTGTCTGAAAGCTTCCCATTCTCTATAAATGCATGAGTGCTTACCACTAACAAATTTCCCAACAGGACCCCACTTTTTCTCTAGCCAACATGCAATCTTTGAGACCAATGCCCTCTCCGTATCCTACGATGACAGAGAGCTCTTCTTATAGCCTCCGGCTTTCCCAAGAACATCGTCCACAATCCCTACAAGGCTCTCCATGACAACTTCCCAGGCGTAGTGGCTTTGTACAAAGCTGGCAAGCCAGGCAAGATCTTCTGCTGACTGCGGATGCTCAAGTATATTCCGGATCTCTCTTGGGAAATCGTCAAGTTCGGCCACATGGGTTTTGACACAGCATTCATGCTCAAGCCCACGAAGACCAAAGGGCGTACTCACACTTTCAAGACCACAGGCAAAGTACTCCAAAATCTTCAGATTGGTACCTGAACCTGAGGTAATAGGATTGAGACCAATATGCGCGGCCTTAAGTAAAACCTGTTTTTCTGCTTCTGTGACAAGCCCAAGCAGGTGAACATTTTTGGGTAACGAGCGATTGCGAAGAAGAGCTTGTGTGGACACACTGCCTGCCAGAAGAAACTGAACCTCTGGCAGCTGCTTCGCCAGAGCTATACACTGAAACGCAGCCTCAGTATTGGGCTTATGTTCACTAGCCAGAAAAAGACAGAGCTTTGCCTTGGGAAAACTCAGTCGCTTGCGCAATGCAAGGCGCTCCTCCTCTCCGGCAAAGACCGTATGCACGGTATCACAACCATTGGAATAGAGAGCAAGGGAGGATTCCTCAAGATGATAGCGCTCGGCAAGACGCTGAGCATCAGCTCTTGAGCAGCAGGTCACGCGCAAGGCACCCCTTGCGCAGGCTCCTTCTACGGCCTCGACCTCTTTCACCAAATGTGGGGCGCATTCCCTAAGAGCCTGCGCTTTCAAATCCGCTTCCACATTATGGGCGTCATAGATCCAGGGATGATCCGGGAGGGCTTTGGCCAAAGCAGGATACAGATAGGGGTGGGAAGCCACAACAAGATCGGCATCGGCATGCTGCTTCAGGGTTTCCAAAAGCTCGCTATGGCTTGCACAGGTACGCATCACCGCCAGATCATCGAGACTGAACGTATACTGCTCATGCAGTTGCTGAGAAAGCGCTATCTCCTGCGCAGACATGGAAAGGACAATTTCCGTGAGATGGGGAAGCAGAAGACGCTTCTGAGCGCTTCCCTGAAAAAACCTGTCCAAAGCGATAAAAACAACCGAAAAACGTCTGGCAAGGCTTGTACAGTACGCCAAAAGCCGCCTCTGCCCACCAAAAAGATGAGCCCCCACAGGAAAGGTACTGAGCACAAGGATTTTTTGGCTGCGCTCTTGCGACACAGTCTCGTGCCCACTCTCCACATGTTGCAAAAGCGTGTGCACAGTGTGTTCCCAGGTAATCTTTTCCACGCGCTCACAGGCACGCCTGCCCATGGCTTCTGTTCCCTTGGGATCATCAAGAAGCTTTTGAAATGCGCCTCCCAAGGCTCTGGGGTCAGGATCTGTACAAAGCCCCGTCACACCGTCTTCCACAAATTCGCAGACCCCTCCGGCATCACGGGTGGTTACGACGGCTTTTTGTGATTTCATGGCCTCAATGGTGATCAGACCATAATCTTCGTCATAGGGCACAAAGGGCACAAAAAGGGCATTGGCATAGAGCCCCGGCAGATCTTCCGTTGGGACATACCCTAAAAATTCGATGCGAGGATCATGACTTGCCATGGCCTTTAGCCGCTCAAGGTCTGGGCCTGTCCCTGCAATTTTCAACGTCACGGGGCTTGTAACATACGCCATAGCCTGCACAATGAGATCAACACGCTTGGTGCCGTTCAAACGGCTGGCTGTAAACATGTAGCTGCCCTTTTGGCAAAAAAAGCCTGAAAGCTCAGGGGGATGGTGCAAAACAAGCGGCTTTACCCCGTCTGGAAAGTAATCGGCACGCTTTGTGACATTTTCGGCAATGGCGGCATAGGCGAAAATCTCTCTGGGTGCGAGCGCAACTCGGTCAAAAAAATGCACAAGCTCTCGAATCAGGGGACCTGGAAAGGCAAAGAGCATGGATGGCAGGCTTTTAGAGGCCCAAGCGCGCTCAGCAAGCTCAAAGGCACAGGTCAAATCCTCACGCACAGGCTTTTCTTTGCGGATGAGGGCCATAAGATCACGGAGCTTTTCGGGATACTCAGCGAGAGTCAGAGGCAGGCCCGTAAAATGATAGGTATCGTAAAGGCCTCGCAGCGTATGCTGCAGATAGAGGATATGTCGCCTGTGATGGACCATCCAGGCCGGATACTTACTTGTCACAACCATGTCAAAATGGCTGAGATCCATGTGACTAAAGGCTTT
>JAFXOY010000147.1 GCA_017528375.1 Clostridia bacterium | reverse complement strand
TGATTATTAATTAAACTTATTTAAAATAATTTTGTAATATATTTCTTATATTAATCTGCTATTTTTAAGAAAAAAATTAAATAGTTTCGTATTAATTATTATTATAGACTTAAAACAATTATTTTTCATTTAGACAACAGGAACACCTGGAGGAGCAACAACTGGTGGTAAAGTAGGTATTATATCTATTTCATTATAAGAAGACAATGGGCAAGTTGGGAAGCATGGTTTATGGAAAGTCTCATTATTTAATAGTTGACTAAAACAGACTAAAAGAGAAAAAAAGCCAGAAATACTTTGTAAAATTCCGGCTGCATTCCTTTTTGTAGCTAATGACCCACGGCCTTCTCCTACAGCTCTGAGTAAAAAAAAGACAAACCCAGTCAAACATTGTGCAAGGAAAAGGAAATTTGTTTTACATGATGCCATAAGAATCCCAAAAGAGATGACGACCCATGCAGAATAAAAAACACAAATGGAATCTTCTGTAAAATTATAAATCATGCTCATATTATTATTGATTCTGAACCATGGAGGAATAATATAGTAAGCATAATGAGATAAACAATAAAATCCATAAGTTAAATATAATGCAGTTGGGAAAGCTCTTCCTTTACACCATTCTAAAAATCCTGCAGTGGCTTGCCCTATACCTCCGAATAATAAAATTACTGACCATAAAAAAGTATCATTTACTCTATATACTTTGCATCTAAAAAATCCATAAATAATAAAAGCAATAGCATAACAAAAAGAACCCAAAGGAATAGCATTTGCATAATAATCTAATTGATTCCATACTAAAACATCGGATCCAAATTTATTTAATAGTCTTTGAGCAAAAGAGCCATCATAAAAATATTTGTTGGAAACAACTGGTACTGGGCCTGGTACAGGGACCACAGGAACTACAGGTTGTGGAACCACTGGTCCAACTGGATATCTAACAAAATCTATATCAGAATTTTTTTGATCTGGTCTTTGATATTGAGGCTCACTCGTAAAACTTCCTATTTCCATCATTTATTGTTAAATTTGTTTATTATTTAGAACTATTCAAATTGTAATTATTTTATTAATGGCATTGGATTTTATTAGAGCCAACACCTCCTTTTTTATCAAAGGAGAAATTAGGGTCATATTTTGCTTTAAAATCTTCATATCTTTGTAAATCAACATCATGTACAGATTTAACACAATGAGTTAATCCATATTCAAAATGTCTTTTCATAAGCATTGGTACTGGATCATCATTCATACCTACATCTCCACCAGGTCTTTCTTTTTCCATAGCTTTTTTTTCTTCTTCAAATTGAATAGCTTCTTTAATAGCGCATTTGCATACTTGGTTACACAATTCTTTTAAATCAGCACCTGAAAATCCTTCAGTTAATTTAGCTACAAAATCTAATGGAATTTTTGGATCAACAGGTGTTTTTCTTAAAATGGCTTTAATAATACTTAATCTACTTTTTAAATCAGGTAAAGGTATATAAATTAATTGATCTAATCTTCCAGGTCTTAATAAAGCTTCATCTAGAATATCTGGCCTATTTGTTGCTCCTACAATAAAAACATTTTTTTTAACTCCAATACCATCCATTTCAGTCAAAAGTTGATTAATAACTCTATCTGCAGCTTCCCCACCACCACCATGTCCTGACCCTCTGCTTATACCAATTGAATCTAATTCATCAAAGAATAAAACACATGGGGCGCTTTGCCTTGCTTTGTCAAATATTTCTCTTACATTTGCCTCAGATTCACCGAACCACATTGTTAATAATTCAGGCCCTTTTACTGAAATAAAATTACTTGAACATTCAGTTGCAATTGCCTTGGCCATTAAAGTTTTACCGCAACCTGGAGGTCCATAGAATAAAACACCATGTGATGGATTTAAACCAAATTTGACATATTTATCTGGATGGTCTAATGGGTATAAAATCATTTCTTGTAAACTTTTTTTGACTTCTTCCAAGCCACCTATATCTTCCCATGCAACATTTGGTACTTCAACAACTGTTTCTCTCAAAGATGAGGGATTAGTTTGTCCAAGAGCTGATTGGAAATGATCATTTGTAACAGCCATTGAATCTAAAATAGCAGCATCAATTGTTTCATCTTCTATATCTATAACATCCATTTTTTCTCTTAAACATTGAAGACCAGCTTCGGTAGCCAATTGGGCTAAATCTGCACCGACATAACCATGTGTATCATGGGCAACTTTTTGTAAATCTACATCTTCTGCTAATTTCATATTTTTTGTATGAATTCTTAAAATTTCTAATCTTCCAGTTTCATCTGGAACCCCTATATCAATTTCTCTATCAAATCTTCCAAATCTACGAAGGGCTGCATCTAGAGCATTTGGTCTATTAGTTGCTCCCATAACTATAACTTGTCCTCTTGCTTTTAGACCATCCATAAGAGTTAATAATTGTGAAACTATTCTTCTTTCTACTTGACCTTGAACTTTATCTCTTTTTGGAGTTATTGAATCAAT
>JAFXOY010000008.1 GCA_017528375.1 Clostridia bacterium | reverse complement strand
TTGGTTGGGCTGGCTAGATTCGAACTAGCGCATGTCAGAGTCAAAGTCTGATGCCTTACCGCTTGGCTACAGCCCAATGTATTAAGTTATTTTGATGGGGTGGAAGATGGGTCTCGAACCCACGACCTCTGGGACCACAATCCAGCGCTCTAACCAACTGAGCTACATCCACCATAAGCATGACTTATCGCAATGCATTTATAATTTTACCCCATCTTTAAATTTTTGTCAATACTTATATTGAAAATTTTTGTTGTTTTATCTACTCTGCTCTTGCACAAACAACTAATCTATTCTTTCCTGTTGTATCACATGTTACAAGAGTAACTTCCGTCTTTCCATCTGTTTTTCTTGTAATATATGACGTATCTGATTCTGGAGTATAATATTTATCGAAAATAGTATATTCAACTTTATTTCCATAAATATCTGTTAAGTATATCTTTTCTCCAATTTTTAGATTTTTATTCTTACCAAAAAATAATCCGTTATTATAGTTATGTCCAATTATTACAGTATTTCCTGGCTTATTTACTCCAGGTCCATATAATATTCCTACTGATACTTCAATTGCATTGGCATGTGTTATTACATCTAATATAGGATATTGAATTCTTATTGTTGGCATTTCTATTTTTCCAACAACAGTAAAACCTTTATATACTAATTTGTCAGTTGCAATTCCTCTCATTGTTGTATTATTTGTGCCATTTGAATTATTGCTATTATTCTCATTTGATTGATTTTCTGCATCAAAATCCTTTTCTTGTTCTTTAGACAATTCAACAACTAAAGTATCAAATTCTTCTAGATATTCTTTTGCATCTGCATTTAGTGTTATTTTTTTATAATAACCATAACCAAAATAACCTAAAACACCAATTATAGCTATTATCAAAACTACCAAAATACCTGATAAAACTTTATTATACATTATTTTCTCCTCCGTTTTATCCTACAATTTTACTCCCTAATTTTCTTCCTGCTAATAGATGATAATGTAAATGCATAACTTCTTGACCTGCATCTTTTCCACAATTTACTATAACTCTAAATCCTTCTTCTTCTATATTTAATTGTTTTGCTATTTTATTTATAACTTTTTGTATTTTTCCAACTAATTCATAATCAGCTTCTTCTAATTTTAGTAATGACTCAATGTGTTTCTTAGGAATTACTAAAATATGAATTGGTGCAGCTGGATTGATATCTTTAAACGCTAATATCTCCTCGTCCTCATACACTTTTTCTGAAGGAATTTCTCCTTTAATTATTTTACAAAAAATACAATCTTCCATTTTTTCTTTTCAGAGCTATTAAATCTCTGCCCCTTTCTTTAGATTTTATACTAACCTGTCCCTAGCTGTGCATTTTGCACAGCTGGGACGCGTCCCCAATTGTGCATTATTCTAAAATAGCCTTAATTCTTCTTACTCCTGCTGAGCTAGCTTCTTCTTTCTTTATTTTAAATGTTCCCAACTCAGATGTATTTGATACGTGAGGTCCACCACAAATTTCAAGTGATACATCTCCAATTTTGTATACTGTAACTATGTCAGGATATCTTTCAATGAATTGGCATTCCGCCCCCATTTTTACTGCTTCTTCTTTTGGCATTTCTAATCTTTCAACCGGAATTGCCATTTTAATGTACTCATTTACTAAATCTTCAGCTTGTTTCTTTTGCTCGTCTGTCATTTTTTCATCTTGAGTAAAGTCAAATCTCATTCTTTCAGCTGTTATATTGCTTCCCCTTTGATGAACATGTGCTCCTAAAACCACTTTTAATGCTGCATTTAGAAGGTGAGTTGCTGTATGATATTTTGTTTCCATTTCTCCAGTTGATGCTAATCCACCCTTAAATTTTTGTTCTGAACCTGCTCTTGATTTAGCTTGATGTTCTTCAAATTTTGTTTTAAATCCTTCCATGTCAACTGTTAATCCTTGCTCTTTTGCAAGTTCTTCTGTAAGTTCTATTGGGAATCCATAAGTATCATATAATTTGAATGCAGTATCTTTATCTATAGCAGCTCCTTGAAGATTGTTTGTGATTTTTTCAAACTCACGTAAACCTTTTTCAAGAGTTCTATTAAATTTAACTTTTTCATTTTTTAATGCATCTAATATAAATTGCTCATTTCTTTCTAGTTCTTTATAATAAACCTTATATTCATCTATTACTATTTTAGCTAATTCTTGTTCCCAATCTGAATCAATTTGAATATCAATTTGTTTAGCAAATCTAATTAATCTTCTAATTAATCTTCTTAGGATATATCCTTGATCTTTATTTGATGGCATTATTTTAGCATCATCACCTAAAATAATAACAACTGCTCTAATATGGTCAGCAATAATTCTTATAAATCTTGTATATTTTTCATCGTCATAATTTTTTCCTGAAACTTCTTCTATTTTAGCAATTATATCTTTCCAAATTGATGATTTATAATTATCAGTTTGTCCTTCTAGAATTGCTGTAACTCTTTCAACACCCATTCCTGTATCAACGTTTTTATTCTTTAATTGTGTGAAAGTTCCATCTGGATTATGCATATATTGCATAAATACATTGTTCCAAATTTCAACCCAATTATCATTTTCCGGATCAAATTTTTCTGGTATTGCTTCTGTACTTCTCCAATAGAATATTTCTGTATCTGAACCACAAGGTCCTGTAGCTTCCATATTTGGCCACCAGTTATCGTCTTCTCCTAAATAAGCTATTCTTTCCTCTGGAATTCCTTGTTCCATCCAAATTTTTGCTGATTCTGTGTCTGCAGGAATCATATCATTTCCTTTAAACACAGTAACTGCTAATCTTTCTACTGGTATATTTAAATATTTTGTTAATAATTCAAAACTCCATTTTATTGAATCTTCTTTAAAATAATCACCTAAAGACCAGTTTCCAAGCATTTCAAAAAATGTATGGTGTGTTTTATCTCCTACTTCGTCTAAGTCATTTGTTCTAAAACACTTTTGAACATCTGTTAATCTAGTTCCTTCTGGATGTGGTTCCCCTTTAAGATATGGAACTAAAGGTTGCATTCCAGCTGTGTTAAATAATACTGTTGGATCATTTTCAGGTATTACAGGTGCGCTTGGAATTATTTTGTGTCCTTTACTTTCAAAAAATTTCAAATATATATCTTTTAAATTTAAGCTTTCCATTATATCTCCTTCTTTTTTCAATCAAATTCTTACATAATTATATATCATAACCTAGTCTTTTGCAATAGAAAAACATACGTCTCCAACTAAATTTTCCTTGTTACTTTCATTAACCATAACAGTTACAATTTTATTTTCTAAATTATCTCCTTTTGCAAAAACTTCAATATAATTAGTTGTGTGTCCTTTATAAAACTCTCCGTCTTTTTCCTCAAATAAAACCTCAACTTGTTTACCTATATATTTAGAATTATACATTTCCTCATTTTCATCAGATAATTGAAGAAGTGTTTTACTTCTCTCTTCTTTAATAGTTCCATCAATTTGATTTGGCATTACAGCAGCTTTTGTCCCCTTTCTTTGAGAATATTTGAAGACATGCATTTTATAAAATGCAACTCTTTTTAAAAACTCATAAGTTTTATTAAATTCCTCATCTGTCTCACCTGGGAAACCTACTATTATATCAGTTGTTAATGCTGCATTGGGAAACTTTTCTCTTAATAATTTTGTTCCATTTTCAAACTCATCACAAGTATATCTTCTATTCATTCTTTTCAAAGTTTCATCACATCCACTTTGCAAAGAAAGATGAAAATGATCACATATTTTTTCTAATTTAGATAATCTGTTAACAAATTCTTCAGTAATTATAGTTGGTTCTATTGAACCTAAACGGATTCTTTTTAATCCTTCAATTTTATTAAGTTCTTCTAACAAATCTATTAAAGTAATTTCATAATTAAAATCTTTTCCATATGAAGCAATATGAATTCCTGTTATAACGATTTCTTTCATGCCGTTATCCACAATTTGTTCAACTTCTTTGATTATATTTTCAATTTTTCTGCTTCTCACTCTTCCACGTGCATATGGAATTATACAATATGAACAAAATCTATCACAGCCATCTTGAATTTTCACAACAGCTCTTGTTTTTTCTGTATATGTAGTTGTCCCAAATTCAACATAATCTTTTTGATGCATTACATCTGTTATAATTGAATTTACTTCATTTTGATAATTTTCAATAATTTCAACTATATCTTTTTTCTCATTATTTCCAATTATCAAATCGATATCTTCAATTTTTTCTAATTCATCTTTTCCAACTTGAGCATAACATCCAGTTGCAACTAAAACCGCCTCAGGGCTAATTTCTTTAACACGTCTTAACATTTGTCTTGATTTTCTATCAGCCATATTAGTTACTGTACAAGTATTAACAACATATATATCTGCAACGTCATTAAAATCTACAACATCATATCCCGCTTCTACAAATTCCTGTGACATTGCATTGGTTTCATACTGATTTACTTTACACCCAAGTGAAACAAAAGCTACCTTTTTTCTCAATCTTATCTATCCTTTCATTATAATAAATTTCATGGTTACTATTATATCACAAAGTTAAGTATTTTTCTACACTTTTTAAATTTTTTTAAAAAGAAAAACAGCCCTTTTTCAGGACTGTTACAATTATATTATTAGTATGCGTTAATTACCTTCATATCTGAATCATATTTTTGAACTACTTTCTTATAAGTTTCAAAAACGCTTTTGTAATTTGATAAGTATTTTCCAATGTTCTCATTACTAAATGGTATAACCTTAAAATTACTCCAAGAAGCCTTATTATAATAAGTAAACAACAACTCATTTTCCACATTATCAATTTTAATACTTGTTTTTCCATCTTTTACAGTTTTAGTTATATTAACAGAAGTCATTAAACCAACCATCTTATTATAATTTTGATCTTGCAATTGTGCAGAGACAAAATTTCCTAAAGAATATATTACAAGTGTATCATCAATCCATGTTACAGGTTGAATAACATGTGGATGTGCACCAATTATAATATCAACATTATTATCAGCTAAAAATTTTGCAGAATCTTTTTGATATGCAGTTGGTTCATGTGTATATTCTACTCCCCAGTGCATTGCTACTAAAAGTACATCAACCTGTCCTCTTACTGCCTCAATATCTTTTTTTACCTGTTTTTTATATTCTTGATAATCATTATCTCTTGATGGATCATTTATTTTTAAATCAGTTGGCCATACGTTAACTAAATAATCTTTTCCATTTGGAACAGGCATTCCATTAGTTCCATATGTATAATTTAGCATTGCATATTTAATACCATTTTTTTCTCTAATTTGAACTTTGTTTCTTTCCTCTTCAGAATTATAAGTTCCAACTGCTAGGACTTCATCTTCATGTTTTTCCCAATATTCATTTGAAGCTCTAACAGCTTTTTCTCCTCTGTCCATTGTATGGTTTGTTGCTAAGCTTACTATATTAAACCCGCAATCTATCATTGCGTCTCCAGCTTCTTGTGGTGAATTAAATGTTGGATAATCAGATACTCCAAGAGCTGTTCCACCTAATACAGTTTCTTGATTATAATATGCTAAATCATAGTTTTCTTTATCCATCTTTTGTTTTACATATTCTATAATTGGTTTGAAATTATACCCATTTCCACCTGCTAATCTTTGTGCATCTTTATATACACTACTATGTATCAAATTATCTCCTACCATTACTAAAGATAAACTTGAGGTTGAATCTTCAGGTACATTTACAGTAATTGTATCTTGACTTTTTGCATTTTTTTGAAAAATATTTTTGTCATTTTTGTTTGATAAAAGTATAATACCTGCAATTATAATTGCAATAAATACTACTAATTTCCATAAACTCATTTTTACTTGCTTTTTAGTTCTTTTCTTTTTTGCCATTTAATTACTCTCCTTTGTCTTTATTTATTACGAAATCATTATATCAATATAGATTTTTGATTTCAATGTATTTAATATAAAATTTATAATTTATTTTAAATATGATTTGCATATATTTTTAAAATCATCATATAAATTATATATAAAATAATGGAGGTTTTAAATTTATATGAAAAAAATTGTTAAAAATATTAAATTTACAAAGAAAAAAATTATAATAATTACCGCAATTGCCTCATCATTTTTATTAATCTTTTTATGTACAACTTCCTTTGGAATGCAACATTATTATAAATTAGATTTTTCAACCGGTTTGGTTACAGCAAGCAGATTAAATGTACGCTCTGGTCCAGGCACAGGTTATTCTGTTGTTACAACTGTTAATAAAAATGAATATGTACGCGTTTTTGCTGGTATTGGAAATTGGTATATAATTCAAACTCCAGGAGATTTTGTAGGTGCTGTTAGTCAAAAATATATAAAACCAATTTATCCAACTGGTTCAGGAACATCTAGCGGAACATCAACAAACACCGGAGCAAGTGGAAATTCTTCTGGAACATCCACTACATCTTCGTTAACTGCAGATGAACTAGAAACTTTTAACTTAATAAATCAGCAAAGAGCAAACAATGGACTTTCTGCATTAAAAGTAGATTCAGAATTACAAAGAGTAGCTAGAATTAAAGCACAAGATATGGTAAACAATAACTATTTTGATCACAATTCACCAACATATGGGACCCCATTTAATATGATGAAAAATTTTGGAATCTCGTATAAAACCGCAGGAGAAAACATTGCTGGAAATTCTTCTAATTCAGCTGCAGTAACTGCATGGATGAATTCATCTGGTCATAGAGCAAATATTTTAAATAGTAGTTATAACTACACTGGTTTAGCAGTTGTTTCTAGTCCACGTTATGGGAAGATTTATGTACAAATGTTTATTGGAAAATGACATATTAGGTGACACATTTGGGGATGGACTCAATTTTGGACAAAATTGTCCCAAATTGAGTCCGTCCCCGATTGAGTCACTGTCTTACTCAAAATCTAGTTTATCAATCAAATTCTCGGCTTGTTCTATTCTATTGTCTTGTTTTTTATTTAAATTATCCCAATTTTCCTGTGGAATTTTTTCATAATTAGCCTCCATATATCTATGAGTGCCATTAAAATTTTCTGATATATTATTTAACTGTTCTTGTATTGTTTGAGAATTATCTTCACCTAAAATTTTATTTTCTAAATTATCAATCTCACGCTCTCTTGTTGTCTGCTTTTCTTTTGCGTTGTCTTTATTCTCTTTACTTCCAATTTCAGAATATTGTTCTAAATGCCTTTCGGTTCTAGTATGGTTCTCAACCAAGTTTTCCAAGTTATATAATTGTCTTTTTTTCTTATTTATATCATTATTCATAATAAAAACCTCCATAAAAAAATTGTTCAATTTTATTATTTGTTGTTTTTGATTTTTTATGATGATGAAAATTTGGAATTAAAATAATGGAAATACTTTGAAATTATGTAAATTTTTGAATTTTATAAATTTAAAAAACCTTGACATTAACTGTATTTAATCATATACTAAACTCGTATAATTTTAAAACCAAGGAGGTAATAATACAATGGAAGATTTAATCGAAATCAGATGGCATGGTAGAGGTGGTCAAGGTGCTAAAACAGCTTCACTTTTACTAGCAGATGCAGCTTTCAACACTGGTAAATTTATTCAAGGATTTCCCGAATATGGTCCAGAAAGAATGGGAGCTCCAATAACAGCCTACAACCGTATTAGTAACTCACCTATCACAATTCATAGTAATATTTATGAACCTGATTATGTTGTTGTAGTAGATGATACTTTACTTGATGCTGTTGATGTTACATCTGGATTAAAAGAATCAGGTGCAATTATTATTAATACTACAAAAGACAGTGATAGTTTAAAAGAAAAATTAAAGAATTATAATGGAAGCATTTATACAATTGATGCAAGAAAAGTTTCTATTGAAGCTTTAGGAAAATATTTTCCAAATACACCAATGCTTGCAGCTATTGTTAAAGTAAGTGGAGTTATGAGTGATGAAGAATTAATAAATGATATGGAAGGATCATTTAAACATAAATTTGCTAAAAAACCTGAAGTTATTGAAGGAAATATGAAGGCTTTGAAAATTGCTTTAAATGAAGTTAAGAAAATAAATTAATTTTAAAACATTTTAAGACCGTCCCTCTTTGTGTCAAAAATGACACAAATTGAGTCCGTCCCCAAATGTGTCAATCAATAGAAAGGAGAAGTTAAAATGACTGAAATAAACAAAAACACACCAGCAAGCGAATTAACGGTTGGCGGAAATATATACACAGCTGGAAATGCTCGTGAGTTTAAGACTGGTGATTGGAGAAGTGTTAAACCTATTTTTCTAAGCGAAAAATGCAAACAATGTGGTATGTGCTTCCCTGTTTGTCCAGATGATGCAATTCCTGTAAATTGTGAAGGAAAAAGAGAAGATTTTAATTATGATTATTGTAAAGGATGTGGCGTATGTGCTAGAGTATGCCCTTTCAATGCAATTGAAATGAAGGAGGAAGAATAAAATATGGGAATTAGAGAACGTTTAAGTGGTAATGAAGCAGCTGCTATTGCAATGAAACAAATAAATCCAGATGTTGTTGCAGCCTTCCCTATTACACCATCAACAGAAATACCTCAATATTTTTCAACATTTGTAAGTAATGGTCAAGTTGATACAGAATTTGTTGCTGTTGAAAGTGAACATAGTGCAATGACTGCATGTATTGGTGCTGAAGCAGCTGGAGCAAGAGCAATGACTGCAACTTCAGCAAATGGATTATCTTTTATGTGGGAACAAATTTACATAGCTTCAAGTTTACGTTTACCTATAGTAATGTCACTTGTAAACCGCGCTGTATCTGGGCCTTTAAATATCCATAATGATCATTCAGATGCAATGGGTGTTCGTGACGCTGGATGGATTATGCTATTTAGTGAAAATAATCAAGAAGCATATGATAATTTATTAATGGCTCATAAAATAGCTGAAAATAAAGATGTTTTGCTACCTTTAATGGTATGTCAAGATGGATTTATTACATCTCATTCAATTGAAAATATTGAATTATTAGAAGATGATAAAGTTAAATCTTTTGTTGGAACATATAAACCAGAACATTATCTATTAAATAAAGAAGAACCAATTGCTATTGGTCCACTTGATTTACAAGCTTATTTATTTGAACATAAATATCAACAAGCTGAAGCTATGAGAAATGCTAAAAAGGTTATTGCACAAGTTTCAAAAGAATTTGAAGAATTAACAGGAAGAAAATATTCATTCTTTGAAGAATACAAATTAGATGACGCTGAAATTGCAATAGTTTGTATGAACTCTACAGCTGGAACAACAAAATATGTTGTAGATCAATTACGTAATAAAGGAATTAAAGCTGGTCTATTAAAAATTCGTATGTTTAGACCTTTCCCTGCTGAAGAAATTGCAAAGGCACTATCACATTTAAAAGCAGTTGCAGTTTTAGACAAAGCTGATTCATTAAACGGAGCTGGCGGAGCTTTATTTGAAGATGTTACATCAGCTATGTTTGTTAACAAAGTTCAAGTTCCAACTGTAAACTATGTTTATGGAATTGGTGGACGTGATACTACATCAAAAGACATTGAAAGTGTATACACTGACTTAACTGAAATTGCAAATAATAACGGAACAAATGACTTCTATAGATATTTAGGAGTACGTAAATAATATAAAAACAGCTTTTCCCTATCTAAACAAAAATACGCAGAGTAGAACAATTTTACTGATTATGTAAAATTGTTCGACCCTCTGCAAAAGCAAATCTGAAAGGAGATAATTAAAAATGGCATATAACATGAAAGAAATAATAGCTACAAAACCAGCAAGATTCACAGCTGGTCACAGAATGTGTGCAGGTTGTGGTGCTCCAATAGTAGGAAGAACAGTATTAAGAGCACTAAAAAATGAAGACCATGCAGTAATATCATGCGCAACAGGATGTATGGAAGTTTCAACATTTATTTATCCATACTCATCTTGGACAGATTCATTTATTCATACTGCATTTGAATGTGCTGCAGCAAATACTTCTGGTGTTGAAGCAGCTTATAAATCACTTAAAAAACAAGGAAAATTACCTGAAGACCAACATACTAAGTTTATAACTTTTGGTGGAGATGGTGGAACTTATGATATAGGGCTTCAAAGTTTATCTGGTGCTATGGAAAGAGGACATGACATGGTTTATGTATGTTATGATAATGGTGCTTACATGAACACAGGTATTCAACGTTCAAGTGCTACACCAAAATTTGCAGATACTACAACCAGCCCAGCAGGAAAAGTTATTCCAGGAAAAATGCAAAATAGAAAAGACTTAACACAAATAATGGCAGGTCATCACCTACCTTATGTTGCTCAAACTATCGCAGTTAATAATTTTAAAGATTTATATGAAAAATCTGAAAAAGCAATTTACACAGAAGGTCCAGCATTCTTAAATGTACTTGCTCCATGCCCTAGAGGATGGGGATATCCAACAGATATGTTAATGGAAATTAATAAATTAGCTGTTGAAACATGCTACTGGCCTTTATATGAAATTGTTGATGGAAAATATCATATAACATATAAACCAGCTAATAAAAAACCAATTGAAGAATTCTTAAAACCTCAAAGAAGGTTTAAGCATATGTTCCAACCAGGAAATGAATGGATGATTGAAGAATTCCAAAAAGAAGTTGATAGAAGATGGCAAGAATTATTAGATTTAGAGGAAATTACTAATAAAGAATAATAAAAAAAAGACTTACTATATTTTAATATAGTAAGTTTTTATTTTTAAATATCTTTAAAATACTTGAATTTTCAGCTATAACCTAGTATAATGAATTTACATTAATTTTATTATAAGGAGGTATGGTCTATGCTAACTAGCGTACAGGGTCTGATGGGAAATCGGCAAATAGGAGTTGTAGACACCGATACCAATAAATTGGTTGTCCCCCTCTCTTATTCTGCAATAACTTTTCAGAAGTACGGAATTATTGCACATTATCCCAGCGGATTAAGTGATGTCTATCATTTTGATGGAACACTTGTCTTATCAAAAGCGTTAAACCCTTTACTGTTAGATGACAATTTTATAATTGCATCCAACAACAACGGCAAATGCTACATTTTCAAAAGCAAAAATGGTTCAACTAAGCTTTTCAACAAATCAGGATTTGATTCCATTTCCTTTTTCTTTGGTTCAAATTCTGACCCTAAAATGTATAATAGTGCAGTTAATTTCACACCGTTTTTTACAAATGCAGATTACCTTAACAACGGAGCCTGCTTCGATAGGTATATTTGCGTCACTCTCAATGGTTACTGGGGGGTAATCCATCGTGACACCGGAAAAGTTGCGGTTAACTTTAACGCTAAGGAAATTATCCATAGGAAAAACACTCAGCTTATCATTACCTGCAACGACGACCATGTTATTATGCTTTAAATTTTAAAGCAAGCAATAATAAAATTAAAAAGCTACCTTAAGTATTATACTTTTGGTAGCTCTTTTTTAATTTTCGGTTCCTGTTGCAGCAAGTTGTTCATCCATTTTTCTTATTGTTTCAGTAATACTTGCAATTTTTTGATCAATTGTTTCAATTTCTTCTTTTACTCTTTCATTTGCTTTTATATAATAATCATCAATAACATCTAATTGCTCATCACTTAAATTTTCCATTAATTCTGGTTTAGCTTCAACCATTTCAATAATTTCACTAACAGTTTGATTCTTTTTGTTTTCTTCTTTTAGTTTTTCAACTATATTTGGTGTTTTCTCAGCAACCTTCTCTTCAATTATTGATTCTACTTTTTCTTCAGTATTTTTTTCAACTATTGGCCCTACTTCTATATTACTTTGATTTTCTGCTTCTTTTAACATTAATTTATTTTTGTTAAATATTCTATTAAAAAAATCTTTAATCTTCTGTAAAAACTCCTTAAACATTTTTACTTTTCCTCCCTATCTTCATAAAGTGCTTTTTCTAGTTCTTCTATTTTTGTTCCCTGTTCTTTTAGAGTATTTTCGTTTTGTCTAATTGTTTCTTTCTTTCTATTAGCTTCTTCTAATAGATTTGCATATTCTTTTTTCTTTCCAATTAATATTTCCTGATTAGTTATATATTCTTTTTGATGTTGTATTACTTGTTGTAGTTTACTATTCATTTGTGTTTGATCATTTATTTTTATTTCTATATCATCACTTGGAATAGTAAATTCGTCTACTATATCTTTATTAACTGGTTCTTCTACAATTCTGCTACGATTTTCTACTGATTTAGTACGTTCCTCTACAATTTTACTACGTTCGTCAACTACTGGTTCGTCAAAGTCATCTATATTAATAGCTCCACGAGTTCTTTTAACCGGTTTAATTATTTTGCTTAATTCTTCAACATCACGTTTTTCATCAATAGCAACTCCAATTTTATCAAACCCATCTTTATATTCTTTACTTATATCTGTATACAAAGGTATTCTATCCTTTTTCCCATTAACCCCTGACCAGAAAGATCTTTGTCCAAGTTTCATATATGTAAACATTTTTACTGTTTCTACAGTTAATTCTTGTTCATTTTGTTCTTTTGAGTTTGCATTTAAAAAATCTTTAATAGTATTATACACATAATTCAAATTTGAATTTTTTGGACTCTTTTTTAATCCTTCCTTATATCCTTCTGGCAAAGATTTACCAAGTTGTGATTCAACGACAGGAATAATATCTTCGTTTATAAATTCTTCGTTATCTTTTCTTTTCTTTCTGTCTGTTTTTGCTTTAATTTCAACAGTTTCCCTCTTTACATTTTCTTCTTCTTTCATTTTATTCTTCTCTTCCCTTAATTTTATTTTTTCGTATGTATATATTGAGTTTTGCATATACATTATAGTAGCTCCAAATGTATCATCTTTTAATGTATTAGGTGAAATAGATTTTACAAGTTTTATCTGTTCATCATTTAATCTAAAATTCCAATATGGATTTCCTTCATATCTTATTTCTTTTGCCTCAGGAATTTCCTCTCGTGAAATACTCTTTAATATTTCGTTTTCATATATATTTTTTTTCATATGAACTATTATTGGAGCATTATATTTTGGAAGTTCAATATATAAAAGAACATTATCTTTGTTGCTCTTCGTATCAATCTCACTACCGTCAAATACTTTAATTTTTCCATTTTTCTTTAATTGTATTGCACGTTGTACTGCTAATGCTTTTGCTTGATAAAAAACGGATTCACATTCTTTAAGCCTAAATAGTCTTTGTACATCTGGTAAATTGTCAGTCTGAAAATCAGTTCTTTTCAAATCAGGATGATCTTTTAATAATTTATTTATATTCTCATTATACCAAATTTTAAATTTTCTAAATTCATATTTAAACTTGCTCTCTTCTTCAAATTTTTCTTTATTGTAATCTTTTATATTATTATCTTTATCAAACTCAACATCTGATAAAAAATTAAAATCATCATTTTCTTTTGCATTATATAATGCATATAATTCTTTCATTATTTCGGTTTTTTCTTTGTTCCAACCTAATAAAGATGTATCATATCTACTTTTTGACTTTACATCTATTATAGTACATGGTATTTTAGATAATCTATTAGCCAAAAATACCCCATTTGCAACCATCTCTTCTTCTGTTTCAATATTTTCATACTGTCTATTCATAAACTTTGTTGCTTTATTACTAGGAATGATGAAAGGATTACTGTATAAAATTCCGTTGTATCCTTTTTCAAAAATATCATTATAAAATCCATTCAATGCATCAATAGAGTTATCTAATATTCCATATAATGATAATGTATTATACATTTCCATAATGCCATTTTTAGTTATTGGTTTATCTTTTAAGTTTTGTGATAATAAATATAAATTTTTTACCATTTCATTGCTCATTATTATATCATCATCAATATAATCTACTATCATAAAATCCCCTCTCATCATTTGTATTAATTTGACTTTTTATATTTTTCGTTATATAATATATATACTAAAATTTTTAGTAAGGAGTGATATTAATGATTAAAAATTTACTCCAAAATCTACTAAAAAATAATTCGGAATCACTTTTCGAATTATACGATTCATTTGTGAAAACTTTTCCGGATGAATCAGGCATCCATAATCTTTTAAGAGACTACGTTTTCTCTGAAAATCCTATGGATACTAAAGAACTTGAAGAAGTCTTAACAAACAAATTAAAAGGAAAGGTATAACCTTTCCTTTTAATTTTAACATAATATTATTTACTTACTATCAATATTACAAAATTGTTATATAAATGTAAAATTTTTGTAATATTAACATTTTATTCTTCCACAGGTGCAGAAACTGGACAAACTCCGGCGCAAGTACCACAACCTATACATACGTTTTGATCAATAACATATCTTTCCTCTCCTTGTGAAATACATCCAACTGGACATTCTGCCGCACATGCCCCACATGATATACATGCTTCTGTAATTTTGTAAGCCATACATTTCACCACCTTTCAATAATTTTTTGTTTTAGAAATCTTCCGTACTATTTTTTGTATCCATTTTTTCTAGTTTTTCTAATTCTTTTAATTCTTTTAAATGTTCAGCCTCTTCTGGATCTATTTTATTATTAGCAGCGTTCTTTATAATCTGAACATCTTTGGCATTATATTTTTTGTAAAAATATTCATCACCGTCTTTAAACTTAACTTTAACTTGTTCTTTAAGAATTTCTACGTTATCTACTACACCTTCACCATCTTCAGTTTTTACTATAGCTCCAACTCTAGGCAAATGATTTAATTTATCTTCATATACTTCTTGTTCATATTTTAAGCAGCACATTAATCTTCCACAGTTTCCTGATATTTTTGATGGATTTAGAGATATATTTTGTTCTTTAGCCATTTTTATAGATACTGTTTCAAAGTTTCCTAAGAATGAGCAACAACATAATTCTCTTCCACATACTCCATTTCCACCCATTCTACGTACTTCGTCTCTGACACCTATCTGTCTTAATTCTATTCTAGTTTTAAAAATACTTGCTAAATCTTTTACTAAATCTCTAAAATCTATTCTTCCATCTGCAGTAAAATAGAATAGAATTTTGCTTCCATCAAATTTATATTCAACATCAGTCAAATGCATATCTAACCCATGTTTTTTTATTTTTTCTTCGCAGATTTTTAAAGCTTCAGGTTCTTTGCTTTTATACATTTCCATATTTTTGATGTCTTCAGCAGTTGCCACTCTTATTACTCTTTTTAAAGGATTTGCTATTTTTTCTTCTGGTAATTCTCTTTTATTAATAACTACCTCTCCAAATTCTTCTCCCATAGCAGTTTCAACAATGACCTTGTCTCCCATATTGATGTCTAGATTTTGTGGATCAAAAAAATAGATTTTACCTGGCTTTTTAAATCTAACACCTACTATTTTTTTCATTAATCTCCTCCCATATATTGAAAAGTAAATAGTCTATACACATATCATAATTACTATTACTTAATAAACGTTGTTTTGTTTTTTCAACAATTTTAATTGAATTAAAATATTTATAATTATAATTCTTGTTTTCATTTGCATAATTATATAAAATTACATTTATATAATCTAAATAGTCATTTATATTTTCTTTGTTCTTGTATAATATCTCCGCTGAATTTACAAACTTAGTCAAACTTTCATTTATATTTGAAAATATAAGTTCAATAGTTTTATAGTCTTCCAATTTATCTTGTATGTCAAAGCATCTTCCAATACTACCATCGCACATTTTTAATATGTTTGCACTTACATTTTGAACATTACAATTCTCTGTTAAAAATCTTTCTATTTCTTCATCTTTTATTTTTTCAAAATGTATTTTCATACATCTTGATTTAATTGTTGTTAATACTCTATTTTCATTACTTACAATCAAAATAATAACTATATACTCTGGTGGTTCTTCTAAAGTTTTTAATAAACAGTTTTGAGCTTCTTTTGTCATCAAATCAGCATCATTTATTATATAAACTTTTTTACCTGAATTAACAGGCTTCTCCACAACTTTATTTTGCATTTCTCTAATTTGCTCTATTTTGATAACCTTTCCATCAGGCTCTATGTAGATAAAATCCGGATTATTTCCTCCATCAAATTCCACACATGATTTGCAATTATTGCATTCTTCTAAATCATAATTCTGACATAAAATCATTTTAGCAAATTGCTTAGCTAGTAAACTTTTTCCAATGCCTTGCTGACCAATAAACATATAACTATGTAATACTGTATTGTTGTTTAATGATTTAGTTAATATTTTTTTTACATTATTATTGCCTATTATATTATTGAAACTCACGAGTTCACCACCACTATTATGTATTATTTTTTATTTTACATCTTTATAAATTCCACCAAGTTTATTTAGTGGCCAAAATCTGAATACAGCTTTGCTTTCTATTTTTTCTACAGGAATACATCCAAATCTTCTACTGTCTGTTGATTCTCCTCTGTTATCTCCTAATACATAAACTGTATTTTCAGGTACTACAATGTCTATATATAAACCATCTAAATCACTTGTTACAACATAATCTTGTAAATAATTTTCCTCTAATTTTTGATCATTTATATAAACGCTTCCATCTTTAATTTGAACATGTTCTCCAGGAAGTCCAATTACCCTTTTAATATAGCTTGTTTTTCCTATTTCTAATGTATAGTAAACAAATTTAGTAAATATATTAGTTGGGTTGTAATTATATTCTGCAACTGGATTTTGATAATCTATGTGATTTGAATCAGTATATCTTTGTGTTGGTGCCTCAAAAGTAATTATATCTCCTCTTTTTGGCATTTTATTAAATGTTGTTCCCCATTTACTTAACCACAATCTTTCATTTTGCATTAATGTTGGATACATTGAAGATTGTTTTACAACAGTTGGAACTCCTATAAATGATTTTATTAAAATTACTATTACAATTGCTATAAGAATGCAGTATATCCATTCTAAAGCTTCTCTTCCTTTACTTTTATTTTCCATTACTTGAAAAACTTCCTTTCTATTTTTCTTTTACTTTTTTGTAGGTACTCTAATTACAACTTCTGTTCCTTTACCAACTTCACTTTTAATATCAATAGTTCCACCATTTTGATTTAAAATTTCTTTTGCAATTGATAATCCAAGACCTGTTCCTCCAAGTTCTCTACTACGTGCTTTATCAACTCTGTAGAATCTCTCGAATATTCTTGATAAGTCTTCTTCAGGGATACCCATTCCATTATCTATAATTTTTATATATGCATCATTATATACAAATCCAACATAGATTTTTATAGTTCCATTTTCCTTTGTATATTTTATACTGTTAGAAAGAATATTTAGCACTACTCTTTCTATTCCTGATTTATCAGCATAAACTAGTGGGACATTAGCTGTAACTAAATTTTCCACTTTATGATGTTTTTTGTCTATTTCTATTTGTAATTTTTCTTGGCATTTTTTTACTAACTCACCTAAATCAAATTCTGTTTTTTCAACTTTGCTTCTGTTAGTGTCAAATCTTGATAAAGATAATAAATCAGTTACTAATTTTGCCATTCTTCTAGCTTCTGATGCAATAACATTTAAAAATTTTGTTTTGGTTGCATCATCATAATCCCCTTCTAATAAGGTGTCAGCATACCCCATTATTGATGTAATAGGTGTTTTTAACTCATGAGATACATCTGCAACAAATTCTTTTCTCATATTATCAAGTTTAACATGCTCTGTAATATCTTGAACTATAGAAATCACACCAGCAGGTCTTTGATTATTGTCTTTATATGGAACAAACAATAGATTTATGTATTTATCATTGATATTAACTTTTCTATCAGATGATGTCCAATCCTCCAAATAAATTATTTTTTCTAGATTGATATCAACATCTAATTTTGAAAAAACGCTATCAAAATCATTATCTTCATCAGATAAGTTTAATAATCTTTTTGCAGCCAAATTTTTATGTGTAACATATCCCTCCAAATCGAAGGCAATAATACCATCTGTCATACATTGTAAAATTGTTTCTATTTGTTTCTTTTGTTTATCTAGGTCTTTTAAATGTTCACTCATTTCTAAGGTTGCAACATCCATTTTTGATTTATTTACAACTTTATTTATGATTTTTATTGAAATAAAAGTTGCTATAACCAAAATCACTAATGCTGTTAATAAATAGATTTTAGTGATATTAATAATTTGTTGTACGTCCGAAATATTTGAAATATTTCTTATATAAATATATCCAATCAAACCAATTGCAATTGCACCTAACAAAGTGAAAATTACAATCAATTTATTTTGTGTTGATTTTTGCATATTTTAGACCTCACTATATTAATTTTATTATTTCAAAGTAAGTTTAATTGCTTGATTTATTAGTTGAAAGATAATATCCTACTCCTCTTTTTGTAACAAGAATTTTAGGATTAGATGTGTCTAGCTCTATTTTTTCTCTAATTCTTCTAACTGTAACATCAACAGTTCTAATATCTCCGTAATATTCATATCCCCATACTTTTTCTAAAAGTATCTCTCTTGTAATAACTTGTCCTGGTTGTTTTGCAAGATATTTTAAAACTTCAAATTCTCTTAAAGTTAAATCTATTACTTCTCCTCTAACTTTTACTTCAAACTTGTCTAAGTCAAGTGCTAAATCTCCAACTTCAAGTCTGTTTGTATTTTCTTCGACTTCTTGTTTTTTGCTTTCCTTTGGAACATTTTCAGATGCAATATCTAACTTTCTAAGATTTGCTTTTACTCTTGCCATTAATTCTCTGACGCTGAAAGGTTTTGTAACATAATCATCCGCACCTAATTCTAATCCTAATATTTTATCAATTTCTTCATCTTTAGCTGATAACATTAAAATTGGCACATTTAGGCTATGTCTAATTCTTTTACAAACCGCTAAACCATCCATTTTAGGCAACATTATATCTAACAATATTAAATCTGGTTTCTTTTCTAGAGCTAATCTAACTCCTTCTTCACCATCATTTGCTTCTATAGTATCATAACCTTCTTTTTGTAAATTATATACTAAAATATCTACAATAGGTTTCTCATCATCAACAATTAATATTGTTCTTTTTGGTTTTATTTTTATAATATCTTCCATTTTTTAAAGCACCTCTCTTTTTAAGGTTTATCGTTTTATTTATATCATATATTTTGCTATTGTACAAGTATTTTTATACGAATTTTTTTACCATCATAACCACTTTTCCGCTTCTCGTATTACCTGTTATCTCCTCCAAAACAAATTTACCAATTCCCCTTATTGTAATTATATCTTTTTCTTGAATTATCTTTGTCGGTTTTATTTCATTTTTATAATTAATAAAAACTCTTTCTTGCTTTAAAATTTCTGTTGCTTTATTTCTTGAAGTATTGGCAAGTTCTGAAACTACATTATCTAATCTTAATGAAGAAATAATTATTTTCATTTCCTTATATTGTTGTTCCTTAGCTCTAACCTCATTTATATTTACAAGGTTTATTTCACACTTTTTAAATCTTGTTAAATCTTGAAGATTAATAATTAAAAATTTTGAAATATCTTTACTAACTATTATATCTGCTCCATCATCAAAAACTAATATATCTCCGACTTTTTCTCGCTTTATTCCAAGTTTTATTAATCCTCCTAAATACACTTTGTGATCATATTTTTCAACGCAATTTTGTATTCTAATACAATTACATAATGAATTATAATCAAAATTGTTTTCAGCAAAAACTGGCTCTAATTTATCAGGATAAACAATGATTATATTTCTTTGCGCATTTTCTGTGCCACCGTATATATCATAATTTTTAAAGCCTATTGAATTTAATACATCTTTTACTAATTTTAATTCTATTGGTGACAAAAAATCTGTTGTTTGAACTTTATTTTGTTTTTCCATTAATGTTATTTTATCAAACAATTTTGATATCAACATTTTCTCATCTTCATTCTTATATTTTTCTAGAACACATGCTTTATCCACTTCTACTCCTCCTAGTTACATTCAAGGTTAACACATATGATAAGCAATTTTATAAAAAACAATATGGCGACAATTATTTTTGCCGCCACTTTAATATTTATAATTATGCTTCTGGTTCTACTAAACCAAAGTTTTTACCATCTTTTAATTTAAATATAACATTTACTTTTTCTGTATCTATGTTAACAAATACTAAAAAGTTATCTTTAACTCTTTCAGATAAAACTAGTTTTGCATCTTCTGCAGACATTGGTTTTACTTCATAATAAGATGTTTTTAAAATTTCATTTTCAACTTTGTGATCATCTGCACCAAAACTAATTTCTGCTGCATTTTTGATTGATCCACTCATATTTTGTTTTTCTTTTTTAGCTTTAGTTTTTCTAATTTGACCTTCTATTATATCTATATCTTTGTCAATTGATGCATATAAATCTTTGTTTTCTGTTACAGCTCTGTAAATGTCTCCATTTATTGCTGCACTTAATTCTGCAACTTGATTAATGCCTTCTGTTTTGATTGTTACTTGTACATCAATTTCATCATCTGAATATTTTTGTAATCTTTCACATTTCTTTTCTACATAATCTTTAATTGCCTCTGTTGCTTTTAATTCCTTTCCTGTTATTTTTATTTTCATAAAAATCACTCCTCCTCTAGTTAGTCTTTCTTTAGTTTTTACTTGTTATAAACCCATTATATATGGTTTTATTCTTTTTTTCAACCTTTTTCATAAATTTTTAATCATCTTATATATTGCTCATCTTCACTATACCATATATCTTCTTTTGAAAAGTTCCAAGGATCTTTTTCTGAAGACATTTTTTTCCATAATTCAGCATATGGTTCTGTTTTAAATTCTAAATTTATTTTTGAAAAATCTAATTTAGGTAACACATCTAATGGATTTAGTGTATAATCTAAGCCTGTTTCCTCTGTATTTGTTTTTCTAATTTCAATATGTAGATGTGGAACTCTTGAGCCACCTGAACATCCAGTTTTTCCAATAATTGTTGAATTATCTACAATTTGACCTTCTTTTGCAAGAATTTCGCATAAATGACCGTATACACATCTTCTTCCATCATCATTTAATATTTCAACTCTATTTCCATATCCTGTATTAAATTCATCATGTCCTTCTGTTGTTGTACCATCAAATCCCACACAAACAACCTTTCCTTTTGCCATTGATTTTACTTCTGTTCCATAATCTGCTGTAATATCAAAGCCTGAATGAGCTCTTTCTTTAAATAATACATAATGTTTTTTTCTTATTCCATATTTGTCATGTTCACAAACTTTATATTTTGGAATTATAGGCCAACTATATTCAATACTGTTTTCCATAATTACACTTCCTTTGTATTTTTATAATTCAGGTTCTTCATTATTTTTTTCTAATTTAGATAATTCTTCTAACTTGCTTTTATATCTTTGTATTTTACCTTTTTTACCTGAAATTACACCTGAATATTTTTTGTCTTTATCTATTGTTTTTGCTTTTTCTAATTTACTTAATTCTTCTATTTCATAATTAATTTGCTCGTTTAAAATATCTCTTTTTTCATTATCAGATATTTTAATATTATTCGGGTTATAATCATATATTACTGCTATTTTCTTTGCCATTTTTTCTAAGTACTCTGGAACCTGTTCTCTGTCCATTCCAAAAATATGCACTTGTCTATCTCTTCCATTTCTTCTGTTTACAAATAGGTAGTCTTTTAAGCCAAAAAATTCAGAAACATATTTTGAAGAATAGTTTTCTTGATGAAGAGTAGAAACTAAAAATATTTTTTTATTATTTTTATTTTTTAATACATCTTCAAAAGATTTTTTTATTCCCTCAAAAACTAAAATTCTTGCTACTCCTTTTTCTCTATTTTCTGGATGAGTTATATATGTATCAAGTTCTATAGTATTTGCTGTATTTGCTTCATAGTATTTGCTCATATCTTTGCAGTGTGAAGTATCATAAATTTTATATTTTTGATAATCTAAAATTTGATCATATGCAGAAACAAGTGAATCATACTTACCATTTTTAATATCAGCATCTATTTTTCCTTTAGTTTTATTTGGAGCAGCACTCTTTAAACCATCAAAATTTAGCCAGTAAAAATCATTATATTCATTCATATCTCGCTTTAAATATGTAGACATGTAATAATTTATTCTTTCTCTTAAATTACTTTTTTCATGAAATTTATTATTTGGATCATTATATTCATTTTCTACTAAGCTTAAAATAATTTTATTTTTTTGTTCTTCACTAATATCAAACAAATCAACTTTTCCAAAATTATTAATAATAATATCTCTAGCATATCTAAATGCACAAATTTTTTTAATGTAAATTTCCTTCATAGTCTTTATACAATTATCGCCATACTTAGCTTTTAGATAGTTTTGATAATCTTCCCCACACTTAAAGTATTTGGTTATATCATTATATGTAAACGGTATTTGTCCTTGTGTTATGTATGTAGCTGAAATTACTTTATCATCTTTAGTTGCAACATACACATGGTTCAAACGTGAGTGAATGTAGCTACTAATATCTTGTTCACCTGTTATAAACAACTGCCCAATTTTTCCTTCTTTTTCCATTTTTTCTAAAACTATTTCTTCTAATTTAGCTATATCTTTTAAATATTTATTTTCATTATCTTTAGTGACTTCAATAATATTGTAATTCTTATACATAGATTCACCTCTTATATTAAAAGTCTTTATATGGAAATAATAACATGCATAGCAAAAAAAAGCAATATTTTTTAGTGCTAATTATTTTTTTGACTTTACCCCTTGCAAAACCCTATTTTTTGTGTTAGAATATTGTTTGTTATAAATGACTTAATAATTGAACGGAGGTGCAAAACATGCCAAATATCAAATCAGCAATCAAACGTGTTGATGTTATCGAAAAGAAAACATTAAGAAACAACATGATTAAATCTGGATATAAATCAGCTGTTAAAAAATTCGAATTAGCTGTTGAAGCTGGAAATAAAGAAGAAGCTACAACATTATTCTCAGTAGCTACTAAAAAAATAGACCAAGCTTGCGCTAAAGGTGTCATTGTTAAAAATACAGCTGCTAGAAAAAAATCAAACTTAGCTAAAAAATTAAATGCTATGAATGCTTAATTAAAGTAAAAGATTGTGCACAGTTTTTTACGATAAAATGCACAGTTGGGGACGCGTCCCCGCTGTGCATTTTGCACAGCCAGGGACAGGTCAGTATAAATGACCTGTCCCTTACTGTTTCTAAAAAAGACGTTTATATTGGAATAATATTTATGTTGATTGCATTTTTGACAAATTTATGTTATAATTTATGCATTCCAATTTGGAATATAATTTAATATGAAAGGATTGTTAACATGAAAACGCCAACCAATTTTGATGTATTCTGCAACACAAACTTTTTACTTAAGAGTAAGCATTTGGTCGTTAATGGCAACTTCTATATAAATGGAGATGCTGACTCTGAACGGATCAAAAACACATTAGAAGTATTTGGTGATCTTATTGTCGACGGTTACATGTATATCGGATATGTAACTGTTCATGGTAATCTTATATGTGATAAGATTATCAGCAAGGAAATAACTGTTGATGGAGATGTCATCGTAGCAGGCGAAATCAGAACAGATTCCCTTGTATGTAACTCAGGCGATATCATTTTGGGCTAATCCTAAAAAAGCTCTCATTAATTGAGAGCTTTTTGCTATTTAATTTTATTAAAATAAAAACCAAAAGCAATGAATGCAACTATGTAATATAAACTTGATTTAAATAATGATATTCCTATGTAATATGCATTGATATCCCCTATTGTTGTATATGCAACTAATATTAGACTTGCAATAAGGCAAAATATAAATGAGCCTATTACCCCACTTTTTACTATAGTTAAAACCTTTTTATCTATTTGTTTAACACTTTTTATAATTTCTTGAAAGTTCATAATTAACCTCCTTATTTATCTTTAGAATTAGTACCATCTAAATATATGTTAACATGTTTTACTAAATCAAATCAAATGTAATTATTGGTAATTCACTTATAAAACACCACCAAATTGCATTTTCTATAGATTTATGATATAATGCTTCCATCAATATTCCCAAGGGAATAAATATTTATGAAAGGATTGGTATAAATGAAAACAATTGCATGTGATGTTTTCAGCAACCGGAATTTAGCTCTTTCAAGTCAAACAAATCTTCACGGCAATATTTATGTAAAAGGAAATCTTGATGTGATATACGCTTGTAATCCCTTTGAGATTTTTGGAGATGTCGTAATTGACGGTCGTTTATCTGGATGTGATATCACCATACACGGCAATTTGGAATGCAATAGCCTTCGCTGTGATAGCATCAGAGTTGATGGAGATATCAAAATTTCCGAATATGCTTATGTCAATGACACAATGAAATCATTTGGTGGAAACATCCGTATTCTCGGTTCAGCTGACATATCAAATCTTATTGCTTGTGAAGGCTCAATTTATGTAGAGAAACGAATAAATGCACCCAGTATCAAAGCGTTTGACAGTATCTACGTAAATGGTGATATCGTTGATGCAGCAGAAATCATTGCTGGCAGTGGCATTAAATCTACTGGCAACATCAGCTTTGAAGACTTAGATCGCTACATTGACGAATTTGCAAGCATCCAGGTATTATCAGGAGGAATTCACTCTAAAAATATCAATATTAATTAGTTTTAACCAATCAAAAAAGCTCTCGCAATCGAGAGCTTTTTACTATTTATTCAATTCTTCCACAAACATTTTATTAAGCATCCCAGGATTTGCTTTTCCTTTTGTTTCTTTCATAGCTTGTCCTACTAAGAAACCAATTGCTCTATCCTTTCCACCTTTATAATCTGCAACAGATTGAGGATTTGCATCAATGATTTTTAGAACTACTTCTCTAATAGCTCCT
>JAFXOY010000146.1 GCA_017528375.1 Clostridia bacterium | reverse complement strand
TAATAATATTATTAATAATAAAATAATAATAATATTTTATTTAATACCTCAAATTATTACAATTTATGCATAATCAAACATAAAGGAAATAGAACCAGTAACACCAGGTTTAACTTTGACACTAAAAACTCTTCTAGTATAACTATTAGCAGTGAATTTGACTTGAGAGCTATTAGGATTATTAATTTCATACAAGCCATCAAGGACTAACTTCATATTTAGATTTCTTTTACTTCCATTTTCAAATCCGATGTAATAACCTCCATCGCCAGCATGAACATATTGCTTAATAAGTCCTTGACTATCCAAAGCTTCTCCGGTTTCAGAAAAAACTGCGTTTATTATTTCATCTTGGTTGTTAGAACTTTTATTGGTTGCGGTATTGTTATTATTTGCATTGCTACTTGCTTTGTTTGCTGTTGTATTCGTTCCAGTCGAACGCTTTGCTGATGTCGATAATGAATATGAATAAACTGAGGAATATGAATAAGGCATATGAATGAAAATATCCCATGTGTTTGGAACCACTGTTTTTGGAAGACTTTCTGCTTTATTGTTGTTTCCTTCTAAGTAAAAATCTGCACATCTTGTGCTACGAAATACTAAACTATCTGTTAATGTTACGTCATATATTCCTCCCGCGTTGTCAAATAAAATAAAATTAAATGGAAATTCACTTTCGTTTGATGATTTACTTTGATATAATTTTCCGTTTGCAAAACTTTGAGATGTTAAATTATTTTGAGTATAGCTATACAAACCGTTTTTAAACACAGTTTCAACATTTTTTGTGGTTTCTTCTTCAAAATAAATAGGAATCGAAGAATAAGCACTAATATTATAACTATGAATATTTCCATTTGGAATAAATCTATAATTAATATCGGAGATTAAATAATAACATCCTTTATTCAAATCAACTTCAATACAGCAATTTTTTTCACTATTTCCATTTGCTTTGATATAATTATTATTCTCATCAACCAACATTAAATAGTTAATAACCGCGGTTTGATAAGTTCCATCTTTCAAAGCGATTCTTGGATTTTTTTGATGCAACATAATATAAGCATGAACATTATCTCCATTGCAAATAACTTTCGTGATGACTGGCCCGTTTTTGCTCTTTTCATTTCCGATATGATGCAAAGTGTATTGATAATCATCATATAAATGACATATTCCAATCATTGAATAATATGTCAAGAAATCATTAAAACTCATCCAAAATGAACCATCGTTATTGTTATTGTTATTATCCATTCCACATTGTTTTCTGAAATCGTTCGTCCATTTTCTACTTGAATCACTCCAATCTCCAGACCATTCTGTATTTCCCCAAGGATTTCTTAACTTAACAAGTCTTTCGTTTGATTTTCCTGTTAATTGAACGACTTGCAATAAAGTATATGCATGTCCTGGAACCAATCCCATTTCTTCTAAATTTAAATTATAGGTGTCGCTTGATGTTCCTGCTGTCATGAGATAATTTTTATTTTGCGCGGATTGAAGTCTTTTCCAAATTTCTTCGGAATTGTTGCCAGTTATTTTCATTTTGTCGCTATATGCGTTTGATATCACATCGAACACTTCATGTGGCTCTCCTCCAATGGCTTTAGCATAACTTCCATTTAATTTTGCCCAAGCTTTTTCAAGAAGAATGACCCAAAGTTCGTTGTCGTTTGTTGAAGTGAAAGATAAATTTTTAGCTCGAGTTCCATAGCAAGGGAAGTAATCATCGATTAAAACTAACTCCCATGTTCCATTTATTTTATAATAAACTCCATAGCAACTTTCCTCAGAACGTTCTTTGAAGTAAAATAATTTTCTCACTTGATTAGGGAATTTGCATAAAGCTGAAATGGCACTTAAGAAATAACAATCACCTAATCCTCCTTGAATAATATCGTCAGCTATAATTTCATTATGGAAAACTTGATAATTTTTGGTATTAAAAATTTTAGAAATTCTTTCCCATTTAATATTATCCCAACCATCAATGTCTTCGCTTGTAATTCCTTCAGGACAGCTCCATCTTCCATAATTGTCAACTGGACATAAATTTGATTTAATTGGTTGGAATTGATCATCAGTGTATGTTGTTCCTGTTGAAGGGAAATTTTGAGCTTTGTAAATTCTTGTTCCTTCTGGAATGTCTAAATTTCCTATTGAAATTGATTTATTTTCTTGCTCTGTTTTTTTTGCTTCTTCTACTTTTTGTTCTTCGATTTTTTTGTTCTCCTCTTCTATTAATTTTTTACGCTCTTCTTCGTCTTTTTTTATTGCGTCTTCAATGTTGTAATTTAATTCGTTTGCTAATTCTTTTTTTGTTTCTTTATCTTCGAGTTGTTCGATTTGTTCTTTTTGGTCTAAAAGTTCTTGATAATAATCATTTAGTTGTTCTTTTTCATTTTCAGTTAAATCTTCTTGTAATAATTTTTCTATTTCCGAGATTTTTTTTGAAACATCAGAATAATCTTCAATTGAAACTTGTTTTTTTTCTTCTTCTTTTTTGTCTTCTTCTTTTTTGTCTTCTTCTTTTTTCTTATGCTTTTCTTCTAATTCTTCAGATTCTTCATCTGAATCTTCATGCTTCCT
>JAFXOY010000145.1 GCA_017528375.1 Clostridia bacterium | reverse complement strand
TGGGAATTTTAAAAATAACATAGGAACTGCATCACCATCAACACTTCCTGCGTTTTTAACTTTAAATGTTGCAGTTAATTTTTTTTCATTTGAATCATAACTTGCAGAAATATCAGAAAAAGTGAATGTTGTGTATGAAAGTCCAAATCCAAATGGGAAAACCGGAGTATAACCTTTTTTATCAAACCATCTTTGTCCAATAAATACTCCTTCAGTATAATCATAATTAGTAGGATTACCAAATATATCAATTACCGCTGGATATTTATCTTTATCACCCCAAACATAAGGTAAATGACCTGAAGGATTTAAATCTCCAAATAAAACATCTACTAATCCATTTCCTGATTCTGCTCCTCCCATTCCTGAAAATATTATTCCATCTACATTACTTAAAAATGGAAGATTAATTGGACCAGGAGCATTTATTACTACAACAATTTTTCGGGTTTTTCCATCAACTGTTTTTTTACCAACAATTTTTTCTACTAATTCATTTCCATTATGCCAAGCATCCATATCTTGTCTATCTCCAATTGAATTTTCCAATGTAATATATTGTTCTCCTGAGTCAGCCATTAAAAATACAATAAATAAATCAATATCTTTAGCACTCGCTACTGTCTCTGCTTCTGTAAGGTTTTCTTTTCCAAGAACAAATGATGAAGCTTTTGGAAGATTCTTAAAGTTAGACAAAGCAGCAGCCGATTTTGCTATACCCCTGATAGTTATGCCATTGCCATAAAATGCGATTTCTTTTGAAGTACTTGCTTGTATTTTTTCTATAGAAGAACTGTTCAATGTAATAGTAATAACACCGTTTGCATCTTTATCACTCCAAAAGTTTTTGACACCTTCGGATTTATATAATGTAATATAACCAGTTGGGGGGTCAGCATTTACTGCAACTTGTAAATCTGGAGTGCCATTTTCTTCAGCATATACATAAAGGGAAATCTCTGATGTAACCCCTGAAAGATTGACATGTAAATTTCCTGAACTCCAATTTGACAAAGAACGAGCTCCAGTAAAATAGTAATCATTTGGGTTTGTTACTGTTATATCTCCAGAATAAGTATTTTCTAAAACTTCTAGTTTTTCTCCTGCAGATACTATTGAAATTCCTAAATCTTTAGCTTTATTAGTTATAGCTGTTAAAGGATCAATTATATATGAAAATGTTGTTGTTCCTGATCCATATCCTAATCCTAAATGACCATGAAATATATTATTACTACCTTGTTTACAACTACAATCACTAATTGAATTACAATCAGTTGGAAATGCATCATTACCAATAATAGCAATTTTATTATATTTAGTTTTTGATAAAGGAAGAACATTATTTTCATTTTTTAATAATACATTACTTTGACCTGCTGCTTCACGATTTATTTTTTTTGATTTATCTGTTATTGTATCAACATTTAAATCTATTTCTGGATATTTTGAATCTAATTGTTGTAATTTGTACATTGATGAAAGAACTCTTCTTACAGCATCATCTAATCTGTCTTGAGTAATACTTGAACCTACTAAATCTTTATAATTAGACCAATGACTTTTATCTCTACCTTGATATGCGCTACCTTCATCAATTCCACCTGGCATATTCATATCTTCTCCTGAATTAAAATTATCTACACTTCCATCTTTTATTGCCCACCAATCACTCATTACAAATCCTTTATATCCAATTTTATCTTTTAAAATTTCTTGAAGTAATCTTCTATGTTTTGCTAAAAGTGTTCCATTAACATCATTATATGAACTCATAATAGAAGCAACATCTCCATCATTTACACTTCTATAAAATGGTTCAAGATATATTTCCCATAAAGCTTGTTCAGGAATATTTGATGAAGAATTTTTTCTATTTGTTTCTTGATCATTACCAATATAATGTTTAGCACATGCAATAACTCCAGTTGATTGAATA
>JAFXOY010000144.1 GCA_017528375.1 Clostridia bacterium | reverse complement strand
TTTCAGAATTTCAGATTGATTTTCCGATTGCAGATTGCGAATTTCAGATTTTCAGATTGCGATTTCTGATTTTCCGATTGCCAAATTTCAGATTGCTTGTGTTACTAATAATAAAATACTCGTAATAACAGACTAATAATAGCAATTCTTTATAAAACATGACAAAAATCATATTGACTTTGTAATGGTTTGGGTATATAATAGCAATATAAACAAAACAAAAAGGAGAAATAAATTATGCACCCGAATCATTCTGAATTTCTAAAATTTTTACTTGAAAGTGAACATTATAATGAATATCACAAATATGGGAATTTGACTCAATGTGAGTATTATAAAAACACAGAAAACACTATTGGCACTCTTGATATGGGACAAAAACAGAACATAAACGAATATTCTACTGAAGAAATTTTGTCTGATTTTTTAAATAATTTTTAGTTATTATTGAACTTTATGGTGAAAATACATAAAGTTTACTCGTAATTTTGTAAGATTCGTTCATCTTTTTTCCTCCATTTTTGAATTGGAGAATGTTGTAAAATGTTCTCCAGTTTTATTTTGATTTAAGAATCTGAGTATAAAGTTTTAGATTAATTTTTAATATTTTTATACTCAGATAGTGCACCACTTTGCGTATTGTGGCATATTTGAGCATTAAGCAGGTTGCGTATTGTAGGGTTACCTTGACACGTGATGCTGTTTATATGGCTGATGCTGTGTGTCTGTTGGCTGGTGGCATGGCTGGCGTGAAGAAGCTCTTTGGGGTGGCTTGGCGTAAGATTAAGTTTTTATTTTTAGTTTTATAATTATAGTTTTAGTTTTATAAATTATAAAAATAATAAATATATAATTCCACGAAAAAACAAAAGAAATAAAAAAATAAACTATACGAATTGTTTTAGGGATTGTCTGAGTATAAATGTTTGGTGGGGAAATTTTTTCTTAAGGATGTTTATACTCAGACAAGTTTTTACTCGTAAAATGACTTCCATTATGTCGTAACAGGAATGAATGTCATATGCTTTTTTATGACAAAATCACCTATAAAACATGACATTTGTCACCTTGTGTAATTTCTGATTGTGCTGTATAATAAGGGCAACAAAACAAAAAAAACGGAGGTATGAGATGGATTTCAAAAGAGTTTATGCGTATTGTTACAATCACGGGAATGTGATTGTGTATGGTGAGGATAAAGATGGACACTGTATGCACAGAACATACATGCTCTATGATTCACTTGCTGACATAAAACGGCACTTGAAATCACATGGTGTAAAAAATGTTTCGCATATGCGTAAATGGGTATGGTAAAATAAGGGGTGAATAACCCCTATTTTTTATTAATATTTTTTATACTCAGACAGTCATATAAAAACATGACAAATGTCATATTGATTTTTGTTTTGAGATATGATAAAATACTGTTATCAGTAAACGAAAAAGAGAGAAAACGAATTATAAAAAACATAAAAATTGAATTACAAAAACCCTTGACAAAAAGAAAAATGTGTGGTACAATATAATTGTTGAGAGATAAGGAGTAGAAATTATGGAAGAAAAGATTGTGGTTTATCCTGATGATGTAAACGAATATCATTACAATTGTCAGGTTTGGAAGTTTTCGCATGGCGCATGGTGGTATTCTGGTGAAGGAAGATTTTGTGAGAACTTAGAACAAGTCATGGAATATGCGAAGAAAAGAAAATTGCTGTTAGAGTTTCGATAACATCACACCTCCTTTGTTTTGTGTTATGCCCCAATTATTTACTGGATGGGGCATAACTTTTTTATAAATTTTTATACTCAGACAGGTAAAAAAATAGAAATGCCCAAATTTGAAGCGAGAAGGGGTCAAATTTCAATTGTAAAATTTTAGGGTATAAATATACCACTTTGATATTTAAAGCCCCTTAGATTGAATCCTTGGTGCCTTAAACGAAGTTTTTAGAAATGGTTTACCAAAACTTTTTAAAAAACAGATTTTTAATGGAAGGTCTGAGTATAAAAATTTTTTGTGATTTTTTGATATTTATACTCAGATTTTTTTATTAAGTCAAAATTTCGTATAGTTTAAGTTAGTTATACTTAACAATTAGTTAATTCATTTAACTAATGAACATTTGTTCTAAAATAAATTAATAGTTAGTTATGTTTAACAATTAATTAATTCATTTAACTAATTACCATTTTTTTAAAAAAACAAGTTTAAAAAATTGAAAAAATTCGATTAAAAAAAGTATCGAATTTTCACCAGAAAGTGCACTTTTAAAAATATTCGTTTTGTCCAGATTTAAGGCAACATTTTTCCATATTTTTTAACAACAAAAATCCATATAATATCTGAGTATAAAATTATTGTCATATGATTAATGTCATATACAAAATGTGATATTTGTCATCTTGATTTATTTTTTGTTTGGATGTAGAATAATGGCATAACAAAACAAAAAAGGAGAAAAAATAAAATGAAAGAAAATCTTATTCTAAGCACAAAACGTGAAGGCTATGCAACTGACCAGTGTGGTGAAACTCTGACAGTTGGAGAACTTATCGAACTGTTGCAGAATTATGATGAGGATATAAAAGTATATTTTGGTAATGATTTTCGTGGTTACTATTGGTATACCTATGGTAGTATTACTGAACATGATTTCTATTGCGAATCTGATGAACCTGATGATGAGGATGATGAGTTTTAAGATGTGACATTTGTCACTATTGACAAAACAAAAAATATAATGTAAAATAATAATATAAACAAAAAACAAAGGAGAAAAATAAAATGGATGACAAAATTAAAATCAAAGACATTTACCATTGGGTAGAAATCCTTAAGGATGACCTTCTTTGTGAGGATGATGATGAAATCACTGAAAAGAAGGTGGACGTACTGGAAGAAATTATGGATTTGTGTGATTCATATCTCGATATTGAATAAGGAGAAATATCATGAAAGACGAAGAATTTAAGGATTTTGACCATAAACCAGAAATCAGTTATACTGTCACAGGGCAACAACCTTTCAAAGCTATAGCAGGTGAGTACTGGACGGAAGAAGTAAAGGTATATACTTTTGATGAAGCAATAGAGACAGCTAAAATTTTTAGTAAAAAATATCATGATGTTTATATTGCAAAGCAATTTGAATATGTATATCAGATGATGTAAAATAATTAAAACCATCCAATAATTGGATGGTTTTTTTGTTAAGAATTTTTATACTCAGACAACATAATTCTATATAATCTGAGTATAAAATGTGATAAATGTCATATAGGAAATATTACAAATGTCACTATTGACTTTCTGAAAAACACATGGTAAAATAATGATATAAACAAAAAACAAAGGAGATGTAAAAATGAGTTACAATAAAAAAGCCTATAAAGCACTGTCTGACCTGTCAAATGCAATGTATGAGCTTCTTGACGCATGGGATAATGATAAAGATTTTTCTTTTGTTATGGATAAATGTTCAGAAAGTTATCCATTCTATGATTCATTTGATGAAGTGTGTTTCAAAGTAGATAGTTGGACTCACAATATTAAAAGTACAATAAATGTATTGGAAAGCTGGGAAGGAATTTATGATAAACTCATGGATTCCGCAGATGATAATGAAACCAGAATGAAGATTTTAGATATGGTTAGGAAACAACTTGAAGAAGATAGTAAATACCCTTGCATGGGAGCCGATGAAGAATAATAATTTATAGGATTATCGAAAAGATAATCCTATTTTTTATTAATGTTTTTTATACTCAGATAATAGAACATATTTTCTGACTGAGTATAAAAATTTTTTATAATTGTTTAAAATTTATACTCAGACATACCCCCATAGGGTATAGCAAATACCCCTGGGGGGTATTTTAAATTTCTGTCTGAGTATAATTTCTGATATATGTAATATGAAAAATATGACAAATGTCACTATTGACTAATTTCTGATATGGATGTAAAATAAGTACATAAGAAACAAACAAAGGAAAAACAAAATTTGAACAAAGGAGTTTATGATGAAATACTATAAAGTGCAAGAAGAAAAAAACTATTGGGATAAAAAAGGAAATTATCTTGGATTTACTGTAAAAGATGAACTTATAACTGAAGCAGAAATGAAAAAATTAAAATTCCCGATTACAAATAATTTTCTGCCAGTTGAAATCAAAAAAACAAAAACATATTGGTTTTTTGGAGCAAGATTTGAAGATAAATAGTGACAAATATCATATTGACAATAATATAATAGTAATGATATAATAGTAATATAATAATAAAGGAGTGAAAAATGAGTTATCTTGAATATAGTGATGAATTGTATGAAGCATGGGATAAGGTTAATAGTGCTGTTTGGTATGATGATGTTGTTGATGAAATTGAAACCATTATGTGGTATGCAGGAATGTCAGAAGAATTCAAAAATTCAGATAGAAGAGATTATACAGAATTATTGAGAAAAGCACAAGATATATTGAAAATATTTTAATCTATTGACAAAATAAAAATATTGTGGTAAAATAATAAAAGATAGACAGTTTGACGATAGCATAGGACGCACTAAATAACATGCTCTTTCGTTGTAACTCCTTATAAAAATTGTTTTCTCTCTCTTTTAGTGTGTCCTGTCCTATCGTCAAAAGTCTTTCATGATTATTCTCTTTTGTTTTTGGATGGTATTGTTTTTTGTGTTACATACCATCCTTTTTTTATTAATATTTTTATACTCAGATAATAGAACGAATGTCCTGTTTTTAAAAATGAATGTCCTGTTTTAGTCTGAGTATAAAAAATTTTTATAATTTCTGAATATTTATACTCAGACTCTTGATTTTCTGATTTTTGGTTTGTCTGAGTATAAATATAATTACAGATATGACAAATGTCATGTAACAATTATTACATTTATCACTTGTAAAATTTTAAAATCGGATGTATAATGTATACATAATAAAAAAACAAAGGAGCCTACAATGAAACAGGAAAATTTCGAAACCACAATTGAATACAAAGTCTACTTCGGACTGTTTGACCAGCTTACCCATAAGCAGGAAATCCGCACTGCTGACGCTCTTGAAATGGTTTCTGAATATATCGCAAATCATTTTTCTGGAGCTACTGTATACTCTGGTTATGGAGTATATCGTCATGAGGATGGTTCCACAGTAAAAGAACCTTCTCTCATTGTTGAGCTTTTGGATGTAAAATTTGATGACGTTGTAAACATGATTAACGAAATCAAATATGGATTAAATCAGGAATCGGTTTTGATTTCTGAAGTAGAAATTAAATATCAGTTCGCATAGTTTACCCTCCTAAGAATAATAGAACAGTGAAATACCTGTTCTATTATTTTGTTATTGTTTTTATACTCAGACAATCAGGTATGACAAATGTCATATACAAGATATGACAAACGTCACTATTGACTTTTTATTTATTATCCTGTATAATAGAATTATAAGAAAACAAAAAATAAAGGAGATAAAAATCATGAATGAATATATCGTATCCGAATCGTTTGATAAAACCAATAAAGAAGCACAGATAATTTCTGGATGTGCGGAAAACATTGGGGAATTCATCGAAAAAGTTTTTATTGATGATTATTTTGAATATTACTACAATGAGTATATGGATGAAGCAATTTTAAAGTTTGCCGAACCAAACAATGTAAGCAAGGTTTATTTTGTTTTTCCGAACATTCTCTCGTAATTTCTGAAGGGATAGTAGAAATACTATCCTTTTTTATTTTAAGAATATTTATACTCAGATTGAATTTTTGTTCTATAATAGTCTGAGTATAAAGTTTATTTCCTGATTTGCAGATTTTTATACTCAGACATTTCAAATGTGATGTTTGTTAGCATCTGAGTATAAAAATTATTATAGATGTGATAAATGTAATATTGGAAATATGACAAATGTCACTTGTAATATTTTAAATTCAGATGTATAATGAGTACATAATAAAAAACAAAAGGAGATTACAGAAATGAGCATTAAAGAAGGTTTTTATAAGGTTGCACAGAGCAATGGTTCTTATGTTACTGCTACATTCTTTAATCCTTGCACGCTTGAAGAATATAGCAAATGTGTTCGTGATTATGATTATGCTGATTGCTCTCGTGATGACGATGAATTATATTATATGGATATTGACAAAAATGCTGAACGTGCATGGAAACATCATAACGGTGAAATTCTTTGGGGAGATGAAGTGAAGGTAGTAAAAGGAAGGAAGGTTCCTGTTGGTACTATTGCAAATGTGAAAGCAATTTATCCATATCATGACCGTTATGGTCGTTGGGTGTGTGATTATGCGTACCTCGATAATGGAATGAAAACAAACGTTAATAATCTTGTAAGAATGTAAAAGAGAAAAGGGGACTAATCCCCTTTTTTTTGTTAATATTATTTATACTCAGACAATTCCAGATAATCTTTATACTCAGATATTTCTTTAGTTTTTTGTCTGAGTATAAAAAATAATATAATATTACTAATGTCATACTATTAATATGACATTTGTCACTTGAAATATTTTCAGATAGGATGTATAATGTAAACATAATAAAAAATAAAACAACAAAGGAGACAAAATCATGGAAAAGAATATCGAAAGAATGAAGATGGTAAAAGCAATGGAATTCATTGCTCGTCAGGTCAATAATGAAGAAATCTTCAATGCATGGCTTATGGATGGTGTTGCTGATGGGGATATTGAATATGGTGACCTCGATGTGAAGGATATTGATGGTTTTTATTGCGGTGGTGATGGGTGGAGCCAAGCCGAAGCAGATGAGAACTTTTCTGAATTGATGGACGCTTTCATGTGGGTTATGAAGGAAGCATGGAAGGACGGTGGTTTGTATTGCGGTGAGGTTTGCGGAGGTGAAAAACCGCATAAAGATTAATAAAAATAGAATAGAGCAGAAATGCTCTATTTTTTTGTTTGTATGTTTTATACTCAGACAGAATTTTTGTTTTAAATCTGAGTATAAAAATTTTAGATTCCTGATATAAGATTTATACTCAGACAATACAATAATCTGATTATCTGTCTGAGTATAATTAAGACGAATGTCATATCGTTTAATATGACATTTGACTGTCATAATTTGCAATTTGTCATATTGACTTATTTTGAGTTATCCTGTATAATGAGTACATAACAAACGAAAGAGAGGAAAAACAAAATGAACAAACAAGAATTTATCGAACTGGCAGGAATCAAATGGGATGACATTTCTGAAGAAGATTATGAACTTGTGGAGTATGTTTATGCTCGTCATCCTTCCATCAATTCCAAACAGGACATTGTGAATTTATGGAAACTTCCCAATAGCATGATGATTATTCGCGATATGGTGGAAACAGCCACACTGTATGAAAAGATAGAGCAGAATTATTACAGTGCCATGAACAAAGCAAACAAAGCAAGACAGGCAATGGAAGACATAAAGCTCGGAAGAATCCAATACGCTAAAGAATATCTTGCAGAGTATTGGAAGGAAGAATTTCCAGAAGAATAATAAAAGGGGAGCAATCCCCTATTTTTTATTAAGAAACTTTATACTCAGATAAAATTACAGATTGCGTATAGTCTGAGTATAAATTTTTTGTTTATTTTTTAACTTTTTATACTCAGACAATGAGGTTAAAAGGTTAAGAAGAATGTCATATTCATGATATGACAAATGTTACTTGATTTTCTGATTATGTGGTAGTAAAATTAAAGAAAAAAAACAAAGGAGAAAAATAAAATGTTTGAACTTACTTATGATGAAATTATGGAACTGAAATATGAAGCTCGTCACGGTGATGAATGGGCACAAATGAAACTTGATGAATATTATGACCAGTTTGAAGAAATCCCAGAATATGAAGAACCTACAGAAGAGGAGAAATTAATAGCAGAACATGAGAGAATTGAATGGGATACATTATATTGGATAATGATATTTGAAAATGATTATTTTGGAGCAGATGGAAGGTATAATTATCCACAATATGAATTCTAAAATAAAGAGGACGAAAGTCCTCATTTTTTTTATTGCTTGAAATCTGAGTATAAAAATTGAATTTCTGTTAAGAGAATTTATACTCAGACAAACAACTATAATAGAAAAAATGTCTGAGTATAAATATTTTTAGATATGTGACTTTTGTCATGTAATAAATATGACATTCTACTCTTGTAAAATTCTGATTTTTGATGTAAAATGTATTCATAATAAAAAACAAAGGAGATAAAGATGATGGATAAAAATAGTGTTGAATATGCTCTTCAGATGTTCTATGATTCCTGTAATATGTCTGATGAAGAATTTAAGGAAAAATATCCTGATGAACCAGATGAATTTATTCATCCTGTGCATGGTAAACAAGTTGATACATGGGATGGGGATGCGTATCATTATCCATGCCCTATTTATGAAGATGGATATATTGATTATTCGTGGGGATATATGGGAGATTAATATGGAAAAAGATAAAATGAAACGCTATGATGAATTATGGGAAAAGAAGTATGAAAAAGGCTTAAGATTCACTAATCAGGAATATCTTGAATTTTTTCATCTTGGTTATGAATTAGCTGAAGAAGAAAGCAAGAAAGCATTTTATGAAGCACTTGAAGCAGGTGATTATAGAACGTAAAAAAGGAGCAGAAATGCTCCATTTTTTATTAAGATTATTTATACTCAGACAGTGTTAATATATTAACAAAAAAGAACAAATTACATAGAAAATGGTTAATATATTAACTGAGTATAAATATTTTGAATTGCCTTTATGATTTTTATACTCAGTTAATATGGGTTCGTATAGTCTGAGTATATAAAATTTAGATAGTGACAAATGTCATGTCACTAATATGACATTTTGCTCTTGTAAAAAATTGAATTCTGATGTACAATAAATACATAATAAAAAACAAAAACAAAGGAGAAAAAATCATGAACAAAAAATATTATCCCAATGCAAAAGAAATCATCCCCAACGATTCTCATAAGTCATTTTATGGGAAAGCATGGGAATATGAGGAAAATGGTAAATATTACCTTGTTTCCTATAATACAGTTGTTGCACAGGTTTCCTATGATGGGGAATGTGTTGTAAAGGGTTTATATTCCGCAACAACTACAAGGCATATTAAAGCCTTCCTGACCGCTCATAACATCCCATATACCGATTCCCGCTCTATTGTGGAAAAGTATTGCTAAAATCAAATGAGAGCCTGTAAAGGCTCTTTTTTTTGTTAAGTATATTTATACTCAGATGATTTGATAATATGATTATATGACTGAGTATAAATATTAATTTTTGATTTGTGGTTTTTATACTCAGACTAAAAAACATACAAATAGAACAATTGTCTGAGTATAATAATTTTCTGATATATGACATTTGTCATGTCATATATATTACATTACACACTTGTAATAATTTAATTTCTGATGTAAAATAAATACATAATAAAGAACAGAAACAAAGGAGATAAAAAATGTTCATTCATTCGCTTGTTAGAAAATCAGATTACACAGTAGTTTTTGCTACTGATGATTATGACGAATATCGGGAATTCATTTTCAAACATTTTCCGTCACGTTCTTATGAAATCAGCGGTGGATACACTGTAAACTTGAAATCACGTAATTTTGTGTATAATTGCACTAAACTCAATAAAGATTTATTTGATGAAATTTAATTGTCATATCTTTTTTGAGAATTGTAAAAATTGTGGTATAATAAAAGAAAAAACAAAAGGAGATAAAAATGAATACAATTAGAATTTTCGGTGTTGTTGTTGAAGGTGATGAGTTCAAAGCTTATGAACTGAAGGAACTGGAAGGAACTGGAGTATATGTAAACTATGTTTTGCAGTGCACAACTGCACAGGTCAACAACATTGTTAGAATGTTGAATGAAATCAAAAAACAGGTAAAATAAATTTTCTAAATAGTCATCTGAAATATGATGACTATTTTTTATTAATATTATTTATACTCAGACGAATTTCTGAATATCAGATTCATAAACTGAGTATAAATATTTTAGATTGTTAATAACAGATTTATACTCAGATAATAAACAATGACAAATGTCATGTGATTAATATGACAAAACACACTTGAATTATATGAAAATTTATGTTAAAATACTGTTATAAATAAACAAAGGAGATAAAAATGAAGGCTTATACAGTAGAATATAGAATAACAGGAAATGAAGTGAGGAGCATTAGTTTTTTGGCAAAAAATAAGATTGATGCTTATGACAAAGCAGTGTATGAGTTGATTCCAGAAAAGGAAGGAGAGATGCCATATAGTGCATGGGTTTCATCAGTAACTTACCAAAATGGTAATTGTAGACGTTTCAATACATTCGAAGGAAATCCCTACTAAATGGGATTTTTTTATTAATGTTTTTTATACTCAGATATTGGAATTGTTTTTTAACTCTGAGTATAAATTCTGATTTTTGATTTATAGTTTTTATACTCAGACAAACATACTATGACATTTGTCATGTGTAATATATGATAAAAATCACTATTGACATATATTGAATTTTGATTAAAATTAAAGAAAAAAATAAATTTTGGAGGTTATAATGAAAACAGTAGTAAACACAAACGGAGAAAAGGTGGTAGTTGCTGAAAATGCAAGCGAAGCAATGGCAATGTTCCGTAAAGCTCTTGCAAAGCGTAAACAGGCTATTGTAGACGATGGAGAGGATAGAGGTTTTTATAATCGTGAGGAATCCTCATTCAAATCATTTGATGCTAATAAAAAATATTATGATTATGGAATTGATTAAAAAGAAGAAAAATAAGGGAAAAGTGTGATTCCCTTATTTTTTTATTTTCTGATAATCTGAGCATAAAATTTTATTTTTGATTTGTGATAATTATACTCAGATAATATGTATTATTTTCTGATTGTCTGAGTATAAAATTAAGATGAATGTCATATAAAACAATATGACATTTATCATGTCATAATTTGCAAAATGTCACCTTGATTAATTTTGAGTTATCTATTAAAATAGGTGTATAAATAAACAAAACAAAAGGAGATAAAAATCATGGAAAACTATTTTGAAACCATAAAGAACGCACTGATTAAGGCTGATGAGGCTGATGAAAATTGGGCGTGGTATCCTGTAAAATACAATGATGATACCATCGAATTTCGTTGGGGCTATCTTGATTATCTTGAAGAAAACAGAAATTTTGTCATTACTGTTTATAATGTTGAAGATGATGACATTGCTGTTGAAATTCTTCTTCCATCTGGTTCATCTGTTTTTGTTCTCGTTGGTGAAAATTTCTGGGATGACCGTAGAACAATTGAGGAAGGTATTGAGCTTGCTATACAGGACGCAGTAAAATATGCAAAACAAATTTATTAACAATTCCCCGAAAGGGGATATTTTTTTATTAAGAAACTTTATACTCAGAGCATTGTGCTGAACAATCTGAGTATAAATATTGATTTTTGTTCCCTAAAGTTTTATACTCAGGTTCATAATAGCAGATTCCTGATATCAGTCTGAGTATATAAATTTCTGAATATGACTTTTGTCATGTCATAACTATGACATTTGTCACTTGTATTATTTGAGATTTTGATTAAAATTAAAGAAAAAAAAACAAAGGAGATAAACAAAATGAAAATTCTGAAATCCGCTTTATTATCTGGTTTGGTTGCTTTATCCGTTCCCGCTATTCCTCATCAGGCTGAAATCGTCATTCCTACAGGGAAAACGGTTAACAGTGTGTGTGAGGTTGCATATCACGTTTATGAACGTTGTGAGTTGGAAAATAACGTTACAATCTCATGGGATATTGATTCTAACGAATCAAAACATTTTTCAATTGAGCGGTTCTATTTTGGAGATTGTGAAGACGCTTTTATTATCAGCAAAAATCGTCATGAACAGGGTAATTTTGAATGGTGGGTATGGGATATTGAAGGATGGACAGGGACAGATGAACACTGGTTCAGTTTTAGCATGGGATGAAAATCCCATTTTTTTATTAAGATTATTTATACTCAGATAATTGCTAAGGAACATTATACTCAGACAAAATTATTTTCCGATAATCAGATTATCTGAGTATATAATTAATTTTAGATATGACATTTGTCATGTAATAATTTGCAAAATGTCATCTTGACATATATATGGTTTCTGCTATAATGAATATTGTCAATGAGACATTGACGCAGTTCTTTGAAAATCAAATATTGGAGGTTATGATGTTTTACGATTGCAAGTATTTTCTTGATGGTGATCCTTTCTTCGTTGATGGCGTATATATTGATGAGGATGGCGCAATCGTTGCCTACGGTCATTATAATGATGGTATTGGTGATGAGGCATATGTAGACCAGTTGGAGATTGTACGCACATTCAAGATGGAGGTGGCATAATGAATAATTGGAGCCTGTGGCGCGATTGCAATGGTCAGTACCATGTTTTTGGGGAAGGTAATAAATACCTTCCCAAACAGGGTAAAAATGGTTGGGATTGTGTGGACTACGGTCTGACACAACAACAGGCAGATTATCTACTTTTCAAATATAATGGTTGGGATTAATCCCAACCAATTTTTTATTAAGAATAATTATACTCAGACTTTCTGATAATCTGAAAATAATTTTTAGATTTTCTGATTTTCTGAAAAAGTTTTTCAAATGCTGATTTTAGAATTTCTGTTTTAGATTTTTTGTTCTGAGTATAAATTTTAGATTTCTGCTTTTCAGATTTATACTCAGATTTTCCGATTGCTGATTGGAGATTTTAGATTGTTGTCTGAGTATATTTATTTGCTGATTACTGATTTTCGTCTGAGTATAGATTTTGGTAGGATGTGACATTTGTCATATGATTAATATGACATTTGACACTTGTTTTTCCTTTTGGGTTAATGTATAATGAATACATAATAAAAAACAAAGGAGATAAAAATTATGACAACAAAATTCTTGGCAAAAAATGAAAACGATGTGAGCCTTTTTCATAAGATGCTTCATGATGATGATTTTCACAGGATCAGCAATTGCTTCTGGTATGAAACATGGGAAAACGCTGATGGTGACAAGGTTGAAATCGAACGTGATTTCTAAAATAAAGGGGATAAAAATCCCCATTTTTTCTTTAAGAATAATTATACTCAGGCATTTTACACATTTGATATAAAACAAGATTCTGAGTATAAAAGTTTTGAATTGCGTTTATTAAATTTATACTCAGACTCGTAATAGTGTATTGATAATGTCTGAATGCAAATATCGGAATGGTAATATCCGAATTGTCTGAGTATAATAATGTAATAGTAATGTCATAAAAAAGATATGACAAATGTCACTATTGACTTATTTTCAGTCTTAATGTACAATATATGTACAATCAAATAAAGAGAGCGGTTCGGGATACCGCTCACGGACACCAAAGGAGGGTATTATGTCCAATTATGATAATTCAGTTCGCTATCTCAATCCTGTTGACGGTCGGAAATCATTCTACAATAAAGCGTATGAATACACCGATTACAACGGTGACGTTGTTCTGGTGAGCTACACAACACGTGTGGCGCGGATCACGCCTGAAGGCAAATGCGAGGTCAAAGGGTTGTATTCAGCCACAACGACACGCCACATTAAGGCATGGCTTGCAAGCCACAATTTGCCTTATTCCGATAGTAAGGACATCCTTAAACGGTATCAGGCTTAATCAGTACAGGGAGGTTAACAGCCTCCCTTTTTTTGTTAAGAAGATTTATACTCAGACAGATAGCATTTTAGAATATTTGTTTTATACTCAGACTGTTTTAAGAAATGCATCTTAGAACACAGATTCTAACAACTGAGTATAAAATTTTGATTTTCTGTTTATATGATTTATACTCAGATGTTCAGTGATGCCAAATTCAGATTATCTGAGTATATAATATGACAAATGTCATATAAAACCTATGACAAAACCTATGACAAAAAAATGTCATTTTAATCTTGATTTTCTGAAAATTGTAGTATAATTAAATAAAAAAACAAAGGAGATAAACATTATGAAAATTACAGCTTTTAGAAATTGGAGTCCTGACAGGATGCGCAAACTGTGTGTTAATCAGGGTTGGTTTACTTGCGGAACCAACAAACAGTATGATGAAATGATGGATTATGTAAGAGCACATAACGCATCATATGAGGATATGGCTATCGTTGCATCTATGATTATCGAAAACAGCAATAATTCTTATTTTGCTGATTATGACGATGAGGGATTGATTGCTCATATCATGTACTGGATAGAAAAAGAAGTCGTGATTACCCTGTTCAATTTTGAGGCAACTTATAAATAACAGAAAAGGGGGAGTAATCCCCCAATTTTCTTTTAAGAATTTATATACTCAGACTTTATTAAGGATTTCTATACTCAGACATTCCAATAGCAGATAGTGCCTGAGTATAAAAATTCAGATTTTCGATTGCAGGATTTATACTCAGATTTTCAGATGATTGGTTTCCGATTATTGTCTGAGTATATAAATTCTGATTGCTGATTATTGGATTAAGTCAATATCATATTTTGTTACTAATTTTTTGAAATCTGAAAAAATGTGATACAATATTATTGTGGTTGAGGAAACCACAACATAAAAACAATTTTTTGGAGGTTTGTGATGTTCTACTATGTTGATTATGCTCGTTGCGGTTGTGATGATGTTGTTCGTTGGTATCAGGTTTGTGCTCGTATGAGCTTACAGGATGCTCTTGAAAAACTCAATTCATATACTAAAAAAGGTTGGGTAACTCGTTTGCAGGTTTGCAACAATGACCGACATTTCACTATTGAAGAAGCATAAAAAATAAGTCAGGGAAACCTGACTATTTTTTATTAAGAATGTTTATACTCAGACAGTTGTGTTATTCGCATATCTGAGCATAAACATTCTAATTTGATACTACTAATTTTATACTCAGAGCCATCATACTGATAATGAAATATTAATTATCTGAGTATAATTATTGCGCTGGTTCAGTAAGAAATGTCTGAGTATATAATTGTAATGAAACATGACAAATGTCATATGATATTAGTGTCATATGTTTTCACTTTTGCTATTGACAAGATATGAGTTATCCGTATAATTAGTATTGTCAGTGAGGTACTGACACGGGCAACGGCTCCCGATTCAGTCGAAAAGGAGAAAAATCATGATTACTATTATCGCTTCCGAAAACGTCATTGCTGACCTGATTAATCAGGAGTTTGAAAACATGCTTAATGCATGGGAATGGGAGCAGGAACATGCTCAAGAAATCGAAGATGCTCGTTATCTTCGCAATCTTGAAAAGAAGATGCGCGAAGCATACGAACAGGGTGACGATGAAAAATTCAACTCCCTATGGGATTTTTACAGTGATGTATATAAGGACGTTTATAACGTCCGTCCTCACTGGTTTCTTGAAATGTGTGGATGTTATCATGGATAACATCCAACAAATGCCCGAAAGGGCTTTTTTCTTTAAGAATAATTATACTCAGACAATTTATATACTCAGATGTTTTTAGATAGATATTTATACTCAGATAATTGTTTTCTGATTTTTAGAATAAAATTCTGATTAAAGATTTTAGAAAACAGATTCTGATTCCAGATTTATACTCAGATACCGAATTTTAGAATAAGCGTTTCAGATTGGATGGTCTGAGTATAAATTTCCGATTTCTGGTTTTTAGAATTAAAATTCTGAATATGATTTCTAAAATTTTGATTTTAGAATAAAAATTTCAGAATGTAGCAATTTTAGAATTTTAATTTTAGAATAATGTTTTTAGAAAATCTTTTTTATCAAACTTTATACTCAGACTAAAAAATATATTCTATATTATTGTTCTATTTGATTATATATTTAAATTTCTATTTAATATTAGAACAAATATTAATAACATAATATTAATTTTGTACTATTAATAACGTACTGTCAATTTTATACTCAGACAGTCCATCCTGCGGATGCGGATGTATCCAACGGTTTGTCTGAGTATAATTATTGTAATAGGTCAGAAAATTGTCTGAGTATATATTTATAAACAGGGTGACAAATGTCATGTTAAATATATGACAAAATTGAATGTCATTATTACAAAAAAGTTCTTGACAGGTTTTGAGTTATCGTTTAAAATAATAATCAGTTGAGGGGAACGGCTCCTCAACACCAAAAACCAACTTTAGACCATAGGAGGGTCAAAATGAATACCAATACTGTTTTATCCAACGATATCCGCAATGCTGTTGAACTCTTTGCAGAGTTCGGTCAGCGTGGTCACTACGAACGCAAGGGTCAGGTCATCATTCAGAATGATGTAACAGACCCTGAAGCCGAAGGCGTGTTTTTGGCACGCTGTGCACGCAAGATTGCACGCAAACAGGGCGCGGAATACGCCCATGAATGGGCAATGAAGGCTTTCTCTGAAGGCATTTACAATCGCCTTCAGACACGTAATAAGGTTAACCGCTCCGAAACGAGCAAACGCCTTGAAATTCGCAAACGCCTTCAGGATTACCTTGACTCCCTTCCCTCAATTGCATAAAAATCAAAAAAGCGTCCAATGACGGACGTTTTTTATTTTAAGATTATATATACTCAGACAATGTTAAGGATAAATATACTCAGACGTTCAGATTCAGATAATTATACTCAGACAGTTTCTGATTGGAATGTTTATTCTTGTCTGAGTATAAAATTTCAGATTGGCAGGTTCAGATTTATACTCAGATATTAGAATTTTTGATTTTAGAATATTAATTTCAGAATAATATTTTTAGAATATAAATTTTAGAATATTGATTTTAGAATAAAATCAATATATATACTCAGACATTTGATTTCTGTCCTATTATAATATTTCTATATTAAAATATTGATTAAAATTCTATAATGTTTTATTTATAGTAAATTTGTTTTATTACTTTTATGCTATACTAAATAGTAATTATATACTATTAATTTTGTACTATTAATAATGTACTATTAATATTTATACTCAGAGACTCCCGCTGGCGCAGAGAGCCGATGGCATTGTCTGAGTATAATAATGGGAATTCAGCTTGTTGTCTATACAACATGATATTTGTCACATTTATCATATTAATGTCACTATCATATGAGAATATGTCAATAACTTATTAAATCATGCTATAATATAAGAGTCAGAGAGATACTGACAAGCACTTTTATAACTTTTTATATAGCAAGGGAGGCTATAATGTTTACTTTTGATAATTCTAACCTGTATCGTATTTTCATCGGCTTAAATGATGCCGAAACCCATAAACAGGAAATCAGCGATAATGACGCTATGGAGATTGTAAAATCATACTGTTATGACCATTTCGAAGGTGCTACGGTTTCGCATGGTTATGGATTGTATAAACATGAGGACGGTACAAAAGTGCAGGAAAGCACAATCATTGTAGAATTGTTTTATCTGAATGATGATGACGTTCAGGATTTCATTGAACATGTAAAATACATGCTTAATCAGGAAAGCATCGGATTAGTAAAAATCCCAATGCAGGTTACCTTCGCATAGTAAAATAATAATGTCAGGTTATTGTAACCTGACATTTTTTTATTTTAATATATATACTCAGACGAAAAATTTTTTCATTCGACATATATGCCTGAAAATTATTTTCACTGCAAACTATACGAATCATTTATATACTCAGACAGAACGGACGTTCTAATTTAAGTTTGTTCTGAAATCTTTATGCTCAGATAAAAAATTTTTTCAAAATTCCGGTTAAATGAAAAAAATTTTCACAAACGGTTATACGAAAAAACTTTATACTCAGACTTTACAAATGTTCTATTATTAAAATTGAATTTTTATTCTATAAAAATTATTTTCAAAAATAAAGAAATATGAAAAAATTTTTCATAGAATATTCAGGAAATATATACGAATTAATTTAATACTCAGTTAGAAATCCTGTTCTAATATAATATTTATTTTTATTCTAATATTGGATAAAATATTATTCTATTATGATATGTTAACTTTATTCTAATATTAAATAAAACTTTTATTCTAATATTAAACGATAAAAAAATACTACCTGATTTTTTCAGGTAGTATTTTGTGTTTTATGCGTATATTCCCGTTTGATTGTACCAGCGATAAAAATCAAGTTTGCGATACTTTCCGCATGGTTGATATTTATATACATCATGATATTCATTTCTCATAATGTTTTTTTCATACATCATATGGGCATGATACTTAAGGAATAAGTCATAAGCATATGATGTATCACCATTGTGTTTTTTTGCAATTTTACGACATATACGGCTCAAATAAATTGCTTCTTCATAATTTGTATAACCGTAACGCTGACAACGATATCCGAAAGTATCAAATAATGCAACAGCTTTGATAATATCATGCTGAAGACGTGTATATTTGTCTTCTTTCGGCTCTTCATTTGCTTCTCTAATGAGACTGTCAATTGATTTGTATTTCATCTTTAACCATCCTTTATTTTGTTTTTTTTGAGTATAATCATACTACTATATAAGATAATACACGCCTAAAAAATAAAAGTCAATAGATTTAAACATTATATCCGAATTGTACATATCAATATCCGAATTGTACATATAGATTAATTTTTATGGTTTCCGATTATAAAAATAGGTTTCCGATTATAGATTATAAATTGCAAACGAATTATAAAAACGTTGTTTAAGGCACTGTAGAATCATTTTAAAGCGGTTTAATATCGGTTTCGATAAATTATAAGGATATATAGTTAAACCGCCTTTAAATGCACGTATGGAGCCTTAAACAAGGTTTCTGATTTCTACGGGATAACAGATTATTTGAATACCTGATAACAGATATTATTTTATAATTTCCATGGTAAAAAATACAATTCTTTAATACCGATAATCTTAAAGAAATGCAGATATTAAAATATCTTAAGAATAAATATACTCAGACAAAAATAATTTTCATAATTTCTGTTTAATGAAAAATTTTTTCAATAGCAGATAATAGAAAATATTTATACTCAGATGAAAATTTTTTTTATAATTTCTGTTTAATGAAAATTATTTTCAAAATTAGATATTAGAACAGAATTAAGATTATGATTATAAAAAATATTTTCTATTTTCTGTTTAGTAAAATATTTATAGTCAGACAATTGTAATTTACATATAAAATAAATATTCTAAAATTTTAGTAGAATTTTTACAAAAGCCGATAGTAAAATTAATTTTCTAATTTCTGTTTATTGATTTTTGATAGCAGATATTAGATAATATTTTCTGATTTCTGAAAATCAATTTTTATTTTTATTCTATTTATAATAATATTTTTATTCTATATATTGAATTATATATTATATTTATAGTCAGATAAAACTTTATAGTCAGACTGTGTTTTTTACGTCCGTTATATATTTATACTCAGACACGGCAACAGACAAAAAAATAACACCCCTTGCGGGGTGTCTGTTGTTTTAGCTTCTCACTTTGTAGATGTTAATCAGCTTATTTTCTCCTATCCTGATAGCAATGCTTCCTTTCCGCTTCCTGTCATCCCACGCTACGGGAAAATCTTTTTTCAGTCTCGCAATTTCCTTTTTTGCTTCAGCGTCTGTCACTTCCCAGATACGTTCTGTGGTAGTGATGTGGTCTGCTCTGTTGAGTTTTTCAATGATGTACATGATAGTTTCCTTTCTGTGATTATGAGTAGTGAGCTGTGAGGGGTGAGGGTGAGTGCCTCACCCCTCGTTTGATGTTGGGCACTACTTGCGTGCCCGTTTGTTTTCACTCAGTACCTCGTTGTCAGCAACAATCTGACCCTGAGTGTTGTGAGCCTTGCCTTTATCACTCCGCACCTTGCGAACCTCGACCTGTTCGACCATGGGAACCATGTGAGGGATTCCCCGAACGTCCCACCATGCGACATGTTCACGTTCCACGTCACGTCCACGGGCACCGCTCAAGTCGTATGTCTGACGGTACACGTTGTTGCCCTCAGTCCAGTAGACGTATGAGCCAGCCAGCATCCCCGTGGTGCCGTGGATACCAGTGCGGTATGACGTTGTCCCAGACTGTTTGCGACTGTTCGCATAGACTGTGTTGTTGAGTTGACCGCCGAGTACCACCTTCACGACTTTATAGTCAGTCGCATTCTGTGAGCCAATGGTGCGTGACCCCTGTTCATTTTTGGCGGTCTCTTTAGAGAAGGTGCCGTCCGTGTACTCCCAACGTCCAAGGCTGTTGAGCATACCATCCGCATCAAAGTGCGTAGTATGAGGAGTAGATACCCACTGTTTGAACTGTTTGCTGTTGCTTTTCATGATGTTATTCCTTTCTTGTCAGTCGAGAGTGAAATTTTTTTGTGTTTGTTCGACTGAACGACTATAAGTATCCCACAAAAAAATTTTTTTACCAGTGACAAATGTCATGTTTTCAAAAAACTCGTTACAATTAGTTTTGGGATGGTTTTACGAGGGAATTTTCAATTTACATATTTCGTATAGCAATTTTCTTTAAGGTGCAGCTCCAGTTAGTCTATTTCCTCCCTTTAAAAAATTTTCCCATTTCCCTAAAAATTTTCCCATTTCGCAACCTTCCATTTCACAACCCTTACAACCTCTCTACAACTCCCATTCCCATTAAAAACAAAAAGAGCACCCAATCGAGTGCTCCATCCTAATTATTCGCATTTATCAAGTACAACTTTAATAATTCTATTTTTTAATTCTTCTTTTATCACTGTTTCAATAGTGTTTCTCGTTGCATAATCAC
>JAFXOY010000143.1 GCA_017528375.1 Clostridia bacterium | reverse complement strand
CTCAAATTAAAAGATTTTTGATTGTAGGTGTAATAATTTTCTTTTGCCACTTTTGTAGTGTTTGCTTTTGGACTTTAGCAGGAAGCAGAATGTGTCATAGGTTAAAAGAAAATTATTTTAGGGTTATTTTATCCCAAGAACAAGGCTGGTTTGATGCAAATAATCCTTTTGAATTTGCAACAAAAGTACAAGCTCAATTAGAACAAGTTGAAATGGGGATTGGAGAAAAATTTGGACAAATTTTAACAATGTGTAGTCAATGCATAAGTGCTTTTGTTTTTGCCTTTATTACTTCTTGGAAATTAACATTAGTAATGCTTTGTATTGCACCTTTTATTATTGCAGACGTTTTATTTTTAGTCAATGCTCTTAGAACTGGAATAATTATGGGAAGAAAAACTTGGGAGAAAGCAGGTGGCTTAGCTGAAGAAATGCTTTATAATATAAAAACAGTTGCTTCTTTTGCTAATTTTGACTTTGAATCAAGAAGATTTAATGAAAAAGTAGAATTAGTTTATCAATTAGATCTTGGTACAGTATTCAGACTTGCTCTAAGTATTGGATTTTTGATATTTTTCTTAAATTGCTCTTTTGTTATTGCTATATGTTATGGAAGAACTTTGGTAGGAAGAGATATTAATTCAAACAAAGGAAGAGATTTCACTGGAGCAGATGTTATGACTGCTGCATTTTGTACACTTATGGGAATTATGGGTATTGGATTAACTGCACCTAATTTAAAAATTGTTCAAGAATCATGCACTGCCACTTCAGATTATTTCACACTTTACGAGAGAGAACCCCAAATGGATTATTCTCAATCTTTTGAAAAACCTCCAAGAGATAGTATTGTAGGAAGAATTGAATTCAGAAATGTTAAATTTATTTACCCTTCTGATCCTAATGAAAGAGTCATTTTAAATGGATTAAATTTACTTTTTGAACCAGGAAAAAAAGTTGCACTTGTTGGAGAATCAGGATGTGGTAAAAGTACTACTGTCAATCTTATAGAAAGATTATATGAAACAACAGGAGGTGAAGTTCTTATAGATGGAATGGATATAAAAAGGTATGATGTAAAATATCTTAGAAGTCTAATTGGCTATGTTCAACAAGAGCCTGTCTTATTTAATAAATCTATTAGAGATAATTTAATTTTTGGAAGAGAAGAACAAATTAGAGAATTAGGAAATATGGATGAATTAATACAAAATGCTTGTGATGAATCATATGCAACTGAATTTGTATCAAAATTACCTGATCAATTGGATAATGTAGTTGGTATTAAAGGAAGTAAATTATCTGGAGGTCAAAAACAGCGTGTGGCAATCGCTAGAGCTATTTTAGCTAAACCAAAGATATTAATATTAGATGAGGCCACTTCTGCTTTAGATAATAAATCAGAAAAAGAAGTACAAAGGGCTTTAGATAATATTTCTCAAAAAAATGTAACTACAGTTATTATTGCCCATAGATTAAGCACTATTAAAAATGCTGATTTAATTTATGCAATAAAAGAAGGACATGTAGTTGAACAAGGAAATCATAAACAATTATTGGAACAAAATGGATATTATGCTGGTTTAGTTAGATCACAATTAGCTCAAGATGAGATTGAAACTAAAGAAGAATTGGAAATGAAGACAAAGAAATCTTCATTAAAAAGAAGAAATACAGAAGAAGAAGTACAATTCCAAAAAAAAGATGATGAAATATATATTGAAGAAGAAAAAGTAAAAGTCAATCCATGCAGAGTTTTAAGTGAAGTTACTAGAGAACATTGTGGTATCTTAGTATTAGCTATTATAGGTGCAGCAGGAGTAGGCTGTTCTCAACCACTTAATGGTCTAATTATGGCACATGCAATGAATGGTTTAAATTCAATGTATGAAACTATAAGATATGATAAGGGCTTAAAATATGCAATGATATTTTTAATTTTAGCTTTCTTGCAAGGAATATTTAATTTTTTGATGATATGGATGTTTACAAGAATTGGTGTTGCTCTTGCTCGTATATATAGAAAGAAAGTCCTTAGAAAATATTTACAACTTCATATGTCTTTTTATGATATTACAAAAAATGCACCAGGAGCTTTATTGACTCGTTTATCTATAGATACAATGCAATTAAATAATTTAATTATGTCAATAGTAGGCTCAACAGTCCAATGCAGTTGTACTTTTGTTCTTGGTTTAATT
>JAFXOY010000142.1 GCA_017528375.1 Clostridia bacterium | reverse complement strand
CTCCAAATTTAGTTGTATTAGCTTTCTTCATCACCATAAATATAAAATTACAAAATATGAAAATTATCTAAAATGATTTTTGCCAAATTCTAAATACAAAAAATTTACTTGTTATTCCAGAAATATTTAATCCTTTTGGATCACTAATTTTAGTAACCGTACTTTTTTGATTTGAATTCATATAATAAACCTTTCCTTTTCCTTGTTTTATGCCATTTGCATAAGTACCTTCAAATACTTGTCCATTATTATATCTATATACACCATTACCATGCATTTTCCCATTCATCATTTGTCCTGTATAACTATCTCCATTTTTCCATTTGAACGTTCCATATCCATTTATTTCATTATTTTCAAATTGTCCTTCATATACATGTCCTTCATTTTTAAATATTATTCTCCCTTGACCGCTTAATTTATCATTTTTAAATTCACCTTCATAATGTACTTTATGGGTATCCAAAATACCTTTTCCATGTCTTTTTGAATTAGAAAAATCTCCAACATATGTATTCCCTTTATTATTCCTTAAAATACCTTTTCCCTCAACTACTCCATCGATATACTTTCCCTCAAGAACTTTCCCCGATCTCCTAGTCTCTCTACCCCATCCAGTAAATCTATCATTTCTCCATTCTCCTAAAAACACACTTTTTGTGGTAGTTAATCTTCCATATCCATGTCTTTCATTTTTAATATTTATATCACCCTCATATACTTGTACTTTTTCAGGATCATTTGGATGTTTTATTTTAATTCCATAAGACAATACAAAACCTTTATCAAAATTAAAAAATGGGTCATTTTGAGGATAAAATTTTTTCCATGCATCTAATGAAAAATCATCATCAGAAAGGGCCGGCCCAGCTTTATCGCATATTTCATATTGTTTACTTAGGAAAAGTTCTGATTCTTTTTGTAATTGTGGTTTTATTTCTTCAAAACGCATTTTTATAAAATAACTTCTCCAAAATTTTTGAATTTTTTGGGCAGCTTTTATTAAGTTAGTATTATTTTGTATATTTTGAACCATATTACGTCTACGTAGAGTTCCTGAAATTTTTAATGCTTTTTGAACAATAGGGTCTTTTCTAGGCATATTTAAATAATTTCTATATATGGAATTGTTTGGACTTTTACTTGCAAGATGATGAATTGGAAATTGTTGTTGATGAATTGGTATTCTTTGGGTTGCTATTTGGTTAACAGGTTGAAAATTATTGATTTTATTATCTGAATAAGTACGTGAATATGGATAAGTATTTTGATTTGGATTGGAAGGTCGGTACTGAGTATTAATTGTTTGTTGTTGTTGAATTCCTTGTTGTTCTTGGAGTCTTTGTTGTTCTAATCTTTGCTGTTGTAATTGTTGTTGTTTTTGCATTTGTTGTTGAAGAAGTTGTTGTTGCTGCTTAATTCTTTGTTGTTCTCTTTGTTGTTGTTGAATTTTTAGTTGGTTTTGAATTTGTTGTTGTTGCTCTAATTTTAATTGTTCCAATCTTTGTTGTTGTAATTGTTGTTGTTGTAATTGTTGTTGCTGTAATTGTTGTTGCTTTAGTAATGCTTGTTGTTGTAATTGCTGTCTTTGCAATTGTTGTTGTTTTATTAATGCTTGTTGTTGTAATTGTTGTTGCTGTAATTGTTGTTGTTGTAATTGTTGTTGCTGTAATTGTTGTTGTTGCAATTGTTGTTCTTCTAATTCTTGTCTTTGCTCAATATTATTTTTTCCAATTCGTTGTTCCATTTCATCATTATCAACAGGATCCTCTCCCTCTTCTTCATTTGGATCTTCTTCATGTCTATTTCCATATTGGTCAATTCTAATAATTTTTGTCTGAGCAAATTTAGGTGGTAAAACAGAAGAATATTTTATTCCCCCTGGTCCTTCTTGCTGTTCTCCATTCAAATTTCTTTGCATTTGATTATATGCTAAATTATTCTGCATTTGCCCTCCATGACTAAATTGTTGTGTTTTTGACATATCATAATTTGCTTGTTGGCCTAAAGATAATTTATTATTCATATAAGGTGAGGTTGTGTTTAATTGCTCATTTTGTAATGATTCTCCTTTTCCGTCTTCCTCATTCTCTTCCCCTTCTTGATTATTATATATTGCATCATTTTGTTTAAGATCATATGTTATTTGAGTACGCACATTTGGATCATTACTCATTCCTTGTTTTTGTGTTTCTTGTTTTAATGCATTTATTTTTGGGGCTATTGTTTTCATTAATTGTCCACTTTGGAGATATTTAGCTACATCTTGCTCACTTGAAATTTCTATTGGCTCAAAATATTTTATTTGGTGTTCAGTAGTTTCTTTTACTGATTCAATTTGTTTGGCATATATAGGAGGTAATTTATCGTCCTCTATTTGTTGTTGAGAATATACATTTGGATTATTTAGTTCCTCTTGTTGGTATTCATTGGCCTCCATTGGTATTTGCTGTGGATATGAAATATCTTCATCACCTATATTTTGATTGGGATAGGCATAATTTTGATTAGTATTTTCTTCTTGGTCTTGATCTTCCATAATATTTATTATTTATTGAATAATATTATTTTTAAAGAATTTTAAAATTTAATTATTTTATTTTCAAAAT
>JAFXOY010000141.1 GCA_017528375.1 Clostridia bacterium | reverse complement strand
TCTTTTGTATGATTATAATGAAAGTGTAACAAAAAAACATCTTTTTGTAAAGATGTTTATTTCTTCATATTATTTTCTGTAATTGATTCTTTCCTACATTCTATTGGTGTTCCATAATAGTTACAAGTATAAGTATTTTCATCTTTTAAAACACAATCAGTTGCAAGTGGACAAATCTGTTTATTGACAAGTTCTTCATCATTTAACATTATTGTACCTGCTATACCGATAAGACTTAATACTGCAATTAAAATACCTATTACAATTGAAGCAGTAGCATAACCTGTTTTAGTTTCTTTTTGTTCTTTTAGTTCTTTCTTAGCTAGAAATCCAAATACTGAAGCTACTATACCTAAAAGACAAGAAATAGATGCTCCAAACAATACTGTATTTTGATCTGGATAAAACATAAATACAAGTATACTTATTATTGCTATTATAAATCCAATCTTTGTTTTATTGTTCTTCATATTTTCCTTGTATAATCAATCTTATAGAAATGAGTTAAATTTTTATAGATTGATTAATTCCTTTCTATATATTTTTTACTTATTATTTTATAATAAGTATATGCACTGTGGATTTGTTTCTATTTTTTTATAGCTTTGACTATTTTCGGAGGCTCAAACCACAGATTTTTTATTTTAATTGTTGATTAGTTAGTTAACACTTTGATGTTTTATAGGTTCAGCAAGGTTACAAGATAGAAACTCATGTGGCAAACATACAGTGCTAAAAATAATCATTTAAGGAGGTGTTTATAATGATATATATTGGAATAGATATATCTAAATACAAACACGACTGTTTCATCTGCAGTGATACAGGTGAAGTTATTGTAGAAAACTTATCTTTTGAAAACAATCAAAAAGGATTTCAATGCTTTCTAGACCTATTGAAATCCTATGACAATTCTAATGTCCATATTGGTTTAGAAGCCACCGGACATTATGGTTTGAATTTGAAATTATTCTTAGAAAAGAATAATTATAGTTTTATGGAATTTAATCCTCTTTTAGTTAAAGAATTTTCTAAATCTTTATCTTTAAGAAGAACTAAAACTGATAAAGCTGATGCCATAGTTATATGTCAAAAACTTATGTCAGTTCCATATAAACCAAATTCTAAACTATTTTATCATAAATATTCATTAAAGTCACTTTCTAGATTAAGAGAAACTTTAGTTAAACAAAGAAGTAAGTATATGGTTCAAATGACTAATACATTAGATATTTTGTTTCCTGAGTTCAAACCGTTCTTTTATAATAGATTCTCAACTACTTCTTTATATATCTTAAAGAAATATAAAACTGTAAATAAGATTTCTAATATGAAAGATTTTGATACTCTTAATAAACTTTCTCGTGGTAGATTTACTTATTCTAAATTTGTTAAATTAAAAGAATTAGCCAAAAATACCATTGGTGAATCTAATGAATTATTTGAATTTCAACTTCAAACTCTTATTTCTCTTTATGAAGAAATTGATTCTAAAATCGATTCAATAGATAAACTAATTTCTACAATTATCAAAGATCTTAATCCACCAACACTGTCTATTCCTGGTATTGGTGTAATTTCTTGTGCTTCAATCATTTCAGAGTTTGGTGACATTTCTAAATTTAATAATGCTGGGCAAATGTTATCATTTGCTGGTCTAGAGCCTGGTATTATCGAATCTGGAACTATGTCTTCCAAAGGTAAAATGGTTAAGCGTGGTTCTGGATATCTAAGGCAATCTCTTATGAATGTTTGTATGGTTACTATTGCTAACAATCATACTTTTTATGATTACTTTCACAAGAAAATTAATGAAGGTAAAGCTTATAGAGTTGCCTTATCTCATGTATGCAGAAAACTAATTCGAATTATCTTCATACTTGAAAAAAATAATATCCAATTTGATCCGTCTTTATTGAAATAATTGAATAATTCAATTTTTCTTAATTTCACTTAAGTGAAATCTTTTTGGCTTGGGTTTCTTTCCATCTATGAGAAAACTATAAATTAGTACTTGACTTATTATAGTTAGCCTCCT
>JAFXOY010000140.1 GCA_017528375.1 Clostridia bacterium | reverse complement strand
TTTAAAATAACCCACTGATTTTATTGACCTTTAGCGCTTCAGCACACCTCTCTCTTGCGTAAACTTTTGTGTGCGATTTGCAAAAAAGCAATTGTTGGAGATCGGTTGGTTCGCTAGATGCGCAAGTCACTTTGGAATAGGCCTGTACTCCCTCTTTTCCGCAATGTCAATGACAATGATGGTTAGAGCTGGAGTAGCCTACGCCAGTAGCGGGTGCTTTTTCAGCAGGTGAATTTGGGCTGACGGAGTGAAGGAGATGTGAAGAGTGTAAAAAATCAACACATTTTAACAATAGAGCCATCTTGTTTAAAGTATACAAATCTTTGTTATATTATATAACTAGTCATACAACAAAATTATTTCTTTCCCTTTGGCTTCATCACAGTATAGCGACCACATTGCACATAGCTCTCTTGTTCTTTGGAAAGAGAACCATCAGGTAAAATTTTATTAAATAAAATTTCGTATTTAACTAAAACATTTTCAGTAGAACTTTCCTTAGGTTGTTTTTTGATAACATATGGAGTTGATTCAATTAGCTTAATTGCCTCTTGACCTAAAATACCGTCAAGATTTTTGATTTTATCTGTTTGTGAGAATTGAACCATATCATCATTGCCATTATAATCTTCATCTGCCCAGAACCAAAACCTCACAGTATCAACTTTTACTTTTCCATCGTTTGAAGAAAAACTAACATCAAAATTATAGCTATTACCAACTTCAAGGATTCCAGTATCCTCGTTGTCACACTTAATTGAATCTATTTATTTACGATCATTCCGCTCAAAAACTTGAACATTTGTTTTAGAAAATGCAGAACCTACAGTTAAGAAAAGGCAGATAACAGAAAATAAAACGTACTTCAGCATACAAACCTCACTTATGCGAGTTAAAAGTGGATGGGTATTTTTAGACAAGTAAATATGACAATACAGCGATGATAGTCAGATAAAGCCGATTTCAATGAGCAGTAGGTGAAGGAACTATTAACATCATGGCAACTGATTTACACTTGTGAGACTGAGTCTTCAAGCATGTATGCCCCAACTGGTTGAAAACAGAAAGACGAGAAAAAATGGTCAAAATCAGTACGATGCAAGGTTGACGAGATAATCTATTACAATCTGGCATTGAGGATGAACAATAGTGAGGACTTTCTTCATGAGGTCTTCAGGTATGGCAACGCAGCCACCCGTATAGGTATTGTTTGAATAGCAGTGCAGGAAGATGGCTGAACCAAGTTGGGGCGTCCCATCTTCATTATAGCTGATATTAAGGCAATACTGGTATGGTTTGACATATTCGATGATATGTTCGCTTTCCTTCTTATCAAAGAAGTCATAGTCCCTGATGCTCACAAACTGGTTGTACCTCGAAGAACGTGAATCTCCATTCCAATAGTGACTATCATCCACCTTGGTGTAGTCCATAATGCTTCCGGGATCAGAAGCAATACCAAAAGCTTTGGTAAAATGAAATTGCCCGATGGGTGTTTTACCATCACCCTCTTTTGTCTTGCCAAGACCATTCTTTCCGATATAGGCAGGTGTGGTTAGCACTTCCCGCCATTGACCGTTTTGTTTCACATAGAGGGTGAAAACCGCGTTTGATCCTCCTATACCTCCCACAAGGATAAGTTGATTGGTTGTCTTTGAGGCATTGAGCTTTGAAACCTCCTGTGGAGTAAGAGGCGTTGTGCGAAATATCATCCAAACAACAGCATTAACTGCGAAACATATCGCAAACAATATGAGAAACTTTTTCATCTTTTCCTCTCGATGTAAAGGGTTATGCGTATGTCAATAAAAAAGGAAATTAGCCAAAAACGGCCACTTTGAGGAGTAGGTTCTGTAGGTGAGAAGAGCGATTGCCTTTTTGGCAAGTGATACAATCTTGCTACCATCTTCAGTCCTCTAAAAAATATTCAATTTTTTACTTCGTCTGTCCCACCAAAACCTTTGCATTTCAGAGTTATAATGAATAATCAATCATCTTGGAATTACAGACAGATAAGTTACATAATAATATAGACATATTACTGTAAATATTCAACAACTTTTAGTTTTTTATTTAAGATAATTATGTCATAAGTAATTATTGCTATTATATTAATACACAATACACCTATTTCTTAGAATCTTAATGGTATTTTTGATTGTTTAATCCCCATAGTTAATTGTTCTAATTTTATATCATTTTTTGTTAATAATTTTTTTATTCCTTCAATAGCTATATCATCTTTAATTCCTGGCGATAGTGTTACACCTTTAATTGCGTTAATATCAATATCCACTTCTATATATGGTGTAATTATACCATTATTATTTCTAAATAATAATTTTTCTTTATCTAAATGTTTCTTGTCACATTCCAATAAAATTCTTATCTCACTTTCTGATGAGTAAGATTCGTGTTTTATAAATGGTAATTCATTCATACTAAAATTAATAAACTTATTATAAATACTATCATACTGATATATATTGCATTTTAGAGGTGATTTGCTACCATTAATTAAATTATTTATATGCACTTTATATTCTTCTAAGTTATACAATATCTCACCAAATATTACATGGAAACCAATAAGATTCTTATTTTTTATTATACATTTAATTAAATTATTAAGATTAAAGCATATATTATATCCATAATTATTCATATTTCTCGTATAGTAATTCCATAGCCCTAAATTATCTCTGTCTTTCGAGAAACATGCTACATATGAATTTCCACTTTTAATAATATCATTTTTTATGTTAGATAATTTTTCATCTGATATATTTTTATCTATTTGTTTAATACAATTTAACATAACTTCTAGACCACAACAAAATTCCATTTTATCATTTAGAAATCGTATGTTAGTAAACCATAATTTTTTATTTTTGATAATATTTATAAATGCTTCTGGTGATGTATAATGATAAATGCTGTTATTATTAATTTTTGGAATCTCTGCAGTTTCAATATTTGATGCAGAATTTTTATTAATAAATATCTCGGCATACTCTTGCATGTAAAGTGCCACCTAATTCTTTATATTAATTCAGCGATATAAATAACGTAATATTTTATATATCTTAATTGCTAGCAATTAAACACACATCAGCTTTGCATATTTTATTCTTTGTTGCATTATACTTCTGCCACACTTCCCTGCAAATCGTTATTCACTATTGCAACAAAATTGAGAAATAATTGGGGGGGCAAATAGAAAATTATATCAATAAAATAAACTTTTTAAAACTTCTGGATTATCCATAGAATTAATTATCATATTTTCATCATAAATTGTGTTTGCCACTTCACTTAGTGAAGGGTAAATAGATATATTATCATATCCATTATTATATAAGAAAAACAATCCTTTTTTTATCTCTCGATATGGAATACATAATTTATAAAGTATCTTATAGTCAAATTTATACTGTTTTATATCTATTTGCATAATTTTATCTTCTAATGACACAGACTCATGTTTACTTTCTAATTGGTTGTTACTGAATACTTGCTCATCCAAAGTAAACAATCCTTTTTGCGCTCTGACATTAGAATTATTTAAACATGATGGATCTATTATTCTAATATTAAGACCATGATCGTAATCTGCTTGGAAAAATAAAGTATTTAGCATCCATATAACATAATAACCATCATTCGTAACACTATTAGTTTTGTTTATAAAATGTTTTAATGCAAAATATATTGCTATATTTACATCTCTTGTCCAGTCTAGTAAACGAGTTGGAATTGAGTAGTGTTGAGCGAGTGATGCAATTTGGTAATATTTCTTAGGTATCCATAATAAAATTCTATCCTGTTTAATATCATCAACTAGCTGTCTAATATCTTTAAATTTATCTCTAATTTTAAAATCATCAACTTCAAAATTTAGTAGTGCTTCTCTATTTGCAATTCTGTAAAATTTATATAAAAGATACAGTTCGATGCATAAGTGGCATAGTATACTATATTTTGCTTTATTATCATTTTCAAATGTGTTATATGGGTATAGTATTCTATGATTTTCAAATTCATTTTCTCTTATAATTCTTGGCAATAAAGTATATTCATATTTTGAAGCTCCTCTAAAAATATAATTTTTTAGATAAATTCCTAATTTATGGAATGATTGAATATAAGAATAGAACTCTTCAAATGAATCAAATATTATTTCTTGATATGATGTTCCTTTATCTATATTTCTCATATATAGTCCTACATATAACAGCTAATTTTCAAACTACAACAAACTGATTAATAAAATTATCAAAAAAACCAGTTAATTTATTACTTTGTATAATTATCTATAGCTTTCCTAGCATGATAACTTGCCAAGTTTGGTATATAGCCAGAGGATTCTTTTTTACAATATGATTCAAGTAGATCTGTTAATTCTCTAAAATCTTGAGTTTTAGAGATAAATAATGAAGCAGAATTTTCTAGACATGAAGCATAATCAATTCTTTTATAAGATTCTCTAGCTTCATTATTTGAATTATTCTTTAATCTATTAATGTAAACCAAACACCCATCAATATTTCCAGAATATTCATAATTTGTAGCACGATTATTTTTAAATATATATTTAATTGTACAATTATAGTTATAATTTTGCGGTATATATGTTGTTGTTTGAGCTGAAAAAGGGACTGAGTTGGGGAACATGCCTACAGTTCCAGTGGTATTCGTAGTTTGTGGAACCATAAATGAACCTGTCTGACGATTATTCCAAACATAAGCAACAGTATCTGAATCAATTTCAAGCTTTGCGTCTGGATAGCCTAAAGTATTAAAGACTTCTTCTTTTGTTGATCCGTTAAGTCTGCTTAGACCAGAATTAAGGTCAGCAAAAGTTGCACAGCCGTATAAAGATGAATAAAAACAAAATATTAAGTAACCGCTCACGTGTGTGCGCGGAAAAAGGGAGGGTAACAACCCCTCCCTCAATAGCTGAAAGCCTTTTCGTGTTCAAAGAGCACTTCGATTAGCAGTAGGGTTACAGTCAATTCCATATGTCCATGCGCTGAACTGGCT
>JAFXOY010000139.1 GCA_017528375.1 Clostridia bacterium | reverse complement strand
ACAAAGGAACCTGTACTGGAAGGCAGTATATAGAATCAACACAAGGCCAAGAAAAATACTCGGGTGGAAATCAGCCGAAGAGTGCTTTTGGTACGAAATATGCAACAGGACGTAACTTTTGCACTTGACATTTAAATCACATTACCAAAAACTATCCTATTAATAAGGAAGATAAAATTCCAAAAAAAAATATGGTGGTGCTGGTTACAAGGGGAAGACAAAGCACCAGAGTTAGTGCAAAAATGTTTAATGTCGGTACGACAAAATTTCAGTGATTATGATGTTACAATTATTAACGAACAAAATCTTTTAAATTATATAAATCTTCCGAATATTATTTTAGAAAAATATAATAAATGTATAATATCAAAAATACATTTTTCAGATATTATACGCATCGAACTGTTGAAGAAATACGGTGGTCTATGGTTTGATGCCACAATTATGTTCACAGGAAAGCGATTCGTACATTCTATTGTTTCAAACACGCAATTTTTTTGTTACCAATTCTTTCTTCCAGGCTCTATTTGTAGAACTATGGATATGTGGTTTCTTGCATCTATACCTGAACACCCTTCCCTTTGCCTTGCAAGCGATCTACATATAGAATATTGGCAAAAATATAGTTTACAGCTCGCATATCACCTTTCAGCTCTTTTCTTTACACTTATTTTTGAAACACATAATGATCTAATTGCACAAGTTCCTAGACTTGATGCCCATAATTGTTTTCTTCTACAGAAAGCTCTTCCACATAAAATGAACAAAGAGTATTACAATATTATTATTAACCATACTGAAATACATAAATTGACTCACAAATTTTTTAATATTAATGATGCAATGCTTATACTTACAAATAACAACACATTTTATTCATATCTTCTTGGATGCAATAATTTTACAAATACTGATTTATAAATTATATTTATAAATCATTTTATTAACGGTAGATATAGCCGAGTCTATACTACTATTCCCTGTTATTTGTAAAAAATTACTATTTACGCAGTTATGATAGTGTATTGCTTTAATATTGAAAACTCTATTTTTAAGATGAGATGTTGGATTATTTTCTAAAGATTTTTTGAAAATGTGGAGAGGGAAATTATATTCTAACGGAAGATTTATTGTTGGAATTTGTGTATAATTAATGGCAAGTGAGAATGCAAGTTGATCAATATGTTTTACATAAAATCCTAAAAGCTTTTTGATGCGGACAGAATTAAGAAGCTCAAGAGAATAGTATTGCCAGAATTTGCCAAGTTGACCCATGAAGCCAAATGGAATGCCGTAGAGACCTCCATTGAAATTATTGGAAAAGCTCTTTCCATTAAGTGTATCAAGGATGGATGGCTGTTTTACGTTTAAGATTTTGAAAAGGTGTTGAAGAATAGGAAGAGGAGGATTAGGCATATCAACGATTTTTCCAACAACAGCCCCATAATTAGCGCAATCATCAAGAGGTTCCAGAAAGGCCATATCACAATCTGTGAGAAATACAAAATCCGAGTCAAGAAAGAGGGGGCTCGTGCATTGCGTCAATTTATTACAAAATTTGCCATCGCCAAAGCGTTCGACTCGTACAAAACGAACACCATGTTCTCGGAGAAACTCTTCGACAGGCAAGTTCTCTCCAACGACATGTACACAGATACGAGAAGCAGGAATACCTGCAAGGTACCTCAAGGAAGATACCCAAATTTTGAGCTGACACGCAGAAACAGTTCCGCTGTCAACCACGCATGAATAGAAAACCATCATCTTTTACTGCATCTCTCTACGTTATTCAATGATCTAGTAACTCATTCTGTTACTTTATATAATTAGATAGTCCTTCTTTAAAGAATAAATTTTCTATGTTTGTTATATACTATATTCAATTATTATTGTATAACTTAAAAAAAGAAGGCTCTATTGGCGAGAAGTATTGATCTTGGCACATAAATAATCTAGAGAAAGTTGTAGCTTAATCTATAAATTTTTTGCTTCAATAATTAGATAATCATTTTTAGCAATTTACTTATTTATTATTGACATATTAATTGTTT
>JAFXOY010000138.1 GCA_017528375.1 Clostridia bacterium | reverse complement strand
GTATTTAAAATTCGTATTTATTTTTTATCTTCATCTTTTTTTTCTTCAGGTTTATTAGGATAAGGTTCCAAGAAAGCATGAAAATGTCTCATAGGAAGATTATGCCCCCAAATAATTTTCATATTAGGAATATTTTCTCTATCTTCATATAAAGCTTTAACAGCAGCAATAACGTAATCTAAATGTTCTTTGCTATACATACTTCTATTAATTGCAAATCTAACAACATTGCATACTTCTTCTTTTTGTTCGGGAGTTTTTAAATCATATTCCATAGAATAATCACCTAATTCAGAAACTCTAATTCCATATCTTCTAATTAATTCTAAAGAAAATCCTTCGCCGGCAAATGTCTCATGCCCTCTTTTTCCATCAAAGAAAGTATCCATATTAATATATACTCCATGTCCTCCAGCAGGAAGCACTACGCCTTTGATTCCAGCCTTATAAAATCCTTGAGCTAAATATTCACATTGTTTTACTCTTTCATCTAAATAATTAAAATTGCAACTTTCATAAAGTCCAGCACTTAATGCCATAATATCTCTTCCACTCATACCTCCATAGGAATCATTTCCATAACAAGAAATTTGTTTAACTTTTAATAAAACTCCTACATCTGTTTTAACACTTCCATCTTCATTAAATTCTGAAAATTTTCTCCAAAATCTTCCTTTATCTCTAAAAGCAAGCATACCTCCCATATTTGCATGACCATCTTTTTTAGCAGACATACAAAATCCATCACAATATGAAAACATTTCAGTGGCAATTTCAGCAATTGATTTATTTTCATATCCTTCTTCATTCATTTTTATAAAATAGCAATTTTCGGCCCATCTTGCAACATCAAAAATGAGTGGAATGTCATATTTTTCACAAATTTTTGCTGTTTCTCTTATAGATTTCATAGAAACAGCTTGACCGCATACTGTATTATTTGTAAGTGTTGTAAATATTAAAGGAACATTCTCTACACCTAAAGTTGTAATTAATTGTTCGAGTTTTTTTATATCCATATCACCTTTGAAAGGATTTTTTTCATATTTTCCTCCTTCAGGAACTTCGAATAAAATTTCTTTATGAAATAAGTTTCTTGGTATGGAGCCCATTTGCTTAATATTTCCTTCTGTTGTATCAAAATGTCCATTTGATGGAATAGTAAAAACTTTTCCTGGATATCTTTTTGCTAAAATATTTTTAACTATTTCCATTAAAACAGCTTCAGCAGCTCTTCCTTGTTGTATTATGAAACTATTTGGTCTTTCTAATTGAGCGTCTCCTCCATTAAATAATCCACCTGAATATTCACAAAGATACATTTCTTTCATCAACTTTTCTATATCTTTACAATCAGTTCTAACTAAATCTATTATTTTTTTCCAATTTTTTTCTCCGCCTCTTTCAAAAATATCACGAAAAGTATCAAGAAGAACATAATAACCTTTATTTCTACCATATGATTCATCACCTAAAAATAATGCAGACCATTGAACATCTGTCATTGCTGTTGTTCCTGAATCTGATAACATATCTATTGTAAGCATTCCAGCAGGAAAAGCGAACTCATTATAATGAGTGGCTTTAAGGGCCCTTTCACGTTGTTCTACTGTTACTTCAGGTACGTTTCTTTTTACATAAGAAAATGAGCGGGGTGTTGGAACATTCAAAGGGTATTTCTCCATATTTAAATTATATTTAATTTTATGATTTTTTTTTATTAATTATT
>JAFXOY010000137.1 GCA_017528375.1 Clostridia bacterium | reverse complement strand
TAGACCTGTTCGAAAACCTTGACAGGAAGAAAAAATATTGGTAAAATAATCAAAGGTGATAAAAATGAATAACGAAAAAAGAATAAAAAAGCTGAAAGAAAACAAGTATCAGGAATTATTTGGAGTAAAAAAAGAAACCTTTGATGAAATGCTGAAAGAACTGAATAAAGCATATGAAGAAGAACATAAAAAAGGAGGGAGACCATCGGTATTAAGTGTACTGGATAAATTAATAGTAATGCTTGAATATTACAGAGAATACAGAACAATGGAACATATAGCATTTGATTATGATACAAATAAAAGTACAATATGCGATGCAATACACTGGTCAGAATCAGTATTGATAAAAAGTGAAAAGTTTCATCTACCGTCGAAAAAGAGACTGAAAGAAGATACATCAATTGAAATAATAGCCATAGATGCAACAGAAATTGAAACAGAACGCCCCAAAAAAACAAAAGCAATATTACTCAGGAAAAAAGAAAAAGCATACAATAAAAGTTCAGATAATTGCAGATTCAGAAACAAAAGACATACTTAATATTGCATTTACAAAAGGAAGAACGCATGATTTCAAGCTTTTTAAAGATACTGTTCCTGAAATTAATGAAGATATTCTGATAATTGCAGATAAAGGCTATAAAGGAATTTTTGATATTCACTTTAATAGCCTTATTCCTGTTAAAGCTTCAAAAAATCATAAACTTACTTATGAAGAGAAATGTTTTAACCGCTCTCTTGCCAAACGTAGAATCTTCATCGAACACATAAATCGTTATATCAAACGTTTTAAAATTTTATCTTCCCGTTATAGAAACAAACGTCGCAGATTAGCTCTCAGAACTTCTCTCATTTGTGGTATTTACAATTTTCAACATAACCTTTGAGGTTTTCGAACAGGTCTATTATCATTTATCACAGAATATGTCAATAGTCTCACCATTCACGTTTTAGAAGTTCTGTAAACTGATAATTTTCTATAACTGCATTTCCAAATATTTGTTAACCTTGATTAACATCAAAATCATTAAAAATGGCTCTGTACAGCCAAACCGAAATCCCGTAAGGGTACAGTAAGGGTACAAAGCCTGTTCTTGTATTATTCAGAGATAAAAAAGCATCCCCGAAATGGCTATATTCCGGGGATTTTCTGGTTGCGGTGACAGGATTTGAACCTATGACCTTCGGGTTATGAGCAGTTCTTTCTAAGTTGCAGAAATTACGATATATAGAGAAAAAGTGTAACTCTAAGTTATCATTCGCCGACGAGGTGACGACGTATACGCCGATCTAATCGAACTGATACTGCTCTACCAGCCAAAATAATAATCTGTCAAAGTAATATTAGTACCACATCGAAGTTAAAAAGTCAAGATATATCAGTAATAATTTTTCAGTTTTTCTCACATGATTATAAATGTAAGTCTCTATCAAATGTTGGCTGTAACGACGGCATTTTTTACAAGTGGTAATAGTGGTATTATTTATAAATAACATTTTATGTCGGCATTTTTTGTGTTTCTATACTCTACTACTATTAATCGTTTTTATAAATGCAGAACCCTCAATAATATATCAACTAAAATAATTAAAATTTTCAGTACTTTATTAATTCATTAAAAGCTGAAATTGCATATCTGTCGGTCATACCTGAAATAAAATCAATAATAGCTTGTGCATATACTGTTTCATTTTCTATCTCAGAATATATTTTATTATTTATGTGTCTGCTAAAATTTTTTTGCTCTTTACTTCTTATCATTTCTAAAGGAATATATTGATTTATATGATGCAGAAAATCTCCGACTATTGTTGGATAAGTCTTTTTCAGCTTGTATAGATTCTCAATTGTTTTCCCCTTACTGTAAACATTAAACAGTACATCAAATATGCTTCTTATTATAAGAGCTGTATAATTCCTGTATACTTCAAAACGTCTATTCAAGTAAATGTATCTGTAGTTAAAGTCCTTGATTTCTTTAAGCATTTTATTATGCTGCTCACTTAACCGAATACCATATTCAAGTGAACTATTCTCACATATACTAATTATAAAATTATGCATTATTACAGTTGTATTAATAACCTTTTCATCGTACTTTTTAGAAATATAGCAAAGCTCAATGATTTTGCTTCCGATATGGTTGGATTTAGAGGCAAGAGTGAGATCCGCTTCTGATCGGACACTCTTCAGACGCT
>JAFXOY010000136.1 GCA_017528375.1 Clostridia bacterium | reverse complement strand
AATTAAATAATTATAATAAAAAAAATAAAAAATAATTTTTATTATTTAAAATATATTATTTAAATAACATAAAATTATTAATTTTATTTTGTTAATTAAAGAATGAGTAAAAATAAAATATTATATATAATATATTAAATATAAAAAAATAAATGTTGACTAAAAAATTTAATTTACTTATGATTCAATTAATATTATTGTTCATTCTTTGTTTACATAATGAAATAAAATGTCAGGAATTAATTAATTGTCCAGAGGGATTCAAAGCTAAAGATTTAGCTTTTTGTCCCACAATTATGACATGTCCTACAGGCTCAATGAGAGTTAATTTATTTACATGTGCTTATGAACAAAGATTTGCTCCTCCTTCAGAATGTAAAATTGGACATGAATGTTGGAATGGGGACTGTGTGGATTCTCAAAATGATATAAATACTCTTTGTCCTTCTCATATTTCATGTCCTTCTTCATCAAGTATCACTAAATGCTCAGATAATAGTTGTGTCGAAAATGAAGATGATTGTCCTAGTTATGTAGAATGCCCCCCTTTTAATCCAATTAGATGTGGTAATGGAGATTGTAGAAAAAGTTTAAAAGATTGCCCAAGCTTAATCCGTTGTCCTTCAGAATTTCCAGTTCTTTGTAATGATGGATCTTGTCATCGTATCAAAGATCAATGTCTTTTAGCAACAAAAGAAACAAAATGTAAAGATAATTCAATGACTAGATGCTCAGATGGTACTTGCGCTTCTTCTAAACTTTTATGCCCTACTTTAGTTACATGTCCAATTGGATATGAAAAATGTTATGATGGAAATTGCAAACCCAAAGGTACATGCTTATTAAATGATGATTCTTCTGAATCATTATGTGATTCAAATAATGAAGTTCTTTGTCAATTTGATTTCTCATGTGCAAAATCTTTATCTTATTGTCCTACTGGAATAATATGTCCTGTAGATAAGCCAGTAAAATGCTGGGATAATTCATGTAAAGATATAGTTGAAAATTGCCCGGCTTTCCAAAAATGTCCTTCAGGTTTAAAGGAATGTCCTGATGGTAGTTGTGGAATTGGTGAGTGTGGAACTCATATTACATGCTCTGAAGATGCCCCCTTTAGATGTTTTGATAATACATGTAGAAAAGATCCAGAAGATTGCCCTGAACAACCTTCTTGCCCTTCAGAAACACCAATTTTATGTTGGGATGGAAGATGCTTGGCTGAAAGAGGAGAATGTTTGGCTCCTTCTAAATGTGATAGTATAGTTCCTATCAAATGGCCTAATGGTTTATGCAAAAGCAACATTGTAAATAATAAACAAGTGCATGAATGTCCATCTGAGTTTGTTAAATGTAAAGATGGAACTTGTAGAAAAAAATTAGCTTATTGCCCAAATGAAGAATGTCCTGTAAATTTACCTATTAAATGTAAAAATGGTTTATGCGTAACTAAAGAAGAATATTGTGATAAAGATAACGGATGTCCATATTATGCGCCAATTAAATGCAAAGACGGAAGTTGTGTAGAGAATGAAGGGGAATGCCCTGCTGCCCCAGAATGTGGAACTGGAAAAAAATTATGTCCAGATGGAAGTTGTTTAGCAACTAAAACAGTATGCCCTTCTATAAATGGATGTCCTGTTGATACTCCATTTAAATGTGCCAATGGTGAATGCATTAATTTAAAAAAAAATTCTTGTTCAATTCCAATTTGTGATGAAACAATTCCTATAAAATGCTTTGATGGTACTTGCGTTTTAACTACAAGTTATTGCCCTGTAGAAAGAAAAATTTCCAGTAATGGAAATGTTATTTGTGCTGATGGAGTTGAGAAAGTTTCTTATGATGAATGTAAGCCATTAGTTAAATGTGAAGAAGGAGAAGTAAGATGTGATGATGGTTCATGTAGATTATCTAAACAATTTTGTCCTAAAGCTAAAACATGCCCTGATAATCAAGTAAGATGTGAAAATGGTTCTTGTGCCCCAAATCAAAATTCATGTCCTAAAGATAATGGATGTTTAATATCAAAACCATATAAGTGCCAACATTCTGGTTTATGTGTAAAAAATAGCACTGATTGCCTAGAAACAGAAGAAAAGTTTGACAAATCAAATGGATGCCCTTCAGAAAAGCCTTATAAATGCCCTTTAACTCATAAATGTGTAAAAGAAGAAAATGAATGTGATGTAATGGATTCAGCATGTGCTGTTAATCAAACTATGTGTTCAGATGGCTTTTGCAGTTCAAAAGGCTTTTATGAATGTAATTTAGATGAACATTTCAAGGATTGTGAAGTTGATGGTAGAACAGTATCATGCATCAATGATCCAGATAAATGTGCAAAATCTTTAAAAGAATGCTATAATACAATGAATTGTAAAGTCGGTGAACCTTATCGTTGTCCTAATGGAGAATGTAGTAAATATCCTTCTAAATTTTCAAGTTCTATAGGTTGTGATGTTGGTATCTCTTGTCCAAATTATAAGCCTTTTTTATGTGCAGATGGTACTTGTGTTGAAAATGAATCTTTTTGTAAAAGTTTTACTGGTTGCACAGGAGATAAATTAATTTTATGTATTGATAAAACTTGTGCATCTACAGAAGAAGAATGTAAATCATCAAGTCATCAAAAATGCCCATCTAAAACTCCAGTATTATGCTCTAATGGTAATTGTGGTTCAGGAATATTTGATTGTCATGATGGTAAATGCCCTGCATGGTTCCCATATTATTGTGTCTTAGGAAATTGTACTGATACTCCTAGAATATGCCAAGAAATGGATTTAGATCCAGAAACTTATCAAAAAAAATTGGCTTCAGTATGTGATGAAGGGGAATATATTTGTTTAGATGGCTCATGTAGAGAAAATCCAGAAGAATGCCCCATATATCCAGGATGTGTAGAAAGTGAAAAATCATATAAATGCTTGGATGGAGGGTGTGCGGCCAATAAAGATTCATGCAGTAATCAAAACAATCTAACATTTTTCAACTGTTCAGAAGGAACATCTTTATGTGAAGATGGTTTATGTAGAGAAAATTGTAGTTTAGTTGATTACTATGGTTGTCCAAATGAGAAACCTTTATTATGCCCTAATGGAAGATGTGTCACTAGCAAAATAGAATGTGTAGGAGAAAGCTCATGCGATTCTACAGAGAAACCTTTTAGATGTATAGATGGAACTTGTGGAGCCTCATTATCCGACTGCAAAACTGCTTTCAGAGAAGTAGGGGATACTAATGTTCTTATTTCAGTTTTCCCAAAAATGGAATTGAGTGCAGATTTAATTATTGGTCCTAATAGTATCTTGTCAGGAAGAGTTGAAATTCCAGCTGAAACAATAACTTTAAAAAGTGATAATTCTTCTGCACAAACTCAAATTGGATTTAAAACTATAGCAAGAAGTCATCTTAATGATACTTATTCAGAATATGATAAAACAAGAGTGGATGATCTTAAATCAATATACCCTTATGCTGATCCTGATAATAATTATACCTTAACTTATCAATATACTGTTTTATCTAGTGCAGTAAAAGTGAATTTAAGAGAGCCTGGTACAACAGTTATTTCTGGAAGAGTTTTACTCACACTTTTATTTGATTTCCCACATTTACATAAAAAATTAGAAAAAACTAATATCTATGATGATGAAGAAGAAGATTATCAAAAAACGCAAAGATATACTACACTTCCTTTGAATTATTTTAAAGATGTATGCTTAGGGAAATTAGATACTGAAACTAGAAAATGGGATTGCACAGGATTGAATTTCAATGTTCAGGGAAAAAGTGATTTGCAATTAACAGGTGAATTAAATGAAGATGGTATTTATGCTGTAATTTTACATTTAAGAATGAATGATAATTTATTATATATTGAAGAAAATTGGTTTTTAGCTCATCTGAAATTATTAACAATTATATTCATAATTATTTTATTGTTGATTGGTATTGCGATTTATGTTTTTGGACGTATTTATAGATATAGACAAAAATATAAAGGTACTAAAGAAGTATATAAAGGCTTCGAAGTTGAAATTAATGATTTACAAGACAAAAGTGTTACTGGAAGACAAGGTCAAACTTATGGAGATGTT
>JAFXOY010000007.1 GCA_017528375.1 Clostridia bacterium | reverse complement strand
GGTTTAGTTGAATATGTAACATCTTGGGCTAAATCTCCAATTCCTGCACCTACTCCCATTATACTTCCTCCAACTCCAACTAGATTTCCTCCTCCTATACCTAAAGTATTTCCTGTGGTACTTGTTGTTACAGTAATTCCTCCATCATAATTATTATTGGGTTTAGTTGAATATGTAACATCTTGGGCTAAATCTCCAATTCCTGCACCTACTCCCATTATACTTCCTCCAACTCCAACTAGACTTCCTCCTCCTACACCTAAAGTATTTCCTGTGGTACTTGTTGTTACAGTAATTCCTCCACCATAATTATTATTGGGTTTAGTTGAATATGTAACATCTTGGGCTAAATCTCCTATTCCTCCACCTACTCCAATTATACTTCCTGTGCCTACTCCATATTGAGTTTTGCCTACTGTAGCTCCTAATGTATTATATGTAGTTCCTAAATTAACAGTATTTCTAATAGTACTAGTACCTCCAAAAACAGTACCTAATACAGTTGTTCCTTGATTAATAGTAGGTAAAGTACTTGTTCTATAGATAGATGGTCTAATTGTTGTTCCTCCATGAATTTCTTTATGAACTCCTGATAATCTTAAAGTAGCTCCTTCCCTAAATTCAGCTTCTAAATTTCCATCTCCATAATTTCCAATTATTTCTGGATTATATTTTATTGGCCTATAAGAAGTTGGTAAAGTACTAGTTCTATAAATTGATTCTCTAACTTGAGTTCCTCCCAAGACTTCCTTTTCAAATTCAGTTCCTTGGTAAGTAACTGGAAGGTTTTGTGTTCCTTGATAGATAGCTTGATGCATTTCTTGTCCTTGATATATAATTGGTTTAATTCCTTCTTGTATAATTGGTTTTACTCTAAGATGAACAGGCTGAATAACATCCTTAATAACTGGTTGAATTAATTTTTTTTTAATATTTTTAGTTTCTTGTCTAACTTCTGGAATAATTTCCTTTTTAACAATATGTTGTTCTTCTCTTAATATATATGGCTTAATTTCTAATTTTTCTATATTTTGAATTTGCTCTTGAATAGTTGGCACCATTTGTGTTTGAGTTGTTTGCTCTTCAACTTTTTGAATCATTGGTTGAACAATTGTTTGATCTTCATTTCTAATTATTCTTTTAACTGTTGGTTGTATTTTTGATTGATTAATATGTTGCTCAACTCTTTGAACCATAGGTTGAATTTGTATTTGATCAATATTTTTTATTTCATCTCGAGTACTTTGTAAAATTTCTCTTTGAGTTATATTTTGATTAATTCTTTGAACCATTGGTTGAATTTGTATTCTTTCAGAATTTTGTATTTCTCTTTGAACACTTGGAATGACTTTAGTTTGATTTATATGTTGTTCCACTCTTTGTACAAGTGGTTTAATTTCTAATTTATCAATGTTTTGAATTTCTCTTTGTACAGAAGGAATAACATTAGTTTTTGTTATATGTTGTTCTTCTCTTTGGACAAATGGTTGATAAACATGTTGATCTATATTTTGTATTTCTCTTTGAACTTGAGGTACAACTGTAGTACTTTCTTGATTAACAATTTCTCTTTGAATATATGGCTGAATAACTGTCTGCTTAATAATTTTATTTTCCCTTTGAACACTAGGTATGGTTATAGGTTGTTTTATCTCTTGTACTTCTCTTTGAACATATGTTTTAATTATAGGCTGTTTTATATGTTGTACTTCATTTTGGTAAATAGGTTGAATTATTTTTTGTTTAACATGTTCAACTTCTTTTTGAATAAAGGGTTCTATCACTGGTTGTTTAATAATTTTAGTTTCCCTTCTCGTGATTGGCTGAGTAATAGGTTGAGTTATATGTTTTTCTTCTCTTTGAACAACATTTTGAAACTCAACTTGATTAATTGTTTTAGTTACTCTATTTGTTGAAGGTTGGATTATATTTTGAGTTGCATTAACAATTTCTCTTTGAACAACAGGTACATATTCCTTTTTTACAATATTTTGAAGTTCAGTTTGAGTTGAAGGAACAATTTGTGTTTGATTTATATGTTGTTCTTCTCTTTGAACAACAGGGGCATATTTAGTTTTTACAATATTTTGAATTTGTGTTTGAGTAGAAGGAACAATTTGTGTTTGATTAATATGTTGCTCTTCTCTTTGAACAACATTAGCATATTTTTTTCTTACAACATTTTGAACTTGTGTTTGGGTAGAAGGAACAACTTGTGTTTGATTAATATGTTGTTCTTCTCTTTGAACAACATTAGCATATTTTCTTCTATTTATATTTTGAATTTGAGTTTGAGTTGAAGGAACAACTTGTGTTTGATTAAGATGTTGTTCAACTCTTTGAACAACTGGAGCATATTGAATTCTATCAAAGTTTTGAATAGCATTTCTAACTGTTGGAACAATTTGTCTTTGCGTACTATGCTGTTCTTCCCTTACAATACTATTAACATATTTAGTTTGGGTCATTCTTTGGTAAGCTCTTTCAGTTTGAGGTATAATTACTCTTTGATTAAAATGTTGTAATTCTCTAGTAAGAATTGGTTGGATTTCTCTTTTAACTATAGGTTGTAATTCTCTTTGAACAATAGGCTGGATTTCTGTTTTTGTGATAGATTGAAGCTCTCTTTCAACAATTGGCTGAAATTCTCTTTCAATTATTGGCTGTATTTCTTGTTGGACAATAGGCTGAATTTCCCTTTCAACAATAGGTTGTATTTCTTTTTGAAGAATAGGTTTCACAATAGTTTTAATAATAGGTTGATATTCTTTTTGAACAATATGTTGAATTTGATCAGGAAGCATAGTTGTTCTTTCATAAATTTGTAGATTGTTAATATCAATATCCGTATTTATATCAGTATTTTGAGCACTTAATAGAACATTTTGATTACCACCTACTCCTACAATACTTGTTGTTGTATTTTGTCCAACTCCAAAAACACTAGTAGTGGCATATCCTCCGGTTCCTAATAGAACATTAGGATTATTTGGTTTAGTAGAATAAGTAACATCAACTGCATTGTCTTCTAAACCACCACCTACACCCATTATACTCCCCGTTGCACTTCCTACTCCTAATCCGGTATTTTGACCTATACCTATATTATAACCATTTGAAGTAGATGCAAAGACTCCTGCTCCAATATTAATGTTTTGATTACTTGGTTTAGTTGAATATGTAACATCAACTGCACTATCTCCTATTCCTCCTCCTACACCCAAGGTTGTTCCTATTCCCTGCACACTTTCTAATAAATTGTTTGAGGGTTGCATTAAATTACTCATTTTATTATATAAATAAAATTATATATATTAGATAAATTAAAATTATAGATTAATTTATTATTATTTATTATTACAATCAATATTTATTATTAATTTTTTAATAAAAAT
>JAFXOY010000135.1 GCA_017528375.1 Clostridia bacterium | reverse complement strand
CTCAGATTGAGGATATCATGAGTAAGGCAACCAAGAAATTCAAGGCCGATCCATACGTTAAGCAGTACTATCAGATTGCCAACGAGATACAGGCTCGTCAGAATGGTCTGGTAGATGATGAAACCCCCGCACCAGCAGCAAATCCAGCCAATGAAACGCCTGATTCAACACGGAACGCTCGTTAATGAGAACAAAATATTCGACGGTTCTATTATCGTCGAAGATTCTAAGATAACTAAGATTGTAGAAGGAAACACCATCCCGGACGCATCATTCGATGAAGTAATCGATGCTTCGGGATGTTTCGTACTACCTGGTTTGATTGATGATCATGTGCATTTTCGTGAGCCCGGACTCACAGAGAAGGCAGATATCGATAGTGAGAGTAGGGCGGCTGCAGCTGGCGGCATAACCACTTATTTCGATATGCCAAACACCAATCCGCAAACCACTACAATCGAGGCTCTTGAAGAGAAGTTCAAGTTGGCAGCACAGAAGAGTCATGTTAACTATAGCTTCTTCTTTGGTGCTACAAATAGTAATGTAGATATCTTTTCAAAACTAGATCCCCATCGTATTCCTGGAATTAAGCTCTTCATGGGAAGCAGTACGGGGAATATGCTCGTTGACCGAAGAAGCGTGCTCGAAGAGATTTTCCGTACCGCTCCTTTGCCAGTGATGACCCATTGTGAGGACACAGAGATTATCAACCGCAATATGGCTGAGGCTAAGCGATTATATGGCGATGATCCCAAGGTTACACATCACCCAGAGATTCGCAGTACTGAGGCTTGTTATCAGAGTACAAAACTTGCTGTGGAACTTGCTACCAAGCATAATGCCCGTTTGCATATCGCTCACCTCACAACGGCTAAGGAGTTGGAGTTTCTTGCCTCTCACTCCTCGGGAATAACCGCAGAAGTAACCCCATCGCATCTTTATTTTTGCGATCGCGATTATAACTCACTTGGTACACGCATCAAATGCAACCCTGCCATAAAGACTCAGGCAGATCGTGATGCCTTGCGCCAAGCAGTATCCGATGGGCGCATATCTGTAATCGGTACTGACCACGCACCACATCTTCTAAGTCAGAAAGAGGGAGGATGTTGTAAAGCTGCAAGTGGTATGCCTATGATTCAGTTCTCGCTTGTAACAATGTTGGAACTAGTAGACCAAGGTGTTCTATCTCTTGAGCGCTTAGTCGAAACTATGTGCCATAATCCTGCTGATTTGTTTGAGGTTCGCAATCGTGGCTATTTGCGTGAGGGTTATCATGCAGATATTGTTCTGGTTCGTCCAAACACAGGTTGGACTGTTACAAAGGATATCATTCAGAGCAAATGCGGATGGAGCCCTATGGAGAATCATATGTATCTGTGGCGTGTGGAGCGTACTATCTGTAATGGTCACACTGTTTACTGCGATGGAAAAGTAGATACAAACTTATACTCAAGACAAATAGGTACCTTTGGTATGGAAACAATGGGAAAATTAATAAAAATGAAAGTTTTAATAGTTGGCCTTAGAGGTCTTGGTGTAGAAACAGCTAAAAACACTATTTTAGCAGGACCTAATGAAGTCCAATTATATGATCCAGAACTTGTTCAAATAAATGATTTAGGCGGAAATTTCTATTTAACTGAAGCTGATGTAGGAAAAAAAAGAAGAGATGAAGCAAGTGTATCTCAATTAGCTGAACTTAATCCATATGTACATGTTTCAGTTATGAAAGGAACTATTCTAGAAAATGTAACTAAATTTAATGTTGTAGTTATCACTGAAATCAAGCAAAAAGAAACATTAATCGAAATTAATGAAATTTGTCGTAAAAATAAAATTGCTTTTATTTATTCAGCTATATTTGGTTTAACTGGATTTGTTTTTGATGACTTTGGCTTAGAACATACTATTCTTGATGAAAATGGAGAAGATTGTAAAACTTATTTAGTTAGGATTGTTTCAAGTGATGGATTTGTCACCATTGATGACTCTATTGGAGGAGGTAAATTTGCTTTAGGAGATGGGGATTATGTTAAATTTAAAGAAGTAGGAGGAATGACCCAATTAAATGATGGAAAACCTAGAAAAATTAAAGTAATTTCATCAAACTCTTTCAAAATTGAAGGAGATGAAGACTTTTCCAAATATCCAGAATATACCAATGGAGGTATTATTGAACAAGTCAAACTACCTAAAAAAAAGTCCTATAAATCTTTAAAAGAAAGATTTGAAAATTTCTTTGATGAAACTCCAATTGAGCCCATTGATTTAAGTAAATTTGGTAGGAATGAATTATTATATATTACATTCCTAGCTTTACATGAATATTATGCCAAAAATAATGCTCTCCCAGAATTTAACAACAAATCCCAAACTGAAGAAATTGTAAAAAGAACAAAAGAATTATATGATGAATATTCTAAATTATCAAAAGATGGAAAATTAAACTGGTTTGCTGGTGTTCAAGAATGGGATGAAAAGATCCCATCAAATGTTGCCTCATGGGCCAGATCTGAAATTTCTCCTGTATGTGCCTTCTTAGGAGGAATAGTCTCCCAAGAAATAGTTAAATTCACTGGAAAATATACACCAATAAATCAATGGCTACTATTTGACTTCTTTGAAACTGTAGCTAACCTTGGAGATAAAGTTGACAGAACTTTGAAAGGTACTAGATATGATGATCAAATTGCTATTTTTGGTAATGAAATTCAAAAAAAAATTGAAGATTCAAATATTTTTATGATTGGAGCAGGAGCTCTTGGTTGTGAATTTTTAAAAAACTTTGCATTAATGGGTATGTCAACCTCTAAAGATAATCAAGTTGTTGTAACTGATAATGATAATATAGAAACAAGTAATTTAAATCGTCAATTTTTATTCAGAAAAAATGATGTTGGCCATTCTAAATCAAAATGTGCCTCCGTTGCTGTAAAAAAAATGAATCCTGCTTTTAATTGTAAAGATTTACAAAGTAGAGTTGGACCAGAAAATGAACATATTTTCGATGAAAAATTCTGGGATAAACAAACATATATAATAAATGCTGTAGATAATATTCAAGCAAGAAAATATATAGATAATCAATGTACAACATATGGAAAATGTTTAATTGATTCTGGTACTTTAGGTACAAAGGCTCACGTACAAATGGTAATCCCACATGTAACTACATGTTATAATGATAGTCAAGACCCACCAGAAGAGGGAGTACCTATGTGTACAATGCATAATTTCCCAGCTATGATTGAGCATTGTATTGAATGGGGAAGAGACCATTTCAATGAATATTTCACTGATGTTATAAATGATGCAAAAAAATTATTAGAAGATAAAGATAAATTTTATTCTGATCTAAAAAAAGAAGGAAATACTACTTTACAATTAACAAAATTAAAATTCATAAAAGAACATGTAGTTTTAGCAGCAGAACAAAATATTGATAAAGTAATAGAATTTGCTGTTATGCAATATACTGAAAATTTCGCTTATAGAATCCAACAATTATTATTTAATTTCCCTGAAGATTATACAAATAATGATGGTTCCAAATTTTGGAGTGGATCAAAAAGAGTACCTCATCCTATTCCATATAATGCTGATGAAGAATTAGCTTTCTTATTTGTTAAAAATTATACAACCATTTTAGCAAGAGCTTTATCAATAAAAGGTGATTTATCAGATAAACACATCAAAGAAGTTTCTGCCAAAGTTAAAATCCCACCATTTGTTCCAAAAACAGTAAAGATAAAAGTAAAAGATGATGAGCCAGATGACCAAAAAGCACCTGCAAATGAACAAGAGCTTGAAGAAGCTGAATTATCCCAATTAATGAAGGATTTAAGTATATATGATAAAAAAAAAGCAGATCCAGAGAAATTACATCCAGAAGAATTCGAAAAAGATGATGATAGTAATGGACATATTGACTTTATTCATGCTTGTTCTAACTTAAGAGCTAAAAATTATAAAATAAAAGAATGTGATAGACAAAAAACAAAAATGATTGCAGGAAAAATAATTCCAGCTATTGCCACAACTACCGCAGCTATTACAGGTATTGTATCTTTACAATTATATACTTTGTATCAAACTCATAAAATTGACTTTTTGAGAGATTGTTATTTAAATTTAGGTATTAATTCTATTTTCATGAGTGAACCAAGAGAAGTTATAAAAATGAAAGATAAAGATAATGATCCTATATTATTAGGACCTGTTAAAGCTATCCCACCAGAATGGACAGTCTGGGATAAAATAACTATTAAAAAATCAATGACATGTCAAGAATTAATTGATTATATTATGAAAGAATATAAAGTTGAGGTTTTAATAATTACTGCCGGTAATACTACTATAATTCAAACATTTATGGATTCAAATAAAAAGAGATTAAATCAAAAAATAGAAGATATTTATAACCAACATTCTAAAGTAAAATTAGCTGATGATGTTAAATATCTCAATTTAGAAATTAGTGGAGATATAGGTGATGCTACTGCATTGATGCCTGCTTTTAAATATATTTTTAAAAATTAAAATTAGAGTAAATAATTCTAATTTAAAATAAATAAATAATATTTGAATGATACAAATTCTTAATTAATTAAAAAAATCAAACTCATTAATT
>JAFXOY010000134.1 GCA_017528375.1 Clostridia bacterium | reverse complement strand
TGATAGGTTATGTTCAACAAGAGCCTGTTTTATTTAATAAGCCAATTAAAGATAATTTAATTTTCGGAAGAGATGAAGATATTAAACAATTAGGAGACCCTACAAAATTAATGAAAGAAGCATGTGCTGAGGCATATGCTAAAGAATTCATAGAAAAAAATGTAGATAAATATGATTATATTGTCGGTATTAAAGGAAGTAAATTAAGTGGAGGACAAAAACAAAGAGTAGCTATTGCAAGAGCCATTTTATGCAAACCTAAAATATTAATATTAGATGAAGCAACAAGCGCATTAGATAACAAAAGTGAAAAAGAGGTCCAAGCAGCATTAGATCATATAAGTCAAAAGAATGTTACAACAGTAATTATAGCTCATAGATTAAGTACAATTAAAAACGCAGATTTAATATATGCAATAAAAGATGGAAAAGTGAGAGAAAAAGGAACTCATAAAGAATTATTAGCTTTAAATGGTTATTATGCAGGATTAGTTAAATCTCAATTAGCTCAAGATGAATTAGAAAGTAAAGAAGGAGATAATCCAATGCTCGTTAAAAAACGAAGTAGTATTAATATGAGAAGAATGAGTACAAAAAAATTATCATCTCATTATAGTTCTCAAATTTTAAATCCTGAAGTTGAATTAAAAGAATTAGATGAAAAACCAATTAAAGTTGATAGAGGTGCTATGTTTGCATTAATAAGTGACCATAAATTAGATAATTTTTTAGGAAGTTTAGGAGCATTTATTTCAGGAGCAACAACTCCACTTTCAGGATTTATTTTAGCAAAGGCTGTTAATTGTTTATCTTTTCAAGGACCCGAAAAAGATAGAAAAGAAAATATAAAAGATAAAGGTTTATTCTGGGCAATGATGTATTTTATTCTTGCATTTGTTCAAGCTTTTACTACATTTTTGAAAATATGGAAATTTGAAACAATTGGAAGTGTAATAACATGTAAAATGAGAAAAATGGTAGTTGAAAAATATTTAGAATTACATGTAGGTTTCTTTGATAAAGATGAAAATGCTCCAGGAGCATTATTAACTAGACTTTCAATAGATACTACACAATTAAATAGTATAGTATTAACAATTTTAGGAGATTTAGTTTCATGTTTAGGAACAGCAATTGTAGGATTAGCAATGTCATTTTATTTTGATTATAGAATAACATTAATATCATTATGTTTCTTACCATTCATTGTGGCAGCTCAAGTAACAATAAATGCAGCAAGAAGAGGAGGAAGAGAAAGTGATAAAAAAATAAACATCGAAGCAGGTAGTGTTTTAAGTGAATGTGTTATAAACACTAAAACAATATATTCTTTTAATTTCCAAAAAGCTGCAGTTGATATGTATTTAGAAATATTAGAAAAAGAGACATATACTTTCGTTAGAGACAGTGTCATTCAAGGGTTATTAATTGGTTTTGGAGTATTAGCAATGTATTGTAATAATGCCACAGTTTTTCATTATAGTGCTGAATTTATAGCAGATGGAACACTACAATTTGAAGATATGAATTTAGCTATGAATGTATGTATGACAATGACAAACGGGATATCAAATG
>JAFXOY010000006.1 GCA_017528375.1 Clostridia bacterium | reverse complement strand
TATTCAAAATAAATTAAGAAATGAATATACTCAATTTAAAGAATTAGATACCAAATTCAGAGAAGAAATGAAAAATGCATATGATTATAATACAATGATTGATGTTTGCACTATGGAAAGAAAAGCAGTTATTGATGAAATGAGTGAAAGTATAGCCACTTGTCAAAATGCATTGGATAACTATTTAGAAACAAAGAAAAAAATATTCCCAAGATTTTACTTTGTATCAAATGATACATTATTAAACATGCTTGCAAGTGCAGATTATCCAAACTTAATTAATAAAAATGTAAAAGATTGCTTCGATGGTATTAAAGCTTGGGAAATGAAACCTTTAGACGCAAAAAATAAATCAGATACAATTACTGCAATGCTTTCTGCATATAATAATGAAGTAGTACCATTTAAAGAAGAATTTGTATGCAAAGGCTCTTTAGTCGAAGTTTATTTAGGAGAATTCGAACAAAAAATGAAAGATACTTTAGCCGATATTTTAGTCGAAGCCTATGGAAGTGTAAATTATAATACCGCAACTGGAAATCCCGATAAATTAAAAGATGATAGACATACTTGGCTAAACCCATTCCCAGCCCAATTAGCTTTATTAGTTACTCAAGTTGTTTGGACTGAAGAAGTTGAACATGCTTTAGAAGTTACAGAAGGTGGAGATGATGGAGCCCTTAAAGAATATTATAATTTATCTGTAAAAAGAATTAATCATTTAATTGATAGAGTTAGAGATGAACCTTTAGATAAAGATTTAAGAACTAAAATTATTACAATTATTACAATTGATGTCCATAGTCGTGATGTTGTCGAAGGATTTTCAAAAATGAAACCAGCAATAGATACTTCTAACTTTAACTGGAAAAAACAATTAAGATTTAAATATATTCACGAAAAAAAAACTTGCGAAATTTTAATTTGCGATTTTAAAACTTCATATTCCTTTGAATATATCGGTAACACTGGTCGTTTGGTTATTACTCCATTAACTGATAGATGTTATATCACATTAACACAATCTTTAAATCTAATTTTAGGGGGGGCCCCCGCTGGTCCGGCTGGTACCGGAAAAACTGAAACTGTTAAGGATCTTGGACGTAATTTAGGTCTTGGTGTTATTGTTAATAATTGTTCTGAACAAATGGATATCGAAACTACTGCACGTATTTTTAGTGGATTATCACAAACTGGATTTTGGGGATGTTTTGATGAATTTAACCGTATTTCAATTGAAGTTTTATCTGTCGTTTCTACTCAAGTTAAATCTGTACTTGATGCAATGAGAGCTGGAGTTAATACTTTTGTTTTTGAAGGAAGTGAAATTAATCTTGTTAATACAGTAGGATTCTTTATTACAATGAACCCAGGTTATGCAGGAAGAACTGAATTACCAGATAATCTTAAAGCATTATTTAGATCATGTGCTATGGTTGTCCCTGATCTTAGAGAAATTTGCCAAAATATGCTTATGTCCGAAGGGTTCTCAAATGCTAAACCCATTGCTGCTAAATTTATTACTTTATATACTTTATCAAGAGATCTTTTATCTAAACAAAAACATTATGATTGGGGTCTTAGAGCTATTAAATCTTTATTAAGACAGGCAGGAGGACTTAAAAGATTACC
>JAFXOY010000133.1 GCA_017528375.1 Clostridia bacterium | reverse complement strand
AGGGTTTTAGTTCTATCTAAACAGCTATCTGGTTTAAGTTCGTTTCCAGGAGTGAGACTATTAAAATGTTTCAAAACTAATTTTTGGGTGGTTTTTGGAGAAATTTCAGCAACTGTGGCTGCAGTACCAATTTTGAAATGTTTTTTGTAAACATCTTTTAAAGAAACTATATCTTCTTCAATTGATCCTTCTGGAGCTTTTCTTAAACTAAAGTCATCAATCCAGAAATCATTTGTTCCACTTTGATTTTCAAAGTAAATATAAACACCAGTACATCCAGTTGGCATTGAAAATTTATATTCTGGAATTTCAACCCAATCTCCTTGACTAACTACACATTTTAAATTTTGGTAATGATCTTCTTCTGATCCATCAGTATATTGCATGCTTAAGCAAACATTGGAATACCATTGGGTTTTAACAAAGGCTTTAACTAAATATTGTCCACCTGGAACACAAGTTTTTTCAAGGTTAAATTGGGCTCCATTCCAACTTTTTGCACGTTTTGTTACAGCTAAGCATTTATTTCCTGTTTTAGCTTCTGAAGTACTTATTTCTAAGACTTCATCTGAACCTCTTGGAGTAAACATGGAAAAATCTCCATCTTCGAAGCTTGTTTCACATATAACATCTTCATCTTTTTTATCATCGTTTTTATTATCATCACTTGGGGTATCATCTTTTTTATCATCATCTTTTTTATTATTTTCTCCTGAAACTTCAAGACCATCAACAATAGAATAAAAGCATGGTTTTGCACTATAATCTTCATTGAAAAGAAGTGGGCATCTTGAAGCACGCCAACTTTGATCATCAGTTGTTCCCCAGAATACAACAGCAGAAATAGATTTTGAATATTTAACAAGAACATCCATAATATCACTATAATATTGAGCTTGTTTTTCAAATCCTGCTTCAGATAAATCACTAGTAGTAGCATCTAATTCTGTAACTTGTAAATCAAGACCAGTTTCGCTTAATAATCTTACAGCTTTTTCATAAGCACTTAATCCTGGGAAATTAACATCAAGATGAGATTGTAAACCAATACCATCAATTAATTGTTCTTCAGCATTAAGTTCTTGAACCATTTTTATAATAGCTTGAGTTTTTTGAGGCATATATTCATTAAAATCATTGTAATAATATTTGCAACCTTCAATTCCATATTTTTTAGCAAATTGGAAAGCATATTTAATAAAAGAGTTATCTCCGAAAATTTGAACCCAAGGTGAATTTGAAGATCCTTGTTCTTGAGATCCGCCTTTTCTATAACTTCCGTCATCTAACCAGGCTTCATTGACAACATCCCAAGCATAGAAATTAACAGTTGGATAAGCAGCTTTAACAGCATCAAAAAGATTTTTAATATAATTTTCCATTCTTTTTATCATTGTTTCTTTATCTACCCAATCACCATCAGCATCCCATTTTTCTTTGAAGAACCAAGTTGGAGTTTGAGAATGCCAAACAAGAGTATGTCCTCTAACTGGAATATTATTTTCTTTAGCGAAATTTAAAAGTGGTTCAGCAGCACCAATTTTAACTACTGGATTAGTATAATCTCCTGTTTGTTCAGAAAGTTCAAGGGTTTTAGTTCTATCTAAACAGCTATCTGGTTTAAGTTCGTTTCCAGGAGTGAGACTATTAAAATGTTTCAAAACTAATTTTTGGGTGGTTTTTGGAGAAATTTCAGCAACTGTGGCAGCAGTACCAATTTTGAAATATTTTTTGTAGGCATCTTTTAAAGAAACGATATCTTCTTGAATTGATCCTTCTGGAGCTTTTCTTAAACTAAAGTCATCAATCCAGAAATCATTTGTTCCGCCTTGATTTTCAAAGTAAATATAAACACCAGTGCATCCACTTGGCATCGAAAATTTATATTCTGGAATTTCAACCCAATCCCCTTGACTAACTACACATTTTAAATTTTGGTAATGGTCTTCTCCTGATCCATCAGTATATTGTAAACTTAAGCAAATATTGCAGTACCATTGGGTTTTAACGTAGGCTTTAACTAAATATTGTCCACCTGGGACACATGTTTTTTCTAAATCATATTGGGCTCCGTTCCAACTTTTTGTACGTTGTGTTACTGCTAAGCATTTATCTCCAGTTTTAGCATCTGTACTAATTACTTCTAAAACTTCGTCTGAACCTCTTGGAGAAAACATTGAAAAATCTCCATCTTCGAAGCTTGTTTCACATATAACATCATCAGCTTCTGCTAAAATTGGGAATTTTTTGCAGAAATAAAAGGAAAGAAGACAATTTATTAAAAGGAATGTTATCAAAGATTTTTTCATTTTTATATAAAAGATAAAATATATTTTTATTAAATAAGAATAAAAGAATAAAAATATTTATTTTTTATATATT
>JAFXOY010000005.1 GCA_017528375.1 Clostridia bacterium | reverse complement strand
TCAATGTTATGAGGATACTTCTGGTTTAACAGTAGGAGATCCAGTTTTAAAAACAGGTTCTCCATTAGCGGTTCAATTAGGTCCAGGATTATTAAGTCAAATTTTTGATGGTATTCAAAGACCTCTTAAAGTTATTAGTGAATTATCTGGAAGTGTATATGTTCCACGTGGAGTAGATGTCCCTTCTTTAGATATGAAAAAAGAATGGTCTTTTACTCCATCTAAATTAAAGTCTGGTTCATTAATAACTGGGGGAGATGTAATTGGTATAGTTCATGAAAATAATTTATTTTCTGAACATAGAATATTATTACCACCAAAAGTAAAAGGAAGAATTGTAGAAATTCAACCAGCTGGAAATTATACAGTTGAAGCCCCAATTATTGAAATTGATGATAATGGAACAATTAAAAAATTTTCAATGAGTCATTTTTGGCCAGTTAGAGAAGCTAGACCTGTTTTAGAAAAAATGCCGGGAACTGAACCTTTATTAACTGGTCAAAGAGTTTTAGATGCCTTATTTCCTTCCGTTTTAGGAGGGACATGCGCTATCCCTGGGGCTTTTGGTTGTGGAAAAACTTGTATATCTCAGGCTTTATCAAAATATTCAAATAGTCAAGCTATTGTTTATGTTGGATGTGGAGAAAGAGGTAATGAAATGGCTGAAGTTTTAAAAGAATTTCCTGAATTATTTACTGAAGTAAATGGAGTAAAACATAATATTATGCAAAGAACAATTTTAGTTGCAAATACTTCAAATATGCCAGTTGCAGCAAGAGAAGCTTCAATATACACAGGAATAACTTTAGCTGAATATATTCGTGATATGGGCTACAATGTATCAATGATGGCTGATTCAACTTCAAGATGGGCTGAAGCACTTAGAGAAATATCAGGAAGACTTGCAGAAATGCCTGCAGATAGTGGATACCCAGCATATTTAGCTTCAAAATTAGCACAATTCTATGAAAGAGCAGGAGCAGTGAGATGTTTAGGAAGTCCTGAAAGATATGGATCAGTTAGTATTGTAGGAGCTGTATCTCCACCTGGAGGAGATTTTAGTGATCCTGTTACTGTTAATACTTTATATAATGTCCAAGTTTTCTGGGGATTAGATAAAAAATTGGCTCAAAGAACTCATTTTCCAGCAGTAAATTGGTTAACTTCCTATAGTAAGTATGAAAATATATTAGAGCCATTTTTTAATAAGTTTGACCCTGAATATGTAGATTGCAAAAATAATATTAAAAGAATATTGCAAGATGAGGAAGATCTTACAGAAGTCGTTCAACTTGTTGGTAAAGATTCATTGAGTGAAGACCAAAAATTAATTTTAGAAATTGCTAAAGTTATTAAAAATGATTTTTTACAACAAAATTCTTTTACCGAATATGATTTTACTTGCCCTCTTGCTAAAACTACCGGAATGATGAAATGTATAATGACATATTTTAATCTTGCATTAAAAACTATTAAAGAAAGTTCTGGGGAAAATAAAAAAACTTTGGCTTTTGTTCAAACTAAAACAAAAGATGAATTTGTTGAATTAACACAAATGAAATTTATTAATCCAAAAAAAAGCAAAGAAGAACTTACAGAATTATTTAATAAACAACAAAAAAAAATTGAGGATAAATTCAAACAAGCCTTTTCTTAAATTATAAGTAATAAATAGAATATTTATTTAAATAAAATAATTAATTGTTAATTATATCATTTACATTTTATT
>JAFXOY010000132.1 GCA_017528375.1 Clostridia bacterium | reverse complement strand
TATGAATAAAAAGATAAATATAAATCTTTTATTTAATAAATAAATAAATAAGCATCATCAATGTTACAACAAACTATTGTGTGTTATAAAGACCAAAGTGAAGGGAATGGAATAACAGGAAATTTGGCGGGAATAAATGGAAATGTAATGTCTGTTGGAGGAGGTGTCGGAGATCAAGCGGTTGATGTTACTTATTCAACAAAACCTGATTCACAAAATGTTACTTTAGGAAGAGCAAATTCGATTAATTCTAATATAAGATTATCAAATGAATTAGATTTAGCATCTTTAAATAATACAGGGAATTTAAATTCAACTTTTTATTCAAATAAAACTTATAAAGTTAGCAATGCCTTTGTAAGGCCTAGTTTATATTCATCATTATCTTATAATTATAGAAAAAGCCGCAATTTTGGATAAATGTAAATTCAGGTGTCGTAATGGGAGTAGGAGGAGGCATAGAAGATGAGGCGGTTGATGTTAGTTATTCAACAAAGCCTGATACTATTCCTGTTAGCTCAAGGTATAATACAATTTCTTATTCTAATAGTAGTCTTCCAGTTTATGGCAGAACTACTATACTACCTGATCAAGTTCAAAATATTGTACAAAAAGAAATACAACCAATTGTAAAAACTGTTGTAAAACCTATAATACAAAAAGAAATACAACCTATTGTAGAAAGAGAACTCCAACCTATAATTGAAGAAGAAATTCAACCTATTCTCGAAAGAGAATATCAACCTATTATTCATAGAGAAATCCAACCCATTGTTAAAAAGGATATTCTACCAATAGTAGAAAGAGAATATCATCCAAGTGTACAAAAAGAAATTCAGCCAATTCTTTCAAGAGAAATTAGACATTATAAACAAATAAAAATTGTTCCGAAGGTTGAAAGTATTCGACATAATTTAACTAAAACTAAATATGTTGACACTGTAGTAAGGGAAGAACAGCATAGGACACAAAGAATAGTAGAGCCTAAAACCGTAAAAAGAGTTAGAACAATTGAAGACACTAGAGTTTTTCCATTAATAAAAAGGGAAGAACAACATTTAAATAGAACTGTAGTTTCACCATCAGTAACGACTCAAGTACATAATATTACTAGAAAAAAATATATTCCAATTGTGAAAAGACAAGAAAAACATATTAATGAAAATATTATTTCTCCATCTATAAGATCACAAATACTTAATTTAACGAAAAAAAAATATATACCTATAGTTCAAAAAGAAGAAAAACATATAGTCCAAAATACTATTGTTCCATCTATAAGAACACAAGTAAAAAAAATTATGAAAAAAAAAATAATACCTTTAGTAACAAAAGAAGATGTACATATAAATCAAACCCAAGTTAAACCATTAGTTCAAAAAGAAGTCCAAAATATTACTCAAAAAGTAATTGAACCCTTACTTCAAAAACAAGTTGTTAATCATACTCAAAACATAATAAAACCTTTAAAAAGAAAAGAAACTAAATTAATTAAACAAACTATAATTCAGCCAATAATTCAAAAAGAAGAGAGGCATATAGTACAGCCTATCGTTTCACCAATTAAAAGACATGAAACTAGGACTATTAAACAACCAGTAATACAACCAATGATACAAAAAGAAATTCAGCATATTACTCAGAAAATAGTACAACCAATTATTAAAAATGAAATAAAGCATATAAAACAACCTATAATTGAACCTCTTATCCAAAAAGAAAATAAAGTAATTACGCAAACTATAGTAAAACCTATAACTCAAAGAGAAAATAAACTTATTAATCAAAGAGAGGTACAACCTTTAATCCAAAAAGAAATACAAAAATTAGAAACAACTGTAGTATCTCCACAAGTCAAAAGAGAAATTCAAAACATTGAGCAGCCTGTATATGAACCTCTAGTCCAAAAAGTTGAACAGCATATAACTAAAAATAAAGTAGTCCCAAGTGTACAAAGGGAATATCAAAATTTAGAAAAAACAATAGTAGAACCCCATGTTGAAAGAATTGAACAACATGTTACACAAAATAAAATTATGCCAACAGTTCAAAGGCAAATACATAATATAGATAAAACAATTATAGAACCTCATGTTGAAAGAGTCCAACAACATGTTACTCAAAAACAAATTGCTTCAACTGTCCAACAAAAAATTCAAAAAATTGAAAAAATAGAAATTATGCCTTTAGTGGAAAAAACCGAACAACATACTGTCGAAAGAAAGGTAGAACCAGTAGTCAAAAAAAAAATTATTCGTCTCCAAAAGGCTATTATTCAGCCATTAATACAAAGAGAAGAACAACATATAGTGAAAAAAGAAATAGCACCCGTACTTAAAAATCAAGTACAAAATATAGAAAAAACTGAAATTGAACCTAGGGTAATGAAAGAAGAACAACATATAGTTAGGAGAGAAGCAGCACTAATAATTAAAAAACAAACACAAGATATTAAAAAAAAAGTAATACAACCAATTTTAAAAGATGTAATTCAACCAGTTCATCTTAAAGTAGAACCAATTCTTCAAGAAGAAGTAAAACCCGTAATTGTCCAAGGAACGGACATACATCCGGGTATCAATCAAGGAACTGAAAACTTACCAATATCATATCAAGGAGTTAATTATGAACAAGAAATCAGAACGGGAAATACTCAAATAAGAGAATCAATAATAAAACAAAATATTTTACCTGATGAACGTAAGCCTGTTGAATATAAACAAGAGATAAAAGCAGTAGATCAAGGACTTGGAATAATGGACGTAAATAAAAAACAGGAAACCATTGTAAGAACACCTATTTTCAGTAAAAATGTTTTGCCAACTATTGATGGAGGTATTAAAGTGTTGAATACTATTTTTGATGGAGAGAGTTCTACAATTTCCCCTGAACCATATGATAAAGATGAAAAAGCTAATTATCAAAATGTCCCTGATACTTTAATTACTACTGAAGAAAATTTTATAATGAGAAATGATCAACAATATGGAGCAAATGGATCAATAATGGGTGTAGATGGAGGTGTTGGCGATAACGCTGAAGATGTTACATATTCGACTAAACCAAATAATAATGAATATGTAAATAATGGAAGTACAATGGATTTACAAGGGTCAACAATGGGTATAAATGGAGGTGTTTATAATAATACTGAAGATGTTACTTATTCGACTAAACCAAATAATAATGAATATATAAATAATGGAAGTACAATGGATTTAC
>JAFXOY010000131.1 GCA_017528375.1 Clostridia bacterium | reverse complement strand
TCTCTTTGAATATACGGTTGAACAACTACTTGATTAATTGGTTTATTTTCTCTTTTTACTTGAGGTAAAACTTCATTTTCAGTTTTATTTACAACTTCTTTTTGAATATAAGGCACAATTTGTTTTTGTACTTGAGGTTGTGGCACGGTTTCTGTTTTATTATCAACATCAGTTTTAGTCATATGTTTTTCTTCTTTCATAATATATGGTACAACTTTTCTTCTTACTTGAGGTTGTGGTACTATTTCTGTCTTATTATCAACTTCAGTTTTAGTCATATGTTTTTCTTCTTTCATAATATATGGTTCCACTTTTCTTCTTACTTGAGGTTGTGGCACTGTTTCTGTCTTATTATCGACATCTGTTTTAGTAGTATGTTTTTCTTCTCTCATTATATATGCTACAACTTTTCTTTTTACTTGATGTTGTGGGACTGTTTCGGTTTTATTATCAACATCAGTTTTAGTCATATGTTTTTCTTCTTTCATAATATACGGCACTACTTTTACTTTATCCACGTTTTGTACTTGTGTATCAGTTTTAGGCACAGTTTGTTTTTGTGTCGTATGCTTTTCTTCCCTCATAACGTATGGAATAATTTTTTTTTTTATTTGTTTTTCTTCTTTTCTCTGAATTTTTGGTACAATTTCTTTTTTTTTGACATGTTGTTCTTCTCTATAAAGAATTGGTTGAATTTCCCTTTTTAGAATTGGTTGTACTTCTTTTTGAATTATAGGTTGTATTTCTTTTTTAACTATTGGTTGAATTTCTTTTTGAATAATTGGTTGTATTTCTTTTTGGACTACTGGTTGAATTTCTTTTTGAATTATAGGTTGGACTTCCCTTTGAACTATAGGTTGTATTTCTCTTTGAATTATTGGCTTAATTACTGTTTTTATAATGGGTTGTATTTCTCTTTTTATAATATGTTGAACCATATCTTGAAGCACAGTTGTTTTATTATAAATTTCAAGACTTTTAATATCAATACCAGTATTAATAGTTTGAGTTGTGGCATATTTCGATATATCAACATTTTTCCTTCCTACTAATCCAGAATCTAATGTAGTTTCAGTAGTTGTTGTAGTTGTTGTTAATTGGCCAATTCCCAATGTTCCTAAAGTATCAGCTTTTGAAGAATATGTTACATCTACTGCGGTATCTCCTTCTCCTCCTACTCCCATTAATAAACCGGTGCTTCCTTCTCCTGTAGCTCCATATTTTGTTGTTTCAGTGGTAGTTGTTGTAGTTGTAGTTGATTGACCAGTTCCTAGGGCTAGTCCCATTCCAACACCATCTGCTTTTGTAGAATAAGTTACATCCATCGCAGTATTTCCTTCTCCCCCTACGCCCATTATTAAACCTGAACCTTGTGCTCCGTTAACTCCATATTTTGTTGTTTCTGTAGTTGTAGTTGTTGTAGTAGTTGCTTGACCGGTCCCAAGGCCTATACCCATTCCAACAGTATTCCCTTTTGTAGAATAAGTTACATCTCCTGCACCTTCTCCTCCAACTCCCATTAATAAGGCTCCTGTATTTTGTCCACTATTAACTCCATAAGTTGTTGAAGTTGTTGTTGTTGTTACTTTTCCTAAACCTAAATCAATTCCTGTTCCGGTAACGGGTGATTTAGTACTATAACCTACATCCACAGCGGAATCTCCAGCTCCACCCACTCCCATTAATAATCCACCAGCTCCAGCTTGCTGAGAAGAAGTACCATATCCATATTGTGTAGTTTTTGTTGTAGTGGTAGTTGTAGTTGTTTGTCCGGCTTTTCCTGTAGAAAAGATAATATCTTGGTTTTTAGTTGAATAAGTTATATCTCTGGCATCATTTCCGACTCCTCCACCTACACCCATCAAAGTTCCACCTATTGGTAATCCTACATTATTATTTGTTGTTGAATTAACTAGTCCAGGAATAATATTTCCAGTACCTACCCCTGATGGTAAACCTGTTCTCAGAGGTAATGAATTAAGTAATACTCCATTATTTCCCGGATTAGCATTAATTCCTCCGATATTTGCCGAATTATTTCTTGCAGCTAATTCTTCAGTTGTAGTCATATTTGAATAAAATTTAAATTTTTTTGAATTCAAAAATTATATATTATTTATACTTATGAAAAAATTTATTTTTTTATTTAATTTATGAAATCAAATAATTATTTTTTTTAATTGTTTTTTAAGTTATATAAATAAAAAATAAAGCATGGGG
>JAFXOY010000130.1 GCA_017528375.1 Clostridia bacterium | reverse complement strand
TATTAAATAATAAATAAATAATTAATATTAATCATTAAATAGTAGTATTTTTTATCCAAAAAAAAATTTAAAAATAAAAAACACTTAATATTATAGCATAGAATTAAAAATTCATTAAATTTTTTACTCAAGTACAACTCCATAAACTTCTATTTCTTTAACTTCGAATTTTTTAAATCCTCCAGTAAGTTCATAATCTTCCAAAGTATTATAATTTAATCCTTTTTCAAAAGTAGTTCCCCCTTTGGTGAAAAATTCATCGAAAATTCGAATTTGGCATCCTAAAAATACGGGTCCATATTTAGGGTAACAACCAATAGCATCTTCTCCAGGTATTATATCATATATTTGCATTTTATCCAATGAAAAGACAAAGGCGCTTTCATCTTTTTTTTCTATGGAATCCCCTTTCCAACTGCATGACGTATATCCTCCGAATCTTTTTCCGTTTCCACTTCTCACTAAAACAAGTGTTCGATTTGCCCAATCACATTTATTATGGAAAACTGCTGCTTTATCAGAATCTATGGTTGCTTTGTATAGTAAATTCAAGGTGATTTTTTTATATTGCTGGCATATTTTTCTTGTTAATAATTCTAATTCTGCTGTGGACCTGATTATATCACCTTTTACTATTTCCATGCGAGCATCTTGGATTGTTAAGGTCTGATTACTTAATTTACCCGTTCCAACTTTTTGTTGTTGACGAAGTATATAATTCTTAGTCTCTGAGACATTTACATTTTTCATTAATTGCTGTAATTGATATTTTAATTCATCAATTTCTTTTTGTTTAAGTAATAAAATTTCTTCTAATTTTTTCTGGCTTTGTAGCAATCTATCAATTTGTAGTTTCAAAAAATTATTTTCTTCTTCTTTTAATCTTTTATATTGTTCAAAAGTGCTTTTTTCAATCATAACATCTTGTAATTTTCTTTTCAATGATTCATTTTCCTGTTTTAAATTAGCTATTTCACGAAATTGATTTTCATTAGGCATAGTTCCTTTTTTTTCTTTTAAAATTCTATTTTCTTCTGTAATTATCTGAAGTTGGCTCCTCAATGCACCAAGTTCTCCATTTAATCTACTAACTTCATTTCTCAAATTATCATTCTCCCCCCTCATTCTATCTGTTTCCGATTGTAATTGATTAATTCTTTCATTATATATACTAACATCAACACTTGGCATTTGTTGAACGGGGGGAGGATTATATTGTCGAGTTGTAGTAGTAGTTGTTTTCACTGTTTTTTCTTGTTGAACATTATCAGGATTATGATAAGAAGGGACTGTAGTATAAGTAACTTCTGGTTGTGTTTCTGTTTTTTCATATGTGTATTGAATTTGTTCTCTTTGAGGAGATTCAATTGGATACGTGATTTGAGTCTCCGGTATTACGGGCTCGGTATATATAGTTGGATATTGTTGATATTGTGTTTCTGTTGTTGTAGTTGTTGTCGTTTGATATTGATTATAATCTTGATTTTGGGCGTCTGTTTGATACGTGTAGTCTTGTTGGACTTCGGCTGGATTTAAATATAAAGTGATTGGCTCTACATTTGTATTGTATGTTGTATTATAATCTGTAGTAGTTGTAGTTGTAGTTGTAGCTGCAGTATTTAAATCATTATAATTTTGATAATCATAATTTTGGAGATTGTCATAGTTGGTGTAGTTTTGAGTATCATAACCACCATTACCTGTGGAATATACTTCTTTTGTTGTAGTAGTTTCTACAGTAGGAACTATAACTTGAGTTGGAGGTAATGTTTGGCCTTGATTATAATTTGTATTAGTTATTGTTTCTGTTGTAGTAGTAGTAGTTGTTTCTGTATAACCACCTTGGTTTTGATCATAATTATATTGAATAGGTTTATTATATAACTTATCTTGATCATTGACTTTTTTTTTGACAATCACAGAGTCTTCAGATTCAGATTCTCTTGATAAATATAAGGTTATATTAATTATATTTCCATTATGCTCTACACTAACTTTTTGATTCTCTATAGTTTGATCAAGTAATTCTTGTGCTTGTAATATCGTTGAAATTGTATTAAACATTGTACTTAATGCTTTTAATTGAATAAGTGAATATTTTCCAATGAATACAGGAGGATTAGTTACTCCAGTTTCAACACATGTTAATTTTACATATTCTCCTTCTATTTCTGTGGTTAAAATGTAATGTCTTCCATTTTGTTCTAAATCAAATTTTTGTAAATTAGTCGTTGCCATTTTATAACTCTATATTATTTTTTACTGCATTTTTAACTGTGTAATATTTTAATGATAATAATAATTATGATTATATTTAATTAATACGAACAACTTTATTTTTTATTATTATAATAAAAAAT
>JAFXOY010000129.1 GCA_017528375.1 Clostridia bacterium | reverse complement strand
GTTCAAGCAGATGATATTATTCAAGGAGGATTAGGAGATTGTTATTTCTTATCTGCTGTTGCAGCTTTATGTAAATTCCCAAAATTAATTGAAAGATTATTTTATATCAAAGAAAAATCCGCTGAACATTGTTATGGATGCTATTATAGAGTGAATGGTATTTGGAAATTAGTTATAATCGATGATTATATACCATGCTATGGTTCATGGGGTAAAAACTTTGCATTTACATCAACAAATGGAAATGAACTATGGGTTATTTTACTAGAAAAAGCATGGGCAAAATTAAATGGAAACTATGCTAAAACTATAGGAGGAGAACCACATGAAGTTTTCGATGTTATAACAAACGCCTACAGTGAAAAAATAAGAAATAAAACAGCAAATGCAGATGTAATTTGGAGACAGTTAATGAATGGAGAAAGAAACGGTTTTATTATGACAGCTGGAACAAGTGGAGATACATATAATTTAGATTTGGAAGAAAAAGGTTTAGTTCCAGGTCATGCCTATACCTTATTAGGGGTAAAAGAGGTTCAAACTAGTAGTGGAAAAGAGAGATTAGTTCATTTAAGAAATCCATGGGGAAATGGAGAATGGTCAGGAGATTGGTGTGATTCAAGTAGAAAATGGACATCAGAACTTAAAAAAGAATGTGGATATGATCGTGCAAAAAATGATGGTTCATTTTGGATGTCATATAATGATTATTTAAGATATTATTTAGTTGCTGGTATTTGCCATTTATATGAAGATTATGTCTTCACATATTTACATGTTCCTAAAGCAAAAACAAGTAAAGGACCAGTTATTACTAGATTAGAATGTTTACAAAACAACACTCATGCTTATATTACAGGTCACCAAAAGAATCCAAGAATTATTCTTAAAGATGGAACATACCAAAAACCAGTTATTAATTATTTATTATTAGTTGATAGCAATAATAACTATGTCAAAGCAAGTTGGAATGTAGAAATGGCTTTATGTGTTGGAATTGATGTTTATCTTAATAAAGGAACTTATTATTTAATAAGCGATATCAATTTCAGATATATTAGAGGACAAGACCAACATTGTTATAATTTAGGATGTTATTCAAGTTCTGCAGTTGGTATTTTCTTTGAAAATTCAAAAGATTTAAGAAGCACTTTTAGAGATGCTTTATTCGATTATTCAAGAAAAAATTTATCTCCTCAAGACCATGCAAATGGAAAATTATATCAATCAAAAAGAAACGACAGTGAATTCCCATTTAATTTTGTTTTATTTGACAATTCAAATGGAAATTATGATGTAACATTAAAAGATACATTGCAATATAGACAAGGAAAATGTGCTGAATTTTATTTAGAAGATAATCCAAAAGAAGAGAGTAAAACAAAAACAATTTACCCAGGAGGATATGATTTATTTGTTCATATGCCATATACCACTAATTCATTATATTCCTATCAATTAAATTCGAGTGCAAGACAAGCTTCAGGAAAAAGAGGAACGGCTCCAAGTAGTAGTTCTAATAATAAAGGAAGTAGTCAACCAAGTAGTTCTAATAATAATAATCAATCTAATGCTCCCACTAATATGAATGATATTGCAAAAGAAGTTTTTGCTGAAGAGGGTGAAGCCCTTGATCAAAGAGGTTTATTGAAGCAATATATTCATAAAACTAATGGGGGTTATTATATTGGTTTTGAAAATGGAAGTAATAGAAAATTAAATATGAAATTATGTTTAGAAGGTTTATATGAAACTAGCAATCCTGGTTTGAGTGAAGTTCCATTTAGTATTAATGGAATGACTAGAAAAATTTTCCTTGTTAAACCTAAAGAAGGTCATAGAGGAGGAATTTCATTCTAGTGCACCTTTACGGGCGACTCTTTTCAGAATCACAATGCAAAGGTACAACAAAGAAATGAAATGAGAAACATTTTTGAGGAAAAATTGGCTAAATCAGCCTTTTTGCAAAT
>JAFXOY010000128.1 GCA_017528375.1 Clostridia bacterium | reverse complement strand
TTAAATTTATTAAATAAAAGTGAGCAAGATTTTGTTACTGAAATTGCTAAAAGAACATGGCTATTTTTCAAAGATTATATTACTGAAGATACAAAATATTTGCCTCCAGACAACTATCAAGAAGACAGAATACCAAAAGTGGTTAAAAGAACTTCATCTACCAATATAGGACTTGGAATGCTTTCAGTGATTTCAAGTTACGATTTAGGATTTGAAAGCTTAGAAGATACAGTAAGTTTATTAGAAAAAATGATTAATACAGTTTCAGGATTACAAAAATGGAATGGCCATTTATATAATTGGTACAATTTAGATAATTTACAGCCACTTATGCCGAGATTTGTTTCGTCAGTTGATAGTGGGAATTTTGTAGGTTATTTGTATGTAGTTCTGCAATTTTTGGAACAATTTGGTACGCGTCCCCAAATTGCACCATTGATATTACAAGTTAAAGAATTAATAAACAACACAGACTTTTCAAAATTGTTTGACTATAAAAACAATCTATTCTCAGTTGGGTTCGATGTTGAAGAAAACAAGCTAGTTGAATCTTACTATGACTTATTAGCATCTGAAGCAAGGCAAGCAAGTTTAGTAGCAATTGCTAAAAAGGATATTGATGTAAAAAATTGGTATAATTTAAGTAGAACATTAACAGTTCTAAATAAATATAAAGGGCTGATTTCATGGTCTGGAACAGCGTTTGAATATTTAATGCCAAATATAAATATTCCGAAATATCCAGGAAGTTTATTGGATGAATCTTGTAAGTTTATGATAATGAGCCAAAAGGAGTATGCTAAAAAGCTAGATATTCCATGGGGAATTTCAGAATCTGCATTTAATTTGAAAGACTTAAATAACAATTATCAATATAAAGCTTTTGGAATACCATGGTTAGGATTAAAAAGAGGTTTGGCAGATGAAATGGTTATTTCATCTTATGGTTCAATTCTAGCTATAACAGAAGACCCTAAGGGTGTAGTAGATAATTTAAAAAAATTAGAAAAACAAGGAATGTATAATAAATATGGATTTTATGAGTCAATAGATTTTACGCCAAATAGAGTTGAAAAAAGTAAAAAATATGCAAATGTAAAAACATATATGGCACATCATCAAGCATTAATACTTTTGTCTATTAATAATTTAATTAATAATAATATTTTACAAAAAAGATTTATGCTAAATCCAGAGATGCAATCTATTAATATTTTGCTAGAAGAAAGAATGCCTGAAAACGTTATTATTACCAAAGAAAAGAAAGAAAAAGTTGAAAAAATAAAATATGAAAATTTTGATTTTTATTCTGAAAAAACATTTAACAAAATTAGTAATGATCAGGATAGATATAATTTAATGGCAAACAAAAATTATACAATAATTATGGATGATAAAGGTAATGGATATAGTAAATATAAAGATATTTTAATTAATAGATTTAAGCCTACGTCTGATGTGGAGCAAGGAATTTATTTTTATATTAAAAATATACGAAATAAAAAAATATGGACAAATGGTTATAATCAAGGTATAGATAAGCCTGATAAATACAGTGTTTCATTTGCTCCAGATAGAACTAAATTCGTTAGGATTGATGGAAATATTGAAACAAAAACTAAAATTACAGTAAGTCCTAATGATTCGGTTGAAATACGCAGATTAGAAATAAAAAATCTTGGAAATACGGATGAAACTTTAGAAATAAGTTCATTTTTAGAACCTGTTTTATCTAATAAAGAACAAGATTATGCTCATCCAGCATTTAATAATCTATTTTTGAGTTATGAGTATATAGAAGATAGTAATACTATTCTTGCAAAAAGAAAAAAACGTTCAGAAAATCAAAAAGAAATGTTTATGGCAGTGAATTTATATTCGGAAGATAATGCAATTGGTGATTTAGAATATGAAATTAGCATGGAAAGATTTAATGGAAGAAATAATTATGGAATTCCAAAATTAGTAGAAAATTCGAGACCATTAAGTAAAAAAATAGAATTATCAACAGATTCCGTAATTGCAATGAGAAAAACAATTAATGTAAAAGCGAAAGAATGCATAAAATTAGATTTAATAATTTGCGTTTCAGAAGAGAGGAATTATGTACTAGAAACAATAAAAAAATATTTAAATATGGAAAGTAATAAAAGAATTTTTGAACTTTCAAGGGGAAGAATTGAAGCAGAAAATAGGTATTTAGAGTTAACTGGAAAAGATATTTCATTATATCAAAGATTATTAACATATATTCTAGGAAATAATACAAGTTTCTCTGATTATTCAGAGAAGCAATATCCTATTAATGAATTGTGGAAATATGGTATTTCTGGGGATTATCCAATTGTATTTGTAAAAATAAAAAATGTTAATGATATTGATGTTATTAAAGAATTAATTAAAGCATATGAATATTTTAAAACTAAAAACCTAGAAATAGATTTAGTAATTTTAAATGAAGAAAGAGATAAATATAATAGCTATGTTAAAGATGCAATTTTAGACAGTATATTAAATAGAAACATTGCGTATATGTTAAATATTAAGGGTGGAATATACGTTCTGAATAACATTAATGATGAAGATAAAGAGATAATTTCGATATATTCAAAACTTGTTATAGATGCGAAAAATGGTAATTTAAATTTACAATTAAATGACTTAGACGAAGATGGAATCAAAATAAATAATAATGTTGAAAATGAAATAGTAGAGCATGTAGAAGAAGATCAAAAAGAAAACAAATTATTAAATTTAGATTTAAAATATTATAATGATTACGGAGGATTTTCACAAGATGGAAAAGAGTATTATATTAGAGTAAATAAAGACGAAAATGTTCCAATGCCATGGAGTCACATAATGGCAAATGAAAATTTTGGTACACTTGTAACTGATTCTATGGGTGGTTATACCTGGTATAAAAATAGTAGATTAAATAGAATTACAGCTTGGTCTAATAATCCAATTTTAGATGTGCCTTCTGAAATTATTTATTTAAAAGATTATGACACAAAAAAAGCTTGGTCTTTAGGATTAAATCCAATGCCAGATACCAATGATTATTATATAACTTATGGTTTTGGGTATGCAAAATATGAGCATGAGAACTTTGGAATTAGACAAGAAGCGGAAATATATGTTCCAAAAGAAGATAGCGTAAAAGTTCAAATTATAAAGCTGAAAAATGAAACTCTTCGCAAAAGAAAAATAAAATTAGTGTATTATTTGAAGCCTGTAATAGGTGAAGATGAAGTAAAAACAAAAGGATTTCTTAAATTCAAATTTGACAGGAATAGTAATACAATTCTTGCACAAAACATTATTAATTCTGATTATAAAAATATAGTCTTTGTATCAAGTAGTGAAAAGATAAAATCATATACAGGGTTTAAAAAAGAGTTTTTAGGAAATGGTGGATTACAGAATCCATCTGGTTTAAAATTAGACAATTTTAGCAATAAATTTTCAAATAAAATTAGCAGTATTATTGCTTTGGAATTAGAAATAGAATTAGAGGCTTTAGAAAATAAGGATATTTCAATTGTTTTAGGAACTGGTGATACCATAATTGAATGTCAAGATTTAGCTTATAAATATAGTAATTTAAATAATTGTTTTCAAGAATATGAAATTGTTAAAAGATTTTGGAATGATAAATTAAGTAATATACAAGTATCAACTCCTGTAGAGTCAATGAATATTCTTCTAAATGGATGGGCTATGTATCAAACTCTGGCAAGTAGAATGTGGGGCAGAACAGGATTTTATCAGTCAGGAGGAGCTTTTGGATTTAGAGATCAGCTTCAAGATAGCTTAAGTTGTAAATATTTAAATCCAGAAATTACAAAAAATCAGATTATCAAACACAGTAAGCATCAGTTTACAGAAGGAGATGTAGAACATTGGTGGCATGAGGAAACTAGAAGAGGTATACGTACCAGATTCTCAGACGACTTATTATGGTTGCCTTATGCGGTTTCTGATTATATAAATTTTACAAATGACTATAGTATTTTGGATGTTGAAACAAGTTATATTGATGGTGCTGTTTTAGAAAAAGGAATAGATGAAAGATATGACATATATGTGCCTTCAGAACAGAAAGGAACAATTTATGAACATTGTATAAAAGCAATAGAAAAATCGCTTAATTTTGGAGAACATGGACTTCCAAAGATTGGTTCGGGAGATTGGAATGATGGCTTTAGTACGGTTGGAAATAAAGGAAAAGGAGAAAGTGTATGGCTAGGATTTTTCTTAGGTTCTGTATTAAATGATTTTTCAAAAATTTGTGAATATAAAGGAGATTTAGGTAAAGCTGAAAAATACAAAGAAACTGTTAAACAATTGCGTAAATCAATAAATACTAATGCATGGGATGGTAGATGGTTTAATAGAGCATTTATGGATGATGGAAAAGTTCTTGGAAGTTTGCAAAATGATGAATGTAAAATTGATAGCATAGCGCAAAGTTGGTCAGTTATTTCAAATATGGGTGATAATGATAAAAAATATATTTCAATGGAAAGTTTAGAAAATCATTTGGTAGATACTGAAAATGGATTGATAAAATTATTAGACCCGCCATTTGAAAAAGGTGATTTAGAACCAGGATATATTAAAGCATATTTACCGGGAACCAGAGAAAACGGTGGCCAATACACACATTCAGCAATCTGGGTTATAATTGCAGAAGCGTTACTTGGTTTTGGAGATAAAGCAGTAGAATACTTTAGAATGATTAATCCAATTGAACACAGTAAAACAAAAGACAGTGTTATGAAATACAAGGTTGAACCATATATTATTCCAGCAGATATTTATGGACAAGGAAATCTCGCTGGAAGAGGAGGCTGGACATGGTACACAGGTTCTAGTAGCTGGATGTATATTGCTGGAATAAAATATATTTTAGGATTAAATATTCAAAACGGATATATGACTTTCAAACCAGCAATTGCTTCTAATTGGAAAGAATATTTTGTAAGGTATAAATATGGTAATAGTATATATAACATTAAGTTTATTAAATGTAGAGAGAATGAAGATAAAAAAGTTGTTTTGAATGGAAATGTAGTTGAGGATAGAAAAATCAAGTTAGAGGATAGTTCTTCAGTTAATGAAGTCGAAGTATTTTTCTAAGTGACACATTTTTGACACATTTGGGGACGGACTCAAAATGGGACATTTTTGACCAAAAATGAGTCCGTCCCCATTTGTGTCAAAAATGACACAAAGAGGGACGCTCTTGAAATTAAAGTAAAAAGGAACTGGTATAACCAGTTCCTTTTTTAGTTACTGCCAACACGGAATGTTGATTGGTTCTACTGAGCATACTTTTGAGCTTTCTGAGTAATCGTAGGGACGCATGTAAACCATTACATCCTGGAATGTAGTTGCAATTAAAGAACCATATTCCGTAGCTTTCTTAGGGCTGTAGTAAGTTGAGTATACAACATCTACAATAGGGTGTTCATAATTAACCAAATTGCATAATCCGATTAATTTTAAGACAACTTCGTCTTTTTTACAGCATTCATAATAATCCAGCTGAAATAATGTTGGGTGTTCTGCAATTTGACGTACCTGGACCTGTACAAAGCCGAGTTCATTTACGATTCTAAAGGCAGAGATACCGGGGTTTTTATAATCTAATGAAGAGTTATAAAATGGATATTTATCCATGTGCCCCTGATTGATTATCTCAGAAGAAAAGTTGTTAAGCCAATTTCTGTTGTTTACTGACATAGTAACAAAGATTTTGTTATTAGGCTCTGCAGTAAATTCCTCCATTGTCTTGAATCTTGGAGAAACAATTGGAATTTTGTATAAGTTAGAGTTGATGATTATTGATGCTGATGTTGGAATTCCATTGCTTAACCGTATTCCGGCATTGTTCTTGAAAGCTTGAACAGCCTTTTTTGTTCTGCGCATAAAAAAATCCTCCTTTGCGCAATAATGATTTTTTCACATGTTTAATATTATACAATATTTCAAAAATTATGTCAATAATTACAAGGCTTGTAGCTTATTATACTATTTGATTTATATGAAAAATTAGATAAAAAATTAAGGATATTTTTCAAAAAAATTGTTGTTAATTTTAAAAAATAGTGTTATAAAATAAATGTGCTGTATAAAAAATGTAGCAGTAATATTTTACAATAAAGGAGAAATTGGAATGGAAATTAATGAACAAAAAAGACAAAAATTTATGGAAAACGCAAGTAAAAGGGTAAATAATGTAATGCATAACATTCAAATTTTGGAGCCTATGGCAAGAAGTAATACTTACGATTTCACAAAAGCTGATGTTGAAGAAATGTTTGCTGCAATGCAAGAAACTTTAGATAATACAAAAGCTGAATTTATAAGAAAACTTGAAGGAAGTGCTAAATCTGAAAGAAAAGCTTTCTCATTTGGACAAGCCAGTGTTACAAATGCTATTGATAATACAACAGTTGCTTCTGCAGTAAATACTGCTGAAGAAGTTACTGAAGAAGTAAATAATATTGCTGATTAGTATAATAAATAATAAAAAAGATTATAGAATTGTAAAAGTTCTATAATCTTTTTGTTTTAATTATGTTTAATAAATTATTGTATTTTGAGGATTTTTTTTATATAATTTTATTAAGGTGATAGCATGAAAGAGCAAAAATTAGAACTAAAAAATATAAAGTCATTTAACTTAGAACACATTTTTGAATGCGGTCAGTGTTTTAGATGGAATAAAAACGAAGATGGTAGTTATACAGGTGTTGTTAAGAAAAATGTTATTAATATAAAAATGATAGGTAAAGATGTTTACGTTGAAAGCTATGGGGCTGATGATTTAAAAGAACTTTTTGATTATTATTTTGATATGGATAGAGACTATGAAACAATAAAAAATGAATTACAAAAAATAGACAGTAATATGAGAAGAAGTATTTTATATGGTGAAGGAATAAGATTGTTAAATCAAGACTTATGGGAAACGATAATATCTTTTATAATATCAGCTAATAACAATATTCCAAGAATAAAAGGAATTATTGAAAGAATTTCAAAAAGATTTGGAGATAAAATTGAATGGAATGGTATACAATATTACACTTTTCCAACTCCAGAACAACTAGAAAAAGCTAGTGTTCAAGATTTAAGAAATTTAGGATTAGGATTTAGAGATGTAAGGGTATTTGAAACAACAAAAATTGTATTAAATAAAGAAATTGACTTGGACAAACTTCATGATGAAAAAAATACTCAAGTTGTTAGAGAAGAATTACTAAAACTTCCTGGAGTTGGCCCAAAAGTAGCGGATTGCATTTTGTTATTTTCAACTTTAAAAAGATTAGATGTTTTTCCTATTGATGTATGGGTTAGAAGAGTTATGAATGAATTGTATATTCACAATGAAGATGAAAATAAGGTTGATAAAAAGTTGGTGCTAAGCATGGCAAACGAGAAGTTTGGCAATTTGCAAGGAATTGCTCAACAGTATTTGTTTTATTGGAAGAGAGGATGAAAAATTTCAAATCTGTCTTAAAATTTTTTAAAGAAAGGATTTAAAAAATGTCAATTAGATTAATTTATGGTAAATCAGGCTCTGGAAAGAGTGAATTTATCTTTAATGAAATTAAAGAGTTAATAAATTGTGGGAAAAAGATATATGTAATAACGCCTGAACAGTTTTCATTTACTGCAGAGAAAAAGTTGCTTGAAGTATTAAATAATACAGCAGTTTTAAATGCAGAAGTTTTAACTTTTAACAGAATGGCTTACAGAGTCGCATCTGAAGTTGGTGGCACAGCTAAAACTAATATAACTAATTCAGGTAAAGCTATGCTTATTTATAACATTTTATGTGGCAAAAAGAGTAAATTAAAATTTTTAGGAAAATCTGATGAGAATATTGAGTTAATAATTGATCAAATCACAGAGTTTAAGAAACACGGAGTTTTAACAGATGATTTAACAAAAATGATGGAAGAAACTAATGATAATTATTTAAAATCAAAAATTAAAGATATTTTGCAAGTATATACTGAATTTGAAAATAAAATAGAAAATCGTTATATTGATGAAAATGATAATTTAACAAATCTTGCAAATCAATTATCAGATGTTGATATTTTTAATGATACATTGATTTATATTGATGAATTTGTTGGATTTACAAAACAAGAATACGAAATAATTAAGCAACTAGCAAATGTTGCTAGCCAGGTAAACATATGTATTTGCTCTGATTCTTTGGATGAAAGCATTTCTCCGGAAAGTGATGTGTTTTATTCTAACAAATTAACAGTATCTAGGTTGTTAGACATTGTAAAGGAACAGGGAATACCGTTAGATGATTCTGTATATTTACAAGAAAACCATCGCTTTAAAAACAAAGAACTTGAACATTTGGAGAAAAATTTATATGCAATTCCGTATAAAAAATATGAGGAAAAGCCTGAAAATATAAAGTTATTCTTAGCTAACAATCAGTATTCAGAAATTGAAAATGTTGCAATTAATATATTAAAATTAGTCAGAAATGATAAATATAGATATAAAGATATTGCAGTTATAACAAAAGGATTAGACGTTTATTCAAATTTGGTTAAAGTTATTTTTAATAAATATCAAATTCCAGTTTTTATTGATGAGAAAAAAGACTTAAGTCAAAATATTATAGTTAAATATTTGCTATCAATTCTAGAAATATTTGCAAGAAATTGGTCTTATGAATCTGTTTTAAATTATGTAAAAACAGGATTCTTAGATATTAGTAAACATGAGATTTTTATATTGGAAAATTATTGCCAAAAATGGGGGATAAAGAATAATAAATGGTATAAATCAGAATGGAATTTCAAAGATGAAGACGAATCTAATAAAGAACAAATTGAACGAATTCGCGAAATAAGACGTATGATAGTTAATCCATTATTAGAATTTAAAGAAAGTCTTTCAGGAACTAATAATGTAAAAAAAATAACACAAAGTTTATACGAATTTCTAATAAAAAACGGTATAGATAAAAAGTTTGAAGAAAAAATTGAAGAATTAAAGCAAGCAGGACAAACGGAATTTGCTACTCAATATGAAACAAGTTGGAAAATAATAATGAATGTGTTAGATGAAATTGTTTTAGTATTTGGCGATGAAAAAATTTCATTTGATAAATACATGCAAATTCTTAAAACAGGTTTAGCAAGCAGCGATTTAGGTAAAATTCCAGGAACACAAGACCAAGTAATTATAGGTGATGTTGATAGATCAAGAAGCCATAAAGTTAAAGCAATTTTTATAATTGGACTAAATGATGGAATGTTTCCATCTGTTCACAAAAACGAGGGATTTTTTAATGATAATGACAGACAGTTTTTGAAGGATAATGGAGTTGAACTTGCTAGAAATACTGTTGAAAGTTTATATGAAGATAATTTTAATATTTATAAAGCTTTTACAACAGCTGAGGAAAAGCTATTTTTATCATACGCATCATCAAATTCTGAAGGAAAAACATTAAGAGGTTCAATATTGATTTCGAAGATGAAAAAAATTTTTCCAGAGTTAGAAGAACAAAGTGATATCATAGAAAGAAGTTCAGAAATCTTAATTGAAAATACAACTTTTGATGAGTTGTTAAATAAATTGGGTGAATATAGAGATACTGGTGAGATTGAAGATAAATGGGTGGAAGTTTATAATTATTACAGAAATAATAATGCATGGAAGTATAAATTAGAAAAAGCAATGGAAGCTTTATTATATAATAACAAGCCAGAGAAAATCAATGAAAGAAATATTGCAAAAATGTATGGAAACACACTAAGGACAAGTGTTTCAAGATTAGAACAATATCAATCATGCCATTTTGCATATTATTTAAAATATGGGTTGAAATTATCAGAAAAAGATAACTTCAAAATAAATCCAGTTGATACTGGAACATTTATGCATGATGTAATTGATACATTTTTTAATAATATTAAAGAAAATTCATATAACTTGAAAGAATTAACAGATGAACAAATTATGGAATTAATTAATGATATTGTTGAAGAAAAACTTGGATTAAACAAAAATTATATTTTTACAAGCTCACCTAAATATAAATCATTAAGCCAGCGTTTGAAAAAAGTTATTTTTAGATCAATGAAGTATATTGTTGAAAGTTTAAAATTCAGTAAATTTGAAGTATTAGGTAATGAAGTAGAATTTAAAGAAGGAAAAGAATATCCACCAATTACAATGGAGCTTGAAAGTGGGCAAAAGGTTGAAATAACAGGTAAAATTGACAGAATAGATATTGCTAAATTAGATAATGATAAATATGTGCGTATAATAGATTATAAATCATCAGCAAAAAATATAGATTTGAATCAAGTTTATGCAGGATTGCAATTGCAATTAATTACATATTTGGATGCTGTTTGTGAACATGAAGATTTGCTACCAGCAGGAGTATTGTATTTTAATTTGGTAGATCCGGTTATAAAATCTAAGAAAAGTTTAACAAAAGAAGAAATTGAAGATAGAATACGTAAACAGTTTAAAATGCAAGGGTTAATTTTGGCGGATATTGATGTTGTAAAAATGATGGATACAAATCTTGAAACAGGTAGTTCTGACATAATTCCGGCGTATGTAGGAAAAGAGGGAACCTTAAGTACAACGCGTTCAAGTAGTGTAAATAGAAAGCAGTTTGAGTATTTGCAGAAGTATACAAATAAAATTATTAAGCAAATTTCTGGTGAGATTTTGAGTGGAAATATTGATATTAATCCTTATTATAATACTAAGAATAAAAAGACGCCTTGTGATTATTGTGCTTATAAGTCTGTTTGTAATTTTAATGGAACTGATGGTGGTAATGGATATAATTATATTGCTAGTGCAGAGAAGGAAGCTGTGTTGGAGATGATGCAGGAGGAGATTTAAAATGTAGAAAATATAGGAAAGGGTGTGAAGTTGATGAGGGATTTGAGTAATGATGTGGTGGTTCATAAAAGAGAAGGTGGATTTGAGTTTTTGCAGTTTAGGAAGTTGTTAGAACTTGGGGTTAGGCATGCTTATAGTTTGAAACCACATTTTTTTAATACTAGACCAGGTGTTGTGAGCCAGGAAAGATGTGAGCAGTCTATTAAGAATTATATTGATTTTTGTGATGTTATTAGTGTGGATTGCAATAAATTGGTTAAGCCTAATCAAACTCATACAAATTGTGTAAAAGTTGTGAATAAGTTGCCTAAAAACATGTGTATTGAAGAAGGTAAATATGTAGATACAGATGGATTGGTTACAAATTTAGAAGGTGTTTCTTTGGCTTCTTGTAATGCTGATTGTATTTTACTTTTATTATATGATCCTGTAAAAAAGGTTATTGGTAATATTCATTCGGGCTGGAGAGGTACTTTTGATAAAGTTGCTGTAAATGCAATAAAATCAATGGTTGATGATTATGGATGTAATCCAGCGGATATAATAGTGTGTATTTGCCCAAGTATTAGAAAGTGTCATTTTGAAGTTAAGGAAGATGTTAAGAATTTGTGTGAAGAAGCTTTTGACTATACAAATAGATTAAAAGAATTTATTGAATATGTAGGAAAAGATGAAAATGGAGTTGATAAATGGAGAATTGATACTGTTTTAATTACAAAAGTTTTACTAGAAGATGTGGGGATAAAAAAAGAAAACATTTACGATTGCGGAATCTGTAGCTTTTGTAACAAAGATATTATTAATTCATGCAGAGGAGACGGCAAGAATTATGGCTTGGGAACAGCGATTATTTCGCTATAAATATAATATATAATTGATGGAGAAATAAATATGGAAAGAAATATAAATGAATTAGCATCATATTGCTTAAATTGTAAGGTTAAACCATGTCAAAGTGGTTGTCCGTTAGGTAATGATATACCTGAATTTATAAAAAATGTTAAAGAAGAAAATTTTGAACAAGCATATAAAGTTTTGAGTAAAACAACTGTACTTGAATCTATTTGTGGAAGGATTTGTCCGCATATGAGTCAATGTATGGGAAAATGTGTTAGAGGAATTAAATCTAACCCGGTTAATATTGGAGATTTAGAGGCTTTTGTTGGTGATAAGGCTTTACAGAATGGTTACAGAATGGATGATGTAGAAGTAGCTAAAAATGGTAAAAAAGTAGCCATTATTGGTAGTGGCCCAGCAGGATTAACATGTGCTGCTTTTCTTGCACGAAATGGTTTTGAGGTTACAATTTACGAAAAAAGAGATAAGCTGGGTGGATTATTAAGATATGGAATTCCTGAATTTAGATTAAGTAAGGATATTTTAGATAATGCTATTAATAAAATATTAAATCTTGGAATAGAAGTCCAACTAAATACAGAACTTGGAACAGATGTAAAATTGGAAGATTTATCTGAAAAATATGACTTTGTTTTCATCTCAATAGGTGCAAATATTCCATGGAAAATGGGAATAGAAGGTGAAGATTTACAGGGTGTTTATGGCGGAAATACTTTATTAGAATATAATTCACATCCAGATTATCACGGAAAGAAAGTTGCAGTAATCGGTGGCGGTAATGTAGCTATGGATTGTGCAAGAACTATAAATAAAATGGGAGCTGAGAAGGTTACTGTAATATATAGAAGAGCAGAGGAACAAATGCCTGCTGAGAAAAAAGAAATTAAAGATGCTAAAGATGAAGGAGTAGAGTTCTTGTTCCAAACTAATATAGTTAAGATTTTGGGAGATAGCAACGTAGAAAAAGTTGAATGTATAAAAACAGAATTAGTCCAAAAAGAAGGAGATTCAAGGTTATCTCCAGTTGATATTGAAGGAAGTAATTATGAATTAGACATGGATTATGTTGTAATGGCAATAGGTTCAGTGCCAGAGGAGAAAATTGTTAATCTATTAGGATTAGAATGTGATAAAAAAGGATATATTAAAATAAATGACAATTATGAAACATCTATGAAAAATGTGCTTGCAGGTGGAGATGTGGCTGGAACAAAATCAACCGTGGCTTGGGCAGCGCGAACAGGAAGAAATGTTGCTGAAATTATTATGACACGATTGAATAAAGGAGGAACAACTAATGAAAATAGTTTGGAATAATATAAAAAACTTTTGCATTAGTATGGACACACATAATATAAGCGAATACACTGCTCAATGTGCATATTATACATTGCTTTCATTTATACCATTTGTAATGTTGATTGTTACGTTAATTCAATACACAGGAATATCTCAAAATACATTGGTTTCAATTATTCAAAATGTAATGCCTGCCACAATGACAGATAAAACAGTTGGAATAATTCAAGAAGTGTATTCGAAATCAGTTGGTACAGTTTCAATTTCAGCAATTTTTGTTTTATGGTCAGCCAAAAAAGGATTTTATGCTTTATCAAAAGGATTGCATAATGTCTATGAAACAGATAAAGAGTATAATTATTTGTGGATGCAAATAAAATCAATAGTTCTAACAGTATTTTTTGTAATAGCTGTTATTTCTGTTTTATTTATTTCAGTATTTGGAGATACAATATTAGATTTTGTTGAAACAAAATTTGCAATACCTGACAATGTAAGCAGTATTTTTCATTTATCAAAAATAGGTGTGTATATTGTACTGTTTATAATCCTTCTATTAATGTATAGATTTGTTCCAGGGCATAAACAAGGTTTTAAAAAACAAATTCCAGGAGCAATTGTTGCAACTCTTGGTTGGTATATAATTTCGTGGATTTTTTCAATCTATTTAGATACATTTAAAGGCTTTTCTGTAATGTATGGAAGTTTGACTACAATTGTTTTGGCAATGATGTGGGTATATTTCTGTATGTATATTATTTTAATAGGTGCGGAGGTAAATAATTTTAAAATTGAAAAAACATAGTGAATGTGATATAATGTATTCAATCAGACGTACGTAAACCTTTTGTTTAATAATGGAAGGAAGATGAGTTATGACTAAAGTTGAAATTTTCGTTATTGGTGTGGTGATTTTGGGTATAATTCTATTGTATTTAAACTCACCTAAAAGACGGCTTGAAAGAGCATTAGACAAGTGTATGGAAGACTTTATAGTCAATTACAGTAAAGTACAAGAATTGATGGACAAGCAATTTGAAAGTACCGAAATTATAGAGTTTTTAGGAGCAGATACAAACGAATATAATGCTCTAACATTTAATTTTGGTAATTTAAAAAGCTTTGAATGTGCAAACACTAAGGAATTAAGACAATGTTTTATTCTTTGCGGTGAATATATTATTAAGTATGCACAAATCTTGGAAGAACGTTATTCAATAACAATCAATACAGATACTGATGAAAATTTTTTACTTGTTTTACAAATCTTAAAAGACATAAGAACTAATGCATTAAGACTGAACGAAAAAACAAATTTATTACTATTATAAAAAAAGCTGCAAGGTTTGCAGCTTTTTTTATTATTTAATTACTATATTATAAATTTTGTTTTTTACATAGATTTCTTTAACAATAGTTTTTCCATCTAAATTACTGTTAACAGCTTCATTTGAATGAACAATATTTTTAACAGTTTCTTCGTCTGAATTTAATGGAACAACAACTGTTGCTTTTACTTTTCCATTGAATTGAACTGGAATTTCAATCTCATCATCAATTGTTTTTGATTCATCATATTCAGGCCATGTTTCATAAGCGATTGATCCGCTATGACCTAAAACTGTTGACCATAATTCTTCAGTAATATGTGGTGCAACTGGGTTTAATAATTTAACAAAACCTTCAGCATATTTTTTAGGTAATACTTCTGCTTTATATGCTGCATTTATGAAAATCATTAATTGACTAATTGCTGTATTAAAGTTCATTGTTTCATAATCATTTGTTACTTTCTTAACTGTAACATTATAAACTTTTTCTAATTCTGTATTTTCAACATCTTGAATCTTATTGCTTTCAGCAAATAATCTCCAAACTCTGTCTAAGAATTTTTTAGAACCATCAATTCCTTTTGGATCCCATGGTTTAGCTGCATCAATTGGTCCCATAAACATTTCGTAAATACGTAAGCTATCTGCACCAAATTCTTTAACCATATCATCTGGATTTACAACATTTCCTTTAGATTTACTCATTTTTTCACCATTTGAGCCTAAAATCATACCTTGATGACGTAGTTTAGCAAATGGTTCTTTTACAGGAACTAACCCTTTGTTATATAGATAATTGTTCCAGAATCTTGAGTATAGTAAATGCCCAACTGCATGTTCAGGTCCACCCATATATAGATCGACTGGTAACCAGTGTTTTAATAATTCTTGGTTTGCAAATTCATCATTATTATGAGGGTCGATATATCTTAAGAAATACCAGCTAGATGCAGCACTTCCAGGCATTGTACTAGTTTCACGTTTACCAACTTTTCCGCCTTTTTCATATCTTAACCAATCTGTAGCTTTTTCAAGTGGAGAAGCACCTGTTTTTGATGGAGCATAATCTTCAAGTTCAGGAAGAACTAAAGGTAATTCGCTTTCATCTAAAACTTCCATTCCATCTTCAAAATGAACAATTGGAATAGGTTCACCCCAATAACGTTGACGTGCAAAAATCCATTCACGTAATTTATAATTTATTTTCTTAGTTCCAATTCCTTTTTCTTCAAGCCATGAAAGCATTTTATTGATTGCATCTTCTTTGTTTAATCCATCTAAGAAATCAGAATTAATATGTAATCCGTCTTCTGTAAAAGCAGCTTCAGAAACATTTCCTCCTTCAAGAACAGGAATAATATCTAATCCGAATTTTTTAGCAAATGCATAATCTCTTTCATCATGAGCAGGAACAGCCATAATTGCTCCGGTTCCATAAGATGCTAAAACATAGTCTGCAATCCAAATTGGAATTTCCTTGTTGTTAACAGGGTTGATTGCATATGCTCCTGTAAATACACCAGTTTTTTCTTTGTTTAATTCCGTTCTTTCTAAGTCTGATTTACTGCTACATTGTTTAATGTAATTTTCAACAGCTTCAGCTTGTTCTGGAGTTGTGATTTGTTTTACTAATTCATTTTCTGGAGCTAGTACGCAGTAAGTAGCACCAAATAATGTATCACATCTTGTTGTAAATACTGTAAAATCTAATTCTTCATGATTAGCAATTTTAAATTTAACATGAGCACCAATTGATTTTCCAATCCAATTTTTTTGGATTTCTTTAGTTGATTCAGGCCAATCTAAATCATCTAAGTTGTCAAGTAATGTTTCAGCATAAGCTGGAATATCTAATACCCATTGTTTCATATTTTTTCTAACAACAGGGAATCCACCACGTTCGCTTTTTCCATCAATAACTTCGTCATTAGCTAAAACTGTTCCTAATTCTTCACACCAGTTAACAGGCATGTCGACATATTTAGCTAACCCATCTTTATATAATTGAATAAAAATCCATTGAGTCCATTTATAATATTCTGGATCACATGTTGATAATTCTTTATCCCAGTCAAAAGACATACCAAGCATTTTTAATTGCCTTTTAAATACTTGAATATTTTGTTTAGTAAATATATCAGGATGATTACCAGTTTTTATTGCATATTGTTCAGCAGGTAATCCAAATGAATCCCATCCCATTGGATGAAGAACATTGAAACCTTGCATTCTTTTCATTCTAGACATGATATCTGTTGCTGTGTATCCTTCAGGATGCCCGACATGTAGACCTTGTCCTGATGGGTAAGGGAACATGTCTAATGCATAATATTTAGGTTTTGAGAAGTCCCATACATCTGTTTTAAATGTTTGATTTTCTTCCCAAAAATTTTGCCATTTTTGTTCTATATTTTTAAAATCATAAGCCATAATTTTAAATCATTCCTTTCTGTACAATCGAATATTGAAGCTATTATACTACATTTTTTTTGAAAAATAAAGGTGTTTTCGCAAAATATAGTTAAACTTTTTTTATTATTGAGTTGAACTTTGCTACGTTTTTTTTAGTTGACATGTAAATGTTGAAATATAGCAAAATATGACATACGAAAAATAGAGAAAGTCTTGAAATCATAAGAAATATATGCTATAATATTCATCTAAGCAAACGAAAAAACCACAAGAGGGGGAATTTTTATGAAAAACTGGACTAATGAAGACAAACAATTTTTTATTGCAAATGTAGTGAAACTTGTTTGTTTAATAATTCTGGTTGCAATATATATTTATGCAACAAGATAAATTCAAAACAGAGGAATAAATTTATTCCTCTGTTTTTTTTGTTATTGTAGAATTTTAGAAGAAAGTGTCAATGAAAAATCGTTGACAAACTGTTTTAATAATATATAATTAGAGAAGTAATAAATCAAAGGAGGAAGTTTAATATGGCTCAAGAAATTAGCGAAGAAGAAAAAATGCGTATTAAATCAATGGTTGATGAATTGGTTGCAAAGGCAAAAAAAGCGTCTGAAGAGTATCTAAAATTAGACCAAGATCAAGTCAATAAAATTATTAAAGCCATGGCTATGGCTGGGTTAGAAAGACATATGGAATTGGCTAAAATGGCTGTAGAAGAAACAGGTCGTGGTATTTATGAGGACAAGATTACTAAGAATATGTTTGCAACAGAATATATTTATCATAGTATAAAATATGACAAAACTGTTGGTATTATAGATGAAAATGAGGAAGAGGGGTATGTTAGTATTGCTGAACCAGTTGGAATTATTGCAGGTGTAACCCCTGTTACAAATCCAACTGCAACTACTATGTTTAAGTCAATAATAGCAGCTAAAACTAGAAATGTTATTATATTTGGATTCCATCCATCTTCTCAAAAATGTAGTGTTGAGGCTGCAAAAACTGTAAGAGATGCTGCAATTAAAGCCGGTGCACCAGAAAACTGTATTTTATGGATTGAGGAACATTCAATTACTGCAACTAATTATTTAATGAATCATCCTGATGTTAATTTAATTTTAGCAACAGGAGGAACTGGAATGGTTAAAGCTGCATATTCATGCGGAAAACCAGCTTTAGGTGTTGGCCCAGGGAATGTTCCTTGTTATATTGATAAAACAGCTAAATTGGAAACATCGGTAAATGATTTAGTTTTATCAAAGTCTTTTGATAATGGTATGATTTGTGCTTCTGAACAATCTGTTATAGTTGATAGAGAAATTAAAGATGAATTTGAAAGATTGATGAAAGAAGCAGGCTGTTACTTTATGACAGCTGAAGAAACTGATAGATTAAAAGGAAGCATGTTTATTGAAGAAAAAGGCTGTGCTTTAAACAGTGATATAGTTGGAAAAAGCCCATATAACATTGCAAAAATGGCTGGAATTGAAGTTCCAAAAGAGACTAAAGTTTTAGTATTACAAGAAAATGGGGTAGGGATTGAATATCCATTTTCAAAGGAAAAGTTAAGCCCAGTTCTTGCTTATTATGTGGTTGATAGCGCTGACGAAGGAATTGAATTAGCGGAAAAATTGATTGAATTCGGAGGATTAGGACATTCTGCTGTTATTCATTCAGAAGATGATGAAACAATTCGTAAATTTTCTGAAACTGTAAAAGCAGGAAGAATTATAGTAAATTCACCATCAACACATGGAGCAATAGGTGACATTTACAACACAAATATGCCATCGCTTACACTTGGATGCGGAACATTTGGTGGTAATTCAACAACAGCAAATGTATCAAGCGTCAATTTAATAAATGTAAAAAGAGTTGCAAAAAGGAGGGTTAATATGCAATGGTTTAAAATCCCTGACAAAATATATTTTGAAGCAGGTTCAATTCAGTATTTAGAAAAAATGCCTGAAATTACAAGAGCATTTATTGTAACAGACCCAGGTATGGTTAAATTAGGTTATGTAGATAAAATATTATATCATTTAAGAAAAAGAAAAGATTATGTTCATTCTGAAATTTTTTCTGATGTAGAATCAGATCCATCTTTTGAAACAGTTAATAGGGGTGTTCAAATGATGAATGAATTCAAACCGGATGTAATAATCGCATTAGGAGGAGGAAGTGCAATTGATGCGGCAAAAGGAATGTGGCTATTTTATGAGCATCCAGATGCAGACCCAGAGGGAATGAAACTTAAGTTTATGGATATTCGTAAACGTACTTATAAATTCCCTAAACTCGGAATTAAAGCTAAAATGGTTGCAATTCCAACAACTTCAGGAACAGGTTCAGAAGTAACATCATTTGCAGTTATTTCAGATAAAACTATTAATAAAAAATATCCACTTGCAGATTATGAATTAACACCAGATGTTGCAATTGTTGATCCAGATTTAGTAATGAGTTTACCTCAAAGTATTACTGCAGATACAGGGATGGATGTATTAACACATGCATTAGAAGCATATGTTTCAAACATGGCATCAGATTATACAGATGGTTTATCTGAAAAAGCTATTGAATTAGTTTTTAAAAACTTAAGGGAAAGTTATAATAATGGAACAAATAAACAAGCAAGAGAAAAAATGCATAACGCAAGTACAATAGCAGGTATGGCATTTACAAATGCGTTTTTAGGAATTTGCCATTCATTAGCACATAAATTAGGTGCAGAATTCCATTTACCACATGGAAGATTAAATGCAATTTTATTACCTTATGTTATAAAATATAATGCTAGTAAACCAACAAAATTTGTATCATTTCCTAAGTATGAATATTTTATAGCAGATCAAAAATATGCTGAAATATCAAGAAAAATGGGGTTTGCAGCTTCAACAGTTGAAGAGGGCGTAGCGTCATTGATAAAAGAAGTTCAAAAACTAAATAAAGACTTAAATATTCCAGCATCATTTAAAGAAGCAGGAATTGCTGAACAAGAATTTTTAGATAAAGTAGATATGCTTGCTGATAGAGCGTTTGAAGATCAATGTACAACTGCAAATCCTCGTTTACCATTAATACCAGAGTTAAAAGAAATTTTATTAGATTCTTATTATGGAAAAGAACTATAAATAATAACAAAAAGTAGGGGGAAGTGTCCCTCTACTTTTTTAGCAAGTTGATTTTCCGGCTAGCCATCCTTTTTTTACAAAATAGTCTTTTGTCTCTAAGTAAATGTTAAGTCGAATAAAACCAGTTTCGTCATTATTACAAATACTTTGTATGCATTCACTTAAAAATATTTGTAACATATTTAATTGTTCACGATATTGAGTATAGTGTATTTGACAATATTCTGAAATATTTTGAATTAAAATATAAATATCATCTGACGAATTTCTGGTAATACGTTTTGCCCGATTAAAAAAAGAAGCTACTTGTTTATCGTCTTGCTCTATATCTTCTTTGGAAAGTTTAGTAAAATTATTTACCATTAAATTTCCCTCCTCGTAATAATGTAATCATTTTTGCACAATAATATATTATATTCTTAATTATAAAAAATATTACTAATTATATTAAAAAAGAAAAAGGTAACACAAAGTTTTGTGTTACCTTAAACATTAGAAATTTTTGTAATCTTCTTCAAGCTTTGAAAGTGTTTTGCGCATATTGGCTAATTCACTTTTGATTTTAATAGGTACTCTTTTGAGCGAACGAGATATTCCGTTTTTGAGTTGAACAAACAATTTGATTTCTATCGATTTTTTATTATCGAAAAAGGCAATAGAAATTCTAAGATTTAAATCGTATTTTGGAACATATGTAAATTCGTCTGCTGCAATATAGTTCTTAAGTATTCCCCGCTTTGATTTTTTTATGTTTTTTAAAGCTTGAACAAGGTTAGTGGTGTCTTCTGTCAACAGAAAATCATATGTTGACGCAATAACATCACTTTGGATGTGTAAAATTGGACTTGATTCAGTAGATGTAATTCCATCATGCCACTTAGCATCTACTGGGTTTCGATACAGTGTCCGTGTTGCGTAATTGCATAATGAACTTTTAGCCATTTTTTTACATCTCCTTTAAAAATTAATGTATAATAATTGTATCATTTTTGAAATATTATGTCAAATAAATTAGCGGCAAGGGGGTTGAGAAATATTAAAAAATATGTTATAAATAACTAGTGATTAAAGAATGTAACATTTTTTTGTAAAGAAAGGACTAGAAAAATGCAAAATGATAAAATAATTAGCTGTTTAGCTTATAACGGTAAAGTTAATATAAGATGTATTCGTTCAACAAATATGGTTGAAGAGGCAAGAAAATTACATGATTTGAGCCCAACCTCAACAGCAGCTTTAGGACGATTATTAACGATTACAAGTTTAATGGGAAAAGAAATGAAAGGCGAAAAAGGTACAATTACTACTCAAGTAAAAGGTAGTGGATTAATTGGAAATATGACGGCAGTAGCTGATAATAATGGAAATGTTAAAGGTTATGTTTCAAATCCTCAATTAGATTTACCGCTAAACCCAGAAAATGGAAAATTGGATGTTGGAAATGCTGTTGGAAAACAAGGAATGATTTATATAATAAAAGATATTGGTTTAAAAGAACCATATGTTGGAATGACTCCAATAGTTTCAGGAGAAATAGCAGAAGATTTTACAAATTATTTTGCAAAATCAGAGCAAACACCAACAGTAGTTGCTCTAGGAGTTTTAGTAGATAAAAATGGAGTGAGAGCTGCTGGTGGCTATTTAATTACTTTAATGCCAGATGCAACAGAAGAAGATATTGTTAAGATTGAAGAAGCATTAAAAAAGGCTGATAGTATTAGTAAAATGTTAGATGATGGAAGAGAATTAGTAGAAATTGCTGAGATAGTTACTGGAGATCAAAATTTAATGTATTTTGAGGATGACAATATTCCTCAATATATATGTAATTGTAGTAAAGAAAAAATGGAGAGAAATTTAATAACAATTGGAAAAGATGAAATAAAAGATATTATTGAAAAAGATGGTAAAGCCGAGTTGATATGCCATTTTTGCAATAAAAAATATGTATTTAGCGAAGAAGATTTAAGAAAATTGATAGATTGATTTGACATTTTATCAAATTAGTGTTAACATAAAAGCATTGCATAGGAACAACTATGCAAAATAAATTATGAAAGGAGGCCATAACTATGGCCGACTTTAAACCTTTTTCATATGAGGATGAACTAAAAACAGTAGATGGTAGAATATCTGTCATTACTGTAGAACCGGGTCCAATTGCTGCTGTTCCAGAAGCTATTATCATTGACGTGTATGTTGATGGGGAAAAGCAGAAAGGAGAAGAGCAGGTTTTTGAAACATCTGATATAGGTGATGACATTCTTAAGGCAGATTTAGAAGACAATGTATATATCTGCACAGATGCAATCAACTTATATGAGGCTATGAAAGAAACTGCTCAGTTGTATCAAGATGTTGGCGGTAATTTAGAAGTATACGCTGACAAGCTTGATGAAAGAATGCAGGAAGAAGCGGAAGCTGCTCGTGAGGATGAAGATGACTCAGAGTAGGATTTACACTTCTAATGTGAAAAAGCCTAATAATTTATTAATCACTCCCAGATTCTGGGAGTGATTTTTTGTGCAATTGGGGATGAAGATAAATGACACATATTATTCTTCGAGGAAAATTTAAAGAACGTTCCAAAAATTTCTATTGTTAATTATAAAGGTTAATGATAATATGTAGAAAAAAGAGGAGAGTGTATAAAATGAGATTTGTAATTCAAAGGGTTAGTAAGGCTCAAGTAATAGTTGATAAAAGTGTTGTTGGAAAAATAAATAAAGGATTTGTTGTTTTAATTGGAGTAACACATTCTGATACAAAAGAAATAGCAGATGTATTAATTAAAAAACTAATGAATTTAAGGGTGTTTAGTGACGATAATGATAAAATGAATTTAAGTTTAAATGATGTGAATGATGGAGAATTGTTATTAATTTCTCAATTTACGTTATATGCTGATTGTAAAAAAGGAAATAGACCGTCATTTATACAAGCTGCAAAGCCTGTTCCAGCTGAGAAACTATATAATTACATTATAGAAAAATGCAAAGAAACTGGAATAAATATTCAAACAGGAATATTTGGAGCGGATATGAAAGTAGAATTAATAAATGATGGGCCGGTTACTATTGTTTTAGATAGTGAACAATTATAAACTTTTGAAATGTTCTGGACGTGTCCATGTTGTGCAAATTGAACAATGGAGGACAGGTTAGTAAAATTTGTAAAAAAGCTTGAATTTTAGGCAAAAAAGTTATATAATAAGACACAAATTGTGATTAAAAAAGGAGATGAATTTAAAGTGCAAGTAAGTAGAGAAGAACTTTTACATATTGCAAAATTATCAGATTTAAAAATTAATGATGATGAAATTGATAATTATAGATTAAATTTAGAAGATATTTTAAATTTTGCTGAAATAGTTAAAAATGCTGACGTTAATGGATTGGATGAAACCATTGGAGCTAATGATAATTATAATGTTTTTAGAGAAGACGAGATTAAAGAATTTGAAGATAGAGAAGCTTTATTACAAAATGCTCCTGAAAAGGAAAGGAACATGTTCAAAGTTCCAAAAGTTATTCAATAATAGGAGGTATTTGTATGAAAAGTAAGCGTGAAGAATTTATTAATAAATTAAAAGAAATGACAAAAGTACAGCCCCTAAAATCAAATTATGAACCACTATATTCTGATGACGGAAGTCTAAGAGAAGATATAGATTGGTCACAAGATGATGAAGAAATGAATAATTTACTTGACAAGTTTTGTGGAATAAAGGAGGAAGAAAGATAATGGAGATTACAGAACTTACAGTTCATGAGCTTCAAGAAAAGTTGAAAAATAAAGAGCTTACTGTAACAGAGATTACAAAAGCTTATGTTGATAGAATTAACGAAAAAGAAAACGATGTTAATGCTTTTATCACACCATTAACTGAAGAAGCAATCGCTAAATCAAAAGAAATAGAAGAAAAAATTAATAACGGTGAATTAAATTCAGAGTTAGCTGGTATTCCAATTGGTATAAAAGATAATATTTGTACTAAAGGAATTAAAACAACTTGTGGATCTAAAATGCTTGAAAACTTTGTTTCACCTTATGATGCAACAGTTATGAACAGAATAAATGCTGAAGGTATGATAAATTTAGGAAAATTAAATATGGACGAGTTTGCTATGGGTTCTTCAACAGAACACTCAGCTTTAGCAAAAACAAGAAATCCATGGAATTTAAATACAGTTCCAGGTGGTTCATCAGGTGGTTCTGCAGCAGCAGTTGCAGCAAATATGGTTCCATGGGCTTTAGGAAGTGATACAGGTGGTTCAATTCGTCAACCAGCTTCTTTATGTGGTGTTGTGGGATTAAAGCCAACTTATGGATTAGTATCAAGATATGGGTTAGTTGCATTTGCTTCATCATTAGATCAAATAGGACCAATCACTAAAGATGTTAAAGATAGTGCTATTTTACTAAATTTATTAACAGGTCACGATGAAAAAGATACAACTTCATTAGATATGCCAAAAGTTGATTATGTTGCAAGTTTAAAAAATGATGTTAAAGGATTAAAAATAGGCATTCCAAAAGAGTTTTTTGCAGAAGGTTTAAATGAAGAAGTAAGAGCATCTTTAGAGAAAGCTATTGAAAAATATAAAGAATTAGGAGCTGAAGTAGAAGAATTTTCATTAGATATAGCTAAATATTCTTTAGCTGCATATTACATAATAGCCTGTGCTGAAGCAAGTTCAAACTTAGGAAGATTTGATGGGATTCGTTATGGTTACAGAACTCCAAATTATGAAAGTTTAGAAGATATATTTGTAAATTCTAGAAGCGAGGGATTTGGTGCAGAGGTTAAAAGAAGAATTATTCTTGGAACATATGTATTAAGTTCAGGATATTATGATGCATATTACAAAAAAGCTCAACAAGTTCGTACATTGGTAAAAAAAGAATTTGATAAAGCCTTTGAAAAATATGATGTTATTTTAACACCAACATCTCCAATAGTAGCTTTTGAAGCTGGAACAAAATCAAACAATCCATTAGAAATGTATTTAGCAGATATTTGTACAGTTTCAGTAAATGTTGCAGGTTTACCAGGAATTTCAATTCCTTGTGGTGTCAACAGTGAAGGTATGCCAATTGGTATGCAATTAATTGGAAACAGATTTGATGAAGCTAAAATATTAAATGCAGCATATACTTATGAACAAGCTACAAAATTTAGAGAGAATTACAAACCAGAATTTAAGAAATAAGATTGAAAGGACTGAAAAGAATGTCAAGAGAAGATTATGAAGTAGTAATAGGTCTTGAAATACACGCTGAGCTAAAAACAAAAACAAAACTATTCTGTTCATGTAAAAATGAATTTGGCGGAGATCCAAACACTCATTGTTGCCCAGTTTGTATGGCAATGCCTGGTGCACTTCCAGTTATAAATAAAACTGCCGTTGAATATGCTGTTAAAGCAGGTCTAGCAACAGGATGTTCAATTGAAAAGAATAGCAAAAATGATAGAAAAAATTATTTCTATCCAGATAACCCAAGATCATATCAAATATCTCAATATGATAGACCATTATGTAATAATGGATTTGTTGAGATAGAAGATGAAGATGGAAATAAGAAAAAAATTGGTATTTTAAGAAT
>JAFXOY010000127.1 GCA_017528375.1 Clostridia bacterium | reverse complement strand
TTATCATAATGAAGTGTTCCACCCATTTTTCTTACTAAGTTATACATTACACCACCATAAGATGTGTATGCTCTTGTAGCAAAGTCTTCAAATTGAGATGGTTCTCTATCATTTATTTGTGTGTTATTTACACCTATAATCCATTTTCTTAATGCTAAGTCAAATTCCCAATCAGATTTTTTAACACAAAGTCTTTCAAAATCGTCATCATCTTCTTGTGAGAATTCACCTTTATCATGTTTATCTCCATTATTAATAATTACATTTTGTAATTTTGTTTTAATATCAGAAATAATATTATCACCCGTTCTATAACTATTTATTAAAGAATTTTGTATAGAATCTCTGTCTCCATTTGTATTATTAGTAGCATTTACAAATGTACCATTATTTAAATATCCATAAGATGTTATTTCAGCTTTATTATCTAATTCAATACTTCTACCACTATTTACATTTTGTAATGATGTTTGATCTAAATCAACATAGCATTCAATTTCTACATATTTTTTATCTAATGTTTTATAATCATATGCTTTAATTACAGAATCAGATAAATAACTTGTTTTAACAACTCCATTACTTTCAACCCATCCATATTGTGAGTTAATTGTACTTTGTGAAGCTGGTACCATTTTTAAACCTGTTGGTAAGTAATCTGTAATTTCTTTTGCATATCCATCAATTAAACCTTCATTATAAACTGTAATTCTATATTTAACTTTTGAACCATTTTCAACATTAATTAAACTTTTATCCATATAATATTTCATTGTAGCTTTTGCACTTGTTTTGAAATTGTCTGGTTCAATTATATTTATTAATCTATTGTAAGCTTTTTCTACTTTTCTTCCATTTGATAATTTTGCTTCTGTTGTTATTATTTCTTTTGTTAATGCTAAATCAAAAACTTGTTTAATATTTTGCTCTGTTGATACAGTATCTGTTACAGTTTTTCTTGAAGCATTAATTAAATATTGATTTTTCTTTCCGTTCTCATCTATTTCATTTAAAACTAAATTTCCGTTCCCGTCATATTTTCTAGGTATTAATAATTGAGCAGTTGTAATTTTTCCGTAATTTACATTTAATTCTACTTTTAAAGTATCTGAATTACTACGACTACCTTTATATCTTATTTTAAATTCGTATGGGTTTGAATTTTTTAAGACATTTAACATATCATTATAGCTAATAACTGCATTATTTGCTCCAATGAATTCATAATCGCTTTTGCTTAAAAGAGTATTATTTTTGTATACATTAATACCACTAATAGATGCGTGGTATGGGTTTTTAACTGTAAAACTTCCAGATTCTCCATTAGAGTTCCAGCTTGCATTTGGAGTTCTACTTGTTATTGTAACTTTTCCCGCATCAGTATTATAATATTTGTTTATGTTTTCCACAGAATATCCACTTAAATTTGCATTCTTATATAAAGCATTTACAATAGCTTGTGCATATGCATTTGCTTCATTTGATGCTTTTTGTGGATTTGAGTAGTGGCTTTTTCCTTCATATAAACCATATTCATAGTTTGTTTTTTCTCTTCCACTATCTTGTTTAGTTAAATCAACCAACACATCATTTTGCACAACTTTAACAAGCAATTCGTTTTTATTAACAGACAATTGCCCTTGATCTCTACCATCTTGATAGTGTAAAGTTTTTTGCACACTATCTCCTGTGTTATATGGTAATGGAATTGATTCTCCTACCAATTTTCTATAAGAATTCCAATCTTGCTCGCTAAACAAATACATATGTTCCAATACCCACATGAATTGTTTGTAATCATTTTCACTTGCGAACAATTTGTTCTTAAACTCAGAACTAATGTTGTATAAGTCCATTGTCTCATAAACATCACTGTTTTTATCACCTGACCTTATACAATAAATGTCCTTAAATTGTTGTGCTGAATCATATATGCACCATCTTGATTCATATATGTTTCCAACATAAAATCCCATTTCTGCATTAAAACTTCTAACATCTGATTTCCAGTTATCTCTTACTGTTAAAGCAACAGCTTCATTTGAAAACAACATGCTAGATAAGCAGATTGCAATAGTAACTATGTACTTTGCTAAATTTTTCAAAATTGATTTTTTTGTACCCATACTTAATACCTCTTTCTAAAATATTCTTTATACGCTTATTTTAGAGCTATATTAAAAACGCGTCAATATAGGTATTTTCAGTAAAAATTAGGATTTAATACGGAAATATAGGTATTCATTTTTTTTACATTTTCATAACATTTTCGTGTCTTTTATAAGTCATTTAATTTTTATTTTTTTACAACTTTATTACAAAACTCTTCATTATAAATTTCCGCAGTACTATTTTGGGGACCCTCACTTTTTTAGTAACTCAAAGGCAAAAAGAATATTAATATCGTTCGCTTGCTGGTCGGTCTTCGCCTCCCAACTCAAAGGCAAAAAGAATATTAATATCGTTCGCTTGCTGGTCGGTCTACGCCGACCAAACTGCGCGCTCACTTATTAATATTTTTTTGCTTTTACTCGAAAAAAGGAAGCTATACTGCGCGCTCACTTATTAATATTTTTTGCCTTTACTCGAAAAAGGGAAGTTATACTGCACGCTCACTAGAAAAAAAAGAGAAACTCAAGGTTTCTCTTTAAATTTGTCTTAATATTATTTAATTATTGCATTTAAAATTGATATATATAACATTCTAAATTTCGTCTACCAAATTGTATACAATCATTATATGTATTCATATAAATATCTATTTTATTATTAGAAATTGCTCCACCTCTATCTTGAACTATAAACCAACCACCATTTGGCTTATTGGCAAAATATGGAATATAAATTATAGTTCCAATAGGATAGCTTCCACCTGCTGCAACAGTACACCACGCTGAAGCTCTAGCTCCACAAGATGTAACACCATATCCAGGTGAGTTTGGTGATTTTCCACAAGTTGAAGCAGTATACGCAGACGCATTAAGTGTTTTAACAACAGGTGTCATTCCCTCAACTCTTGATGCTAATGAATTTCCACTTGCACTTGCTTGAACTGCAACTTGACTTGCTCTATTTACTGTATCTCTTGATACAATTTCATTTGCTCTTATTTCAACTATTTTGTTAACAGGTTGTTTTGTAACAACACTTGATATTTCATTTCTTGATATTTCAACATCATCTTGGTATTTTATTTTAAAAGTTGTATCTTTCTTTCCATCAATACCATTTCTTTTAACAACTTCTTTTTTGCTTGAACTTCCATTTGAATAATCTTTTGTTTCAGTTTCAAATGGGATATTTGTTTGTTCAACAATTATTTTTTCTACTACATTGTTATAATTTTCGTTTAATATTTGTTCTACTGTTATATCTGCTGAAGTTTGACTTATTTCTGTTATTTTTATATTAGAAATATCTTCCTTAGAAATTCTTATTGTTTTATTATCTGATATATTATTTTCTATGCCAGGTAAAACATTTTCTTCAGGTAACAATATTATATGATTTTCGTTTAAAATATCGGAAACTTTTTCTTTTGTAGTTAATACATTCATTTCATATCCATCTGAAAGAATGATTTTTACATTCTTAACTTTAGAACTTACGGCCATAACACTAATTCCCATTAGGAATAGTAGTATTATACTTACGGATATAACCTTTTTCAAGGATATCGAAGCCATATCATCTTTTCTCATAAGAAATTTGTCCCTCCTTCTATACTAAGACACTTCTATTATACCATTTTTTTAACAAAACTGTCAATTTTCACCAATTTTTCATATCAAAATATTATAAACTTTTAAAGAATTATTATAAATTTGTTCTGCTAATTCTTCAACAGGAACACTACGGAATTCTGCAATTTTGTTTAATACATACCTAACATTATATGATGTATTTCGTGTTCCTCTTACTGGTTCTGGTGCTAAATATGGACTATCTGTTTCAATTAGAATTTTATCAACAGGTACCATATTTACTATTTCCTTAGCATTTTTTGAATTTTTAAATGTAATAGGTCCAGCAAACGAAATATAAAATCCTAATTTTAATGCTTCTCTTACTAAATCTACATTTAATTGGCAACAATGAAATACACTTGGTTTATTTACTTTCTGAACATTTTTTAAAATGTCTAAAGTATCATAAACAGCATCTCTTGAGTGTATAACTATTGGCAAATTAAGTTTATTTGCTAATTTTATTTGATCTACAAATGTCTGTCTTTGAAATTCTTTATTATCTGTATTCCAATAATAATCTAAACCAATTTCTCCTATTGCAACTACTTTCTTATTTTGTGCTAATTCTTCAACCTCAACTAATTGCTCTTTAAATTTTTCATAGCTTTCCTCATAATCTTCGCTATCATCTGGAATATCATTTGGTGAAATACCACAAGTTGTATATATAAAATCATATTCATTTGCTATTTCAATAGCTTTTTTAGAACTTTCAATGTTATATCCAGCACATATCATCTTAGTAACACCACTATTATATGCTGTTTTTATAACTTCATCTCTATCTTCATTAAATTTCTCATCATTATAATGAGCGTGATTATCAAATAATTCCATTTTAATCCCTCCAATTTATTCTTCTATTAAAACAACCACACTTGCTATAGCACTAATATTTGAATGAGATAAACTTATATCTATTTGCAAATTCGCATTTCCAATCTTTTCCAATAATTCTTCACTTAATACTACACTTGGACGTCCATTTTCATTATTTACAATTTCCACATTTTTCCATTCCATATCGAATTTATTATCTAACAATTCAGAAATTGCTTTAAAAACAGCCTCTTTTGCAGAAAAACGAGCAGCAAATGATTCATACTTATTAACATTTTTATTATTACAATAATTAATTTCCTGTTCTGTATATACTCTATTCAAAAACTTGTCTCCGTATTCATTTATTAAATTTTCTATTCTTTTTATTTCTACAATATCTATCCCAGTTCTAAATTTCATAACATCAATCTCCTTATTATTTCAATTTTCCTTACGTATACTTATATTATCACAATTGGAAAACAAAAACAAGAACCTACACTTTTGAGAACTACTAATTTGGGGACCCTTACGATTTTGGGGACTCTCACTTTTTCCGTAAAAAATACGGAAAAAGTGAGAGTCCCC
>JAFXOY010000126.1 GCA_017528375.1 Clostridia bacterium | reverse complement strand
TCAAGAAGATTAAAAGTATTAAAATAAAATTTCGATTATAATACTAATAAAAAAATATTAAATTAAAAAAAGCAAAATAAGAACACAAACTTTCTTAAATAATAACAAATAAAAATAAACTTTTAAATAATTTAAACCAAAGACTAAAACAAACCTAAAAAAAAACAAAAATTAAAAAAATCTTAAAGCGTTTAAAATTTAAACATCACAAACGTTATTAGTATTCCCACTTAAATCAGTTTCCATTCCTTCTTTCGGATTACACCTCCATTCTCCATCAACAATAAACTTATAATAACATCTTCCTTTAGGAACACTAACATTTGCATACCAATAATTTTTCATTTCATCAAAAATCATAGGAATTTTATTTTTCCATCCATCAAAGCTTCCAGTAACAGAAACACTACCAGGTCTATGCTCAAAACATTCTCCACTAAAGAAGAAAGTTTTATTAACACCACCTCCTTGAGCAATAAGACCAGAACCATATCTTTGATTATTTGCAATTTTAGGTTGATTATCAATTGTTCCAATTAAAACATTAATATCAACTAATTCACTTTGATCTTCGCTTAATTTAAAAAAATCATTTGGTGCTGCTACGTCTTCACCACCTAATACTTCCTTCACATTGAATAGGATCTTGTCTTTCGATTTATAAAACTCCCTACACCAGGCTCGAGCTACATCTACAACATCAACAACACTATTGAATGCATTTCTTCTAGCTTTAAGGTACTTCTCTTTATTACCAAATAATGCTAATGCACGCTCCATTGCATTCATGAGGCCTTCTCGGTTATGTTGGTCAAATGTAAAACCATTACCCATATCAGTGTTCCAATCGAATTCAAAAACTGTATCACGTAATCCTCCTGTACAAAATGCTATTACTGGAGTTCCTGCAACGAAAAATTCGTGTTGGACTATTCCACCTGGTTCGAATTCGGAAGGCATTAAACCAAAGTCACTTCCAAGATTCACTTTTGGACCATCAGTGAAAAATTCATTTGGACTTGCCCAAAAAGAATTTGGATATTTTGAACGAAGATCATTTATTTTACCTACACATTGCTCGAAGTATGGGTCACCATGATTACCACATCCTCCTACAAGGATGTTTATTTGTTGTTTACATCTATTTATTAATTCCTCAGCAACTTCTAATATTAACATTACACCCTTTTGCTTTGTTATTCTACCTACAAAGGAAAAAATTGGAACATTTGGATTAATATCTTCATAACCAAAATAAGTTTTTTGAATATGACGTTTACATTCTACTCTATTTGTACCTGCTTTACCTAATAATTCATTTAATCTATGTTGTTTAAAGACTCCATTTGGGAAAGCAAAAGGATCTGGTTTTTCACGAAGTAAACCTGCTAATGGTGAAAAAGATAATAATTCATTTTTATATGAATTAGAAACAGTACCCCAATTATCACACATCATTATAGCAGCTCTTGAAGGATTAATAACAGTTTGACCCCCATTAGGATCTACTAATATATCTTTATTAATTTGATGAATATGATCACAAGTTCCTTCTCCACCAGATGGATATAATCTCCCTTCATACATTGGATCTAAATTATGTACAATATGGAAGAAATATGTTCCTTTGAAAGTAGGACCAAAATGTAATTTTCCATAAGCAGGAGTTAATCCAGTAAACCAATCATTACTAACAATAACAGAAGGAATATTTCTTAAATCACAAAGTAATTGCATAGCAGCTTTACAAAAACAGCAAACCCTCCTTAAAACCTCAGAGCAACTTCCTCCTGCATAAGGAGTAGGAAAAAGTGAGAAATTATGTAGAAAATAATAATCAACTCCATTTTCTTTACCATAAAAAACTCCAAAACCATAATGACCATCTAAATTAATTTCAATATTCCTAATTTTATGAATACCCATAGTATCTTTACTTAAATATCCAGTGTCACCATATCGATTTCTATCATAATAAGGTGAAATGACCATAACATCTTGTCCTAACTTAGCTATACCTTGAGTAAGTTCATCAACCATGACACCTAATCCACCAACAGTACTCCATCTTCCTATCTCAGGTGTAACGAAGCAAATAGGTCCTAGAACATTTGAATTGACCACATGTCTAACTTCACGGAAAAAGTCATTTGCTTCTGGAATTTGTAATTCTTGAACTTTGTGGAAAAATGTTGTTGATGTCTCTTCATTTTCATTTATAAATGATATTCTGTGGAGAAATGTGTATAAAGGAATATCTTGAGATTTTAAAAGATAAATTGTATAGTTTAACCAATTTTCAAATTCTTTTTGGTTAGGATTGTTGAAGAGGAATTCCTTTAATTGAAGAACCAAAGGATATTCATCTATGTTATTCTCTGTGTTTTTTAATGTATTGCACATTGCCATATTTGGGTCTTCCATTTTTTTATTAGGGTTATGTAATTATAAAGAAAAAAATTTTATTAATCTTTTTATATAGTGTTTAATTTATATCATTTTTTACATAATTAAGTTTTGTTAATTATATAAAAAAAAAATATAAAACAAAAATATA
>JAFXOY010000125.1 GCA_017528375.1 Clostridia bacterium | reverse complement strand
GATAGTAAGAATCCACGTAGACTATGTGGTTGATAGGTTGGAGCTGTAAGTGCAGTAATGTATTAAGGTGACCAATACTAATAATTCGAGGGCTTAACCACGATATTATAATAAACTAGAAGGTAACTAGAATACCTTGAAATTTATCTATATATTTTTGAGTGTGCTTAAGTAAATTAAGTATACAAAACTTTTCTGGTGATTATGACATGGAGGTAATACCTGTTCCCATCCCGAACACAGAAGTCAAGCTCCAATGTGCCGACGATATTTGCGGGTTACCCTGCTGAGAAAATAGGTTGTCGCCAGATTTTTTTATTTATAAATAAAGTATAGATTAAAAATATGTATATATTTCTAATCTATGCTTTATTTTTTAGGTAATATTTGCTAAAATAATTGTATAAAATTTTAAAGATAAAGCAATTAATTTTTTATATTTAGGAGGTAAATTATGTCTAAAACTATGTGGAAACCGGGAACTTTTATTTATCCAATTCCTGCTGTTATGGTGTCATGCGGAACATTTGAAAAATCTAATATCATGACTGTTGCATGGACAGGAATTTTAAATACAAATCCTGCTATGGTGTATATTTCTGTAAGACCTGAGAGATATTCATATAATTTAATTAAAGAAAGTGGAGAGTTTGTAATAAATTTAACAACTGAAGATTTAGCTTTTGCAACTGATTGGTGTGGTGTTAAATCTGGAGCAAATGTTGACAAATTCAAAGAAATGAAGCTAACAAAAGAGAAAGGAAATTTTGTTAAGTGTCCAATGATTGCCGAAAGTCCAGTTTCTGTTGAATGTAAAGTAAAAGAAATACGTGAATTAGGAAGTCACCATATGTTTGTTGCTGAAGTTTTGGCTATAAATGCAGATGATAAATATATTGACGAAAAAGGTGCGTTTGACATATCAAAATGTGATTTAATTGCCTATGCAAATGGTGGCTATTATTCATTAGATAAAAAGATTGGAAAGTTTGGATATTCGGTACAAAAAAAGAAAAAGAAATAATTAGCAAATTATATTGTGATTTAGCAAAACTTTACAATTTACATAAAACGTGTTATAATATAATTACATTGTTAAACATGTAAAGGATGTAACTACTGTTATATCCAAATCTATTACATTTAAGGAGGAATAACAATGAAAAGTTATGAGCAGATTCCGGAAAAATCCTACAATGTTGGCGATGTTTTTTTCTGGTTTGATGAGACTGGAAAAATAAATAAGATCTATGATCGCATAAGAGGCAAGGACTATACCACGGATAATGAAATTTTTCCTGAAATCTTAAAGGCTGCTGCAGAGAAACTTGATATATTCCAGATTCGTGAGTTAAAAGCACGTATCACTGAACGGCAATACAAGAAAATCTGCGACGATGTTTTAGTAGCTAAGATTGAGAAGGAACTTGCTGCTCACTAATTCAATCCCCTCGAATTTTTTTCGGGGGGTTATTTTTTTTATATATTTATCAAAAGATATATTAATAAAATATGTATTTAAATTCTAACTAATAAAGCTTAAAAAAATATGAAAAAAATCTTAAAAAATACCAGAATTTGGTTGACATATCGTAATAAAAGTGATAGAATAGTAAAGCGTATAATAAGTGAAAATATGTGTCAAACATAAATCTATTTAAGAATGGCTGGAGGTGTATTAAATGGCAGCAAAAGGAGCTAGAGAACCAATAATATTAGCTTGTTCTGAATGTAAAAGAAGAACTTATACAACAAGTAAGAACAAAAAGAATAACACAGACAGATTAGAAATAACTAAATATTGTAAATTCTGTGGAAAACGTACTACACATAAAGAAACAAAATAATCTTTAGGGAGGAATTTAATATGGCTAAAGAAAAAGAAAGTAAAGTAAAAAATGAAAACAAACACTTTATGAAAGATGTTAAGGCAGAACTTAAAAAGGTTGTATGGCCTACATCAAAACAAATGGTAAACAATGTAACTGCAGTAATAGTTATTGTTTTAATAACTGCAGCAATTGTATTTTGTTTAGATTTTGTTTTTGGTGCAATGAATAAATTTGGTGTAGAAAGATTGAAAGAAAAAGTTCAATCAAATAATCAAACTCAAGTTGTTGATACACAAACAAACAATGAAAATCAACAAGTAGAAGAAAACACAGAAAACACACCAGTTAATGAATAGGTTATTCTTAACAAAATCGATATTAAATAAATTTGGCTTTATTTATAATTCGAATTAATGAAAGAAGGAGGCTAAAACGATGTCTCAAGAGAGTAAAGAATTAACTCCAAAGTGGTATGTTGTACATACATATTCTGGTTATGAGAATAAGGTAAAAACAGACTTGGAAAAAACAGTTAAAAATAGAGAACTTGAAGATTATTTCTTTGAAATAGTAGTTCCTATGGAAGAACAAATAGAAATTAAAGATGGGAAAAAGAAAACTAACTTAAAAAAGGTTTTCCCTGGTTATGTTTTAATAAAAATGATTGTAACAGAAGCAACTTGGTATATTGTTAGAAACACAAGAGGCGTTACAGGGTTCGTAGGTTCAGGAACAGATCCAATTCCACTTACTGATGAAGAAATCAGAAATATGGGATTTGAAAAAATTGAAGTTAATGTTGATTACAATGTTAATGATTCAATAAGAGTAATTGATGGACCATTAAAAGATTTTGTTGGTGTTGTTCAAGAAATCAACAAAGAAAAACATAAAGTTAGAGTTTTAGTTTCTATGTTTGGTAGAGAAACTCCAGTTGAATTGGAATTTTCACAAGTACAAAAAGTTTAACTTAGTTAATAATTTAAATTTATATAAATTATTTTGACAATATATTAGACTAAAAGGAGGTGCAATTAGAAATGGCAGAGAAAGAAATTAGTACTACAATTAAATTGCAAATACCTGCAGGTAAAGCTACACCAGCTCCACCAGTAGGTCCAGCATTAGGTTCAAGTGGTGTTAATATTATGCAATTCGTTAAAGAATTTAATGATAGAACAGCTAATCAACCTGGAATGATAATCCCAGTTGTTATCACTGTTTACAAAGATAAATCTTTTGAATTCATAACAAAAGTACCACCAGTAGCTGTTTTAATCAAAAAAGCTGCTAAAATTGAAAAAGCTTCAGGAAAACCTAACATGGATAAAGTTGCTACAATAACAAAAGCACAAGTTAAGGAAATCGCTGAGCAAAAAATGCCAGACTTAAATGCTGCAACATTAGAAGCTGCAATGAGTATGGTAGCTGGAACAGCTCGTTCTATGGGTGTTATAGTTTCAGACTAATTTGTGATATGCATTAATGCATAAAAATTATTTAAAATTGGGAGAGTGAATAACTCGTTAGAACCAAAGGAGGTTAAAAATGAAAAGAGGTAAAAGATATCTTGCAGGTGAACAACTTGTAGATAAATCAAAAGTTTACAGTGCAAAAGAAGCTTTAGAAATAATTGATAAAATGCCTAAAGCTAAATTTGATGAAACTGTAGAACTACACGTTAAACTAGGTGTAGATTCAAAACACGCTGACCAACAAGTTAGAGGTACAACCGTACTTCCAAATGGTACAGGTAAAACATTAAAGGTATTAGTTTTCGCTAAAGGACCAAAAGCTGAAGAAGCTGTTAAAGCAGGAGCAGATTATGTTGGTGCTGAAGAATTAATACCAAAAATCGAGAAAGAAAACTGGTTTGACTATGATGTAATAGTTGCTACTCCAGATATGATGGGTGTAGTTGGTAGATTAGGTAAAGTTTTAGGACCAAAAGGTTTAATGCCTAACCCAAAATCAGGAACAGTAACAATGGATGTTACTAAAGCTATTAATGAAATTAAATCTGGTAAAGTTGAATATAGATTAGATAAAACTAACATTATTCACTTAGGATTTGGTAAAGTTTCATTTGGTGCAGAAAAATTATTAGAAAACTATGATGCAATTATAAGTGCAATCATAAAAGCTAAACCAGCAGCAGCTAAAGGACAATACATTAAAAGCGTTGCTATTTCTACAACAATGGGACCAAGCATGTATATTGATCAAAAATAATTTATAAATTTATATAGCCAAAGAAAGTAGGCACAAAGTAAGTCCTACCGAGGCAAACATATTATGAGCGGATTTATCCAATCTATGTGTGCCTCAGTCTATGGCATATATAGATTGGATTTTATTATTGCAGAAATTTCTAGGAGGTGAACTAATTAAAATGGCAAGTGAAACTATTTTAAAACAAAAGGAAGCACAAGTTAACGAATTAGCTGAAAAATTCAAAGAAGCTAAAGTTATACTTTTAACAGATTACAGAGGAATAAACGTAGCTGATGATACAAAATTAAGAACAGATATCAGAAATGCAAATGCTCAATACAAAATTATAAAAAATAATATAGTAAAAAGAGCATTAAATGCAAATGGTGAAAACGGATTAGATGATTTATTAGAAGGACCTACAGCAGTTATTTTTGGTAATGAAGATTATTTAGAACCATCTAAAATAATTTACAATTTTACTAAAGCTAACGACTTCTATAAAATCAAAGGTGGTATAATCGACGGTAAAGTTATGACAGCTGAAGAAATCATTACTTTAGCAAAATTACCATCAAAAGAAACTTTATTATCAATGCTTGCAGGTGGATTACTTGGAACTATTTCAAAATTCGCTGTTGCACTTGATCAAGTTCGTTTACAAAAAGAAGCACAAGCTTAATTTGAATAGCTATGAACTTAATTGTGAGAAATCACAGAAATATAGAATTGCAGATTTATACTGCTAAATAAAGAGTCGTGAACTTAAATCACTGTATTAAAATTCGAGTGGCGTACGTATAATCGCCGGATGTTAAATTATTAAAAATGATAATTTTAAAATTATCAAAAAATAAAAAGTGGTTAAACCACAAATAAAAATTTTAGGAGGATATAAAAATGAATAAAGAAGAAATGATTGAAGAAATCAAAAAAATGACAGTAGTTGAATTAGCTGATTTAGTTAAAGCTATAGAAGAAGAATTTGGAGTATCTGCAGTAGCAGCTGCAGCACCAGCAGCTGGAGGAGCAGCAGCAGGAGCAGCTGAAGAAAAATCATCTTTCAATGTTGTATTAACAGATGCTGGAGCAAACAAAATCCAAGTAATCAAAGTTGTTAGAGACGCTACAGGATTAGGATTAAAAGAAGCTAAAGAATTAGTTGACGGAGCTCCAAAAACAGTTAAAGAAGGAGCAAGCAAAGAAGAAGCTGAAGAATTAAAAGCTAAATTCACAGAAGTTGGAGCTGTTGTTGAATTACAATAATTTCAAATGGGTTGAATATTAGGTAAAAATATGTCTCGAATAATAATTCGAGACATATTTTTTTTAGTTGACAAGTAAAAAATTAGGGTATAGAATATAATCATAAATTTTTATTTTGAAATTTTGGAGGTTATATGAAAATTTTATTAGATGCGATGGGTGGAGATAATGCTCCAGACGCAAATATTAAAGGTGCTGTTAAGGCTATTAATCAAATCCAAGCAGAAGTTGTACTAATTGGAAATGAAAACGTTATTAATTCGAGAATTAAAGAATTATACGGGAAAAATAATATAAAGGAAATATCAGATAGATTAAGTATAAAACATACAACTGAAACTATAGAAATGGAAGATATCCCTACTCAAGCAATTAAGCATAAAAAGGATTCTTCAATGGTTGTTGGGTTTAATATGCTAAAAAATGATGAAGGTGATGTGTTTATTTCAGCAGGAAATTCTGGCGCATTGCTTACAGGTGCAACACTATTAGTTGGAAGAATTAAAGGAATAGATAGACCTGCTATGGCTGGTATTTTACCTGCATATAAAAGTAGATTATTATTAATTGATTCAGGGGCAAATACTAATTGTAAACCGCTTAATTTATTGCAATTTGCTCAAATGGCTACTATCTATTTAAGTAATACTTTTGGAGTTAAATCACCTAGAATTGGTTTATTAAACATAGGAACTGAGGAAACTAAAGGTAATGAATTAACAAAAGAAACATATAAATTATTAAAGGAAAAATCAGAAGAATTGAATATTAACTTTATAGGAAATGTCGAAGGAAGAGATGCATTTTCAGGAGAAGTTGATGCAATTGTAACTGATGGATTTACAGGAAATGTTTTCTTAAAAGCTGTAGAAGGATTGGGTAAATTTGTTAAAAGAAGTTTAACTGAAAGTTTAAAAAAGAATATGATATCTAAACTAGCTGCAGTTCCATCATTACCTGCAATTAAAAGATTTGCAAAAACATGTGATTATAAAGAATATGGTGGGGCTTTGTTTTTAGGAGTTAAAAAACCTGTTGTAAAAGCACACGGAAGCAGTGATGAAAAATTATTTGAATTTACAATTAAACAAGCAGAACAGTTTGTAAAAAATAGAGCAGTTGAAAGAATGATTGAAGAATTTGAGAGAATTAATGCTAAAAATTTAGAAAATCAAGCTAAAATTGCTAACACAGAAGAGAGCATTAATCAATAGATTCGACTACTATGTAAAAATTTTAAAAAAAACTTGACATTTAGTTAAACATATAATATTGTTAGGTAAGTATAGTAATATAGTAATCAATTATGAAAAACTTGGAGGGAGGTGAACTTGGCGTGAGTTCAGAAGAAGTTTTTGAAAAAGTAAAAAATATTATAGTTGAGCAATTAGGTGCTACAGAAAGTTCAGTAACAATGGAGGCATCTTTCATAGATGATTTAGGAGCTGATTCTTTAGATATAGTTGAATTAATAATGGCTTTAGAAGAAGAATTTGATACAGAAATTCCAGATGCAGACGCTGAAAAAGTTGTTACAGTTGGAGATGTTGTAGAATACATAAAAGAGCATTTAGCTTAATTTACAAAAGAAAATGAAAGGGTAACTCCTTTCTTTTTTATTAACAAAGAAGATTACATAAATAATTAAAATAAAATTGACACATTTGGGGACGGACTCAAAATGTGTCAAAAATGACCCAAAATGAGTCCGTCCCGGAATGTGTCATAATAGAAAGGAATGAAAAATGGATTTATCTTTATTAGAAAAAAGTATAGGATATAAATTTAAAAATATTGAATTATTAAAGAAAGCATTAACACATACATCATATGCGAACGAACATCATATTGAAAGCAATGAAAAGTTGGAGTTTTTAGGAGATAGTATATTAGAATTTATATCAAGTAAATATATTTATAATAATTATAGCTTTCTAAAAGAAGGAGAAATGACTAAAGTTAGAGCTGATGTTGTTTGCGAAAAAAGCTTGCATAAAGTGGCTTTAAAGCATAATTTTAGTGATTTCTTATATTTAGGAAAAAGTCAAGTAATGAGTGGTGATACTGTAAGGCCTGCTATTTTAGCTGATAGTGTTGAAGCGGTGATAGCTGCAATTTATTTTGATTCTGATTTAGAACAGGCAGAAAAATTTATTGTTGACAATTTAAAAGATGCTATTAAAGTTGCAAGTCAACACGTTGGAATGAAAGACTATAAAACAGTTTTACAAGAAAAATTACAAATACATGGTGACGTTAATATAAGATATGTAATATTAGAAGAAAAAGGGCCAGATCATGATAAAACATTTGTTGCAGAAGTAAGCTGCGATGGAAAAAAATTGGCAATTGGAGAAGGAAAGAACAAAAAGTCAGCCGAGATGGATGCGGCGCATAAAGCATTGTTAAAATTAAAATAATGAAACGTTTTGGGACGGTCTTGTTTTGTTTCAAAATTGAAACATTCAGGGACGGTCTTAAAATGTTTAGGTGGAAAGGAGAATGCCAGTGAAAAAAGAGTATATAATTCCGATTTTTGTACCACATTTAGGATGTCCTAATGATTGTACTTTCTGTAATCAAAAGAAGATTAGCGGACAAAAAAAGAATATATCTTCCGAAGACGTAAATAGAATTATAGATTATTATTTAAGTAATTTTAAAGATTGCAGTAATAAAGTTGAAGTTGCTTTTTTCGGAGGTAGTTTTACTGGAATAGATAAAGCCGTTCAAGAGGAATTATTGTCAGCAGCCAATGTCTATATAAAGCAAAGAAAAGTTGATGGAATTAGAATTTCAACAAGACCTGATTATATAGATCAAGATATTTTAAATTTACTTAAGAAATATGATGTTAAGACTATTGAGCTTGGCGTTCAATCTACAAATGATTTTATTCTTGATAAATGTAAAAGAGGACACACTTTTGAAGATGTAAAAAAAGCATCTAAATTAATTAGGAAAAACAAATTTAATTTAGGACATCAGATGATGGTGGGATTGCCAGAGAGTACTCAAAAAGATGAGATTGAAACAGCCAAAAATCTTATTAAACTTAGACCAAAAATGGTAAGGATTTACCCCGTTTTAGTTATAAAGGATACTAAACTTGCTGATGATTATTTAAATGGAGAATATAAGCCAAATACGCTTGAACAAGCAGTAGAAACGAGTGCTATTTTACTTAAAATGTTTAAAAAGAAAAAAATTGATGTTATAAGAATAGGTTTACAAAGTACAGATGAAATTTGTAATCCTGAAAATGAAAGTAGCCAGGTTGTGGCTGGACCCTATCATCCTGCATTTAGACAGTTGGTCGAGAGTAGAATCTGTTATGATGATTTCTCTAAAAAGATTCATAAGCTTAATAATAAGGTTAAGGTTGTGAAAGTAAAAGTAAATGGAGCATTAATAAATAATTTTGTTGGACATAAGAGAGAAAATATTAAAAGAATCAAGGAATTGTATAATGTTGATGTGGTGGTTGAGAAAGATGATTCTGTGAAGGAATATGCAATTCGCAAGGTTGTATAGGATGACCTCAAATTTTGACCTATTTACAGGTAAATGAATAATCTTACCTAATTGTGGTAAAACTGTTATTAGGTGATTAAATTGTGGAAAGTAGTTTGGAAAAATGAAATAAAGAGTTTGTTTATAACCAGTGCAGGGCTTGTAGTTGGGTCATTTATTATGGCTTGTTCTACAGCCTTTTTCTTGTTGCCAAACAAATTGTCTACAGGTGGATTTTCAGGGTTATCTACAATTGCATATTATTTATTTCATGTTCCTGTTGGAACTGCAATGATTATACTGAATTTACCATTATTTATTATTGCTTTTTTTAGAGTTGGAAAGAAATTCTTTATTAAATCAGTATTCGGAACTGTTTTGTTGGCCGTATTTATCAATATTTTAGAAAGATTTCCTGCTGCCACAACAGATAAACTTTTAGCTTGCATTTATGGTGGAATTATAATGGGAATAGGAACAGCAATTATTTTAAAGGTTAATAGTTCAACAGGAGGGAGTGATTTACTTTCTTATGTGGTACGTTCTTTTAATGACAGATTTAGATCTGGAGATTTAATAATTACTGTTGATACAATTATAATAATTCTAAGTATTGCAATCTTCAAAGAAATTGAAATTGGGTTATATTCAGCCATTGCTATTTTTTTAATGGGTAAAATGATTGACATTGTATTTGAAGGTGTTAATTTCACTAAAGTTTTATTTATTGTATCAGACAAATCAGATGAAATTGCTAAACTAATAGGAACTGTGGTGCAAAGGGGAAGTACTGGTATTTATGCTAAAGGTATGCATACTGAAAATGATAAGATGATGCTTTTTTGCGTTGGGTCTAGAAGTGAAATTGTACGTATAAAAAATATTGCAACTAAGATAGATAATAAAGCTTTTATTGTTATTTTCAATGCAAGAGAGACGTGGGGAAAGGGATTTGAAAAAGACAAGTTGTTAAGATAAAAAAATATCTTAAAAAGTTACAAAAATGCTATAAAAAAGCTTGATTTAATTTGAATTTTTTGATATAATAGTGACTGTTAAAACGCACATAGAGTTAGTTTGAAAAGGTGTGCTTGTAAAATTTTTTCAATTACAAGTCTTTGAAAAATGTTTGAAGCTTTATGGAGGTAAAAACAAAAAGGGAGGAAATAAAAATGGCAGTAGTTGCAATGAAACAATTACTAGAAGCTGGTGTTCACTTTGGACATCAAACAAGAAGATGGGATCCTAAAATGGCTGAATACATATTCCAAGCTAGAAATGGTATCCATATTATCGATCTTCAAAAAACATCAAAAAAATTAGATGAAGCATATGACTTCATGAAATCACAAGCAGAAGAGGGAAAAACAGTTCTATTTGTTGGAACTAAAAAACAAGCTCAAGACTGCATGAAAGAAGCTGCTGAAAAAAGCGGTATGTACTATGTAAATCAAAGATGGTTAGGTGGAATGCTAACAAACTTTGAAACAATTGAAAAAAGAGTACAAAGATTAAATGAATTAGAAACAATGGAACAAGATGGTACATTTGATGTATTACCTAAAAAAGAAGTTATTCTATTAAAGAAAGAAATGGAAAAATTACAAAAAAATCTTGGTGGAATTAAAGAAATGAAAGAAATTCCTGGAGTTTTATTTGTAGTAGATCCTAAAAAAGAAAGAATAGCTATTTTAGAAGCTAGAAAATTAAACATTCCAGTTGTAGGTTTAGTTGATACAAACTGTAATCCAGAAGATGTTGATTATGCAATTCCTGGAAATGATGATGCTATCCGTGCTGTAAGCTTAATTGCTGATTGCATGGCAAACGCTATTATTGAAGGAAGACAAGGTGAATCTTTTGATGCATCAAGCGCAAATGCAGAAGTAGAAGCTACAGAAGAAACTGCAGAACCAACAAGCATGGAAGAAGTTGTAGAAGCAACTGAAGAATAATAAATAATAATGATTTTGAAAGAGTGGGGCTTTCTTGCTCTACTCTTTTTTAAATAAAATAAGGGAGGAATAAAAAAATGGTAACAGCAAGTCAAGTTAAAGATTTAAGAGAAAAAACAGGTGCAGGTATGATGGACTGCAAAAAAGTTTTAACAGAAACTGATGGAGATATGGAAAAAGCTATTGAATTATTACGTGAAAGAGGAATTGCTAAAGCTGCTAAAAAATCAAGCAGAGTTGCAGCTGAAGGATTAGTAGCTGCTTACGTTTCAGAAGATGGAAAAGTTGGAGCAGTAGTTGAAGTTAATGCTGAAACAGATTTCGTTGGTAAAAATGAAGAATTCAAAACTTTTGTTAATGATGTTGCAAAACAAATCGTTGAAAAAAATCCTGCAAATGTAGAAGAATTATTAGGACAAGAATCAATTGCAGAAGCTGGTAAAACAGTTCAAGAAGTTTTAACTAATAAAATTGCTACAATTGGTGAAAATATGTCAATAAGAAGATTTGAAAGATTTGAATCAAATGGTATAGTAGGAAGTTATATTCATGGTGAAGGAAAAATCGGTGTTTTAGTTGATATGGAAAATGCTACACCAGAACTTGCTAAAGACATTTGTTTACAAATTGCTGCTGCAAAACCAGAATTTTTAAATAGAGAATCAGTTACACCTGAAAGAGTAGCTAAAGAAATGGAAATATTAAAAGCACAAGCTATGAATGAAGGAAAACCTGCTGAAATAGCTGAAAAAATGGTTCAAGGTAGAATTAATAAATTCTATGGAGAAATTTGTTTATTAGAACAAGAATTTGTTAAAGATCCAGACATGAAAATTAACAAATTATTAGAATCTAAAGGTGCTAAAATAAATAATTTTGCAAGATTAGAAAAAGGTGAAGGAATCGAAAAAGTAGAAGAAAACTTTGCTGAAGAAGTTGCAAAACAAATAAAAATGTAATTTATAACCGGCGAAAGTTGGAGATTATGCAAGCAGATTTAATATATTAACATTCCGTTCGTTTACTGGCGATACGATTTGAGAAAAAGACGATAATAAGGAGCGCCAAACTGCGCACTCCACTTCATGTTAATATATTAAATCTGCTTGCATAATCTCCAACTTTCGCCTACTCTACTTTTTATAGGAAATGGTATACGTTAAGAAGAAAAAATGAGGTTGAAATATGGATAAGGTTAAAAGAGTTTGTGTGTATTTATGGTCAGCAATTTTAGTTGGTTTAGATCAGGTTACAAAAATGCTTGTAATTAATAATATAAAAGATGATTCAATTGTTGTTATAAAGGATATTTTAAGATTTTCATATTGTGAAAATAAAGGAGTGGCTTTTAGTTTTGGTAGTGGTCATGTTCCAGTTTTTATAATAGTTAATTTGTTGATGATTTGTGGATTGATATTTTATTTTGAGAGAAATCGCAAAGACTTTAATTGGTTAAGTAGAATATTTTTTATAATGGTAATTGCAGGAGGAATAAGCAATTTATTAGATAGAGTATTTCGTGGATTTGTTGTTGATTTTATTAATGTAAATGATTTTATTAATTTTGCTATTTTCAATATCGCAGATATTTATATTGTTGTAGGAATAATTGGATTAGCATGTTGTATGATTTTTAAAGGAGATAAAGAATGGAAAAAGAAAAGTTAATTGTTAATTCAGAAAATGTTGGAGTAAGATTAGATGCATATGTTGCTGATAATATAAATAGTTTATCTAGAACTATGGTGAAAAAACTAATTGAAGAAGGAAATATTTCTGTAAATGGAAAAACACAAAAGGTTTCTTATAAAGTGCAGGAAAATGATGAAATTAGTGTAATTGTTCCTGAGGCTAAGCAATTAGATTTAAAGGCACAAGATATACCTTTAGAAGTCGTTTATGAAGACAAGGATATAATTGTTGTTAATAAACCAAAGGGATTGGTTGTTCATCCAGCTAATGGTAACTGGGATGGAACTTTAGTTAATGCAATAATGGCTATTTGCAAAGATAGTTTATCAGGTATTGGAGGAGAAATTAGGCCAGGAATTGTACATAGATTGGATAAAGATACTTCTGGACTTCTAATTATTGCAAAAAATGATGTAGCTCATTTAAATATGAGTAATCAGATAAAAGATAGGCAAGTAAAAAAGGTTTATTATGCTTTAGTAAGAGGTGTGGTTAGTGAAAACGAGGCTACTATAAATATGCCAATAGCAAGAAGTACAAAAGACAGAAAGAAAATGGCAGTTGCAAAAAACGGTAAAGAAGCTATAACTCATTTTAAGGTTTTAGAAAGATTCAATAAATATACTTTGTTAGAAGTAAAAATTGATACAGGAAGAACACATCAAATAAGAGTACATTTAAGTGAAATTGGACATCCTGTGGTGGGGGATGAGGTATATTCAAACGGAAAGAATGAATTTGGTGTTAAAGGCCAACTATTACATGCTAAGAGTTTGGATTTCAAACACCCTATTACAGGCAAAGAAATGCATTTAGAAAGTGAACTACCTGAAGAGTTTGAGAATGTATTAAAGCAATTGCACAATTAGGGACGCGTCCCCGCTGTGCATTTTGCACAACGGGGGACGGGTTAGGACATTATTTAATATAAAACCGTCCCCAAAGGACAAGGAGGAAATATGGAGGAAGTCAGATTACAGAAATTTCTTGCAAATAGTGGTGTATGTTCAAGAAGGGCCGCAGAACAGCTTATTGTAGAAGGAAAAGTTAGTGTTAATGGAAAAGTTATAACAGAGTTAGGAACAAAAGTAATTCCTGGAGTTGACGAAGTTATATGTATTGGTAAATGTGTAAAACCTGTGGATAAACATATCTATATTTTACTAAATAAACCAATTGGATATGTAACAACAGTTAAAGAACAATTCGGAAGACCTACAGTTATGGATTTGGTAAAAGGTGCAGGGAGCGGACTAGTTCCTGTTGGGAGATTAGATATGTATACTTCAGGAGCTATTATACTTACAAATGATGGAGATTTTGTATATAAGGTTACTCATCCTAAAAATGAAATAGAGAAAACTTATAATGCAACTGTAAGGGGAATTGTAACAAAAGAAGATGTGCAAAAACTAGAACAAGGTGTAGAAATTGAGGATTATGTTTCTGGTAAAGCTAAGGTTAAAATATTAAAAACAGATTCTGAAAAAAATATTTCTAGAATTCAAATAACTATTCATGAAGGCAAGAATAGGGAAGTAAGAAAAATGTGTGCAGCAATTGATAAAGGCGTAATTGCTTTGCATAGAGCCAAAATCGGTAATATTGATGTAAAAGATTTAAAATTAGGAAATTGGAGATATTTAACAGAAGCGGAAAAAAATTCTTTCTTCCTATTGTAAAAAAAATATATTAATTATATAATGAAGAAAACTGAAGAAAAAGAGGTGTACCAATGGAATACCAAAGATTTATGCCAGAAGGTTGGAATATAAGCAATTTTGATATTACTAAGGAATATTTAAATAATGCCATTTCAACCGGAGAAATTTTGCAAGCTAAGGTTAACAAATGTGATTCAAATTATAATTTATATGTTGATTTAGGAAATGATATTACAGGTGTAATTCCTAGAGAGGAAGTTGAAGCTGTTAATGTTGATGAAACAGGTTTCCCAAAGCCTAATATTTGCATGAGTAAGGTTAATAAATATGTTCAATTTAAAGTAAAGGATGTTGATTCAAGAAACAATTTCATTTTATCAAGGAGAGCAGTTGGAGAAGATGCTTTAAATTGGATTACAAATGATTTGCAAGAAGGCATGGTTGTTAATGGAATTGTTAAAAGTATGCAACCTTATGGGGTTTTTGTGGAAATTGGTGGAGGAATTGTAGGCTTGTTACATATTGAAGATATTTCAATTGCTAGAATAAAAACACCAGCCGAGAGATTAAAAATTGGACAAAAGATTAATGTTATGATAAAATGTATTGACAGAAAGCTAGAGAGGGTTATTTTGACTTACAAAGAGCTTTTAGGAACATGGGAAGAAAATGTTAAAGATTTTTCAGAAGGTGAAACAGTTACTGGAATTGCTAGAGAAACTGAAAAGTCTAAAAATGGTATTTTTGTTGAGTTAAAACCAAATCTAGTTGGTATGGCAGAATACAAAGAAGGAATTGAATATGGTCAAAACGTGGATGTTTACATTAAGAAAATAATTCCTGATAAGAAAAAAATTAAGTTATTATTTGTGTAAAATTTTAATTAAAATTTTAGGAGGTTTATAAAAATGGTAAACGATAATGAAATTAAGGCAACAGTATCACCTTTTGCTATTAGAGAAGGGGAAATTAAAACTTTTGATGGTAAAGATGGGTATGTTTCAATGAATCAAATTGTACATAAGATTAATATTGGACATATTAATGATATTCATTTTGAAATTATTGATTTAGTTAATGAATTCGAGTTTATTACTTCAAGACAATTATTCCAATTACTTGAGTGGAAGGGAATTGATGTAAAATCTCAAGATAAGTTAAATAATAAATTAGATCAATTAGTTCGTTCTAAAATATTAACAAGATACTATTTTAATTCTGAGGATGGAAAAGGTATTTACAGAATTTATTGTATGGAAAAAATGGGTAAATATTTATTAACATCAAGAGAAAAAGAGTGTAAATGGCAACCTAGTGATAATGCTAAGCCAGTTCCAATGATTAAGAAACGTTTAGCTGGAAACCAAACAATTATTGCATATTTAAGAAAAGTAAAAGCTTTTGAAAGCTATGTTGCAAAGCCAAGCTTAACAGCTAAAGTCGCTGGTAAAACATTTAAAGCAACAGGTGGAAGTATCAAATTAACAAAAGCTTCTAAATCAATTGACTTCGTATTTGAAGTTATAAGAAGAGAAGATGATTGGAAGAAAAAGTTAGTTGATAAAATGAGATTATACAAAGATTTTTATGATAACTTTGTTCCAGGTGATTCAGGATTCCACAGCCTTCCACAATTGATTATTATATGCGAAGATGATAAACATATTGCTGAAACATTTAAAGAAATTGTTGTTAATAAACTTGAAATAGATAAAATTAAATTATATTTTACTACTGATTTACGTCAAAATGAGGAAAGTTTGGATAAGACTTTGGTTGGATTTAAGATTGATGAGAAGAGTGGTAAGTATAAGATGGAGAATGTGCAAGTTAAGTTATTAGGAATGTAAATAAAAAAATAAACCATAATTATTTATGGTTTATTTTTTTATTTAATTATTATTTACATTTAAATTGTTTTTTACAATTGCTTCCTCAGATTCTTTCTCAAATACTGAATCTGTAAAATCCGTTCTTATAGGATCTAATTCATTATCTGTATTATCATCTTCCGAAAAACTATTAAGTATTTGCTTTTTCTTTCCTGGTTTATTAGATGTTTCTTCATCTAAATTGCCATTTGAGAATTTGGTGAAGTTGAATTTTTTAACACTGTGTTTTTCTTTGTATTTTGCATCTACGAAATTTAGAACACAGATACCGTTGATATATTTTCCGTTATCACCAGCAATTTTATATAAACATTGTTTGAAACCTGTTGATTGAATTTTTCCTGGTTTGTAACGGGTTTCAGGAGTGAATTTAATATTACCAAGATTGCTAGAATATTTTCCTTTTTCTGTATCATAAGTATTATTAAATACCCATTTTTTCTCTTGACCAAGCTCTTGACTCCACCATTCATTATCCTCAGGAGTATTATTACCAAATACAATCTTATTAGCACAGTTAGCAATAATAGTATTTCTATATTTCTTATTCTCAACATTTAATTGATCTAAAGTTTGTGTTGAAACAACTGTACCAACTCTATATTTTCTATACATAGTGAATATTGCTTCTGTTTGAGAACATATGAAGTCTGGGAATTCATCAATATATAAGAAGTGAGGAATACGAGTGTTTTCATTTCCTGGTCTTCTTAATACTGCATATTGCATTGATAATATAAAGAATAATCCAAATGCTTTATGCATTGCTGCTCCTAAATCTCCACGTCTTGTACACATTAAAGTAACATCACCGTTTGCTAATGCATTATCAAAATTAATATTATTTGTTCTATTACATAAAATATTTCTAATACCTGGATATCTTAGTAATGAATCCAATTGACTGCTTGCTGAGTGTATGAATTTTTCAGCATCTTTTCTACCAGAACCATTTCTGTAAAAGTTCTTTTTAAAGTATGCAAGTAATACTGAATATTTTTTTGCAAGTTCAGCATCTTTCTTTAATTCATTACACATGTATTCAACAAGTTGGAAATCATTTAACATACTAAGCATATCTTCTAATGTAGGTAATTCTCCATCATGCATTCTTGGATACATTTCTTTTAATAATATAGCTAAGTTTTCAATAGCTTGTGAAGAAAAGTTCTCTCTATATGCAAGTTCTGTGTCTGGAGAACTTGTATTGTATAATCCTTTTAGAACTGTTGATATTGCTACTGCTGTTTGCATTGGGTCATCATAAGCAAATGGGTTTAAACCTGGTGAATCTGGATTTTTTGGATCAACCAAATTTACATTTACTTTATATGCTTTTGCAATATCTAATATATGAGAAGTTGATTCAAAATCAGGTGATATGTAAGTTAAACCTAAGTTTCTAAATACAACACCACTTGAAGAAATATTGTAAATCATTTTCTTCATATATGATTGGAATATTTTAACTTTTGATTCTTTTGGTTTAATCATATTTAGGTTAAAGTTATTGTTTATATAATCATTATCATATGGGCAAGTCAAATTAGCAATTCCTGTTTTTAAAGTAACAAATGCTAATTCTTTTGCTGTTTCTCTATATTGATATTTTTTGTCAATGTCTTTTGCTATCATAGGTTCAAATATTAATGATGTTTTTCCTGAACCAGAAACACCTACGACAAGCATTGATTCAAAACGTTTCTTTTCTGATATTTTTACACTCTTACCGTTTCTGTAGTCAGTTCCTAAAGAAATTTCACAAGTGTTTGGACCTGTTGTTGTACTTTTAGGAGCCAAACTAATTCCTTTATATTCGTAAATACCTTCTAGCATTAATCTACTATCATTAATATCTGTATATATCCATTTGAATATTAGGTAGAATGTTGTTAAAGGTATGTATAAAGCTATCCAACAGAAAGCAGGTTTAATCAAATAACTAAATTCTGTTGCTAGTATTGGATACTGTGGAAGTGAAAGTAATGCCATCCATCCAGCAGCATTTATCCATTGAGTGAACATCGATACTACTAAAATGTAAAGTGCTACAATGTATGTATAAAGGAACGATACTTTCATTTCTTGTGACTTAACAAACTTTGAACTACATGAAAATAGGAACGCGAATACAGGACATGCAAATGCTAATGTGTATTGTATAGGGTTCCAGTAGCTTGATGGTATTCCTGTGAATATCATGATTAACAAGTCTACAAATCTATCTACAACTAAATATATAGTTATTAATGTTAATATGAATGTGAAAAATGTGTTACGATCTGTTTTAAGCTTTTTTAATAATTTATCTAATAATTTCAAAATTTTCACCACTTTCAATTCTTAAAATCATATACATATATTATCCTACAAAATCGAGAAAAAATCAAGACTTTTGGGGAAAATTGACAAACTTTTTGGATAAATGATATGGATATTAGAAGTTGCAATTGTCTAATAAATAAAAAAGCAAAAAATACTTGAAAATTGTGAATATTATTAATATAATTTAATAGATTGAAATAAAAGGGAGTAGAAAGGAAATTTTAATGATTGCAAATAGTAGTAGAACAAGGAAAAAGATAAAAAAAGAAAGCTTTATGCAAGGTGTTCTTGCGTTGATGTTTTCACAGGTTTTTATAAAATTATTAGGATTAGTTTATAGATGGTATTTGACAAATAAAGAAGGGTTTGGGGATGATGGAAATGCAATATATGGCGCAGGGTACAACATATATGCATTATTATTGACAATATCTTCAATAGGTGTTCCGAATGCGGTTTCTAAGTTAATATCTGAAAGAGTTACTTTAGGAGATACAAAAGGTGCACACAGAATTTTTAAAATTGCGCTTGCAACATTTGCTGTAATTGGATTAGCTGGAACATTATTTTTATTAATAGGTGCTAAAGCTCTTGCAGGAGTAATGGGAATGCCTGAAGCGGAGATGGTTCTTGTTGTTTTATCTCCATCATTATTTTTTGTTGCTATATGTTCAGTATTTAGAGGATTTTTTAATGGGCAGTCAAAAATAAAGGTAACTGCGAATTCTCAAACCTTAGAGCAGGTTTTTAAAACAGTTTTTACAATAGTTGTAGTTGAGTTAGTAGTTGTATTTTCTGGATTGAACACACCAATCATGGCAGCAGGTGCAACTGTTGCAACCACATTATCAACAATGCTAAGCTTCTTCTATTTAATGGCGTATTATAAATTACATAGAAGAGAGAGAATAACAGATGTAGTATTTGAAGGTAGATCACCAGTAGCTAAGAAAACAGCTATGCAAATTGTCAAAGCTATTCTTTGGGTTTCAATACCAATGTCACTTAGCGCAATTTTAACTTCTATAAATAGAAATATAGATTCATTTACAGTTGTTAGGTTATTACAAAAAAATCTACCATATTTAGAAGCTAGAAGACAATATGGAATTTTAAGTGGAAAAGTTGAACTTTTAACAGGTCTTCCTTTATCATTTAATGTTGCGTTTGCAACAGCTTTAGTTCCAGCTATTGCTGCAGCAAGGGCAACAGGAAATATGAAAAAAGGTGTTAAAAGAATTACATTTTCTTTATTAACTACTGTAGTTATTGTTTTACCATGTGTAGTTGGAATGGTTGTTTTTGCAGATCCAATTTTAAAACTATTGTTCCCAAATGCATCTGACGGTGCTTTTATAATGCAAATCTGTGTTTTAGCTACAATATTTACTGCAATGGAACAAACAATTAATGGAGCATTACAAGGCCTAGGAAAAGTTTTTGTACCAGCAGCGGCACTAACAATAGGCGTTTTACTAAAATTGATTTTAAACTATATTTTAGTTCCAATTCCAACAGATGTATTTCCACTTGGTGGAGCAGTAGGAGCAGCGTTTGCAACTGATGTATGTCATTTTGTTGCATTTTGGATAGTATTTAAAGTTTTACAAAAAACAATTCATAAGAAAATTAGTTTTACAAAATTAATGTTTAAACCATTATTAGCATCTGGAATGATGGCGTTGGTATCTTATGGAACACTTATGCTATTAAGAGGTATAATTGCTCCAAAACTGGCTACAATAATAGCATTAATTGTAGCAGTAATAGTATATGTATTATCAATTTTAGTGCTAAAAGTTTTTAGTGAAGAAGACATACAAATGTTACCATATGGACAGAAAATATATGCAATTTTGGTACGTTTTGGAATATATAAACAAAAATAACGTAAAAAAAAGAAGGATTTTATATAACTTTGGCGAATATTGATAATAGTAGCGCTTTAAAAGCATGCTACATATAACTTATAGGAGGTAATGTATAATGAACAAATCTGATTTAATCGCGGCTATCGCAGCTAAAACAGGAGAAACAAAGAAAAGTGCTGAAGCATCAGTAAACGCATTTGTAGAGGTAGTTACAAAAGCATTAACAAAAGGAGACAAAGTTCAACTAGTTGGATTTGGTTCTTTTGAAGTAAGAAAAAGAGCAGCTAGAAAAGGAAGAAACCCACAAACTAAAGAAGAAATTAAAATACCAGCATCAAAAGCTCCAGTTTTCAAAGCTGGTAAAGCTTTAAAAGATGTAGTAAATAAAAAATAATTAATGAAATTTATATATAAAATATGAATTCATATAGAAGATATAGTCATCCGTGATTATATCTTTTAATTTTTTTTGAAATAAGTATTGACAAATTAAGAAATAGAATATATAATAAGTCTTGTCGTAAGACAAATGCCAGTTTATATTAAATGCAGATGTGGCGGAACTGGCAGACGCACAGGACTTAAAATCCTGCGGTTGAATAAACCGTGCCGGTTCGATTCCGGCCATCTGCACCATTTGTTTTAGAAAGTAGGTACTTTTACCTACTTTTTTATTATACCTAAAACGTAGTTCTATTAACATTTTTGAGTAATATATAAATTTTGAAATGTATATAAGTATGTTTGAAAGATTTTTGTACTATTGTACTTATGACTGTACATATTCAATTTGAAAGTTTTGCAAGCACTGATAAACTATGAAAGTATAGAATAGAAATTGAAATGTAACGTTGTCCATCTAAAACACATAAAATAGTATCTGCAATTTGAAGTAAAAAAATGCAGACACAAATGTCTGCATTTTTTTATTTGTTCCATATCGAAGGTCATTTAGTCCTGTTTCAACTCTTCTTTTAAGATAGTTTCCACATTATGTTTTTTCATAACATCATAAAACGGCTTTCGGTATAGCCACATGCTAGCGCTTATTCTGGGATAGTTTCCATAGCATATATATCCATGACTACACCCGTTTTCATCAATCAAATCCACAGTAAAACCATTATCGTCGATCATAGCCCATATCCATCCTTTTGGGAAAATAATCTTTGTTTGGTTTCCTTGTGTTTCAAAATTAAAACCCAGTTTTTCAAAAGCAGCCTGATCATGTGGAAAAATATCTGTTATTATTTTCACAACTCTAGAATTATCTTTCATAATGTTAACCTCCTTAAGATGTTTGAAAGTTGTTAAATAATATTGGTATATTTTAATTATACCATATTTAATATATTATGTCAATTACAAATATAGCTGATGATATTTCTTGATTAAAATTAGAAGCATTTTAGAACAAACTGATATAATTTTAAAATTTATACGACAATGTTTTGTAAATATAATATTTGAAATGAGATGTAACTTTATTTAAAGAATTTTAAATTATAAAATAAATACTTACTACTGTACTATGACTGTACGTGTTAAATATGAAATTTTGAAAATACTGATAAATCAAACAAGTTTAGAATTAAAACTGAAGTGTAACGTTGGCCATCTGCACCAAATACCAGTAGTTTAACTACTGGTATTTTTTTATAAAAGAATACTTTGTATTTCATTTTATGAATTTGACAATATGTGATATAATAAAAAATATATTATGGAGGGTATACTTATGAAGAAAAAATTATTAAGTTTGTTACTGATTATGATGTTGATGATTTCTGTTTTAGCAGGTTGTGGTTTAAATGAAGATGATGTTGTAGATACTCAAAGCAATAGTAATGAAGATACAGTAAGCGTATTAAAATCAACTAGAGATATAAATTTACGTGATATTGATGGAAAGAAAACTAATTATTTATTTACATATAAAAATGAAGATTTTACAGCAATATATACCAAAGATAATTGGAAAATAAAAAACTCATATAAAATAACTAATGGGCAAGATATTGCATATATTTGTAAAGCATTAATTGATGTTCATCCAATTCATGGAAAAGATATGAAATCATATAGAACTGTTGACGATTTAGTTTATGAATGGCAACAACACAATTTAGCATATAATCTTCTTCCTGATGACAATTCTTGGAAGAGCCATGCAAAAGATGTTGATTTAGATCCTGCAGATCAAGGAAAAAGTCTTGCAGAAATATATGAAGCCAGAACTGGAAGTAAACTAGATGTAAGTAAACTAAAAAATAATAGTAAAGTACAAAGAGTAAAAAACAGTAGTAAGGTTCAAAGGTTAAAAAATAAAATAAAGTCATTATTAAAATAATAAAAAAAGTTATTAAAGGATGTGTAAGCAATGTTCGATAACTGGAGTGAACTAGAAAATTCAATTAAAGACTGCAAAAAATGTAAATTATGTACAAACAGAAACAACATTGTATTCGGAGAAGGAAACAAACAAGCAGATATAATGTTCATTGGTGAAGGGCCAGGTGCAGATAAAGATGCACAAGGAATTCCATTTGTAGGAAAAGCACGGTCAATTGATGAATAAAGCCTTTACTGGTATAGGAATAAATAGAGAAAATGTATATATTGCGAATATTATTAAATGTAGACCTCCGGCAAACAGAAATCCTGAGAAAGATGAAGCAGAGGCATGTTTAGATTATTTAAGAAATCAAGTACTATTAGTTAAGCCAAAGATTATAGTGCTGTTAGGAAATGTGGCTTTAAAGAATATTTTAGGAAATGAATTAAGCATTACATCAGCAAGAGGAAAATGGATTAATCACAAAGGAATTTTATATTTACCAACATGGCATCCAGCAGCTTTGCTTAGAGATGAGGCTAAGAAAATAGATTTTTGGAGAGATTTAAAATTACTTAAAGCTAAGGCTGATTCTGAAAATTTAAGCATATAAAAACATCTTATAAAGAACTGTACGCAAACCAGCTCTTTATAAGATGTTTTATTCTTTTCTAAAATATTCTTTTAATTCTTTATCATAATAAACTTCAGACTTATATTTTTGCAGGAATTCAATAATTTGATAAACATCAATCCAAATTTGATTTACACCATCTTTTTGACTTTCATCAAAAATTAATTGAATACCAAAATGCAAATGAGGAACGTTTATATTATTTACATTTTCTTTTGTACTATATCCGGTCATTCCTAAATAACCAATTACATCTCCAGCTGAAACTTTGTCCCCTTCGGCCAAATTATATGCATAAGGATGGTCTTTTCGCAGATGTGCGTAATAGTAATATCTTTTATTATCTAAACTTCTAATTCCTATTCGCCATCCACCATATTGATTCCAACCGGAGTGCTTCTACAATTCCATCTTCAACAGCTACAATTGGAGTTCCGAATGCTTCCCATTAAATCATTTCCTAAATGAACTCGTTTAAATCCATATGAGCGAGAGTTTCCAAAATCATCATAATGACTGAAGCTGAAATTTTTAGCAATAGGTGAATATACTTTTACACCATATCTTGTTTCTGTTATGATTTCGCCAGTTTCAGGATCTTTTACATCAACAGTATATTCTCCAATAAACTCATGTAAAACAGCCTCATAAGCTTCTAAATAATATGAGTAATATTTTGAATCTTTCATTAATTCAGCAATTGTGTTTCCAGATTCAATTTTTTGCTTTAAATCAGCTAAATCTTTTGTATTATATTTTTTAAAATTTCCCCCATACTTACATGCCAAATAGCTTAAAATTTCTATCCAATTATATTGAATAGTACTATCAGGATTATTGTGTGATTCTATATCAAGTTTAGCGGTATCTTTTAACACAGCGGCAGTAGGCGAAAAATCTACCCATTTAATGTATGGTTTTTCTTCCTTTTTCCATATAAACGGGAAGGAGTTACCTGCAAAAGTATAAAGTGATAATGATCCAATGATTACTATTAAACAAAGTATGGCACATGAAAGATATATTTTGCTAATTTTGATAGTTTTTATAATCAAATTAATACACCTCATTATAATTTATATTTAAGAATATTTTTTTTATTACATTAAAGTTTTATCTTGAAAAAAAATTACACAAATGGTAGTATAGAAGTAGAAAAAATACGGAAAAATAGTATCAAAATTGAACGTGACTATGGCGGTGATTAGGTATGGATAACGATATTTTAAATATTGCTAAAAAGATAGAAAAAAATGGTGGATGCCTTTATTTAGTTGGAGGAGCTGTTAGAGATGAGCTTCTTGGAATAGACAATTATGATGAAGATTATTGTGTAGAAGGTTTGTCAGAAGATGAGTTTACGAACTTATTTCCTGAAGCGTTTAGCAGAGGAAAGTTTTTTAAAGTTTTTGATATGTGTGAGAAAGAATTTGCTTTAGCAAGAACAGAAAGAAAAAGAGGAAAAGGTCACAAAGAATTTGAAATTACTTCAAATAAAAATATTACTATATATGAGGATTTAAAAAGAAGAGATTTAACTATAAATTCAATTGCAAAAAATGTGTTGACAGGTGAAATTATAGATCCATTTGATGGAAGGGGGGATTTAGAGAAAAAGGTAATAAGAGCTACGTCAGAGAGTTTCGCGGAAGATCCTTTAAGAGTATATAGGGCAGCAAGATTTGCGTGTAAATTAGATTTTGAAATAGAAGAGAATACTTTAAATTTGATGAATTCCTTGAAGGATGAATTAAATGATTTGTCTGCAGAACGTGTTTTTGAAGAGATGAGAAAGGCACTTTCTTATAATAAACCTTCAATATTTTTTAATATGTTAAAAAAAGCAGATGTGTTAGATGTTCATTTTAAGGAAATATATAAATTAATAGGTGCTTTGCAACCTGAAAAATATCATCCCGAAGGTGATAGTTATAATCACACAATGTTGGCGTTAGATATGAGTGCAAAGTTGACTGATGATGAAAAAATAAGGTTTGCAGCATTGGTTCATGATTTAGGAAAAGGAGTTACACCAAGGGAAATGTATCCTCATCATTATGGACATGATATAAATGGGGTAAATGAAGTTGTAAAATTAGGTAATAGATTGAAAATGCCAAATGAGTGGATAGTCTGTGGAAAAGTAGCAGCAAAAGAGCACATGAAAGGTGGAATTTTTTATCAGATGACACCAAGCAAACAGGTAGACCTTATAGAAAGAGTTTATAGGACAAAATTAGGTCTTAAAGGATTAGAAATAGTTGTGGAAGCAGATAGAAATTGCAGAGGAAATATTAAGGAAAAAATAGAATTTGCAAATTTAGGTGAAGAAATAATGACAGAGATTAATGGGGATTTAATTAAAGAAAAATTTAAAATTGAAGAAGGTCAAAAATTGAAGCAAAAACTACATGAACAAAGAATTGAATTAATAAAAACTAAAATTTGACTTTTTTTGAAATTTAATGTATTATAGACAAGTAACTTTTAATATTGCTATTTTAAAAATAGTATAGGAGGAATAAAAGATGGGAGAAGTTATAGTTATAACATCAGGAAAAGGTGGAGTAGGTAAAACTACTACAACAGCGAATTTAGGTGCAGCTCTTGCATTATGCGGTAAGAAAGTTGCATTAGTGGATACAGATATAGGTTTAAGAAACCTTGATGTAGTAATGGGATTAGAAAATAGAATAGTATATGATATTGTAGATGTTGTAGAAGAAAAATGTAAATTAAGACAAGCTTTAATAAAAGATAAACGTTTTGAAGATTTATATTTACTTCCTGCTGCACAAACAAGAGATAAAAGTGCTGTAAATGAAGAACAAATGAAGTCTTTAACAACTAAACTTAAAGAAGAATTTGATTTTATTATAGTTGATTGTCCAGCTGGTATTGAACAAGGATTTAAAAATGCTATTGCTGGTGCAGATAGAGCTATTGTTGTTACAACAGCAGAAATTTCTTCTATAAGAGATGCAGATAGAATTATTGGATTATTAGAAGCGGCTGAAATTAAAAATCCAGAGCTTGTAATTAATAGATTAAGACCTAATATGGTTAAAAGAGGAGAAATGATGGATGTTGAAGACATCGTGGACTTACTTTCAATTGAGTTAATTGGGGTAGTTCCTGATGATGAATACATAATTACACAAACTAATAAAGGGGAACCTGCAGTATCAAATAAAAGAGCTCCTTCTGGAAAATGTTATATGGAAATTGCAAGAAGAATATTGGGAGAAAACATAGATGTAACAATTCCTGGTAGAGATGATGGAATTTTCTCAAAAATATTTGGTGTTTTTAGAAGAAAATAGAAACTATTTTTGGAGGGATTAGTATGTTAGAAAATTTTACAACATTTCTTAAGAAAAAAGGAAAAAAAGAACAAGTAGATAAATCTAAAAATGCAGCTAAAGAAAGATTACATTTAGTATTAATGCAAGATAGAGCTAATGTTTCAGCAGATTTTCTAGAAATGATGAAATTGGAAATTGTAGATGTTATAAAAAAATATATTGATGTTGATGAAACAGATATGGATGTTAAGTTAGAAAACAGAGTAAATGATGATGGTACATCTGGAGCTCCAGCTTTATATGCTAATATTCCTATTGTTGGAATCAACGAAGAAAAGAAAAAAGAAAGTATAGAAATTGAAAAAGCTAAACAAGAAGAAGCAGAGAAAAAAGTAGAAGAGACTGAAAAGAAAAAAGCTGAAGCAAAAAAGAAAACTGTAGCTAAAAAGACAGTATCAGCTAAGAAGTCAACTGCTAAAACAGAAAAAGCAAAAACTACTAAAATTGTTAAAGCCGCAACAGCTAAAAGTGTAAAAGAAGCTAAAGCTAAAGAAGCAGAGAAAAAGGCTGAAGCAAAAAAAGTTGCTAAAAAAACTACTGAAAAAGAATAATACTAAGGAATAGAAGATATTGAGTTATCTTCTATTTTTTAATTTAAAAGTAAAAAGTAGTAGATAGTACTTTAAATTTATGGATAAATTGGTTATAATAGTAAATAGTAGATTGAATTAAAAGGAGAAACATTTTGAATAAGAAGATTTTAAAAAATATTGAATGGTCTATTTTAATATGTGTATTTATATTAATTACAATTGGATGTGTTGCTTTATATTCTGCAACACAAAGTACTGAACATGATGAATTATTTAAACAATTAATTTGGCTTGGAATTAGTGTGCCAATTGTTATTGCTGTTATTTCTATTGATTATGAATTAATTATAAAGTCAGCTCCTGTTGGCTATGGAATAATGCTTGTTTTATTAGTTGCTGTTTTATTCACCAAACCAATTAATGGTGCAACAAGTTGGTTTACTATAGGTTCATTTTCACTGCAACCATCTGAATTTGCTAAAATATTTGTTATATTAACATTAGCGTTGGTTATTTCTAAAATTCAGGAAAATGATAAAAGTGAAATTAGTAAACCATTGAAATTAGGTTTATGCTTGTTAGTTTTGGCTGTACCAATTTTATTAATTATAAGACAACCAGATTATGGTACAGCAATAGCGTTTGTTATTGCAACAATTTTCATGTTATTTGCTGCAGGTATTAATAAAAAATATATTATTATTGCGATTGCTTTAACAGTTATAATTTTGCCTATTATGTACTTTTTTGTGTTACCAGCTCATGCTAAGACAAGAATAGATGTATTTTTAAATCCAGACTTAGATCCTAGAGGTTCAGGTTATAATATTATTCAATCAAAACTTGCAATTGGTTCTGGCCAACTTTTTGGAATGGGTGTTACTCAAGGAAATCAAACACAACTCGGATATTTATATCCAAAGACAACAGATTTTATTTTTTCTGTAATTGGTGAAGAAATGGGATTTGTTATTGCTGCATTAGTTATAGTTTTGTATGTAATTCTTATAACTAAAATAATATATATTGCGAAAACTGCTAAAGATGATAAAGGTTCATATGTTGCAGTTGGAATTGCTGGAATTTTTGTTTTTCATATGGTAGAAAATATTGGTATGACAATGGGATTGTTGCCGATTACAGGTGTACCACTACCTTTTGTTAGTTATGGTGGAAGTTCGCTTCTTACTAATTTGATTTTGATTGCAATTGTTTTAAATATAAGTGGAAGAAGAAAGAAATCTTTGTTTATTGAGTAAAAGGAGAAGAAAAATAGGTGGAAAGTTATATTAGAAAAATAAAGATTGGAAAAGTTGAATTAGATAATAATATTTTATTGGCTCCTATGGCAGGAATTACTGATAGAGCATTTAGAATTGTTTGCGAAGAGTTTGGACCTGGACTTGTTTGTACTGAGATGATTAGTAGTAAGGGACTTTTCTATGGCGATAAAAAAACTGATTTGTTGCTTAATATGAAGGATGAAAGAAGACCTATTGCTGTGCAGATTTTTGGCAATGATGTTGAGGCTATGAAGTATGCTGCTGAGTATGTTAGCAAATTTGCTGATATTGTGGATATCAATATGGGATGTCCTGCTCCTAAGGTTGTTAAAAATGGGGATGGTAGCAAGCTTTTATTGAATTTGCCATTGGTAGAAGAAATTGTTAGTGAGGTTGTTAAGGCTTCAAAGGTTCCTGTTACAGTGAAAATTAGAAAAGGCTGGGATTCTGATCATGTTGTAGCTGTTGAAGCTGCTAAAATAATTGAAAAAGCGGGTGCTTCTGCAATAACTATTCATGGTAGAACTAGAGATGAGTTTTATTCAGGTGAAGCAGATTGGGATATTATTAAAAAGGTTAAAGAGAGTGTAAATATTCCTGTTATAGGAAATGGAGATGTGAAATCAAAACAAGATGCTATTAAAATGTTTGAATATACTGGTGTAGATGCAATTATGATAGGTAGAGCATCACTTGGAAATCCTTGGATTTTTGAGGAAATTCTTAAAGGTGTTGATTCAAATAAAATTTCTAATGTAGAAAAATTAAGAGTTATTTTAAAACATATTGATTTGGAAATAGAAGAAAAAGGAGAAGAAACAGCAGTAAAAGAAATGAGAAAACATATTAGTTGGTACATAAAAAATTGTAAAGATGCATCAAAATTTAGAGATGTTGTAAATAGAATTGATAATAGACAAGAACTTGAAACATGCTTAAAGGAATATTTTGAAAGTTTTGGAATATGATTGTGGAGAATAGATATTTTATCTATTCTTTTTTTATAGGGAGGAGTTTTTATGAAAAATAGAAAATGGATTTTTATAGTTGTAATTGCATTAATTGTTATCGCGTTATTAATTTTTTCAATTTTTAAAATTATGAATTATAAAAATGTTAAAACTGGAAATAATATAACTGATAAAACTTTAAAAGAAATTGAAGATTATATTTTAAATATTAGTTCTTATGAAGCTGAAATTGAAGTAAAAGTTGAAAGCAATAAAAATACAAATAAATATATTTTAAAGCAAAAATTTGCTAGTCCTAATATTGCTAGCCAAGAGGTTATTGAACCTAAAAATATTGAAGGTTTGACAGTAAAGTATGATGGTACTAATTTAGAAATTACAAATTCTAAATTAAACCTAAATACAATATATGAAAATTACACATATATTGCAGATAATGTTTTATGGCTAAGCGATTTTATTGAAAATTATAGGAAAAATGGTGGTAGTATTAATGAAGAAAATGGTGTTATAATAATGGAAACAAAACGTGATAAAAATAAATATTCTGCAGTTGAAAAATTATATATTAATAGAAATGCTAGCAAAATTACCAAATTAATTATTGAAGACGAGAACAAGAAGAACAGAATTTACATAACATATAATAAGATAGAAATTGGTAGTTTAAGTAAAGAGAGCGTTTTAGCATTTAAAAGAAAGTTAATAGAAGCAAAAGATATTTAAATAAATTTAAAAATTATATAATAAAAATTAACTACATTTTTATCTGACTAATATTTAAATATATGAATTAATAATGTTTTATTTAGAGAAATAGTAGGAGTGATTAAAATGATAGTTAAAAGAGGAGATATGTTTTATGCAGATTTAAGTCCTGTTGTTGGATCAGAGCAGGGAGGGATTCGTCCGGTTGTAATTATACAAAATGATGTAGGAAATAGGCATAGTCCAACTGTAATTGCAGCTGCAATCACTTCTCAAACTGGAAAAAATAAATTACCAACTCATATTGAAATTGGTTCTGAAAATAACGGATTAAAAGCAGATTCAATAGTTCTTACAGAGCAAATTCGCACTATTGATAAAAGTAGATTAAAAGAAAAAATTGGGCATATTGATGATGTTGTTATTATGAATAAAATTAATAATGCACTTGGTGTAAGTTTTGGTTTATAAAAAAGAGCAACCTGCTGGTTGCTCTTTTAATTATGGTTGTTCACCTAATGTGATTTGAATATCTGAGTATTCTTTATCTCTATAAATTTTAAGTTGTAAATTATCACCTATTTTATGGGTGTTTTTAAATTCGTTTAATTCATCCATTGTTGTTATTTTCTTTCCATCTACTTCAGTAATAATATCATATTGTTTTAATCCAGCTTTTTCTGCTGCAGAATATTGTTCAACAGAAAGAACATATATTCCTTCAACTAGCTTATATTGCTCAGCAGTTTTTGAATCAATATCTCTTCCTGAAATTCCAATATAAGGTCTTTTTACTTTTCCATCTGAAATTAATTGTTTATAAATATCTACTGTTGAATTTATTGGAATAGCAAATCCAATTCCTTCAACTCCTGAACCTGAAAGTTTTATAGTATTAATTCCTATAACTTGTCCTTTTGAATTGATAAGAGCTCCACCGCTGTTTCCAGAGTTTATTGCAGCATCAGTTTGAATAACTGTTAATGTTTTTCCGTCAGATGTTATTGTTCTATTTGAAGCACTTATAATTCCCGCTGTAACTGTATTTTCCATGCCTAATGGGTTTCCAATAGCCATGCAGAATTCACCAACTTTAATTGAACTAGAATCTCCTAATTCTGCTGCAGGTAATCCTGTTTTATCTATTTTAATGACAGCTAAATCAGTTGTTTCATCCTTTCCAATTATTTTTGCTTCATATTCAGTGTTATCATTATATAATTTTACAGTAACTTTATTTGCATCGCTTATTTGATAGAACATAGAATTTGATGAAGTATTTACAACATGGTTATTTGTTAAAATATATCCATCTTCACTTATTATTACGCCAGAACCAGTTGCAGAACCTGTTGATTGCATTGACATTCCATAGTAAGGTGAATTTATTGTATATTCAACTGTAATACCAACTATTGATGGTAATACTTTATTTGCTGCATATATTCCTGTATTAGAGTAATCTTCTAATGAAATTAAATTTGTATTACTAACAGGTGCAGTTTGTTGTTCTATTTGATTTTTTTCTTCATTTGTGTTTTGTGTTGTTGAAGTAGAATCTTCAATGTGTAGGTACTCTTTTAGTTTATTTTTTACTGTTGGAACTTTTACATATATTCCTAATACTAAAATAGTTCCTAAAATACCAGAAATAAAAGGTATAAATCTCCCTTTAAAAAAGCCTATTTTAGCCTTGCTTGGATTTGCAGAGTTTGAATCTACAGTTTTAAAAAATTCGTCATCATTCATTATTATTCTCCTCCAATTCTTTATAAAATTATTATATATATAATAACTCTTTTATTTATGATTTTACAACAGATTTGTGAATATTTTGTGAAAAAAATAATATTTATTTAGTATTTGCATTATAAAAAAATATATAATATAATTCATACAATGGAGGAGATGAATATGAAACAAGAAGAGGGAAAAAGTTCGGTTAAATTAATAATAGGAATAGTGGTTATAATTATTGCTATTATTGGAATTGTGCAATATGCAAAATATTATATAAATAAGGAAAAAGTAAAAAATTTGCAGGCTGATTTGCTTTTGGTTCAAGCTAAAGTTGAAATTGCAAAGGCTAATAATAATTTGAACAAAGAAGAAAATCCTTTAAGGGGATATCAGTTAACACAATTGCCTGAAGGAATAAATATAACAGAGTTCTTAGAAAAAAATGTTGTTTCTCAAGATGAATACGAGAAATATTATTTATTAGATTCTGCGGCCCTTGAGCAAATTGGATTGCAGGAATTGGTAAATAAATATCCTGGATATTTCATAGTTAATTATGAAAATTATGAAGTAGTATATACAGAAGGATATGAAAACGAAAATAAAATGTGGTGTTATAAAATTTCTGATTTACACAAAATGCCTGAAAATAAAAAGATTGAAAACAATCAAAACGAACAAGTAAGTGAAGAAAATAACGAACAAGAAAAAGCTGAAGAAAAGGAAGAATAATAATGAAAGAAAAAGAGCAATTAAGATTACAAGAGTTAAAGAAAATAGAAGAAGATATATATTCGCAAGGAACAAATTATATTTGTGGAATAGATGAAGCAGGGCGTGGACCACTTGCTGGGCCTGTTGTTGTTGCAAGTGTAATAATGCCAAAAGACTCAATGATTGAAGGAGTAAATGATTCTAAAAAAATATCAGAAAAGAAAAGAGAAAAATTATATGATGAAATAATTGAAAATGCAATAAGTTATAGTGTCGGAATTGTTGATCAAAAGGAAATAGATCGTGTTAATATATTAAACGCTACTAAAGCGGGATTGACGGAGTCTATTAAAGGATTGAAGGTAAAACCAGATATAATTTTAGTTGATGCTTTAAAAGGGATTGATACATGTGGAATTCCTTATCATTCTATTATAAAAGGCGATGCTAAATGTTATTCAATTGCTGCAGCTTCTATTATTGCTAAAGTTACAAGGGATAGAATTATGAGGCAATGGCATGAGGTTTATCCACAATATAATTTTATACAACACAAAGGTTATGGAACAGCTGCACATATTGCTGCAATTAAGGAATATGGACTTTGCCCGTTGCATAGGTTGAGTTTCGTGAAGAATATAGTTAAATAGGAAAAGGAAGGAAGAAAATGAATATTCTAGATATTATAGCAAAAAAAAGGGATAAGAAGGAATTGAATAAAGAGGAAATAGATTTTTTTGTTAATGAGTATACAGATGGAAATGTTACAGATTATCAGGCTGCTGCTTTGATAATGGCTATTTATTTAAATGGTATGTCTAATGAGGAAATTACAAATTTAACTTTGGCAATGGCGTATTCTGGAGAAGTTTTGGATTTGTCTAAGCTTGGAGAGAATGTTGTAGATAAACATAGTACTGGTGGGATTGGAGATAAAGTTACTTTGATTTTAATGCCTGTAGTTGCAGCTTTAGGTGTTCCTGTTGCCAAAATGTCAGGTAGGGGGTTAGGCTTTACTGGTGGAACTGTTGATAAATTAGAGTCAATTCCTGGGTATAATACTCAAATTTCTGTTGAAGAATTTATTGAAAATGTTGAAAAAATTGGAATTAGTTTAATGGGGCAAACTTTAAATTTGGCACCAGCTGATAAGAAAATATATGCTTTACGTGATTCTATTAGCTGTGTTGAAAATATTCCATTAATTGCATCAAGTATTATGAGTAAAAAAATAGCTTCTGGAGCTAATAAAATTGTTCTTGAAGTTACTGTAGGAAATGGTGCTTTTATGAAAAATATTGATGATGCTAGAAAACTTTCAGAAACAATGATTAATATTGGAAAACTTGCTAATAAGGAAGTAGTGTGTATTTTAACAAATATGGATGAACCACTAGGGTATTCAATTGGAAATACATTGGAAGTTATTGAAGCAGCTGAAGCACTACAGGGAGAAATGGAAGAAGATGTAAAACAGGTTGTGTTAGAACTTGGAAGTTACATGATAAAGCTTGCAGGATGTGGTGATGATATAAATGAAAACAAGAAAAGAATGATCGATTGTATTGATAGCGGAAATGCATATATGAAGTTTTTAGAGTTAATTGAAAACCAAGGTGGAGATGTTTCATACATAAATGATGTTTCTAAATTTGAAAATGCAAAATACGTAAATCCAGTGTTAAGTGATAAATCTGGATATGTAAAAGAAATAGATGCTGAAAAGCTAGGAAAAATTTCTTGCGAGCTTGGAGCAGGAAGAGTAAAAAAAGAAGATATTATTGATAATCAAGTTGGATTAATAATAAATAAAAAAATAGGGGATATTGTTGAAGAAAACGAAATCCTTGGAATAATTCATGCAAATGACAAAGACAAATTAAAAAAGGCTGAAGGAGAATTAAGGTCTTGTTTTACAATTTGTGAAGAAGTGGTGCATAAGCCGAAAGTTATTTTAGAAATTTTAAATTAGGGACAGATGTTTAATTAAAATGTTTAAGGGACGGTCTTCAAATGTTTCTTTTTTGAAACATTTAAAGACCGTCCCTTAATGTGTCATTTTTGACCCAAAATGAGTCCGTCCCCAAATGTGTCAATTTTTAATGTGATCCTGAATCTAACTCATCTTGAAGTGTAATTGTAACAACACTTCCTTCTTCTATATTTGTTCCAGCTATTGGGTCTTGGCTTACAACTTTGCCTGTTCCTACAACTTTGACATTTAATTTGTTTGATAATAAGGTGTTTTTTGCTTTAACGGCTGTAAGACCTTTTACACTTGGAACTTCGACAGATGTTCTATCTGAATTATTATTTGTATATAATTTTACTAGTGCACCTTTTACTAATCCTGTACCAGGTTTTGGTACTTGTTCTGAAACTATTGAATCATCTGTACTTGATGTTTCATATTTGAATCCAGCATTTTCTAATATTTTTTTAGCTTGAGCAACAGTTTTATTTTTTACATCTGGTAGAGCTGTTGTTTGTAAACTATTATATGTATCTGTTGGTGTAGTTGTAATAGTTGTATTATTTGAAGGTATTTCTAAGTATGGTAGAACTTCAGATAATACTTGTGCAACAACTGGTGCTGCAATTTGTCCACCGTAGTTATTACTTTTGGCTGGATCGTAAAGTGTTAATAAAACCGCAACTTTTGTATTTTCAACTGGAGCTATTGCAAGGAATGATGCAACAGTACCTTCTTCTTCTTTACCAGGTGATGCCTCAGATGTACCGGTTTTTCCACCTATATTATATCCAGATACTTGTCCATATCTACCTCCACCTTCAACAACAACTGATTCCATCATACTTCGTACTTGTTCAGCTGTTTCACTAGATATAACTTGTCGTACTTCTTTAGGCTCAATAGTTGTAACTGTTCCAGTGTCAGTATTTTGAATTGATTTTACAATTCTTGGTTGCATTAAAACTCCGTCATTTGCAATTGCACAAACTGATGTAATCATTTGTAAAGGAGTAATTGTAAATCTTTGTCCAAATGAAATTGTTGCAAGTTCTACAGGTCCAACTTTATCTAAATTATGGAATGTTCCAACTGCTTCACCTGCAGTGGCAATTCCTGTTTTATCAAATAAACCAAATGCGTCAAAATATTTATAAAGAGTTTCTTTACCAATTTTAGCACCTAATTGCATAAATGCTGGGTTACATGAATGTTCAAGTGCTTCTCTTAAAGATTGATATCCGTGACCTGAAGTTTTAGCACAACCGATTTGTGTTCCATAAATGTCTTGATATCCTATGCACGAGAAAATTCCTGGTGTATCTGTTTCTACTAAATTCTCTTCAAGTGCAATCGCAGAAATTAAAACTTTAAAAACTGAACCAGGTTCATATGTGTTTGTAACTGATATATTTTTCCACATATTTTGTAATGCTGTGCTTTTGGCAGAAGCAGATAATGAGTCCCATGTTTTTGATAATGTTTCATTTGGTGTAAAAGGTGAATTTAAGTTATAGTCTGGGTATGAAGCCATGGCTAAAATATCGCCTGTTTTAGGATCCATAACAATTATATTTCCACCTCTGTTACAATTATTATCTGCAACAGCTTGTTTTAAATACTTTTCTGCTATTGTTTGAATATTGTAATCAATAGTTAAAGTAATGTTACTTCCGTTTTGGGCTGGAATGTAATTCTCATTATTGTTTGAAATAATATCTTGATGAGCATCTTGAGATGTAATGATTTTCCCTGGAGTTCCTGTTAAAACTGAATTCCAATAATACTCTAAACCTGCTAAACCTTGATTATCATCCCCACAGAAACCTATTAAATTTGATGCTAAATTATTATAATAGCAATATCTTTTGGTATCTGTATCTATATTAATTCCATCATTGATTTCATTTTCTTCCATCCAAGCTTTTAACTTATTAATTTTTTCTTCTTCAACTTTTTTAGCAATTGTTTGAATTGAACTATTGCTTGTTACTTTTTGGTATACATCGTCATATTCAAGTTCAAAAATTTCTGCAAAAGCTTTAGAAACCTTTTCTTGAAGGTTTGCTGTTTTTTCTTGAGAGTTATCACCATCACTTATTACGAATTTTTGTGGATTAATGGTTACAGTATCAACTTTTGCGCTTATTGCAAGAGGTTTACCTGTTGAATCATAAATAGATCCTCTGTTTGGGCTTATAATTCTACTAGTTGTTTGCTGCTTTGTTGCAGCTTCTTTTAAACTAGGCCCTTTTATAAATTGAAGATAACTTAATCTAAAAACTAAAATTATTAATAAAATGATTATAAAAACTGTAAAACCAAGAGTTCTTCCTGATTTTTGCACTAAATTTATGTCTTCTTTTTTTGATTGTCTTTTAGTATTTTTTACACTATTTTTTCTATTGTTTGACTTCATATTTCACCATCTTTTCATTATAGTTTCATATCAAAATAATTGTATAGTAACTGTTTTTAAAAGTCAAGAAAATTTTAAGTGTAACACTATTAATTTCAAACTATTTTAAAGTTTTTTTCAGACAAGAAAAACTAAGTGTAAAATTTAATAATTCACTAAAATAAATTATAAAAATGTAACCATTAATTCCAAACAACGGAATTAGAATAAAAATTAATAAAATGCATGTAACAAGGTCTAATATATTTATTTTTAAAACATCTACTTGTTTATCAAGACCTTTTAAAATTGCATCAACAACACTGTCTATATACATAATTGGAATTAAAGGAGCTAAAAGTTTTATATAGATTATTACATTTGTTGATTTATACATAAAATAGCTTAGTTGTGGCGCAAATATAAAAAGTATTATTGATATTATTATTGAAAAAATCAGTGAATATTTTATTATTAATTTTGTTGTATGTTTTATTTTTCTATCCTGTGATCTACTATTTAATTCTGTAAATTCTGGTATTAGTAAATTGCTAAATGCCAGAATTACTATGTTAGGAAAAAGAACTAAAGGCATTGCCATTCCAGAAATTAAACCATAATTAGCTAAAGCTTGATTACAACTTTCACCATGTTTTTCAAAACCAATAGGAATTAAAATCTGCTTAATTGTTGATAATCCAGAACGTATAAATGATGTTAGTCCAACAGGAATGGTAATTTGCAAAATTCTTTTTTCAAGAAATGATTTATCAGGTTTAAGTTTTGATAGTTTTTTTTCATCAAGTTTGTATAGTGAAAAAATATATAAAAATGATAAAACTTCAGAAATTATATTTCCTAAAATTAGAGAGAGACAGATATATTCCAAACCACAAGGCATAAAATAATTTAAAAAAGCAGATATAAGTGCTACTTTTAATAATTGTTCAAGTATCTGATCTGATGCGGGTTTTATGGAATTTCTTATTGCTGTAAAATATCCTGTTATGCATGATGACATTGATATAAAAGGCAAAGAAATTGATATTATATAAAAAGGCTTGGCAGAAATTCTGCCATGTAACCATGTTTTACAAATAAAGGGTGAAAAGGTAATTAATAAAAACATAGCTATGCTACTGAATATTAAACAAAATTGTAAGCATTTATTTACTACTTTTTTTATATTTTCTGTTTTGCCGATTGCAATTTCTTCTGCAATAATTTTAGTGGTAGCTAAATTTATTCCTGATAATGCAATTGTTATTGCAAACCCATAAATTGACATTACCAATCCGTATAAACCCACAGCTTCAGCACCTATTTTTTGAGAAATATATGAATTGAAGAACATGACTATACATCTAACAATTAAAGATGTTATTGTTAATACTATTCCATTTATAAAAAATGTTTTTATGGGTTTCATTTATGACTCCTTACATACTTTTTCTTAAATATATTTAAAAAAAATCCATTTTATGTTATAATTCTTAAGTAAATATGAATAAGAGGAGTTATATCAATGAGAAGTATATTGTTTGTATGTGCAATGGAAAAGGAAGGAAAACAAATTGCAGAAAAATTAAATATGAAAGAAGTGGCTGAAAATTTATTTGAAAATAAAGAAGAAAATAAAAGAATATTAATTACAGGAATAGGTAAGCAAGTAACGGCAATAAACTTGACACAATATTTATGTAATAATCCAAAACCAGATTTAATAATAAACGTTGGGTATGCTGGTTCAACTGATATTCCAATTGGAAAATGGGTTAATATTTCAAAAGCTTACAACTATGAATGGGGCATACCAGAGGAAGAAAAATATGTAATGGATGTAGGGGGAAGTCAAGAACTTGAAACTCTAGATAATGTTGATATTGAAAAAGTTGAATGCTATTCTTCAGAAAGTTTTGTTACAGAAACTAATATAGAGGGGCATGTTGCATTTGATATGGAATTACATTCAATTTCTTTAATTTGTGATTTGAATAAAATTAGTTTATTAGCTTTAAAAAAGATTAGTGATAATTTGAATTTAGGAGATTATTATAATAATTTGAATAAAGAAGAGGTTTTTGAATTAACAAGTTGTTTAGAATTTTTGAATTAAAGATAAAGAAGACTTTTCAATCAAAAGGTCTTCTTTTTTGTTCAAAATAACTATTGATTTTCAACAAATTTTGATATATTATTTGATATAAGGGACGGTCCTTAATTTTAAAAATTTGAAAAAAGGACCGTCCTCAATTTGAAATACGAAAGGTGAAAAAAATGTACTTAAAAAGATTAGAGTTACAAGGGTTTAAATCATTTGCAGATAAAACAGTTTTAGAGTTTAAGGAAGGAATAACATCAGTAATTGGTCCAAATGGGTCAGGTAAAAGTAATATATCAGATAGTATTAGATGGGTACTTGGAGAACAAAGTATGAAATCATTAAGAGGTGCTAAATCTGAAGATATTATTTTCAATGGAACACAAAATAGAAAATCATTAGGTTTTGCTGAAGCTTCTATTGTCATTGATAATTCTGATGGTGCACTTCCAATTGAATATAATGAAGTAACAGTAACTAGAAAAATATATAGAAGCGGTGAGAGTGGTTATTTTATTAACAAAGTACCATGTAGATTAAAAGATATTTTAGAATTATTTATGGATACAGGTATTGGAAAAGACGGATATTCTATTATTGGACAAGGTAAAATTGATGAAATTTTAAGCAATAAATCTGAAGATAGAAGACATATTTTTGAAGAAGCTGCTGGAATTGTTAAATATAGAGTTAGAAAAGGTGAATCAGAGAAAAAATTAGAACAAACTAAATTGAACCTTTTAAGAATTAATGACATTTTATCTGAAATTGAAGGTAATTTAGATCCATTAAGAATTCAATCTGAAAAAGCTAAACAGTTTTTAGATTTAAGGGAAGAATTAAAGAATATAGAAGTTGGTTTATTCTTATATAATATAGATAATTATAAAGAAAAACTTGAACAAATAGTTAAAGATGAGGATATAATGGTATCTCAAAGAGATGATGAATCAACTAAACTTGAAAAGATGCAAAAGTCTAAAGATGATTTAAAGGCTGAGATAGATAAGATAACAGCTGAAATTGAGAGTGTTCAAAATTTAAGCTTTGAAAGTACAAATAAGATAGAAAAATTAAATTCTGAAATAGGAATTGCAAATGAAAGAATTTCTAATAATAAAGCAAACACAGAAAGATTAACAAATGAAATAGAAGAAGTAAAAACAAGAATTACAGAATTAGAAGATGAGAAGAATCAGAAGATTGAAAAGAAAAATAATATTTTTACTAATAAAGAAAAATTTGAAAATGAATTAAAAGAGAAAGAAGCAGAACTTGCAAAATTAACTGAAAAGCTCTCTTCTAAAGAATTAGAAATTGAAGAACAAAAACAAAAAGTTGAGAAAAATACAGATAACAAATATGAGATTGGAAATGAAATTAGTACTTTGGAGGCTAATTTTGAAAATTTTGAAAAAAGAGAAAAAACATTGAAAACTGAAATTGCTGAAACTATATCAGAATTAGATGGTTCAAGAAGTGATAAACAAGAAATTTCTAAGGGATATTTTGAAATCGAAGGACAAAAAAATAAAGTATTATCTGAAATAGAAAAAATATCAAAAGAAAGAGAAAATGTCACAAATAAAATTAAAGAATACGAAGATGAAATTAATAAAATTTCTTATGATATTCGAATGAAGGACTCTAGATATAAATTTTTAGTAGAAACTGAAAAAGAAAAAGAAGGATATACAAAAAGCGTAAAATCTTTATTACAAGATTGTGATAAAATTCCATCTTTAAAATCAGGTGTGGAAGGTGTTTTGGCAAACTTAATATCTGTTGATGATAAATATCAAACTGCTATTGAAATGGCATTAGGTGGAGTGCTTCAAAACATTGTAACAGACAATGAGCAAAATGCAAAAAAACTAGTAGAGCATTTACGTAAAAATAATTTAGGAAGAGCTTCATTCTTACCAATTTCATCAGTTAAAGGAAATAAAATTGATAGATTAAAGTGTAATTTTGATGGCTATATTGGAATTGCATCTGATCTAGTAAAATGCAATAAAAAATATGAAAATATTGTATTAAATTTACTTGGAAGAACAGTTGTAGTTGATGATATGGATTCTGGAATACAAATAGCTAAAGCAAATAATTATGCTTTTAGAATTGTTACTTTAAAAGGTGATATTATAAGTAATTCTGGTGCTATTACAGGTGGATCTGTGGCGGCTAAAACTGTCAATATATTAGGTAGAAGTAATGAAATTGAAAAACTAGAAAAAGAAATTAAATCTTTAAAATCTAAGCTAGAAGAAGTTACAAAGAATAAAGAAAAATATGAAGGTTCAATTTCTGGTGTTATAGAAAAAGCGGAAGAATTGGATAACAAATTAAATGAAATTAATATTGTTTATGCAACAGAAAAGCAAAAGATTTTATCTATTGAAGAAGCTATTGACAAAATTGCAACTAGACTTGAAAAATTAAAGCAGGAAAATGAAACTATTAAAAATCAAAAAGCTAATTTATTAAAAGAAAAAGAAGAAAAATTTGCGCAAATAGAAAAAATAGATAAGGAAAATGCAGATTTAAATAGCGTTATTGAGCAATTTGCTATTTTAAATAAAGATAATCAAAAATATATTGATGACTTGAATTTTGATATAACAAATTTAAGAATTTCAGTATCATCATTTGATGAAAGTGGAACATCAATTGATGAAATGGTTGAAAGAATTGAATTAGATATTACAAATAATAAGGCAAGTATAGAAAATAAAGAAAAACAAATAAGCGATATTGCTAAAGAAAATACGGAATTAGAAGCAAATATTGTTAATTATAACAATGAAATTGAAACAATTAAATCAGATGTTTCAAATAGTGTAGGAAAGGTTGAAGAATTAAAAACTTCAAGAATTGAAAATAATAAAAAATTAGAAAAAACAGAAAAAGAAATAACAGATCAATTCTCAGTAATTGAAGGATTAAAGGAACAAATAGTAAAAATTGATGTAAAGAAAAATAAATTTGAACAAGATTTACAACAAGTTGTAAATACGCTATGGGAAGAATATGAAATGACTCCTAATAATTGCGAAAATTATGAAAAACCAAGCAATGTTCAAAATACACAAAAAGAAGTTAATAAATTACGTAATAAAATACGTGATTTAGGAAGCATTAATATTGATTCTATTGAAGAGTATAAAAAAGCAAAAGAAAGATATGACTTCATGAGTGAACAACGTATGGATTTGGAAAATACTCAAGCAAAACTTAGAAATGTTATTAATGATATGACTAAAACAATGAAAACTCAATTTGCTGAAAAATTTGCCTTAATTAATAAAAACTTCAATGAAGTATTCCAAGAATTATTTGGCGGGGGAAAAGCAGAGCTTGTTTTAGAGGATGAAGAAAATATTCTTGAATGTGGAATAGACATTAGAGTTCAACCTACAGGTAAAAAACTTCAAAATATGATGTTATTATCAGGTGGAGAAAAAGCATTTACTGCAATTGCATTATTATTTGCAATTTTAAAAATAAATCCGGCACCATTCTGTATACTTGACGAAATTGAAGCAGCTTTAGATGATGTCAATGTTTACAGATATGCAGATTATTTAAAGAAATTTAGTAATGATACTCAATTCTTAGTAATAACACACAGAAAAGGAACAATGGAAGCCGCTGACACAGTTTATGGTGTTACAATGGAGGAAAATGGAATTAGTAAATTATTGTCAATTAAGATGGCATAATGCACAGTTGCACAGTTGGGGACGTGTCCTTTGCTAGTGCATTTTGCACAACGAGGGACGGGTTAGCAAAAAAATAAAAAAGCAGATTATATAATCTGCTTTTTTATATTGAATTTTATTATCTTTCAAGTTCTTTTTCTTTTTCTTTGCCTTTCATTTTATTTTTTTCTTCAGTTTTTACTTCAAATTTTACTTCAACTTTGTCTTTAAAGTTGTCTCTAAAGTTGTATTCAACATTGCTTTCTTTTTCATTTTCAATTTGAGCGCTTGGTAAAGCTTTAAGATGTTTTCTGAAGAATAGTCTACCTAATTTACTTTCTTTAACTTTGTTACAGAATTCTAGTGTTTTATCAAGCATCTTTCTTAGTTTTGATACATTTGCTTTTAAAGTTGTGTTTTCTTGAGTTAATTCTTGATTTGCAATTGTTAATTCTTTATTTTCATTAACTTTTTCATTTAATTTACGTTCTATTACCATATTTGAATGTATCAATTTTTCATTATTTGATTTAGCTTCATTGTATTTTTGGTAAGTATTAAAGTAATTACTGTAGAAAGGATTTTTAGGACGTAATTCCAATTTGTAATCACATATTGGTTGAAAAGCATCTTTTTCAATATCACATGAATTTAAATCTCTATCACCATTTAAAATTTCACAAGTTGTGAAGAAACTGTTGATAGCATTATCCCATTTTGAGTCTAGCTCACCTTTTTTTGCTTTAGCGTTATTATATTGCTCATCTTCTTCTTTGGTTTTACTGTGTCCATGAGATTCGTAAAAAGAATGACCATATTTAAAATCTTCTAAATTATAAATGGTATTATCATTTTTATCTTTTTCATTCCATATTTTTTGAAGTTTAAATAAATCTTCTTTCTTAAAAGAAACATTTGGAAACATTTTCTTTAATTCCTCATATCCAGGACAATTATAATCATCAGCATACCAAGGATTACCTTCACCATCTGTTTTATCCATGTTTTTTATTGTTGATATAATAGATTTATATTTCTTTAAATTATTTTCTTTTTTATCAATTTTTTCAATTTTTTCAACGTTATCTTTTGTTTCTTTCTCTTCCATAGGAAACCTCCTAAATATTTTTCTAATAAAATGATAACATAACATATTTTTATAATCAATAATAGAATTTGATATTTTTTAAAAAATTAGTAAATATAGAGATTTTAATTTGACCATCAAGTCATAGATGACAAAGTTAAAATTATATGATAATATTGGTAATGTATTACTGAAGGAGGTATTAATATATGAGTAAAACAGTTTTAAAATGCGATAATCTTAATAAAGTAATTAAGAAAAAGCAAATTTTAAATAATGTATCATTTGAATTAAATGAAGGAGAAATTTTAGGCTTCATTGGACCAAATGGTGCAGGAAAGACAACAACTATTAAACTTGTTTTAGGACTTCAAAATATAACAAGTGGAACAGTTAAAATTAATGGATTTGACATTAAGTCAGATTTCGTTAAAGCAATTGAAAAAGTTGGCGCAATAGTTGAAAATCCAGATTTTTATATGTATTTATCAGGAAGAAAAAATCTTGAATTAATTGCTAATATGTATAAAAATATTGATTCAAAGAGAATAGATGAGGTAGTAAAACTAGTTGGTTTGGAAAATAGAATTAATGATAAAGTTTCTAAATATTCTTTAGGAATGAGACAAAGATTAGGTATTGCACAAGCTATTTTAAATAAACCGAATTTATTAATTCTAGACGAGCCAACAAATGGGCTTGATCCAGAAGGAATAAAAGATTTAAGAGAGTTTTTGGTTAAACTTGCTAAAGAGGAAAAAATGGCAATATTTATTTCTAGCCATAACCTAGCAGAACTTGAAAGTTTCTGTACAAAAGTATGTATTATTAAAAATGGAAAAATAATTGAAAATACATCAATGGATGATTTAAAATCTAAATCAAATGGTGATGAAAAGATTTATTCTGTAGAAATTAATGATACAAAATTATTAGAAGTTACTGAAAACATTGCTATTATTGATGAAAATAAATTTACATTATCTGCAAAAAAGGACGATATTCCAGCGTTTGTTGAAAAACTAGTTGAAAAGAATATCAAAATTTATGAAATTAAAGAAGAAAAAGTATCACTTGAAGATGCTTTCTTAAAAAGAACAGGGGGTAATGTAATTGGGTAGTTTAATAAAAAATGAATTGATAAAGATTTTTAGAAAGAAAAGTACATATATAGTTTTAATCATTTTGGCATTGTTTGTTGTTTTAACAAATTTTATATATAAATATATGATGTCTATGATCAATCAAGGTAATTATAATACAAGTGATCAATATATTGAATATGCAAGAGAGCAGTTAAACAATATAAATCCAGAGTCCGACAGGGAAAATTATATACAACTAAAAACAGATGTGGATTTTTATGAGTTGATGAAACAATTTGATGAAAACTCATGGCAAATATATATTATAAATAGAGATTTTCAAGGATATTTATTTAATATAAATGTTTATAAATATGGTACAGATGCAGATAAAGAAGGAATAACAGAAAATCCGCAAGAAGTGTATAACAGGGAATTAAATAAATTAAAAAATGGTGATTGGAAACAATATGTTCAAGAAGAAATTGTGCAAATAGAAGAAGAACTATCAGCAACTAAAGATCAAAAACAAATGGTGAAAAACGAAAAAATTGCAAAAGAATTAGATAATACAATAGCAATGTTAGAGACAAAATTAGAATTAACTAAAATGAGAATTGAAAAAGATATTCCTTATGGGCAAAACTTTATGAATGATGCAATTGAAGCTAGAATTCGTTCAGCAGGAATTGATTACAATTACAATGATAAAAGTTTAAGTTATCAAGAAAAACGTGCAAAACAAGAAGCATTAGAAGAATACGAAACTTCTAAATATATTATAGAAAACAGACAAGATGTTAAAAATTACAGTTCAGTAAGAGGCGTATTATTAAACATGTTTGATGAATACTCAATTTTCTTAGTAATCTTCGTTGTTATGATTGCTGGTGGAATGGTAAGTTCAGAAATGGAAAAGGGAACAATAAAAATGCTTCTAGTAAAACCATATAAAAGATGGAAAATATTATTAGCTAAATATATAGTATCATTAATGATGATTTTATTTATATTTGTTGTTACAATGTTAATGCAAATTTTGATTGGAGGAATAATATTTGGATTTGATTCACTATCTATTCCGGCCGTTGTTTATAATTTTAATACAAATTCATTGGAAACATATAATCTATTTAAATATTTAGGAATATTAGCATTATCTAAATTACCAATATATATTTTACTTGGAACATTGGCATTTGCAGTAAGTTGTATTTTTGGAAATACAGTACTAGCAATTGTTTTACCAATTATAGGAAATATTGGTGGAGCAATTGTAAGTTCATTATTAACAATGCATCCAATTAAGCAATTAGCAATTTTCCCAACATTAAACTGGGATTTCTCACAATTCTTATTTGGAAAGTTGCCTCAATATGAATTTACAAACCTAGGTTTCGCAACTGGTGTATGTATTTGTTACTGGGTAATTATGGTTGTTGCAGGATGGTTTGCATTTAATAAAAAAGAAATAAAAAATGTGTAATTGCACAATTGGGGACGCGTCCCGGCTGTGCATTTTGCACAGCTAGGGACACGTCAGTAAAAAACAAAAAAGGTTAATTGAATTAATTCAATTAATCTTTTTTATTTTCAGCAAAAATTATCATTCTTCGGGAGTACATCATATTATGAATCTGCTTTTTGACAATGTCTGATGCAGTAAAATTGTGAAAGAAGAAAGTAAAAAAAGCATAAATAGGGACAAACCTGAATATATATTAATAATGACCTGTCCCTAGCTGTGCAAAATGCACAGCAGGGACGCGTCCCCAATTGTGCAAAGGAGGAATAAATATGTGGCAAACTCTAAATCTTAGCGAGTTAAAGCATAAGTTAAAAACAAATTACCAATATGGACTTACAGCAGATGAGGTAAATAGGCGTTTTCAAGAATATGGTGAAAATAAATTAGATGATAAACCAAAAGAAGGCATAATTATAAAGTTTTTTAAACAGTTTAATGATTTTATGATTATTATTCTGATTATTGCTTCAATTGTTTCTGCCGTAATTGAAAAAATTCAGGGTTCAAATGATTATTTAGATTCAATAATAATAATTGCAATTGTGGTGTTTAATGCAATTATGGGAATTGTTCAAGAGGCTAAAGCTGAGAAGTCATTGGAAGCTTTACAAAATATGACTGCTCCTATTGTTAAGGTAAGAAGAGAGGGAAGGATTAAGCAAATTCATAGTAGTGAACTTGTTCCGGGAGATATAGTTATTTTAGAGGCTGGAAATTTTGTGCCAGCAGATTGCAGATTAATTAATGCGTATAATTTAAAAGCAGAGGAATCTAGTTTGACAGGCGAAACTGTTCCTATAGATAAAAATGCAGCAGTTATTTTAGACGAGAAAGTTGGTATAGGTGACTGTGTAAATATGGTTTTTGCAACTACTGTAATAGTAAATGGACATGGAGAAGGGGTTGTTGTAGAAACTGGCATGAATACTAAAGTTGGTAAGATTGCCAAAATGATTATAACAAATGAATCTCCAGAAACTCCAATTCAAAGAAAATTATCAGAAGTAGGAAAAACACTTGGGCTAGCATGTTTAGGAATATGTGCAATTATTTTCTTTATAGGAATATTAAAGAAAATTCCTCCAATTGAGATGTTTATGACATCTGTTGGACTTGCAGTTGCTGCTATTCCAGAAGGATTGCCAGCTATTGTAACAATTGTTTTATCAATTGGCGTTACAATAATGGCAAAGAAAAATAGCATTATAAGAAAACTACCAGCTGTAGAAACGCTTGGTAGTAGTAGCGTAATCTGTTCTGATAAAACTGGAACATTAACTCAAAACAAAATGAAGGTAGTTGAAGTGAGCAATTTGGGGACGCGTACCGAAATGTCCCAAACTTCAAATTTTGCAATCGAACTTGCCACAATGTGTACGGATGTAGAAATTTCTTATGATGAAGGAAAAGCAAATATATCAGGTGATCCAACGGAAATTGCAATTGTTGAAGAATGCTATAAGCGAGGAAAAACTAAAAAGAGTTTATATAATCAATTTGAAAGAATAAATGACATTCCATTTGATTCATCAAGAAAAATGATGACAACAATACATAGAATAGGAAACAAATATAGAATAATCACAAAAGGTGCTCCAGATGTTTTATTAAAAAGATGTAGTAAATATTTTTCAAATAATCAAATTTCGAGTCTAGCTATGTCAAATATAAAGTCTGTGGAGCAACAGAATGAAAATATGGCTACGAAAGCGTTAAGGGTTATAGCAGTGGCATATAAAGATGTTGATGTATTACCAACAAAAATTCAAAGTAACTATATTGAAAATGATTTAATATTTGTAGGCTTAATTGGGATGATTGATCCACCAAGAGATGGAGTGAAAGAAGCAATTGCAACATGCAGAAAAGCAGGAATAAAAACCGTTATGATTACAGGAGATCACATTACAACAGCAAATGCAATTGCAACTGAATTAGGAATTTTAAAGAAAAACGATTTATCAATAACTGGAGCTGAACTAGACAGGCTTTCAAAATCAGAATTCAAAAATAACATAATGAAATACTCAGTATTTGCTCGTGTTACACCTGAACATAAGGTTGAAATTGTAAAAGCATTTCAAGGAACTGGCGCAGTAGTCGCAATGACTGGAGATGGAGTGAATGATGCACCAGCCTTAAAAAATGCGGATATAGGAATTGCAATGGGACTAAATGGAACAGATGTAGCAAAAAATGCTGCAGATATGGTATTAACAGATGATAATTTTGTAACAATAGTTGAAGCTGTTAAATATGGAAGAACAATATTTAATAACATCAGGAAAGCAATCCATTTTTTAATTGCAACAAATGTTGGTGAAATAGTTACAATATTTTTAGGCTTATTAATTGGAATGCGTTCACCATTACTTGCAATACAATTGTTATGGATAAACTTAATTACAGATTCGCTTCCTGCAATTGCCTTAGGATTAGAAAATCCTGATAAAAACATAATGGATGAAAAGCCACGAAATCCAAAAAAAAGTATTTTTGCAGATGGGTTATGGGGACGAATTATTGTAGAAGGTTCAATGATTGGAATTTTAAATTTATTAGCTTTTACAATTGGAAAAATTTTCTATAATTTAGAGGTTGGAAGAACAATGGCTTTCGTGTCATTAGGATTGCTTGAATTAGTACATAGTTTTAATATTAGAACAGATGAATCAATTTTCAAAACAGGATTATTCCAAAACAAATACTTAATTCTGGCTTTTCTAGGAGGAGCATTTTTACAAACAATTGTAGTTGTTGTACCACAGTTTGCAGAAGTTTTTAAATTAACTAATCTAACTTTAGAACAGTGGTTGTATACAATAGGAATATCTTTTACACCGGTTATATTAATGGAAATTCAAAAGATTGCCAACCAATGGAAGTTTGGAAAAGTTGTTAGGAAAGAAAGTAGGGTTTTTGACAAAATATCGAATATATGATAAAAAAAGTGTAAGAGGTGATTTTAAATGGAAAAAGAAAATCAATCAGAAACAAAGAAATTAGATGAATTTATGCTAACAAGAAAAGATCAAACTCCTATTTTTAGAGAAACAGACGTAAAAGTAAAACCGATTGGAATAGGAAAGAAAGGCCCAGAGTTTGAAATTCTTGATGGAGACAATAAGCGAATTGGAATAGTGAAAGATGATAAAACATTTGTCTTTGATGCAAAGTACAAAGAAGAATTAAAAATAAAAATGGGAAAAATGTATGATTTAATTGGCTTTGATAAAGATAAATTAGAATATGATGTTCAACAAAAAATAAAAGAACAATCAGAAAAGGATAAAGAACAAAAAGTTGAAAATAGAGATAAGAAAGAATTAGAAACAAATAAAGAGGAGAAAGTAGAAAACAAAAAAGTTCCTGAGAAGAAATCGGCTAAAGAAATAGAAGACAGCAAGAAAAAACAAGATACATCTTTAACAGAAAAAGAATTAAAATCTTATAATAATGTTAAAATAAAAGATTTCGAGTTTGTGGCTGATATGGTTAGCCCAAATAAATACAACATATATGATTCATATTTTATTAATAAAGATGGAAAATTCCACATGATGGCATTAAATTTATATACGGGAAAATATGAAGAAGTTGAAGAGTATTTAAGAAAAGATTTAAATACAGGAAGGCAAGATACTTTAGAAAAAAATAGAGATGAAACAGAGATTGGAATTGCTCAAAAAATAACATATAAAGATAGATATGGTGACAGAGTAGAGCTTAATTTTGACCAATTAGATTCAGGTGAGATTGAGGCAAGAGTGTCTCACAGACATAGAGAAGGAAGTAAAACAGGAGATATTGACAAAGATGGTAATGACGAAGGAATTAAGATTGCAACAGATAGAGATAGAGGAAACCAAAAAGTAAAAAAATATGATCACATTAAAGACGATGTAAATGAAATTAAAGAAGAAAATTTTGTTGAATCGGATGAAATTAATGAGGGAGAATTAAAAATAGAACAAATAAGACAAATTATCGCTGAAAAAATTGAAGAAGCAATTATCGAAGAAAAAGATGAAATGGATATTATACAAATGATTTCATCAAGATATCCTACAAAGAATCCTTCTAAAGATGAATTGGAGGAATTAATAGAAGAGTTTGTTGAAAGTAAAGGCGAAAAACAAATTTATGATTATGATGACGAAAAAGAGGAGTTAGAGCCTGGTTATAAAAGAGGACCTGATGGTGTATTAAGATTCAGAGGAATGCCTGTTGAATAAAAGACCATTTAGGTCTTTTTTTTGTATAAAAACTTCCAAATTTGGAGAAAATATTTCTAAAAAAGAAATATAAGAGGTGTCAAATTTGGGAGATTATAAAATACTAAATATAAAAGGTGTGTTACTTGATAAAAACCAATTAGAAAATTATTTGCAAAAACTTGCTTCAGATAATATTTTAAAAAATAAATCAGATAAAAACACATATCCAGTTCCAAGAGTTAAAGATAATTTTGAATATATTACGGAAGTTTATAATATATTAACAGAGCATGTAAAGCTTGGTATACCTATTCATCCGGCTGGAGAATGGATTTTGGATAATTATTATATTATTGAAAAGACAGTTAAAACTATTATTAAAGATATGACTTTAAAAAAGTATACAAGTTTTGTTGGCTTGGAAAATGGCAATTATAAAGGATTTGCAAGAATATATGTTTTAGCTAGTGAAATTGTTGCATATACAGATGGAGTAATTGATAGAAACAATTTAAGTAATTTGTTACAAGCGTATCAGTCCAAGAAGAATTTAAGTATGGAGGAAATTTGGAATATTGGTATTTTCCTTCAAATTGCATTATTAGAGAATATTCGAGGAATATGTGAAAAAATATATTCTTCTCAAATTCAAAAATATAAAGTTGAAAACATTATTGAAAGATTGGTTGAAAATAAAGATAATTTAAAATTTAAAAACATTCCAGTTACTAAAAATTATGGAAATAGTGAGATGAAATACCCATTTATAGAGTATATGTCCTATCGATTGAAACAATATGGAAGACAAGCATATTCTTTTCTAAACATTTTAGAAGAACAAGTTGATAAAATGGGGTTAAGTATTAGTGAAGTTATTCAAAAAGAACACTTTGATATTGCTCTTAAAAAGATTTCAATGGGAAAATCCATTACAAGTATAAATACAATTATTAGAGTTAATTTTTTAGAAATTTTTGAACAAATAAATGGAGTTGAGGAATTGTTAAAAAATGATCCAGCTGGTGTATATAGCAAAATGGATTATAAAACCAAAGCTTATTATAGAAAACAAATAGAAAATATATCTAAAAAAACAAAGATTTCTGAAATGTATATTGCAAAAAAATGCTTGGATTTGGCTAAAAGAGGTAAGAATGGAAAACAAGCACATATTGGATATTATTTAATATCAGAAGGGAAAAGTACACTTTTATCTGAATTACTAAATAAAAAAGTTAAAAATGTAAAGCAAAGTACAAAAAAGAAAGTATATATTTTAGGAATAAGTGTCTTATCAGTTTTACTAAGCCTTTTATGTGCAATATATGTGGAAAACTATACAGAGAATTTTCTAATTTCACTACTTATTTTTGTTGCAACATTAATTCCAAGTCAAACGATTGTTGTTCAGTTAATACAATATATTTTAAGTAAAATTATTAAACCTAAAATTTTACCAAAACTTGATTTTAAATCTGGAATCCCGGAAGAATATTCAACCATGGTAATAATTCCAACAATAGTTAAAAACAAGGAAAAGGTTCATGAGCTTTTTTCAAAATTAGAAGTTTACTATATTGCCAATAAGAGTAATAATTTATATTTTACATTATTAGCAGATTGCTCAAGTGGGCAAAATGATGTTGAAAAATATGATGATGAAATTATTCAGGCGGGGATAAATGAAATAAATAAATTAAATGAAAAATATCCAGATGAGAAGTTTAAAAAGTTTAATTTTATTTATAGAAAAAGAATGTGGAATGAACAGGAAGGTTGTTATTTAGGCTGGGAGAGAAAAAGAGGAGCGATAAATCAGTTTAATGAATATATTTTAGGAAATATAAAAAATCCGTTTTTATATAATAATTTTGAAGAATCGAATATTCCTAAAATTAAATATATTATAACCTTGGACAGCGATACAGATTTGGTTCTAAACTCTGGCCTAGAGCTAGTTGGAACAATGGCACATATTTTGAATATGCCAATATTAGATCAAAACAAAAATGTTGTTATTGATGGACATGCGTTAATGCAACCACGAGTTGGAATTGGGCTTTTAGAAGTTGGAAAAAGTACATTTACAAAAATATTTTCAGGCTTAGGAGGAACTGATTCATATGTTAATGCTATTTTTGATGTTTATCAAGATAACTTTGATGAAGGAATTTTTACTGGTAAAGGAATTTATGATTTAAATGTTTTCTCCAAAGTGCTAAAAAATGAAATACCCGAAAATACAGTTTTAAGTCATGATTTGTTGGAAGGATCATATTTAAGATGTGGAATGGTCTCAGATGTAATGCTAATGGATGGATATCCTACTAATTATCTAGCTTTCAAAAAAAGATTGCATAGGTGGATTAGGGGAGATTATCAAATTTTAAAATGGGTTAGAAATAAAAAGTTAAACATTCTTTCAAAATATAAAATTGTAGATAATATTTTAAGAAGCAAGTTGGAAACAAGCATATTGATTTCTATTTTATTAATTATTATTGCTAAATTAAATTTTAGTTTAAAAATTTGGCCAATAGTAACTTATGTATTTGGTGCACTTACAATTCCATATATTCTAGAGTTAATAAATAGAGTTGTTTTTAAAAGAGAAGGGGAAACAGGTCAAAGGACTTTTGTAAAAAAACAAACAACACTTAAAAATAGCCTTACTAAAGCACTTATAGCAATAATGACTCTGCCAGATAAAGCATATATGTCTCTAAATGCTGAAATTACTAGCTTATATAGAATGATAATAAGTAACAAGCATTTGTTAGAATGGGTAACTGCAGAGGAAGCAGAAAAAAGCTCGAAGAACGATTTAAAAAATTATTATTTAAGTATGATATCAAATATTATTGCCGGAATAATTGGAATAGGGTTATTCTTTGTTTTTAACTTTTTTAATTTTGATATTATTACTAAAATACTAATTTTAGTAATTTCAGTTTTATGGCTAATAGCGCCTTTTGTTATGTATTTAATAAGTAAACCAATTAAAGAAATTAATAAATTAAATTTTAGT
>JAFXOY010000124.1 GCA_017528375.1 Clostridia bacterium | reverse complement strand
TGCTAAATTTATCACTCCTTATATATTTAAAGCGAGTGATAAATTTAGCACACTTTTCTAAAAATAGTAATCGCCTAATAAATCTTTTCCTAGTCTTTCTCTATTACTTCGCGCAGATTCTTTGCGAGCGAAGCGAGCTAGAATCCAGCGAGGGTGCTGGGCGAAGCCCGCCGAGCCTGCGAAGCTGGCGAGCCTTATTCTTCATATAGAATATGCAAAAAGGTTCCCCTTGTAAAAATGCGGGAGCCAGTTGAAAGCAACATGACCCCCGATTTAAAATTATTTTTTAAAGTCCCAGGCCCCCGCAAAATATCTTAGTTTTTGAAACTTAAATCCCCCGTTTTTTATTGAAAAAACAATGAAAAACTCGAATTTTCGTCTTATCCCCCTAATTATTTAAAACTCATTATATTTTATTTTTGTAACACTTTTATCATGCGGCGGTCCCCGTCTTATCTAACATATCGACCAGCCTCATGCAGTTTTCGTTCCAGCTCCCGCACTTCTCCATGGTCCTACCAATAGAAGGCTCTTCTAATATTATTAGTCCCCCTATCATTTATTGTGCTATTGCCAATCATCCAATCTATATGATCAACTATACTAGGTTTTAAATTTATTACATGTTCTCGTATATGATTATTATATATAAAGGTTCGCCAAAACTCATCATCATGTTTTCCCTCCTTATATAACCCCCATAAACGATTATCGACAACCGCGTTTTTATAAAACCAATCATAAAACTATCCAGCTAATTTATTAGGAATTCTTATACATTGAAATGAAAACCACATATCTTTTGCGGGAACCCGTCCAATCTTACTAATGGTCCCGCCATTCCAATCATAACAACAGAACCCGCAGGCTATCCCCTAATACTCTTTTTCTATCTCTTGTTTAAAATATTTACTTATAACAACATCGTCTTGAATATGCCAAATCGCAAGAGCTGGATCACAATTTTCTTTAATCCATTTCATACTTGCTACAAAACTTTGTAAATTACCAATTCTAGTATAATCATGCCAAACCTTTATATCCTATTCTTCAATACCTTGTTCAACAAGAGAGGGAATCAAAAAATCATAAACATACCACTATCTTGAATTGCAAGTATGAATCATTATGCGCGGCCCCCGATCAATGTTTAGATTTTCCTGGATCTAATTCATTATAAAACCGCTCCTCTCCAAGGATACAGGAACATATTTTTCTCTAATGTTTTACTATATTTATAAGTATAATAGGTTCCGCCAGTAGCAATTCCATCCCATACAACCAGCATTACATCAGAATCTTCAACTAGCTTTCTATCTCTATTGATATAAGTTCCCTTTCCAAAATAATTTTCAGCAATATATTTTACCTCAATTGCATTATCAACAATATATTGCTGATTCGAATGTAATTTATATTTATAAGGAAAATAACATTCCACACCAATTCCTAATTTAATTGCGGCTAATGCAGCAATCTGATCAACACCATCTGCCATCCCCGTAATTAAAGTAATGTCTTTATAACACGCCTTTAAATTTTTTAACTGCCCGCTTATCCAACATTCAATATCCTTCTCTTTTCCTCTTATTCTTGGAGTCCTGTGTCCAGTAATACCTACTTTCATTTTATCCTTCCTTCTTAATCCATATAAGCAATTTTTTCTTCGTCACTAACCTCCCATTTTACAGGAGCCTCTTCTACATCTTCAACAATGGCTTTTACTAACATATTAGTTAATAATCCTTGTGCTATTGTTTCTCCATAGACCTATTTATTTCTTTTATAAATTTCTCTCATAATAAGAATACATTCTGCACTAACTGCAGAAATATCTCCTTGTATATGCAAACCCTTTTTTCCTATAAAATCAACATTAATCATTTTAACTTCTCCTTACTCTATATGAACATAACCCGTTGGATCTCTATACCACATATCACTCTAAATAGTTCCAACATCCTAATTACTACAATGTATTACAGTATCTTCTCCTGAATAAATTGCAACATGACCTCCATTACCATAGACCACAACATCCCCAGCCTATAAATCTTCATAGTCAATATTTGACATATATTGGTAATCATCAGATGCTGCGGACGTTACAATACCAAACGAATCGTAAATTAACGAAACAAAGCCCGAACAATCTGTTCCATTTTCAAGAGAGTTGGTAATATAGCCATCTTCCATTCTATCATACCAATTAACATAAGGAGTTACGCCAATCCATTGTCTAGCATAATCAACTATTTGATTTCCTACGGTACCGTTTGAAGATTCAACGTCCGCTGCATCCTAAATCAATTCTTCTTCTTCTAGCTCCTAGTACGAAACTCCCTCTATCTCATTTTCTGTCTCTTGATAAGTTTCTTCTTCTACTGTTGTTCCGAAATAATTATATTCGTATTGCTCTACTTCATAATATTCAATCTCCTCATTTGCAATAGCCATAAGTATGGATTCTTCATACTATTGATACTACTAAACAAATTCTTCTACATAAACCTAATTTTCATAATCGATATTAATAACTTCGTTGGTTGTAGGCTATATGGCACTATCAACAACATTTAATTCCTAACGGCACTCTTCAAATTTCTAGTCAACAAAAGCAAACCTAATGTTTAAGGCGGGCGTTGGTTGTTCATGCACAGAAACTGGTCTTATTACAATACTAGCCTTAGGTATAGGTTTGTCCTTTTTAATAAAAAACATTCCAAATATACTAATTAGTATTATTAATTCTAATATAATCAATATATTAATTATCCTTTTTAGTATCATCAATTTCCTCCCTCTTTTGTTCTTCTTGGGACTCTTCTTCGTCAAAATTCCAATTTGGCTTCATCCTCCCTTTGTTATCATAAATTCTACTACAGGTTCCTTGAGGGGTTAAAACTAAAAGCTTATTATGACAAAAGCCACTACTTGAACAATATTTACATTCTGTAACCTTACAAAGTACAATCATAACTATTCTCCTTTTATTATTTATTATATCAAAAATCTTTAAAAAAGTCAAATAGAGATTATAATATACCAATATCTATTAAAAAATTAACATATGAATGACATAATGATGTCATTATATTGATTTTTTAAAAAATTTTTGTTACAATATAATTGAAGAAAAAAGAAAACATTTAAAGAGAAAGGAAGTATGATTATGGGTGTTGATATTCATCTGACTATTGTAAAATTCGATAGAGATTTAAATACATATAAAGAAATTAAACTTTATAAAAAAGACGATAAAAATAATTATGTTCCTATTGATTTATATCCAGGAAGAAATGGAGAATTATTTGACTATCTTTCGGGAAAAGAAGATGATTTTCCAGTTAAGCCTCTATATGAAAAGAATCTCCCTCAAGATTTAAAAAATCAAATAGATGAATATAAAAAAGGGGGATATGGATGTTATGATTTCAGTGAAGCAAATTTAGCCGATGTAAAATTGTATTTAAAAGATAATCCAAAAGTCAGAGATTACGATTATGAAGGAAAAGAAGAGGACTTTTTAATTAACGGATACAAAGAAAATCCTATAATAGATTTAGTAAAAAGAATAGAATACGTATTGGATTTTGATGACTTCTTCTGGGATTATGACGGATCTTTTTCAGACGTAAGAATAATTTATTTTTTTGATAGGTAATTAATATAAAAGGGGATATATAAACATGGATGATAAAATTTTAAATGAATTAACTTGTATTTAGCTTATTTCTTATATTAAATAGCTTAATAAAATGATTAAGCAATATGAAGAAGTATTAAAACAAAAAGAAAATATTATTGCAAAAGTAAAAGAATTATATAATGTTGAAATGACTGCAAACTCTACTACAGTACCTTTTCTTCAAGAACATATAAATTTACAAATGCTTGAAAAAAATTTTAAAGAAAAGTTTCCTGAAGCAACAGCTGAGGCAGTAGAAAAAAACATAAAAGATAGTGATTTCCCTCTTCCCCCTTTCATCTGAGATTTCAGATATTATAGATGCGGAAGAATAATAATTTAAAGTAAGTAGTTTTTCTACTTACTTTATTTTTTTATAAATTTTTTATATAATAATAATAGAAAATAGAAAGGAAGTAAAAAAGATGTTTGCTAATAAAGAATTGAATCAGATTACTAATATTTTAAATGAGTTCTTTGCTCCTTTTGATTGTGTTGCTGAGCCAGGAACTGATTTTTCCTATGATTCTAGTTCTAATACAATTACATATGCTTTATTAGTAAACGATGAACACGCAGAAAGTTTTATTCATTTTGCTGAATCTTTAAATCCTGTTCATGCAGACATCTTTCTTTGGAGTGTTCTGCATGAACTTGGTCATAATCAAACTGAAGATGATTTTGATGATGAAGATGAAGTTAATTATTGGAGAATTGCTAATAATGCGAAAGATGATATGGAATATTATAACATTCCTGAAGAATATGCGGCAACAGACTGGGCAGGAAAATTTATGATTGAAAACAGTGCGGAAGTCGCTGAATTATGGAATAATCTGGTTCCCGCGATTAAAGCGTTCTATGATGCAATGGAGGTTGAATAATGATTTTATGTGCAGCTTTAAAATTACATGATAGTTTATCTGATATAATATTACCATGTCATAGACATTCGGATGGTTATATTATATTAAAAGATTTAGGTATAGACTATAAAGACTTCAAAATAATTCAAGGCTTTCTTACATCATCTGGAGATTTTCTTGATAGAAAAGGAGCTTATACAGAAGCATTAAGATGTGGACAACTTAGTGCTGAAGATAGGCGTCGTAAATCTTTAAAAGATGAAATTGAACTATATTCAGAAGATTTATATTAAAACAGGAGTTTAAAAATGAAAAAAGCAGTTATATTTTCAGAAGACGATTATAAAACATTAGTTGTATTAATCCATGATTGTATTATTGATGCTGAAAAAGTTGAAGATGGATATTTTAAATTTGAAGTAATTAATAGATTAAACAAAGCATATGATATATTACAAGAGGAACAGAGGTGATATAGATGTTAAAATTAGACCAGTTTCTTTTTCTTAGCGAAGCGGAAGGAGTGGACTCCTGGGTTTCAACAGATGTAGCTAAAATTAATGCTTCTATTAATGATTTTATAAAAGCATACCATAATGGATATGATATTAATGATGCAGATATTCAAGATGCTATTTTAAGAAAACATGGGCTGTCTTTAAATAGCATTTCCGATAGACAAATGAATTATATTGCTCAACAGGTAGAAAAGAGGGTATAATGGTTGGATTTTTAATAGGATTAGGTATATTTGCACTAGCTTTTGCGATTGGCTGTGCAATAGGGGGGCAGAAGCGACAATAATTATGTTTTTAATTTGTGGTGTTTTATTCTTATTTGCAACTATATTATTTTTTAGACAGATCACTTCAATAGATTCTTATTGGTACAACTGGGTTATATCAATAATCCTTTTTTGTGCTTCTCTTCTTTTTATTTTGGGTTTTATAGTAGAGATTGTAAAATAATCTCTACTTTTCTTTATTTTTTAAAAAATTTTTGATAAAATAATAATATCAAAAGGAAAACAGAAAAAGGAAGGAAGTATTAATTATGACAGAATGGAAAGTTGCCCCGAGCTATGAAAACTGGGAAATTAAAAGTGTTGATGAAACTAATCACAAAGCTATTATTAGAACAAAATGCGATAAATGTGGTGGCACTGGAGAATACGCTTGGTTCGGTGTTTGCTTTAAATGTGGAGGCAGCTCTTATCTTCAAAAAGAAGTTAAAATTTATACTCCCGAAGAATATATTAAATATGTTGCGGCACAGGCAAGAGCAAAAGAAAGAAGAATTGAGGTTGCGGAAGCCCGTCGACAGGCTGCAATCGACCAGAGCGAAGAAAACAAAAAGGCTAAGCTTGCTGAGTGGGGATATGATCCCGAAAATCCTTTAATCTGGCTCGTTGGTGGCGGCAGCACCTATGAAATCAAGGACTGGCTTAAAGAAGAAGGATGCAAGTTCTGTAAGGAACTAGGCTGGTATAGTAATAAACCGCTTGACGTACCTGAAGGATATGGTATGGTAAGTATTAAGTTCGAAGATGCTTACGAATGGTTTCCAATTACAAAAAGATTTGAAATCAGAAAGGAAGCCAAAGAAGTTGCGGACGCTGCCCTTTCCTCCCTTGTACCTGAATCTCATTCAGAATTTATTGGGGATATTAAGGAAAGATTACGGGACCTTTGTGTGACATTAACCGCCGCCCGCACAATTGATGGATATTACGGTATGTCTACCATCTATACATTCACTCTCGGTGAAAATATCCTTACATGGATTACTTCCTCTTGTCAGGATATTGAAATTGGAGACAAAGTCCTTCTTACTGGTACGGTAAAAGACCATACGGTTTACAAGGGAATCAAACAGACCGTTCTATCTCGTTGTATTATTAAGAAGGAATAAATATTTTATTATTATTCATAGGCAGTTCCTCCTTCTTATATAATAAGGGAAGCGTTTAAGGACGTTTCCCTTGATTTTTTATAAAAATTATTATATAATATATATGTAAAATAAAGAAAAAATGAGGTTTTACATATGACGTACAATAAAGAAGAATTAAGAGAGGTTTTTAAAAATGCCCCCCTTAAAATAGGAAATGATTTTTATGAGGATTTAAACGATGATTTATTTGATAGCCTTAACTGTGCTTCTGGTGATTATTATTATAGCCATGGGGCCTCCAAGCTCGCCATTATATCCGTGAACGGTGATTATGTAATTAAAATTCCATACACAGGAGAACTTTCAGAAGATATATGGTATCCGACAGAAGAAGAATTTCAGGAATTTTTTGATCCTTACTGCAACGCAGGAGGAGATTGTCCTTGGGATTACTGTGCCTTAGAAGTAGAAAGATATGAATATGCTAAACAGTTTGGATTTGAAAAATATTTAGCAAAAATTGAATTATTAGGATATTTAAATGGGTATCCTATTTATATTCAAGAAAAATGTGAAACTTATTATGATTCTGTACACTCTAAACATTATACCGAAGAAGAGAAGAAAACCACTCGTTCAATTTGTGGCTTAGGAAAATTTGATTATCTTACAAATGAAAACTGGCTTACAGATTTTCGTTTTTATTATGGAAACCAGGCTTTAACAGATTTTTCAAATTTTTTAACAGAAAATGGCTGGGATGATTTAAATGACAGTAACATAGGTTATTTAAATAGTCGTCCAATTATATTTGATTTTTCGGGTTTTGAAGGATAAAAACATATAATTAGATATTTTTGCTTGAAAAGTTTAAAAATTTTTGGTATACTATATATAAGAAAATATGAGAAAGGCATAGGACAAATATAATGCAATTTGCAGTTCCTTTTGTAAGAGATTTTAAATATATAAACTAGAATGTTCAATTTAATATTAACTATAAGCCAAAAATAAAAGAATTAGATGAGTTTGTTGAAAAATATAAAACTCATCGTATTAATATGATATTTGATATAGAATTTCAAGAAGATGATATTAAAATAATTAAAGCATTATTGGAGAAATATCCTGAGTGTGAATTAATTTCATGCTTTCCTTTTTATCAACCTAATATTGAAGAATTATTAGTTGAAAATAATATTCCTCATTATTATAGTGAATTTATAACAACTTGGGATAAATTTCAAGGATTTTTATCTTTAGAGGTAACAGACATCTTTATTGCAGAAGAATTAGCATTTTCTGCTAAAATATTAAGCAAAAATGCTAAAAAAAATGGCAAGTCTTTGAGAGCGTTTTGTAATGTTTGTCAATCTAGTTGGGACAGAACTGAATCAATAAAAACATTTTTTGTAAGACCTGAAGATATTTACCTATATGATGGTATAATTGATACTTTTGAATTTTATGTTGATAGTAGAAATGTAACAAAAATAAATACATTATATGAAATTTATGCTAAAGACCAGTTTTGGCATGGTAATCTTTCTCAAATTATTGTAGGATATATTGGAGATGAAAATAGTCAATATATGCTACCCCGTTTTGGAGAGCATAGATTAAATTGCGGGAAAAGCTGCGCCCAGGGCATTAAACCATCTTGTCATATATGCGATAAGATAATAGAACTAGAAGAATTTCTAAAGTCTGAAAAAATAGCGGTACAAATTGATAAATAATAAAATTTTTGATATAATATAAATATCAAAAGAGAAAAAGTTGAGGTTAAAGTATAATAATTTTATATTTTCATTTTTTATATCATAAAAAAGGAGAATATGTTGTTATGGAAAAAATCTATTGTGTTTACAAACACACTAATAAAATAAATAATAAAGTTTATATTGGACAAACTTGTCAAAAACCAGAATATAGATGGGGTAAAAATGGGAATAATTATATTTAGTGTCCATATTTTTGGAAAGCAATTCAAAAGTATGGTTGGGAAAATTTTTAGCATGAAATTTTAGAAACAGATATACCCCAAAATAAAATTAATGAAAGAGAACAATTTTATATATTACAATATGAAAGTTATAAAGAAGATAGAGGATATAATTGTTCTAAGGGAGGTCAAAATTGTCCCAATACAATAAGTGAAGCAACTAGAGAAAAATATAGAGAAAATATGAAAAAGAGATGGGAACAACCTGGATATAAAGAATATTTTTCTCAGTTAATGAAAGATAAATATGCTGATGAATAGTATTATAATAGTCATGTTAGAGCATAGCTTTCCGAAGAACACAGAAAAGCAATTAAAGAAGCAACTATAAATACTTCTCATTGGAACGAAAAAGCTGTTATTTGTCTTGAAACGAATGAAATTTATAAATCCTCAGGAGAAGCAGGTCGTATATTACAAATTAATTCTAATAATATTCGTTCCGTATGCACAGGAGAAAGAAGAACGGCTGGAGGATATCATTGGCTTTTTGTAGAAGATGATAATGAAGAAAATAGAAAAAAAAGATTGGCAAAACCAGAAGGTAATGGTATTAAAGTTATTTGTATACAAACAGGATAGATATTTAATTCTGCGAAAGATGCTAGTAAGTGGTGTGGATTAAAAAGTGCAACAAGTATCTCATCTGTTTGTAATGGAACTAGAAAAACCGCAGGAAAACACCCAATTACAAAAGAACCCTTAACTTGGAAAAAGTATATCGAATAGGAGAATTAAAATGGCAGCTAAAGGTACAGTAGCAAAACAACAAATTTTTAAAAAGATAATGGAAATTTATCCTAATGCATTTTTTGAAGAAGAAGATAAAATCCTTCGAATCCCTATTGTAGAAAATTCTGAAAATATAGAAATAAAATTACAATTAACAGCTGCAAAAACTAATTTAGGTGAAACGGGGGCTCCCGCAAGTGCTTTTTCTCCACCTGGAGCAGAAGAGGTATCAGGATATATGACCCCACCTGTTTCATCGGAAACTTTAGAGGTTAGTCAAGAGGAAAAAGAAAATGTTGCTAATCTATTAGCTTCACTCGGTCTTTAAAGGAGAAGAAAATGGCTCATATTCTTAAATATTCTGAGTGGGAATCGGTATCAGGATGGCATTCTGGGGATGTTTCAGATTTAGCAAATAATAGTAATGCTTGGTATTTGCCCGCAAGAATGTTAGGAATTTCATTAACAGATTATATTCTTTTATTAAAAGATAGATTTGGTGCTATTGATTTTAAATATATCAAGGACAAAAATCTTCTTTTGTGGAAGTGGAAAAATTATAATGATTGTCATAAATTTACTCTTTGGGTAAATTCTGAAAGTAGAAAAAGGAAATTTTTTATATAAATTATATATCGGTGGCGGAATAGGTAGACGCTTGGGAGTGGGGAAAGGTATGTAACCACCAATACTTAAAACTATGTAAGGTGCAAATCCTTACCCGATAATTTTAAGGAGATATTAATGAGTCGTTCCTTTAAAAAACGTCCTTTTTGCACAGACGGGCGTAGAAAAACAACTAAAAAATCAAAGCGTTTTGCTAATAAAGCAGTTCGACAAGAAAAAGACTTGTCTAATAAAGGCTTTTATAAAAAAGTGTATTGTTCTTGGAATATACATGATTATGTTTCAAGATGGACTTGGGAAAAAGCAGAACAAGAATATTATGAAAATCCAAAATGGAAAGAAATGTATCCAACAATTGAGGAGTTTTTTAATTTCTGGTCAAACTGTTATAAAAGGAAGTAATTAAAAGTTAACATCAATAAGAAGAAAAATATTTGACTTTTTTAAAATTTTTGTGTATAATATATATATAAAATAAAGAAAGGAAAATAGAAAATGTTTGATTATTACGATAGCTATGATTGTGAAATTCAGTGTGAAGAATATTATTGGGAAGAAGATGAAGTAGAATATACTTACGAACCCAGTTGGTATGATAAATATTGTTATCCAGTAATTGAACATTTTTAATTATAAAATGCCCCTGAGGACAAACAGCAGAGTCGGTAGTCTGTCGAACTACAGGTAGTGGGAGCATCACCCATCTGGGGCGCTTTGAGGAGCGTAAGTCTTGGATTGACAAGATATAACGTACAAACAGCGGGTTGCAAACCCTACAGCAACAAACGAGGCTCCTGAGGCTTAAGTAAAGTAATTGTGCCAAAAAGTTAAAAAAACAAGAACTGCCGTTAGCATGGATTTTGGAGTTAAACTACCACCGACTTAAATGGTATGTGGCAGAAGTGGCAAACGGGATATAAAGAGGCAAAGTAAACTCCTTTTTTGAAATATTCACAAACACTCGTCAGTAGTGTTCACCTCGTGGGATTCATTTACTCCCTGTCAACGTAAATGTAAACTTGTGAGTCAAGTCGTGTTTTTATTGATTTCAACATTGTTAGACCGAAAATCATTCGTTATAGTTCACGGGAACGAACTATCAGTTTAGTTAAGCTGGGAGTTAACTAGGGATGGGCGGGATTCCTAAAGGCTGACTACCACCCGCACTAATCTTTATTCTGGGTAAGACACCCAAAATGCTTACTCTTTATATATATAAATGAGTGACAAGGAGGCGGGACCAGATTTAATAATCCATAAACCTGGTTTCCGCGTGTCCTATAAAATCAGAACATAGTAGGTTCAATCCCTTCCTGTGTATGGGTGCAACTCCCATATAGGACATTTAGAGAAATATCTGTACTAAGATATTTTAAGAGGAAAGATATTTGTTCTAATGACTTTTTTAATGCAGTAGCAATACGGAGTTTGTTTTTCAAGAGGAAAAACAAGAGAGAATGGCATTGTCTAGTCGTTATGAATGGTTAATTAACGAGGTTGGATACCAGAACTCCCTAGCTGGGTTAACACAGCTAGTTGACATTTTAAAAAATTTTTGTTATACTATTAATAGAAATAGAAAAGAATATCAATCGTAACTTAGAAGAGTCTGCAGCAACTCTTCTTTGAGAGACCGCTGGAAGAACCCAGTCATCGTAGTGGAGTGAGATGATACACCAGTACCATTAGCGCAAAAAATTTCGGCTATAATAGTTAGTATGGGAGCCGTGGAAAGGGTTGAAGATACTTATTTTTTATTCTAACTCTCAGAAAGAGAGGTATAGACCAATGGGCTAGTCATATAGGAGTTTTCCGATTCTCCTCTAACAAAATCGGAGAACATAGCGGAGTAGAGCAACGGCAGCTTAGCACGCCCATAACGTGAAGGGTACGGGTTCAAGTCCCGTCTCCGCAATTAATGTGATTGTTTATTAAATCACTTTTTTCCTTCCTTTCTGTAAATAAATAAGGTGTCTCAGTAGCATATTGGTAATGCAAGCAATATAAGTAAGGTCCGATTCCTTACCTGAGAATTAAGTAATTAATTTAATGAGATAAAAGGAGTATTTTTATATGGATAAGAAAACAGTAGAAGGATTAATTTTCTATTTTGAAAATTCAGCGGAATTAGATCCTGGTATTCAGGATCAGACACTTGAAGTATTGGATGCAGTTCTTGCTATGATTGAAGAAGCTGAGGCGGCAGCGGCTAAGAAACGCAAGAGTCCAAATAAGAGTGGCGTTCTTCAGATTGATGAAGAAACTGGAAAGATTGTTGGAGAATATGCAACTCAGAAAGAAGCTCTGGCAGCTATCAACAAAGAGGGTAAATCTGGTATTGGAGATGCCTTGAACGGAAGAACTAAGACTCACCGTGCTTATGGTTATCTTTGGTATTTCAAAGATGAGTATGATGAATATGTAAAATCTTCTAAGTAAAAAATAAGGTAATATTTAAAGCAGGAAACAAAGAATATAATTTTCAATATGAATAATTTAATATTTGTTTCCTGCATTTTTATCCCTTACCTTCCGTTATACAATAAACGGCATCGAATGAGCGGCTGTGGCGGAATAGGCAGACGCGCGGGACTTAAAATCCCGTTGTAGAGATACAGTGAGGGTTCGATTCCCTCCAGCCGCATTTTATAGGTCGGTAGTACAATGGTAGTATAAGGCTCTCCAAAAGCCAAGATGAGGGTTCGATTCCTTCCCTTCCTGCTTTCAAACATTAACAACAGGAGAAAAGAAAGATGAGAGAATTTTTTATTCAAGAAAGAACTTTACCATAGGCTTATCATATGGCTTTGATTAATTTATAGAGATTTGGAGAAATTACAGATTGTGCAGACTGGAATACTACACAAAAAGAAATTTCAGCCACTATTATTATTACACAGCCACTTACTGAACCTATGATTAGTAAATTGTTTATAGGTGGACCAAGAGAATTAGAACAGTATCGCCAAGAAGTGTTAGATGGCATCCTTGATTTTGAAATTGATAAAGGAAATTGGACTTATACTTATCACGATAGAATTGTAAATTATCCAATTGACAATACAATAAAAGCACCTAATCAAATTTCATTAAATCAAATAGATTTTGTTATTAATGAACTTAAACGCAATCCATCTTCGCGGCGGGCGGTTATGCTAGTAAGGGACCCATCCATTGATGCATTCGACGGGGATCCCGCATGTCTTCAGCATATACAATATTTTATACGAGAAGATAAACTTCATTGCAAAGTTTTATTCCGTAGCAATGATGCTTGTAAAGCTAATTTTATGAATATGTTTGCTCTTATTCTCTTGCAAAAAAGAATTGCAGATGCATTAGGAATTGAAATGGGTACTTATACTCATAGAGCAAATTCATTCCATTGCTATGAAAAAGATTTTGGAATGTTAAAAAAATACGTTGAAGCTATTGAAGATCCAACGGCAGAGAATGTTTATGAATACATTGGTGATTGGGATGAGATAATGGAAGAATATCAGCCTGAAATAACTAGAGAGGTTGAAAAACTTAGGAATCAATAATAATTAATTGATTTTTATAAAAAATTATTATATAATATAAATAAGAAAGAAAGACAGAGTAACAGCAAATTAACTTTTTCTGATAATAGGCGAAGAATTTAATTAAAGTAGTGAAATTTTAAGGAATTTTTAATAAGCTCTCGGATTCACGGTTAGAAAAATTCCCCTGTCTTGATAAAAATATATAATACAAAGGAGGGCGCTATGAGTTATTATTATAATTATTATATCGGATATAAAAAAGATGGAAAAATTTATCCATGGGGTCCTTATAATGCAAATGGTAAGTTAAAACCGATGATTAGTCGTTCCAGATCTTTTGCTTCGGATTTACATGAAGAGTTTTATACTGTCTCTGAAGAAGAAAGCTCAGAAGAACTTCGTAAAGAATTTGAATATGAAGATTGGGATAAAGTTAAACACCTTGATGTAAAATATCTTTCTGAAAAGGACTTGCCTGTAGGAAGTTATATCAAGACAGGTTATTTCTTAATTAAGGATGTTCAAGCATATGAAGATGATAAATATAATAATTTTGAAGGTTTCTACGATATTCTTAGTCCTGAAATTTATGCAGCAAAGTTACAGCATGAAATGATGTTTGGTAAAAATCAACCCATAAAAGATGATGAGGGTTATGAATATACAAAACCAAACGCTTCAGATTATATGTATTATGCATATCCTGATTATAATACAAAAGAATATGAATCATTTATTTTGCGGCAATTAATTGAAGCATTGCGTGATTATCATATGTGGAATAGAGTTGAATATGTTGTTTTAGAAACCGAAGGTTAACTCTTTCGTATAGAGAATGTGGTGTAATGGTAGCATACGTGTTTTGGGAACACGGGGAGCGGTTCAAATCCGACATTTTCTATTTATGGCTCGTTCGAATAGTGGCAAATTCACGGGGCTTTCAATCCCGTAACGGTCGGTTCAATTCCGCCACGAGTCATTTCAACCACATAAATCCTGAATTGACAGGATATGACCGGCTGGTTGAGGTCCAGCGCACGAACGGTAATCATTCCGTGCTTAATGTAGTGGTCTCGTGAGCGACGACGGCGGTGGTGAGGTTTCTACTCCTCTGTACCAAAAAGTGTCTAAAAACAGAGAATTTTGGAAGGGTGTCCGAGTTTGGTTTATGGAGATGGTCTTGAAAATCATTAACGGATAGGACCGTTCGAGGGTTCAAATCCCTCTCCTTCCTCGTTTATGTGCCGATATAGCATAATTGGTAGTGCGGCGGATTTTCAGTCTGAGTCCGAATATCGGCTTAATATAACGGATCACTAGCTCAGTTGGTTAGAGCATCCGGCTCATATCAAGCAATAACATACCTAAAATATTTATGGATACTAATCTTAAAGGTATTATTACCGAATTAAAATGTAAAACTTATTTTTTAGAGTTAGGATATACAGTATCTACGCCAGAAAATCCTGTAAGATATGATTTTATTTTAGATACTGGTAAACAGCTTTTAAAAATTCAAGTAAAATCATGTACTTCTGATGGAGAAAAATTAAGTTTTGCAACTTGTTCTAGTCATTTTGTAAATGGAAAAGTAACTCATGCCCATTATCAAAATGATAATATTGATTATTTTTGTACTTGGTATAACAATGAATGTTATTTAATTCCAGTCTCTGAATGTGGGAAAACTGAAAAAAATTTACGTTTAATTCCCACACGAAATGGACAAATTAAAGGAATTAGTTTTGCCAAAGATTATATTGCTAAGGAGGTTTTAAATAGGTAAGTGAGCTAGATATGAACCGGACGGTCCTAGGTTCGAATCCTAGATGATCCATTTTGCCTCTATAGTTTAAACGGATAAAACCCTAGATTTGTAACCTAGTAATCTCGGATCATACCCGAGCGGAGGCTTAAAATAAAAAAGGAAGGTAAAATATGAAAAAAGAAGTTACAACAAAAGAAATTATAAAAAAGAACAGAAAAGCAACAAGAACAGATTCTGTTAAAGAAGCTATTGAGTATGAAAAATTTAAAAATAAAGTCAATAGGCTAACTGAATATGCTCATAGCAAAAGAATGTTTGCTAGAATGGAAGCATCAAAAGCAAAAGAAGAAGAAAGTAGAAAAGCTAAAAAGGATGCGGTCGTTAAAACAGAAACGGCATCGTAATATAAAAAGTCCCCATCGGCAAGCGGTCTAAGCTGTTTAAATAAATAATAATTCGGCGGTTTGACAAGCGGTTTAAGTCCCCGGTCTCTAAAACCGGCATCCCTTCCGTGAGGAAGGTCAGGGGTTCGAATCCCCTACCGTCGATGAAAATTTTGAGGTCAAAAGAAAAAAAGTGAGATAAATAAATACACTGAAAAAGAATGGTAGTTAATTTAAATCAGACGTCGCCGGTTCGAATCCGGCTGGGGGTATTTAGTAATAAGACACGTACAGCAAATATAACTTTGACAAGTATAAAAAAATAGATAATTTTTAAAATGTGATATTGTTTTACTTTTTAAGGAGGGGTCTCAACTATTTCCCCCGTAAAGAGTGGTTAAAAACGTGTCTTGGGCGGTGTCCGCCATATAAGGTTTTAATTTGATTTTTAATAAAAATTATTATATAATATAAATAATAGAAAAGACAATAACAGCAATATTATTAAATGGTCTTGTAAACCCGATGTTATCAGTTCAAATCTGATTATACGAGATGATTCGTATATAGCTCAATAGGTAGAGCGCGAAAAAAAATTGTCTTGATATTATAAGGATGTATCTCAGTAGTAGAGTGGCGTGTACACGGAAAACAACAACGAGAGCCGGGTCGTAGGTGCAATTCCTACCATCCTTATTAAAATCCTAAATCAAAAGGGTGGAACTTGGTTTTAGGTAGTCTGGGCGCCGACTCCCCTGCCAAAAATAATTTGTTAAGAAAGGAATTAACAAAATGAGATTTTATAGTGATGTATGTAGACAGCTTTTTGACACCGAGAAAGCTTTGATTGAAGCAGAAAACAAGGTTAAGAAAGCTAATGAAGAAAAAGAAGCTGCCGAAAAAGCAAAGAAGGCAGCAAGGGCGATTAGAGCTAAAGAAGTTGAAAATGCTTTAAAGGAAGCAAATGTAGCACAACAGAAAGCAATTAAGTTGCTTAAAGAATTTACCAAAGATTATGGATATTTCCATACTTCTTATCAGGTATCAGACGAGGAAACTCCTAGTCTTAATTTCTTAAACCTGGTACATGATTTCTTAAATTTTTAAATAAATAATATATAAAATCTATGGTTGGGGAGGATGATTTTGCAAATCCTGATACGAAAATAAATCTCGCCAGGTACTAGTAAAACTGGAATAAGTCGTGTTTATATGGGAGGGTTTCGGCACGACCGCCATAGAAAATTATTTATTTAAAAGCGGGGGTTTCATCCCCCATTTTAGGCTCATAGTCAAATGGTAAGACACAGGATTTTGATTCCTGCATTTGTTGGTTCGAATCCAGCTGGGCCTGTGGAAGACTGGCGTTAAGGTTGGTAACCGAGGCAAAAGCAAACAAATGCATAAAATGAGGTATGTTCCCTCGCCAAGTCAGTCGATAAGTATGAGCGTGATCCTTTAATCGCTTCGGTTGAAAGTTATCCGTTAAGAAATAAAAAACTTTCACATGGGAATATCGTCCAATGGTTAAGACCTACGGCTGTTAACCGTATTATCTAGGTTCGAATCCTAGTATTCCCGCTCAAAGAGGCAAACAGCAATTTATACTTTAAACATTCTTAGGGAGAAAAGACGCCTCTTGTTGTTTTAAAATATTTTGACAAAAGTAAGGAGATAAAAGGATATGATTAATATTAAAAATAAAGAGCTTGTTGATAAATATCCATTTCTAGCTTTTAAAGAATATGATTATGATACACATTCATATTATGTACCAGATGATTATGATTATGATTATACCTGGTTTGATAGCATACCCGATGGTTGGCGCATTGCTTTCGGAGAACAACTTTGTCAAGAGCTAAAAGAGGCTTTAGATGAATTTGATTATGCTGATAAATATATTATTGTACAAATCAAAGAAAAGTTTGGCTATCTTCGTATCTATGATAATGGTATTCCTGTAGGCTGTAAAGTACACGATATTATAAGAAAATATGAAGATATTTCGGAAAAAACTTGCATAGGATGTGGTAAACCAGCTACTAAAATTTCACTTGGATGGATTTGTCCCTGGTGTGATGATTGTGCTGCAAAGATTGGTGGACAATTTGAAGCTATTAATGAAATATAAAGATTTGTAATAAATGTAAAAAGTATAAATAAACATAAAATACTTTGACAAAAGTAAGGAGATAAAAGGATATGAATACATTTATGAATCAACTTAAAGAAGAAAATAACTATAAATATACTGAAAATGGCGGGCTTGCCTATAAGTCTACCATGAACCAGGTATATGATTTGTTCGCATTTGGGGCAGCGTATAGACAGCGCAGCGATGAAGATTGCATTTTATTGTTTAAAAAAGCCTTCGAAGAGAATGAAGAGCTTGCTCTTAAATGCCTGTTTTATATTCGTGATTGTCGCGGGGGCCAGGGTGAAAGACGCTTTTTCCGCGTCTGTATGAAGTGGCTTGCTGAAAACCATTCTGAAGCGGTTCGCAGAAATCTTGAATATATTTCAGAGTATGGTAGGTGGGATGACCTTTATATTCTTGTAGACACACCACTTGAAGGTGAAATGTTTGAATTAGTCAAACTTCAGCTGGAAAGAGATATGTCTGACGTTATGAACGGTACAGATAAAACAGGAATTAGCTTACTCGCAAAATGGCTTAAAAGTGAAAACGCTTCTTCTAAAGAAACAAAGATGCTCGCTAAAAGAACTAGAGAATATCTTGGTATTTCTGCATCTGCTTACAGAAAAACTCTTTCAAGACTGCGTGAGCATATTAAGGTTCTTGAAAAACTTATGTCTGCTAACAGGTGGGATGAAATTGATTTCTCTAAAATTCCATCTCGTGCTGGTTTAATTTATAAAAATGCCTTTGCTAGACGAGATATTATTGCTGAAAAATATAAAGCATTTGCAAAGGATAAAACAACTAAAGTTAATGCGGGTGTATTATATCCTTATGAAGTAGTAACAAAGGCTCTTTCATATTATCATAGAAGCACAGATGAAACTGATAGAGCCATGATTAATAAATATTGGGAAAATCTTCCTGATTATTTAAATGGTGAAAAATGCAGCATGATGTGTGTCGTAGATACCTCTGGATCTATGACCTGGGGACAGGGAGCTGTCGATCCAATTGACATTGCCATTGGATTAGGATTATACTGTGCGGAACGCCTTGGTGGTCCATTTAAGAACCACTATATCAGCTTTGCATCCAGACCCCAGCTGATTGAAACCAGTGGTGTGGATTTCGTAGACAAGGTCCGCCGCATTTATCAGACAAATTTGTGTGATAATACAAATTTAGTTGCAACCTTTGACCTTTTGTTTAAGATTGCAATGAAAAAGGGAGTAAAGAAAGAAGATATTCCTAAGACTATTGTTGTCATTTCTGATATGGAAATTGACTATGCTTGCTCCAGGGGATATGGTTTAACAGAGATGGAAACAGTAAGAAAGAAATGGGAAACATACGGATTAGAGTTTCCAAGACTCGTTTATTGGAATGTCAATGCGAGAAATAATACTATCTTGGATAAAGGACCTAGCGTCTCTTTTGTATCTGGTGCGTCTCCCATTATCTTTAAACAGGTAATTACAGGAAAGACTGGATGGGAGCTTTGCTTAGAAACCATCTGTTCAGATAGATATAAAAATATCAAATAAAAATCAAAATAAAAAAATGGTGTTATCAATATTATATTGATAACACCATTTTTTTTATCTTTTAAAGTGGATACGAATATAGATGCACTGCGTTCATATACATATTTTTGATCGGACTAGAGTCTCGATCTACCCTATACAATTTACCTACTACTTTGATAGTCGAATTTGCCGAATCGATCTCCGTCTTCCTATCCGTTGCAAAATAACTTTTGTTGCATCTCGCTGTGATAGCCGGGGATTTTGGGGTCAAGTTAGGTGTCAAAGATGATGTGGAACTCAATGTACCTGCTGTGTTCGTGCAATACACTCCGTACATTGTTGTTGTCCATGTGTGTGTTCCTGATGTGTTGTAATAGATGTTGTACTGGCTACTTGTGAACAGGACTGTACAGTAGTTGTAGGTGTCCGCTTCAGTCTCAAAACTGGCTAGACCATACGGTCTTTGATGCACCACTTGATAGAACTCTCCATAAGTTCGGTCGGGCATGGCTTCCATCGTTGCCCCTTCTAGCTGTTTCAGATCAATGCACCATGTCCATTCTATATAATACTCATAATTCTCCAAATCGATCTTGGTGACAGTACCGTTCTGTGCTGCAAGGATCGTTCCGGCAGTAGTTGAAGCCGTCCATGAATCAAATGATGTAGCACTTAATTTGATGTCCTGTGAAAACAGATTATTGTTCAGCAGAATGCAGTTATCACCCATCCATGTATGGAATTGTGTTTCGTTATATTGTGCTGTTCCACCACCAGTTTTTGGTAAAATAATAGACGGAACATCGAGGTAATCTGCTCCCATTAAAGTTATATTTGCCATAAAATCACCTCTTATGAAATAGATAAAACTTTTGTTGTTCCATCTTGTGATATGACTGGAGTTGTAAGAGAACCCGTTACACCAAAAATAGTAACTCCACTTGCTATATTTTGTGCCTGTAAATTAGAGTCTCCTTTTATAGTCTGCGCGCCGGTTAAATAGGTTTCGGCAGCGATTGTCTGATCTGACGTTGTTGGAGTATATGTTGTGGCGGCTTTTGTTACAAGTTGTTCTGTTGTAGATCCGCTTACTGTAATTGTTCCGGCAGTTCCAGTAGTTATATATCCCTCTGTTATAGAGGGAGACACACTTTGTGAAGCGGTAGTAGTTGCTGTAATAAGACCAGAGCTAGATACACTAATAGAAGGATTAGCAGTAATAGAAGTAGCTGGAACAGAAACTCCTCCTGTTGCTACCGTTTTGCTTGCAGAAGAAGCATAATATCCTGCGGGGGCTGTTATAGTCGCCCCCGATACTGTTAAATCACTTGTCGTTTTGGTTTGTATCGAACCGGTATATTTCGTTCCCGCCGCATAGGCGGTTATGCCATCAAGCATCTTATTACCAGAATCTAATGTAGCATCTGATATATCATAAAACTAAGCAATTCCGCCTCCTGATATAGGAATATTAACCCTTGGAACCGAATTGTATGTTACTCCATTAATTATTACATTTTTTGCCATGTATTATTTCCTCCTTATGACACTGTTAGAATAGATCCGTTCCAAGTAATTAATCCATAGTTTGATGGAATCGGATTAATTGTAATATCAGAGATTCCTCTATATCCGTTTATTTTAATAGTTTGTATTTCTGGGGATGGTGTGAATTCAGTCACACCATCATAAATAGGTACTGATACTCCCTAAAGGACTTCAGCAAAAATAGATAGCTATTCTATCTAATAAAGTTTTCCTATTAAACCACCTATACTAGTTAATGTGCCTGTCATTTATTACACCTCCATTATTGTTTTCATTTCATTTATTATTACCCATAAAAAGCCACAATATTTATTTTATGAATATGTACCGAAGGCTATAATTCCAACAGTAATGTTAATGTTCGACCCAGATGCTGGCCTAAAGGCATAATATGTCTGTGTTGCTGATGCCGTGCAGCTCCCATCATACTCAAGTATGACGTCGCCGCCGCTTGCCCCCTGTAAAGACGCAACAACCGTAGGCACGGCATTAAACGCCCACGGGAAAGTCCAATATCCGATCCTTGCGTAGTAGCCAGATCCCCAGCCTGAGGTCACATTCACTCCGTTGATTGTCTGCGTACACCAGAGGATTTGGATCTTGTTTGAAAAGGTAAGTCGCTTCCAGTTACCGGACGTTGAATATGCTGTCGGATACGGCGTAATCGCATCCAGCTTTTTCTTGTCCGCTGCAGACATTAACCCAGCTGCAGACTGCGTAGCAGCACTGTATGTGGTATTTGTTGCGGACAGCACCCCGCTCGATATAGATAAATTAGTTCCTACTTTAATACCACCCAGTGTTGAGGCTGATGCTGTCGGTAGGGAATAAGCGTTTGCACCTGTTGCTACTCCGTCTAGTTTTTTCTTGTCCGCTGCAGACATTAACCCAGCTGCAGACTGCGTAGCCGCGCTATACGTTGTGTTGGTCGCAGACAGCACTCCATTCGATATAGACAGGTTGGTTCCTACTTTGATGCCGCCAAGCGCAGAGGCTGATGCTGTCGGCAATGAGTAAGCATTCGCACCCGTAGCTACGCCATCCAGCTTCTTTTTATCGGCCGCACTCATGAGTCCAGCTGCAGACTGCGTAGCAGCACTGTAGGTTGTATCGGTTGCTGACAGTACGCCAGTGCTGGCGTTGATAGACAGGTTAGTTCCTACCTTAATGCCGCCCAGTGTATCCGCTTTTGCCATTGGCAGTGTGTAATTCAGTACACCATCGGTGATACTCAAATTATTGCCAACCTTTATGCCGCCATATGCGGAAGACGATGCGACCGGCAGTGTGTAAGCATTCGCGCCGGCTGCGATCCCGTCGAGTTTGGTCTTATCCGCTGCGGACATTAACCCGGCTGCACTCTGGCTGGCTGCTGTATCCAGTGCAATTGTTCCACTTGCATCGGGTAAACTTATAGTTCTGTCTGCAGTGGGGTCTGCATTTATAGTAGCAAAGTTTGTACCAGTTCCATAAATCATTACTTGTCCACGAGAGTTTCCATTCGTTTCGACCGCCTTGTCGTTCCCAAGTACAATAGATGAATAGCCTTGCCATGTTCCATTACTTGGTTTGTCAACATATATATGACCGCTAAACGTGCCGCCTTGGTCGGTCATAAGCATGCCACTTTCATCGGGAATAGTAATAACCCTATTTGCTGTAGGAGAATTTGGCGGGGAGATAAACTCTGTCTTATATGATGTTCTGCCATAGATTTGCAAATCTCCACCAGAATTCCCTTCCGTTCCAATAGCTTTATTGTTTCCGATTAAAACCGACGACCATCCCTGTGTCGATGTTGTTCCATCGGCTTTATCGACAGTTACATCTCCGCTAAACGTACCACCATTAGCTTTGCTGACCGCATCAATCGTGTTCCGCCCTTGCATGACCCAGTTTGTGCCGTCATAGACAAACTCTACAACTGCTCCGTCATCCCAAGACTCTGTTGCTGTAGTTCCTGCCACAGTAGTGCCATACTGCATGATTGATTTAGCACCAGTGCTGTTAATATTCAGAGTGGGATTAGCCGCAGTATTCGTATTTGTGAATTTAACTTTTACGGAAGCTCCTGTATCCAGCACAAATCCATCTAGGCTTGCGGTTTTATCTGCCGTAGAAGCTCCTGTTGAACATGTACAATAATCGTTCATATTCCATTTAAATTTCTCGCCAGTAGTAACCAATGAAACATCTGTACCACCACTAGCAGCAACCTTACTTTCATATGTTGTATCAGTAGCCGACAACACCCCATCAGAAATTGATAAATTTGTACCAACTTTTACTCCGCCTAATGTATCCGCGGACGCCGCTGGAAGTGTGTAAGCATTTGCACCAGCTTCAATCCCATCGAGTTTCGTTTTATCGGTAGCAGACATAAGTCCCGCATCTGATGTAGTTGCATCTGAATATGTTGTATCAGTAGCTGATAACACTCCGCTTGAAATCGAAAGGTTTGTTCCGACTTTAACACCACCCAAAACATTTGCCGATGCCGTTGGCAAGTAATAATTGTTTGCATTACGGGCAACAGTGTTTAATTTATCTTTATCAGATGCTGACATTAAGCCAGGAGATGACGGCGTGGCTAAATTTTGCCATCTGTCTACTGACAATAAATGATATATATTATTAGAATAAATAAAGGTTGCGGTATCCCCACTACAAATTTCACTATCTTTTAAAGGCCTTACTTGATTAAGTATTTGCTTAGCGCCAGTATCATTAATATTGAGTAACGACCCTCTGGTTATTTCATCGTCTGTTTTAACAGCCACAATGCCGCCTTCGGATAATTCGTAAGATGGTAATGTTACTGAGACTTCTGGCCCGTTATATGCCTCCCAATCTGCTGACTCAGTAGCAAGTCTTATCATTGGGCTAAATGTAAGATTATTTACTGTGGTGCCAGAATAAATAACTATCGCAGCGTAATAAATTGGATGCCCAAAATTAGCCCCGCTACCATAATCACGAGCTGTAACAGCTTGCATCAAGCAATAAACACAGTATGTTGAAGAACTTCCACCTTCTGGGCATCCGCTCAGTATAACACTCTCTCCAGACGGGTTAATCTCATCAAGTGGAGAATCTGCCAGTACAAATACGGCGTTATAACCGCTATCAACAGTTCCGTTCGCAGTGATTGTACCGTCACCATTGTCCGTAAATGTAATGCCATATATAGTTTTTGTTGTGTCTTCATAAGGATACGGCAACATGTTTTTTCCAGTGCGTGTAATTGAATCAACCTCTCCGTATCCTTGACCCATTTCTGCATTTGTTTTTTGCATTTCTTCGATTTTGTCATGCAAAACCTTTGCAGAAATAGTTCTTGCGCTTGTGGCAGTACCAGTCGTAGCTTCTGACGCTGACATAACTGAATATGTTGTATTATCGTCATAACCGTGACCAATCATCCAACAGTTACCGTCAAATATGAGAGTTACAACCGAACCAGCACGCCATGATGCGTTAACGCTTGTGCTTGCTGCAGTCGAACCGTAAAGCTTAATGGCATAAGCTCCAGTATCATTAATATTTAAAGTTGGATCTGATGCTGTATTAGAATTATCAAATCTAACATTTACAACAGACCCGGTTGTTAAAACAAATCCAGATAAATTAACCGTCTTTGCTGCAACATTGGCTGCAGTACTACAAGTGCCATAGTTACTTGGTAAAGATGCTCTTGGAACGGTTCCAGATAATTTTGTTGCATCTAAAGTTGAATCTGCAGTTAATGGCGTGACGGCACTACCATAACTATTAATATGTCCTTGTGCATCTATTTTAATTGGATATATAGCCTATGTTGTCTGTGCTGTAACAGAGTTAGAGTGATTTAATGTTAATGCTCCATTAGAATAACTTCCATTTAATCCAGTACCATTTACAATTTTTGTATAAGCCTATCTTGTTGATACTTCCCACCCTGATGCTGATTTAAGTTTATAAACAAAAACTTGATCACCTTGTTGTGTATTAGAATGAGTAGCCACGCTTCTATAATATTGAAATTCAAATTCTGTTGGTGTTGTTTGATTATTAATATATGCTAAAAAAGCCATTCTTAATTGATTGCCAGTTGCAGGATTGGCATTAGATGAAGCTCTACAATAAATTATCTTATTATCTTGATACGCTCCTAAAACTTCAGCATATGTTGAACTACCATATGATGCAATATACATACCAGTAACATTAAAATCTACCATTACCCAATATGTACCATCATAAATTAATGTTATAACACTACCAGCATACCAGCTTGATGCCGCTGTAATTCCAGGAGCGGTTGATCCATACTTCATTATTGCATAAGCACCAGTATCATTAATATTTAAAGTTGGACTTGATGCTGTATTAGAATTATCAAATCTAACATTTACAACAGACCCGGTTGTTAATACAAATCCAGATAAACTAACCGTCTTTGCTGCAACATTGGCTGCAGTACTACAAGTACCATAGTTGTTCATCTTTGTGTTCCATGTATACTTCTATCCAGTTGTAACAAGAGAAACATCTGTTCCACCGCTTACTGCAGCCTTACTTTCATAAGTGCCGCCGCTTGCTGATAAAACTCCATTATTAATGCTAAGATTTTCTCCAACTTTGATACCACCTAATGTATCTGCGGACGCTGTTGGAAGTGTATAAGACCCACCACTATCTATTGAAATTAAGTGATAATTTCCATTTGAATATACAAAAGTTACAGTATCTCCACTTGATATTATGTTTGAAGTAATTGCGGACCCTTTATATTTAATTGGTAATACCCCGGTACTGTTAATGTTCATACCAACGCCCGCAGGAACATCTATGTTCATTTTTACAACAACAATGCCGCCTTCTACTAATTCATATGATGGAAATGTTACTGTCAATGATTGAGTGTATGGTTCCCAACGAGTAGAGTCATCAGATGATATTTTTGGATAAACCACAAAATTATCAAAGGTGTCTCCGACACCAATCCTAATACCTAACTCATCTATAGTTCCTGACGGATAATCTGGCTCAAAATAAAATGAACCAGAAATGTCAGTTTGAGATTGAGATTCTGCTTTTTCTAAATAATAGTATGTAGTACTATTATTATAATCATATAAATCAGCAAGCGAATCATACGAACTATCTGAGAAAGAAGCAATATATTCAATTCCATCTATTAAAGTGAGATTTTCGCAGAATTTAAATCTAGTATCATCGGTAGCAGTCCCATCTATTGTAATAGATCCATCTCCATTATCCGTAAATGTTATGCCGTTAACAGTTTTAGTAGTTTCTGCAAATGGATATGGCAACTCATTTGATCCTGTAACTATTGAATTTCCACTAATTCCATATCCTTGTCCCATTTCAGCATTTGTTTGTTTCATTTCTTCAATTTTATCTTGTAATATTTTTGCTGAAATAGTTCTCGCTGTCGTACTGGTTCCCGCAGTAGCCTCCTCCGCAGTCATTGAATCAGGAAGCATGCTGTTAATTTTATCATGTAAAACTTTTGCTCCAATAAGCCGCCCTGTTGTTGAAGTACCAGTTGTAGCTTCAGACGCGCTCATAGCTGAATATGTTGTATTGGCATCGTATCCATGACCAATCATCCAATATGTGCCATCAAATATAAGTGTTACAACTGAACCAGCCTGCCATGATGATGCTACGGCTGTGCTTGCTGCAGTCGAACCGTAAAGCTTAATGGCATAGGCGCCAGTATCATTAATATTTAAAGTGGGATCTGATGCTGTATTAGAATTAGCAAATCTAACATTTACAACAGATCCCGTTGTTAATACAAATCCTTCAAGACTAGCAGTTTTTGCTTTTGTGCTTGCCCCTGTTGAACAAGTACAATAATTTCTATCTCTTAAATGATAAGTGACATCTCCAGCTATAATTTTACTAATTTCTGCCATTTAAAATCACCACCTTAAGATACTGTAATTGTACTTTGTACCCCAGAAAAGCTTGGCGCAGAAGATTCATATGTCCCATCTCCCGTCTTAACTGTAACATCATTAGTTGTAATAGAATCTCCTGTATCGTATCCAATTTGATATAAACTTAAAGTCTAATTTGAAACAGAATAGTAAGTTACTGGATTGTTTGGAGCCGTTGCCCCTGGCGCTGCGGTAGTAACTGCGGTAGCAACAGTAGCCTTAGTTGGATTCTTTATTGTTGTTGTAGATCCGGCTGTAGCCAAACTAATTGTTGGTGCGTCAACAGATCCATTAGGGGTATACGTTCCAGAAGCACTATTTTTATAAGCAAGGCTTCCAAGACTGCTTAAATCACCTAACTAATGCCATTTATTATCATCTCCATAAATAAATTCTATATTTCCATAAAAATATAAATCACCAGTTCTTTTTTCCATAATAACAGTTGAATCAACTGTTGGATTCTAATTTCCACCATCGGTTAACTATGTTGAAGAAACTCCCTTAAAAACAATAGCATCTCCACCGACAATAGCTGAAATTGCCTATCTAGCATAGGCATCTTTTATATCATAAACTGTACCACTTGGTAAAGTAATTTTTGAAATTTCTGCCATAATCTTTTAATTGCCCCTTTCTTTTAATTTGTTGTAAATACAAGGTTTTCAGTATCTAAAGAGGATAAATAACATCTAACCTTATTATTCCAAAACTATTTTTCTTCTGTTGTTACAGTAACAAAAGGTAAATCTACAACATAAGTTGTACCATCTCCTATTTTAACCCCTGCAACATTTATTCTTTTTCCACCCTAAACAATTGTTTCATAATCTGTATATATATAAAAAACACCAGCTGAAGAAACTAAAGATGTTTTTGCCGCCCAGTTTGTAGTTGTATCTGAAAAATAAGTTATTTTTGAAACCTCTAAAGCTGAAAGGCTTGTATTAATTCTTTCAACCTATGATTGAATTAATGTTCTAATATCCGCATGAGCCTAATTTGAAATATTATGCTATTGAATATACTATTCAATAATAGGATTTGTCTAAAAATAATTTGCAATAATTCTATCAATATTTTCCTAAGTAACAACAGGAATTTTTGCTGAAGTAGTACCATTTTTATCGGTTATAGTAATTAAATATCCAGTGCCATCTGAAAGTTGTACAATCGTTACAGTAGGTGAAAAAGCATGGATAATACTGCTAGAAAAATCAACTTCAATATCTTGATCTAATATATTAACTTCTGCCTATATATTAACATCTAACATATTAACTCCTGCCTATATATTAACTGCCATCCGTAATAACCTCCTTTGATAAGGTTTTATCAACAGGAACGTCAACTACATAGGTTTTCCAAGCCGTCTCCCCATCTGATAGTAAACCATGTATTTGAATTTCTATATTACCTTTTTTATATAAAAATTTAGCAGTCTCTTTCTGCGTTAAAGTAATTCCAACAGAATTTGTTTCTGTGTCTATTACTAAATCTTCCATGTTCTTTTGAATTAAAACATCTTGTTGTCTTATATCAACTCTCATAGATATAGTATCTGCTAAATACCCATCTGCATTTTTTAATCTTAAAATAAAAGTAGGTGTTGTAGCAGGAATCATAGTTTAATCACCTCCAATAAATAAAACTTTAGTCTATTTTTTATAAAAAAAAACAAGATATTATTTACTATATTTGACCTTTTAAAAAAATTTTGGTATAATATATATAAGAAAAATAAAGAAAGGAAATAAAATATGAGTCAACAAAATAATATAATATCAAACACTATTGGCTATTGCGATTCCAATACTTCCAGTAATTATTGTAATACTGCCACTACCACTGCTTCTACATCATATTCAATCTCTCTTAATGATTGGGGACTATAGTTAAGTAGCACAAATTCTGAAAAAGTTCCTAAAATCACCAATATTAAAATTCTCAATCCTTTTAAAGTAGTAGGTTTTACTTTTGATGAGAAGACAAAAATTAAAACAATTTGTGATGACAGTGATGACTTTTCTCTTGAATATGCTTGCTTTTTAGCATATGCAAAATTACTTTTTAGTAAAACTTTAACTCATGAAGGTATTATTGCTAAATCACAAGAATTACAGTATGAGAAAAAATATATTAAACTGGTTAAAGAGGCTATTAGAAACTATAAAAAAGAAGAATTAGAAAAAGCAAAAGAATTAGATAGAGAAGAAGAGAAGAAACAAATTAAAATTAGACAACAGAAGAAGAAAGCTGAGAAGAAAAAAAGGTCACAAGAAGCTGAAATAAAAAATATAGTAAATATTTTAAAAGAAGCTTTAAACAAGTAATATTCTTATATTACTTGTTTTTTTATTAAATTTTTGATATAATATATATATCAATAGGAAAGGATAAAAGAAAAATGAGAGATGCGAATAGATTAGATAAAGTATATACTATAATGTGTTTTATACACAAAAAATGTGTACCCGATTGGAGAATGGGTCAGTTAATTAGTAATTTTATGTCTTGGCATTACGACAAATATAAATCTGACTATTTTTATATTGAAGAAGATAAATTCATAGACAGGTTCGTTGAATTCTGTGATTATTTCAACATCCCATTTAAGGAGGTGCGGCCGTGCTAAATTCAAACGGTGTACGTGAACTTGCGTATGTAGTAAAAATTGATAATATTACTCCAATTGAAGGATATGATAGGGTTGAACTTGCTCATGTAGGTGGTTGGACAATTGTCGTAGGGAAAAATGAATTTCATACTGGTGATTTGGCGGTGTATTTTGAAATTGATTCAAAGTTACCCGAAGTAGAACCTTTTACTAATATGGAGTTTCTTGCTAAGAAACATTATAAAGTTAAGACCCAAAAGATGTGCAAGTCATTAAGTCAGGGACTTTTAATGTCTGCACAGAATTTTAACGGAGAATATTACGTAGATGGTGATGGAACTGAATATCTTCATATTAAAGGTAAAAGTTATGCAGAAGGCGAATTTTTAACTGCGGACCTCGGTGTAACCTACGCTGAACCTGGAGATAATAAGCGTAAAGCAGCGCCCGCAGATAAGTATAAGCGAATGGCACAGAGACATGGGAAACTTTTTTCTCGTCAGCCGTATCGTTGGTTAATGAAACGTATGTGGGGTAAAAAATTACTTTTCTTATTCTATGGAAAGAAACGAGATAAGAGATCCTCTTGGCCTTCTTATGTTGTAAAAACAGACGAAGAGCGAGTAGAAAATATGCTTTGGGTTTTAAGTGATAAGTCAGAGTGGATTGCTACCGAAAAAATTGACGGTACTTCTACAACTTTCACCATGAAAAGAGGACATGGATTTAAAAAGAATGAGTTTTTAGTATGTTCACGTAATGTAGTATTCGATAAACCAGACAAGAAATGCTTTTATGAAACCAATGTATACACGGAAATGGCTGATAAGTATGATGTGGAAACGGTTCTTGAGTTTTTATTACTGGCATACCCCGAAGCAGAATGGGTTACTATTCAAGGTGAAACATATGGATCAGGTATTCAGAACCGTAACTATGGATTAAATAACCATGAGTTTGCTGCATTTAATTTAATTATGTCACATACTGGACGTTGGAATAGTGTAGCGATGTATGATAAACTCATTCCATTAGGTATTCCATGTGTACCAATTTTAAATCCCCAATATGTGTTACCTGATACTATTGATGAGTTGCGTGAGTATGTAGATAGCGAAGCTTCTAAGATTGATGGAGAGATGAAAGAAGGAATTGTATTCCGCTCTCCTGACGGAACTAGATCATTTAAATGTGTTTCACCTACATATCTAATGAAATATCAATAATAAAAGATTTAAAGGGGGGCAAAAATAAATAATTTTGCCCCTAGTTTTTTGCAAATATAAAAGAATAAAAATAAAGGAGAGAAGAAAGATGTTAAAAAGATTATTTAGTTTAGTAATAATATTTTTGTTATCAATTGGTTTGATAGTGCAAGCTGAAGAAATAATCTAGCCGATTGAACCAGAAGTATTAACAGAAGAATCTGTTCAAGAATATAATCAGCAAGTTGATGAATATAATAATTTAGTTGATGAATATAATCAACAAGTAGATAATCAATATGAATTAGATTTACAACAATATCAACAAGATTTAGAATATAATAGTTTAGAAGATGAAAAGGTTCAACAAGCAATTGATTATAATCTTGCTGAAGATGAGAGAGTAGCAACTATTAATGAACAAAGAGAGGCTGAAGCAGCACAAATTCAACAAGAAGCAATTGAGCATAATGCTGAAGAAGATGAAAAAGTTGCTGAAAATCAACAAGCATTAGAAGAACAAGCCAAAATAGAAGAACAAATTGAACAGTTTAAAGAACGAGGTCTTTCTAATTCAACCTCAGAATTAGAAGAACTCCCCATTGATTGGACAGAAACTTCAACATCAGAAGAAACAAAAACAATAAAAGTAGAATAGACAGACGAACCTTCCGATGAAACATATAATGTCATGAACATTCATTTTTATTTAAATGAAAATACGGGAGAAGAAATAGATAATGATGTAAATTTTGATGAAAATGATAACCCTGTTTTTTCAGAAGATTTACAAAATAATTTTTTATTAGCTGAATGGGAAACCATCACAGCAAATAAAAATGATACTGTTACTACTATTAGTGAATCTGAAGCTATGGGATATAGAAGCGCTGCCTTTTATCGTTATATGGAAGGCTATACAAATGGTTATTGGATGCCTGACTATACTATCTTTATGTCAACTGCCGTTGATAGTGAATCAATTTGGTATAAAGGTGTAGCACAAGAATTTTCATATGCAAATGGAACAACTGATAATCAAGAAATTAAAAACGCTCTTAGTCTTTATACCTATTCATTTTGTCGTTTAGGAGATGAACCAACTAAAGTAGAAGAATATATCCCAGATTATTGGAATACAGATATTCCCGTTGAATATGAAACGCCTAATTATGTAACATATGTTCCTAATTATAGAACTCCAGTAGAACCAACTAAAAGAGAGTATTTAACGAAAAAAGATTTATTAACCTATACTGCTTCTTAGCCAATTTAGGAACCTACAACAGAAGAAGAAACTACTATAGTTGAAGAACCAATAGTTGAAGAAGAAACTGTTATTATTGAAGAACCTATAATTGAAGAAGAAACTACTACAATTGAAGAACCAACTAAACCTGTTATAGAAGAACCCACTACATAGCCTATTGAAGAAGAAACCACTAAAATAATTGAGACTCAACCAGAAACAACTGTTACCATTGAGGAGCCTACATATCCTATTCAGTCAGAAACAATTCAACCAATAACAATAGAATTAGTTGAAATTGAAGATTTAAATACACCATTAATGGGAGGCAATCAACTTTATGATTTTAGAGGTATTCCAGTACAATATAGTCCAAGAGAAAGTGGAATTTATAAAGGTTCTAATAGAGGTATGATGCCAACTGGAGGATATTTATTAAAAATTGATAAATTTTAATATGATTTTTATTGAGATAAAAGATTTAAATCTTTTATCTCTTTTACTTCCTCTTGATTTCTTTAAAAAAATATGATATAATATATATATAGAAAAATAATAAAGAAAAAAAGGAAAATTAATTATGAGTAAACATAATAAAAATATAAGAAATTTATCTATTAGCGATTTTTATTGTACTCAATGTGGATTAAAAGGAGTTCCTATTTTAAGAACTGCCGGCAGAGAAAGAGAACCAGGTCATTTAAAAAAACTATTTTGTTTAAACTGTCAAAAAGAATGTAATATGGTAGAAATAAAACCAAGAGGAAAATATACTCTCGATGATTTTTTATTAGAGTTTGAACACGGAAACTTTGATGAAAATGGCAATAGAAAAAAAGTATGGAAACAGTTCATACGAGAGGTGAAAAATAATGAATAATCTGTATGTTATGATAGGATGTCCTGGTAGCGGTAAAAGCACTTACGTTAAAAATATGATAAAAAATAACCCAAGTATTATATGGATATCACGTGATGAAATACGTTTTAGCTTAGTTAATGAAAACGAACCTTATTTTTCAAAAGAAAAAGAAGTATTTGAAGATTTTACATATAAAATAGATGACTATCTTGAAGGTAATTATGATGTGGTTGCGGACGCCACTCATTTAAACCCTAAGTCCAGAGCTAAATTGTTTAATGCACTAGATATTGATAAAACTAAAACTAGAATAATTGGAATAGTAATGCGGACCCCGCTTGATGAATGTCTTAGACGGAATGAATTACGCAAAGGGACTAGAGGGTATGTACCCGTAGACGCGGTCCGCCGCATGTTTGAATCTTTTGAAGAGCCTACTTTTGAAGAATATAATAATATTTTTGATGAAATTAGATATATAAAATAAAAGGAAGTGATAATAATGGATTATTTTACGTCTGATTTACACATAAAATGTAGGTCAAATATATATAATCTTCCTTATAAAAAATTATGATATAACTTTTGAGCAAGCATTAACAGCGTCAAGAACAGATTTAGGTTCTTTTAAAAGAAAGGAGTGATTTTATTATGAGTCAGGTATTTTTTACTTCTGACTTGCATTAGTCATATCGGTCACGATAAGGATTTTTTATATGAACCACGTGGGTTTGATTCTATCGAAGAACATGATACTGCTATGATTAAACGGTGGAATAGTATCGTAACACCAGATGATACTGTTTATATTCTCGGTGACCTATGTATGAGTGGGAATGAATATGAATGGAATAGGGTATACAAAGTATTAAACGGGCGTATTAAATTTATCCGTGGTAATCACGATACGGATAATAAAATTAAACGATATGTTAATGAATATGGTATGGAAGATTTAGGAATGGCTTCCATATACCAGTATAGTAAAAAACGTAGGTTTTATCTTTCTCATTATCCTACTCTTGTAGCTAATCACGAAGATGAACGATTCTTTTGGAACTTAAGCGGGCACACTCACTCTCGTGATAAGTTTCAATATGGATGGGGATGTGTTTATAATGTTGCTATTGATGCTCACGGAGCGCCTGTTAGCATAGAACAAATTATTAAAGATATTGAAAAATATAGAGAATAATTTTATAAAGGAGAAATAAAATATGGGAAAAATTATAGGAACTATTCTAGGAGCATTAGTAATATGGATTTTTGGACCAACATTAGCATTTTTAGAAGGATGGTTAATGGGGTGGTTTACAAATCTTATTATTGGGGACTGGGTTGTTGAAGGACTATCATATATAAACATTAATATTACAAATGGAAATCTTCCAATGCTTTTTGGTGCTATTGCGGCAATCGCTTGTTTCTTTACATCTGGCATTAAAAATCTTCTTTCTAAAACTAATGAGGATTAATTATGAAACTAGTATATAGTAATTTTAATAAAGATACGGGCGAATCTGTCGTAGTCCTTCAAAACAAAAGCGGAAGATATGTAGGCAAAGCAAAATTACATCCTAATGATATAGAATTTTCTAGTGAGTTTGCAGGATGCAGAATTGCAGAACAAAGAGCTTGGTTAGATTTTTATAAAAAAGAACTAAAAAAAGCCAAACTTCAATTAAAGCCACTAAAAGATTTTTATAATTATATATGGTATTTTAATAGTCCGAAAGAATATCATACATTTCACACCCAATGGATTGAACATCAATTATCAGTTAGAATTGATAATTATACAAAATATATAGAAGAAATAAAAGATAGCATAAAAAATTTAGAAAAAGCTATTAAAGATTCAATATCAACAAGAGATAAGATAATCTAGAAATGCAAAAGAGGGGAGTCTGATTAAAGACTCCCCTCTTTTTTATATTACTGCGGACGTCGGTGCAATGCTGCATTAAACCTGAAGTCTTACATACAACAACGCCCGTTTTTATTATTAATACATCTATTTTATTTTTTCTTTAAAAAGACAGTGTAACTATTTCTGCTAGCTAATAATACAAGTAGCATCATACTCAATTGCTTTTTTGTGTAAATGATATATAGTAGCACATTTTAATTCATGTGAAACGTCTTCTATCATTTCTTCTACAAACTAAGCAGCATCAATTTCACCTATATTAATTAACTACTTATACATATCTTGATATAATTTTTTAGTTTGCGTCTACCATTCAACCCAGGTCTAAAGACCTGTTTTAACGGACTCCCGCAGCACTTTAGGATCTACATCTTGTCTTACATGAGCATACCAACTTTTAGGAATAATTTCTTCTCTATTGAAATCAATCCTTTCAACCAATTTATTAAAATGATTGATATAATATTTACAAAGTCTTCTGTAAGAACAAGTCTAACTTAAAAAATGATATTCATGACATTTTCTATAGCCTTTTAATCCTAAAAAATCATAATAATTACACATTTCTTCGTGTACCATCATACCTTTTAGAGCATGAGTAGCTAATTCTTTAAAAATCTCTTCAACTGTCATCCCTTAGCTTCTCCTTTTGTTCTAAAATATCCAATCGTTTTAAAATGTCTTCTAACATTTTATTCTGTTCCTATAAATCTTTCTACAGAATAGTAATCATAGTACTGGTTTTTGCCCCTATCTAATCAATAATATCATTATTTTTTGATTGTTCAAGGTTCTATTTTAAATTCATTAAACCTATTGCAAAACCCATACATGCCATACTATCCATAAAATCAGAATTAAAACGACCTTCACTCATATTAACACAGTTTTGTTACAACAACATTAAGAGATGTTAATGTTTCAGCAGCTGCCGTTGGATTAACAACTTGAATTGTTGTAGGAGAAGTGCAGCAACAATTTGTATTATTCTGTGGAACTTGTACTAATGTTGTAAAGGTAGGACTTGTTCCTGCAGATTGTGCCTGCGGTTGTAATACCCCATTTTTAGTTAACTGTATCGTGGATGCCGCTGCAGCATCTGCATCTACTGCAACCATATAAACGCCACATTTATTTAATTGAATTGATCCAGCACCAACAAGCTCAGCAGTGCATCCCTTTTGAAGTGTAACACTGGTTAAAGGAAATGTTGCACCAGCTGCCGCAGTAACATTTAAAGAATATACCTATAACATAATCTTATTTTCCTTTCTTAAAATAAAAAAGAGGGAACGCATATTAAACACGTTCCCTCTATGATGACGTACTCAATACGCTCTATTACATAGTTCCACAGCCGCATCCACAGAATGGATTTGCGCCAGCATTATATGTCCAAGAGTTTGGATATCTAACAATACCCGCTGTAGCATTTTGAAGTTCAAGCTGATTTATTCTATTCTGTAAAGCTTCAATCTTATCTTGTGCAATCATATCTTTTACAGACTGAATCTGAGCAGTTAAATTAGCATTTGTAGCTGCATCTCTTAAGGCTCCGTCATAATTATTTTGCATAATCATCTGCTTTGTTTCACAGCAGCACTGTGCCTGGGAAGCTGCTAAATTAGCTTGTCCAAGAGCAAGATTTGCAATGTCTCTTGATGTTTCATTATATAAATTTTGCATAGCTGCTAAATTATCGTGGAATGTCTGATTAGTAGCAGCAACTGCTTGTGCGGTTCCGGAATTTACGGCAGCTAAAATATCTCTTGTTTGAGCCTGAAGGTTTTGATTATCAAAGCCTCTTTGAACTTCATTAGAGGTAGCCAGATTTTCATAACCAATCGCGTTATTAAAACCTCCAAAGCCCCCTCCTGCTAAAATTAACAATGCGAAGATCCACATGAATCCTCCCATGCCATCTCCGTCCCATCCATTGTTACGATTCAGTAATGCTACATCTGCAGCGCTAAGTCCATTATCACCCATTTTAGGTCTCCTTCCATTTTCTGCAAATTAATTAAGTTGTTTCAATATTTCATCAGGATTCAATCCTTTTTCTTGTGCCATTTTATAAAAGGCTTGTTTTGGATCTCCTCCATTCTGATTAATGTAATTCATTACCTATTGCGCCCTAGGATTTTGCTGAATAAATTGTTGTAATAAAGCATATGGATTATTAGAATTTTTTAAAATATTCATCATGCTCTTAATTTTGTTTATATTATTGAGCTGTAATAACCCGCCTTGTGACTGGTTGAGAAGGTTCAACATTGGATTCGCTGAATTTGTCATTTACAATATCCTCCAATTTTTTAATTCTTTCGTCTAGCAATTTTATATCAATTTGTTGTAATTGTTCAGCATCTTGATGTGGAGCAATGTCATATGGAGTTAAAGTTGGATAACCAGCTCCATCTGTCATTTTTAACCACACTATAGGAGCTGTCTCGTCTAAAAGTAAAACGCTGCAATTTGGTTGTAGTTGATAAGCCTAAGCCCCATTTTTACCATTTACACGAATGACTTCTTGTTTTGCTCCAAAATAATTACTCTGTTGTGGTTGTAAATTTGGTTGTTGATTATAAGATGTTCCTCCGAACATTGCTTGATATGGATTGTTATTATACAAATTCCCATACATAATTTCCTGTTCTCCTTTGATGATAAATAAAATTTTAGCTAAAATATTTATTTTTCCCTTCGTGACCAGAAGAAAAAAGAAAATAACAAAATATTATTTTCATAAAAACTTAAAAATTAAAACAATGCACTTATAAAAAACTGTCCTTTTTAAAAAATTTTTATATCAATTCATTTTAAACACCTATTGTAATTTCTTAACACTTATCGATTTATCAATATTACGTTCATGTAAATAATTATATATTGCCATCATCGTAGCGGGAGGATCTCCCTTTTCTGCTTTATATGCATTAATTATTGAAACCACTCTATCATGTAATATTTTTATTCCATCCATTCTAGTCAAAGATAAGTCATAAAATGTTTTAGCCGCTTCAGGATGTGTATCTTTATATTCAATTGCTAGTCTGGCATAATCTTCTGCACAATCTAACTATTTCTAAATTTTTTCTGAAATAAGTTTAATAATTTTCATAATAGAAAACATTCTCCTTTCTCAATAAATAACTTAAATATAGTTTTTTAAATTTTCTCAAGCTGTCTTAATGCATTGATAATCATTGTTCCCATTCCGCTATTACTTAAATTTAATGACATTGATTTTATCATATAATTACCTTCTATGGCATTTGAGCTATTCTATACTTCAATACAAGTATTTACATCTAAGAAATATAATGGTAAAGTTTGAATTGATATATTCTCATTAAAACAAGCATATTCTTGTATTGTTTGTTTTATTCGTTCATAACAAGAAAATAATCCATCTCCAATAGCAAGACTATTATATATATCTTCTGGAACCTGATAATAATTTTGGCTTCTTCTAACACATTCCTCTCTCATCTTGCTCATTTCTGACTCTTGTAATGTATCAATTTTAATTAAAATTATATCAGGAACCCATGTCTAAAATACACAATTAGTATCTTTTTCATCATTCTAAATTTTAGACCTCCTACCAATATTATTAACAGAGAATCTTTCAAGTTTATCATTTCCTCTTGGATCAAGAAAATCTAAATAATAATTAATTCCGCTTGGATTTTTTGTTACGAAGTCTTTAAAACCACTATCATTTTTTACAACGCCGTTCTAAACATAATCTGGTAAAATATTATATAACCTGGGCCACTCATAAAGCAGCTAGCTATAATAAAAATTAGTTTCTTCTCCATATGGCTATGCTGAAAGACCTTGAAAATATAACTAAGTTCTCCAATCTTTTGTTGTTACATTTTCAATACTTGCATTTATTTCAACATACTGATTTAAATTATTTTCTAATTTCCATGTATATATAGTATTATTATTATTTGCTAAATAAAATACTCCATAAACACCTGTTTCAGGAAAATCATTAATACTATCAAATACAAGCGGAGCATACCATCTTTCTGAAAACTGGTCATTTAAATCAACATATTTAAAAACTTTATATGTATTACCAATACTAGGTTTCTAATCAATAACCAAATGATACCTTATAGGAATTTCATAACCATCTGTTCCTGTTCTAATTCCCCAAATAACAAAATCATTTTTTATATTGTTCATGTTTGGTTGATTGGTATAAGATGAAATTAAATTGTTATTCTATTTAAAACTAAAAACAGCTTTTCCATTATTTAAATTTTTAAAATAGCTTTCTCCTGTTGCAGATAAATAATCTGGAACCAGTTGATTATTATTCATACTGTCTAAAATATATTTTACCTGTGAATTATTTAAATAGTTTTTAATCTATTGAAAAACAAAATTACCATCTAAATCATAGAAAAATTCATAGTTACCCAAAGTATTTTTGATTGTTTCTAAAATATCTACAACACTATCTCCAGGTTTTCCTATTAAAGATCCAGGATATGTAAAATCAGTAAAAATAAAACCAACATTTTCACCATACTAAAAAGGAGAACCTTCAACATCTGTATATCCGTCTTCAATCTTACTAACATAATCATCAGCATCTATTGTCATATAATATTGTCCATTTTTCTATAGAAAATATAAAGGAGAGGTACTTGTCCATTTCATAACCTGCTTAATTCTTATATCTAAATCAGAAATAATAATTTTACCAAGCTGCTAATTACCAAAATGATTTACTAACTCTCTAATTATCTGATATATAGTTGGTCTTGTTATAATAACATTTCCATTCTAATCTATTGTTTCGGCGTTATCAAAAACAACCGAGGCTGGAAGGGTGCCTCCGCACTCACCATTTAATAACACCATTTTATCTTTTAATTCTAATGAAACAATATTATTATCTAAAGATTGTGTAAGAGATTTATTTGTAATTACATAAACCCCTAATGGAAACCATAAAATAGGAAACTATTTATATTTATCAGTAACGTTTTCATATCCAATTTCTATGCTTACCTTTTTATTTAAAGATAGCAAATTTACCTTATCTTCTTCCTATAATATTAAGCTTATATTAGCAGTTCTTCTTATAAGACTGTTAGCATCAAGATAGACATTTGCTTGAGTAGCTTTTCCTTCTATCTGCTCTATTATTTTCTCCTACCAGTTTAATAAATTAATTTTTATAAAAAAAGTAGCAATTTGCAAATTAGAAATTTCAACAAGAAAATCTTGGTCATTTAAATAAGCATATCTATTTTTCATAATTAATCACCACTTTCTTGTGAACTGATAACATTAAACTATACTTTATTAATATTAAAAATATTATATTTTTTATAATTATCAACGCTATCTTCTGCAATCTAATTTATTGTACAAGAAAACGAATAAATTTGTCTATTTAACTGAGTATTAGGTGTAAAACTAATATTTGTTAATTTTACTAATAAATTTCCCTAAGGCATAGAACGAAATAGTTTTATATTATTTTTCTATAAGAAATCTATAACCTTCTATCTAAAGAATCTCTCATATATATCATCTATATACAATGTAATATTATTCTATGTATTATATTCATCATATAAATCTTTAGAACTTCCATAAACATCTTCTTTAGACGCTTGCATTAAATTATTTTTTAAATCTATAAAACATGATATTGTTCCAGATAAAGAAAATGTTCTATAGTTTACCGCACCGTTTCTTCTTATATAGGGATACTTGGATCCAATCGTTTCTATAAGACCTTCAGAAATTTTATAAGAAAAATTAGTAATTTGAGGATCAAAACGAACATTAAGTTGTTTTCCATCCCCTATCAAAAAAATATCTTCTGTTTTTACCATTAAACCATATGGTATTCTTAATGAAGACGTTCTAACATCAGAAGAATTATAATGTATAAATTGATATTTATACCAAAACCCTGGTGTTACTGTATAATCATACCATAAAGCGTTGAAAGTTGAAGACTATGAAATTATAAATTCATCTACTTTCTACCAAATAGTGAAACCATTTTGACTCGAAGACCTTCTTATTACAATTTTATCCCCTTGAGATAAATCATCTTCTTCAGAAATGTTTTCACTATTGTTTATAATGGCAAAAGACTCTTCCTAATATATTTTTAATATCTAAGACTTTAAAAAATCTTCTGTGTCAGCCTAAGGAAAAATAAACTCATCTTCTATATTATCATTATTATTCTATTTATTTATTAATAATACTTTTATACAACCCGTTCTATTATCCATAGTACATTTTAAATCAACATTTAAAACAGGCTATTCTTCTGAAGAAACCTAAACTGTAATGTTTTGAGAATAGTCCCAAGAATATAAATTCTATGTAGTAATTTGAACTTTTATTTGATAAACCTATTCTGGCTATAACCATCTTTTTATAGAATAATTAATCTAATTATTATTAGAATTTAACTCTCCACTATCTTCTAATAAAACACTATTACAATATAACTGAATGTTGTAACTTTTTAATGTTTCTGAATCGGCACTATTAGAAAAAGAAATTGAACCAACAATATCTAAATCGTTCTTATGTATTACAATTGTTTCACTTAAATCTGGATAATCATTTAAGGCTAAAACTGGCATACTAATGCCTCTAATTAATACAACTCTAGACCACTCTGAAAAATAATTAAGGTTAGCATTTAACCAATTATCTATACCTCCTGATACTGGAGGTGAATCTGCGCCCGCCTAAGTAAATCTAATCTGCACTTTATAATACTAATTTAAACTAAAACCATTCTATATATCACTATTAGAAATTTCAATATAATATTTATCATCTCCACTTCTAGTATTATCAACTCCTAATGTAGTTATTTTAATATCACTAGGATAGACAGAAGGATTCAATGCAGAAATATTTGTTTTTTGTTTTCTAACAGATACTTGAACGGCACCAACTGTATTCGCATCAATATGATATAAAGAATTTATAGAATTATATTTAGACAAAGCAAAATAAACCCTACAAGTTCCTGTATAAATAAAAGCTGGCATATACGATTGATTAAAAATAGGTGGGAAAATATTACTACTATACATATATACATTCCTCCTTTTATCTCTTGATATATTTTTTATGAAAAAAAGTTAATAAATATAAATTATTAATGTCCTAGCTAGCAGCAAAGGACATTTTCTACTAAAAAATAAATTAAAATTTTAATATTATTTAGATAGTATCAAAAGAAAGGAGAAATTAAAATGAAAGAAGTATTACAAGAAGAAATTGAAATCGCTGAAGATAGTGATTTAAAAGAAGATTGTAAAGGAGAATAATTATGGCAATAATAAGTAAATTAGCTTCTTCTCAGTATTTAACTGATAAACACTGGGATAAAAGAAATGAATCTTAGATTAAATATATTATTCCTCACCATATGGCGGGTATAATGACTGGCGCCGGTTGTGCTAAATATTTTGTTAATAACGGATACGACAATAGTGCAAATTATTGTATTGGATACAATGGAGATATTTCTTGCAATGTTCCTGAATAGTATGGTGCTTGGACCTCCAGTTGGTGGAGAGTTGACACAAAAGGAATTACAATAGAAGTATCTAATAGTTCAAATACAGACTCAGACTGGCCCATTTCAAATGCATCAAAAGAAGCCTTAATAAGACTAATGGTAGACCTCTTCCAACGCTATCCTTCTCTCGGTGGAAAGGCTATTTTTAATCCGTCTGATGAATATGAGGTTGTGGCGGCCAGGGCTGTAAACAGAGAACCTGATCCAAAAGGAAATATTCTTCTCCATAACTGGACTGACAAAGGAAGAAAAATTTGTCCTGGACCATATATGACAAAGAATATGCCATAGATTTGCAAAGAAGTAAATAGAAGATTATCGGGTGAAAAAAGAACATTACATGAATAGGCTCAATATATGATTGATAACAATGTTAACGGAGCTGCTCGAAAAGCACAAGCTATATCTGATGGATTTAAACCATAGGATGTTCAAGCCGAAATCGATAAAATGTTAGCAAAAAATAAATCTAATAATATACAAATTTGCGTTAAATATTTACCAAACGTTAAAAAAGGTGATAAAGGGGATATTGTCACTATATTACAACAAGAATTAAAATATATGGGATATTTAACAGTGGCTCCAGATGGTATCTTTGGGTCATACACAGACGCCGCACTTAAAGCGTTCCAAACCAATATCAATAAAGTATATGGAAACTTTACTGTTGACGGGATATGTGGACCAAAAACCTGGACAAAAATTTTAATTGGATAAGGAGGGTGTTTAAAATGAGTAAAATTGATAAATTTATTAATGCCCTTGAAAAATTTGGAGATGGAAGATACCATTATTATGATGGTAAGCCATATGGAATTGGATGCTCTGAATATACTAGATTAGCCCTTTTATAGGCTGGAATTATCAAAAGTGGAGAATCTTTTCATGCGGGCTCCGGTAATGTGGGCGTATTAGCCGACACCACACGGTTCCAAAAAGTACCGTGGAAAGCTTCTAATTTACAAAGGGGAGACATCTTGTGGAGCAATGGACATCATGTTGCAACATGGGACGGTAATACTGGAGTATACTAGGCTGCCCCAGAAGACACCCATGGCATATGTGCTAATGGCAAGACCGGGGTTGGACATTGGCCCAAGCACACTTATTACAATTGTGGGACAGGAACAAATTCTTGGTCTTGGATATACCGCATTATTGATAATAATACCACTTCTGGTAATAGAACATTACATGAATAGGCTCAATATATGATTGATAATAATATTAACGGAGCAAACAGACGCAAACAGGCTGCCGCAGATGGCTTTAAATATGAAGATGTCCAAGCTGAAATAGACAGAATGTTAGCAAAAGATAAGTCTAATACAGTAGAAATTTGTATGAAATATATGCCTATCATTAAAAATGGTAGTAAGGGTTAGGTAGTCACTATACTACAACAGCAACTAACATACATGGGGTATTTAGCTGTTCCTTGCGATGGTATTTTTGGCTATTATACATAGACTGCTTTAAAAGCTTTTCAGGCTAATATTAATAAAGTATATGGAAACTTCGCAGTTGACGGAATCTGCGGACCAAAGACCTGGGCAAGAATTTTTTAAGGACAATAAAAATTAAAATATATAATAATACAATCATATATCATTGTATAATATGATTAAAAAGAAAGGAAATTTTTATATGTTGTTTCTTTTATTTTTTATTATAGGAATGATATTTGTTCTTTTAATTTCTCCTCTGCTTGACCTTTTCGTATCATTAATAAATAGCATTGTAGCAGAAAAAATACATAATATTCAAAAAAATATAGAAGCAGATGATGATATAAAAGAAGAAAAACAGCCAATGGGATTCTTTACAAACTGTCAATCTTTAGAAGAGGCAGAAGAAGAATACGATGAAGAATAAGGAGGATATATATATGAATTGGAAAATAAGATTTAAAAATCCAGTTTTTATTGCTCAATTAATATTAGCAATTTTAACACCAATTTTAGCATATGCAGGATTAACATTACAAGATTTGACTTCCTGGGCAGCTCTTGGACAAATTTTACTTGGGGCAATTAGTAACCCTTATGTACTTGGATTAATTGCTGTGTCTGTATGGAACGCACTTAACGACCCAACAACATCTGGAGTAAAAGACAGCGAAAGAGCACTAACATATACAGAACCGTATAAAAGGGAAAACTGATATGAAAAGAAAATATGGAATAGTAAATACAAAATCTTTATATGTTAGAAGTGGTGCTGGAAAAGAATACAATCCTTTAACCGCCATGCCTGTTATTGAATAGAATTAGAAAGTAGAAATTTTAAATATTATAACAGAAAAAGATGGTGAAAAATGGTATTGGGTTAGAATAAAAAATAATATATATGGCTATGTAAAAGCATAGTTTATTACATTACTATAATTAAAAGGGTAAATAGATTTAGTCTATTTACCCTTTTTCTTTTTCCCTCTTTAATATTATATCATAATTTTTTAAGTTGTCAAATTTGCAAGAAATATCTAGTTACTGTAAAAATAAAAATTTTTTAATTACATGATAGAAACTTCATTTTCTTGACTTTTTTAAAAAATTATGATATAATTTACTTAGAAAAATAAGAAAGGTTTATTAATGCATGGGAAAATTATATACAAAAGATTCAATAGAAAGCCTCTCTCCGTTAGAGTTTACACGACTCCGTCCAGGAGTTTACTGTGGTAATACAGAATATTCTACTCAGCTTTTGGTCGAAATTGTTTCTAATGCAATTGATGAATATAGAAATGGTTTTGGAGCAAAGATAGAAGTAACAATAAATAAAGATGTCGTTACTGTAAAAGATAATGGACAGGGCTTTATTCCAAATTCTTTTAGAGAAGATGGTAAAACCATCCTTGAAGCAGCTTTTAGTGTACTTAATACTTCTGGTAAATATAGAGAAGATGGTACCTATGAAGGAACATCTCTTGGTTCGTTTGGTATAGGTAGTAAAATTACTACGTTCCTTAGTCATTGGCTTGAAGTAAAGACAACAAGAGATAGTAAAGTTGAAAAAATAAGATTCAAAGAAGGCGTTTTCGAGAAAAGAGAAACTTGGATGATTAGAGATGCTGGGACTTCTCATGGCACTGTTGTATCTTGGCAGCCTTCAGAAGAATTTTTTACACATACTGAAGTTGAAATTAATAAAATTAAAGATTTATTTCAAACTATAGTCTGTCTCTGCCCTGGGTTAAAGATTGTTTTAAATCTTGGTGGGGATAATTCTATTATCTATGAATCAACAAGAGGATTGGATGATTTAGTAGATGCGGCGGTCGCAGGTAAAGAGTTAATTGATACTAGGTTCAATATGTCATATAGCGAGCCCCGCGGTAAGAATAAAATGGATATGGTACTTACTTACACATCCAACTATTCTTCTACTATTGTTCCATATGTCAATACAGGACTTACCGAGACAGGTCAACATATAACTCAGATTAAGACAATTATTACACGAGAATTTAATAAATTCTTCAAAGAAAAGAAATGGCTTAAATCAACCGATGAAAATCTTTCTGGAGAAGATTTACAGGAAGGTATGTACATTGTCTTTAATCTTACGGCTCCAAATGTATCTTATGATGCACAAGTTAAATCTCGTATTACTAAAATTGATATGAAGCCTTTTACTACTGTTTTAGGAGAGCAGCTTGCTTATTGGCTTAATAATAATGAAAAAGAAATTAAATTAATTGCAGATAAGGCAATCAATGCTAAAAAAGCTAGAGAGGCGGCTAAAAAGGCTCGTGAAAAAGCTAGAGAACAAGGCAAGAAAAAAGAAAAGGTTCTGAAGATTGACAGTAAACTTGCTGACTGCTATAGCAAAGATAGGTCTTGTTGTGAAATTTATATCACAGAGGGAGATTCTGCATCAGGTAATCTTAAGTCTGCCCGTAATAATGAATTCCAGGCAGTGCTTCCAGTACGTGGTAAAATCTTAAATGTACATAAGGCTACTATTGATAAGATTCAGAAAAATGCTGAAATTATGACAATGATTGATGCATTTGGTTTAAAAATAGATACTAAAACAATGAAGGTCACATATAATGCTAATGACCTTCGGTATGATAAAATTATTATTATGAGCGATGCTGATGTTGATGGCGCGCATATTAAGAACCTATTTTATACATTTATTTGGAACTTCTGTCCACAGTTAATTTATGAAGGACATGTTTATGCGGGAGTCCCTCCCCTTTATAAAATCACACTGGCTGGAAACAAGGGTTATAAGTACCTTAAAAACGATGAGGAATTAGAAAAATTCCGTAAAACTCATACTGGTAAATATACAGTAAATCGTTTAAAGGGCTTAGGAGAAATGTCTGTTGAAGAAACAGAAGAAACATTAATCGATCCTAAGAATAGAATTATTAAACAGATTACGATTGAAGATAGTATGGCTGCAGGAAAACTGTTTGATGATTTAATGGGAACCGCAATACTTCCGAGAAAGAAGTATATTCAGGAACATTCAGAGGAGGCAGAATATAATGTGTGATTTTTGTAACAACATTAAAGATATTAAATATATAGAAGAGCATCATTCTTGGGAGCAAGAACCAGAAATAGCTCAAACAGGAGAAAGCACTTTTGGATTATGGGTAGAATGTGACGATTATTATTATAGTGGAATAGTTATGAAAATTAATTTTTGTCCTATGTGCGGAGCTGATCTTGCACAAGAAGCTTACCTAAAAAGGGAGCGTGCAAATAATCCTTATTATCAAAAATATGGATTTGATTTTTAATAAAAAATAAGGTATAATATTATGGAAGAAAAAATAAAAGAAATTTTAATAAATGAATTATGTTATTGTTATTGTGATAATTGTGAATATGGAAATTGGGATAAATATCAAGATAATGAATGTGATGATTGCCATAGAAAATATCAAAATTGGAAATTATCATCAGATACGGCTACTAAAATCGCTAAACAAATTTTAAAAGAGGTAATAAATAATGCAGAATGATTTAACTCAAGAATTAAGTACAAATTTTATAGAATATGCCGTAGCTGTAAATTCAGACCGTGCAATACCTGATGCAAAATCAGGTCTTAAACCCGTTGCTAAGCGTATTTTATGGTCAACATTTGAAGAAGGAAGAACATCGTCTAAACCTCATGTTAAATCTTCACGTATTGTTGGTGATGTTATGGGACGTTATCATCCTCATGGCGATAGTTCTATATATGGAGCAATGGTAAGATTATCTCAGCCATGGGTTATGAGGTATCCTCTTATAGATTGGCACGGTAATAATGGTAATATTGCGGGCGATGGACCCGCTGCTCCACGTTATACAGAAGCGCGTCTTTCAAAAGTAGCAGAAGATGGCTTGTTATATGGAATTAAAAAACAAAACGTAAATTTTGTTCCAAACTATGATGAAACATTGGATGAGCCTGTAACACTTCCAGCAATCTTTCCAAATCTCTTATGTAATCCAAACACAGGAATTGGAGTCGCCATAGCATGTAACTGGGCTCCACACAATCTTAATGATGTTACAAGAGCAATTAATGAATACTTAAAAGGAGAAAAAATCTCTCCCGTATATCCAGACTTTCCTACTGGCGGAGTTATTATTAATAAAGAAGATATGCCAAAGATTATGGAAACTGGTCATGGAAGTGTTAAACTCAGAGCAAGGTATAACATTGAAAAAGATAAAATAATTTTTTATGAAATTCCTTATGGAGAAACAATAGAAGGATTAATTTCACAAGTTGGAGAAGCTTGTGAAAAGAAAGAAATTGAAGGAGTTTCTGATATTCATGATGAAAGTTCTAAAAAGATTAGAATTGTTGTAACCTGTGATAAAGGAATTGACCCAGAATTAGTTGTTAAAAAATTATATGCAAAAACAAACTTTCAGACATCGTTTAGCTATAATCAAGTGGCACTTATTGACAAAACTCCGACTGAACTTAACTTCAAAGAAGCGATAAAAATTTATGTAGACCATAATATTGAATGTATTGTACGAGAATGTAAATTTGATTTAGCAAAAGCAGAAGATAGATTAGAAATTGTTAACGGTTTATTAAAAGCACTTGAAGATATTGATAATATTATTGCTCTTATTAAATCATCTGAAAGTGCGGCGGCCGCAAAAGAAAATCTTATCTCTAGGTATAATTTTACAGAAAACCAGGCTAAGGCTATCTTGGCTATGAGATTATCTTCTCTTGCTAAACTGGAAAAAATTGAATTAGAAAAGGAAGCTGAGAATCTTAAAGAGCAAATTAATGATTTAAAAAAGATTCTTGCCAATAAATCAGAACAAGAAGATGTTTTAAAATTGAGACTTGGGAACATCACTAAAAAATATGGTGACGAACGAAAAACTGAAATAGCTCAAGTTGAGGAAACAAAAGATGAAAAAGAAAAAGTAGATATAGTCCCCGAAGATGTTGTAGTAGTCATTACACATGGTGGAGATATTAAGCGAGTACCAAAAAAGACTTTTAAAGTACAGCATAGACGTGGTACAGGAATTAAATCTGTAGAAAAAGAAACTCTTATGGCGCTATCTACTAACACTACAGAAACCCTTATGATTTTCACGTCAGCTGGTAAAATGTATAGGCTTGGAGTAGATAAAATTCCTGAAGGAAATAATGTAGCAAAAGGAACAAATATAAAGACCATTTTACCATTTGCACCAGGAGAAGAGGTACAGGAAATTAGTACATTAGACAACACCGCTGAAAATGTAGTGTTCTTTACTAAGAATGGTTTAATTAAAAAGACAAAGTTTGAAGAATACTCAACCATGAAAAAAACTACTGGTATTCAAGCTATTAAACTGAAAGAAGGAGACAGTTTAATTAATGTTGTTTTCATGGATAATAAAGAAGAAGTTATTATGGTCACTCGAAAAGGAATGATTATTAAAGTTCCTACAGATGATATTAAAGCAATAGGCAGATTAACCAGTGGTGTTAAAGGAATTGGACTTAAAGATGGTGATGAGGTTATATCAGCTTTTCCTGTTTTAAAAGATAGCAGTATAGCAATAGTAACAAAAGCAGGAAAAGGTAAGAGAATATTAGCGTCTGATGTGGTTATTCAAAATCGCGGCGGCCGCGGTGTATCCTGTATGAAACTGGACCTTGGAGATGAAATAGCGGGTGCCGCCGCCCTCCAAACATCTACCCCTCTTTTGTTAGTAGGAAAGCCAAATTCAATTTGTATTTCATCCGAAGAAATTCCTGTTCAAACCAGAGCTGGTTCAGGAACAAAAATGATAGAACGAAGCACTGTTTCTTCTCTTGTGGTCCTGTAATAAAAAGTGGTAGATATAATACATCTACCACTTTATTTTTTTAAGAATTTTTGATATAATATATTTAGAAAAATAAAGGAGATATATAAAAAATGAATCGTCTAATTCATAATACAACTTTAATTAAACTAGTAGACAGTTCAAAAGATATGATGATTAGAGCTTTTTATACAGAAAAGCCAGAGGAATTTTTAAAACAATATCTTTTAATGCAAAAATATGAAATTCCTTTTGACACATATTTTGATAAAGAAGATTCACCATCTGAATATAACTACAAAGAGTGTTATATACAAGATTTTAACATTACTTTTGGTGGAGAAGTAACTATTCCTTGTATTGAAGTTTATGTGGAGATTGTATAATATGCCAGCAACAGACAAACAAAAAAAGACTATGATGATTTTAATTAATAAATTAAATCGTTATACCTCTGCTTATGATGAGGGGCATCCTTTAATTTCTGATAAAGAGTGGGATGATATGTATTTTGACCTTTATAAACTAGAATTAGAAACTGGAGAAGTTTTAAACGGTTCTCCTACTCATGTTATTAATTTTGATTTTGTATCAGAATTAAAGAAAGTAAAACACAATCATCCTATGCTTTCTTTAGATAAAACCAAAGATTTTAATACAATTAAAGGTTTTATTAAAAACAAAGATTGGATTGCTATGTGTAAAATGGATGGTCTAACTTGTTCATTAAGGTATATGGATGGGAAATTGGTTAGTGCTGAAACCAGGGGGGATGGGGTAACAGGAGAAGATATTTTTCATAATGCAAAAACTTTGAAAAGTATTCCTAAAACAATTCCTATAAAAGATGAAATTATTATTGACGGAGAAATAATTTGTACTTATAAAAATTTTGAAGCTTTTCAAGATCAGTATAAGAATCCTAGAAATTTTGCAAGTGGAAGCATTAGATTGCTAGACAGTAAAGAGTGCTACAATCGTAACCTTACTTTTGTAGCATGGGATTGTATAAAAGGAATTGAAAAGGATACTCTTGGAGCAAAGTTAGAAGAATTAATTAAATTAGGATTTACTGTTGTACCATTCTTTGAAAATGCTAATAATCCAAATCAAATTATAGATTTCTTAAAAGATTTGGCGCAAGCCGCTGCATATCCTATTGATGGACTTGTTTTTAAATATAATAATATTGAAGAGTATGAGAACGCTGGTAAGACAGACCACCATTTTAAAGGCGGATTAGCATATAAATTTTACGACGAAACAGTTACATCCTATCTCCGTAATATTGAATGGACAATGGGAAGAACAGGAATTTTAACCCCTGTTGCAATTTTTGATCCTGTTGAAATTGAAGGTACAATTGTTTCACGAGCAAGTCTTCATAATATAAGTATTATGAAGCAAACTCTTGATACTCCATATTTAGGACAAGAGATTGAAGTTTGTAAAATGAATCAAATTATTCCTCAAATTGTGAACGCTCAGCCTCCTAAAACAGGTATGAATCCTGAGTTTTTTGAAATTCCTAAATATTGTCCGTATTGTGGAGACCCTAATAAGATTAAAAAAGAATATAATACTGAATTTTTATATTGTACTAATCCTAATTGTGATTGTCAATTTATTAATCAATTAGACCACTTCTGTGGGAAAAAGGGACTTGATATTAAAGGTTTATCAAAAGCAACTCTACAAAAACTTAATAGTTGGGGATGGGTAATAACTTTAGATGAAATTTTTACATTATATACCCATCGTTTAGATTGGTTTAAAAAACCTGGCTTTGGAATTGCTTCGGTTAATAAAATTTTAAGTGCTATTGAAAGTGCTAAAGTCTGTTCATTTGATAAATATCTATGTGCTTTAGGAATCCCCCTTATAGGGAAGGTTGCTTCTAAGGCTTTGGCTAATGAGTTTAAAGATTACAAAACCTTTAGAAAAGCAATAGATGAAAGAGATGATAGATTATATCAAATTGATGGTATTGGCGAAGTAATGCTTGATAACCTTTTTAAATTTGATTACACTGAAGCGGATATGATTTTTGATAAATATATTATTGAGGAGGCGGCGGTCCCTTCTTCAAACGGCAACGAATTAGAAGGAAAAGTATTTGTAATTACTGGAAAGGTAAAACTTTATAAGAATAGGGATGAATTAAAATCTTTTATTGAATCTAAAGGTGGAAAAGTAACGGGTTCTGTAACTAAGAATACAAACTATTTAATTAATAACGATGCCGATTCAACTTCCGCCAAGAATCTTTCAGCAAAAAGATTGAATATTCCAATTATTACAGAAGAACAATTCCAGTTATTATGTTCAGTAACTTGAAAACATTAAAAATTTTTAGTATAATATTATTATGAAAAGTAAAGAAGAACTTCAAGAACTCGCTAAAGAAGTAGCGGACCTAGAAATGAAAATACAAAATTCGAGCAAGGACAAATATATTCAATCGTACATGCGCAGAATTGAAAATATCATGGGAAAATTAGACATTGAAGAGAGTTTGGAATTAAACGATGCCGTTCTAGAATTGCTCGGAAATTGTTGACTTTTCAAAAAATTTATAATATAATATATAAGAAAACAAAAATAAATATTAATTTAAGGAGATTTAGAAATGAAGAAATTAGCAGTAAATAGTTTTAATGTATTTGAATATGTAAAGGCACACGAAGATGAGAATATCACTGCCAAGGATATTGCTGCAGCTCTTAGCTTGGACCCAAAGCAGGTAAATGGTATTCTTACCGCAGCTTTTCAGAGACATCGTGAAGAGATCGGTGATGAAAAGGTTATCGTTCCTCTGATTGAAAGAGTTGAAGGTGAAATTGAAACCGAAATGGAAGATGGTAAAATTAAACATGATACAGTTAAGTTTATCAAACTTACCGAAGCAGGACATGCTTTTGAATATGAGTGTGAGTAATAAAACTCTTACTATCTGATATTAAAAGGGTTAAGCTATTTAATAACTTAACCCAATTTTTCTATCAGGAGGTATTTATGATATATTTAAGTGTTGTTTTAATATGTGCAAGCCTGTTTATATTATATCTATCATATCGAAAAAAAGTAGATAATAATTAGCAACTCCAAAAAATAAATGAATAGATTGAATTACAGAATAAAGTTATTGAAAATAATTATAAAGAGTTAAACAATTTACAGCAATCTATTAAAAATCGATAGTCAGAAATTCTCTCATTAACTCAACAAAAAAATGATTTAAAAACTGAAATAGATAAAGAAGTTGAGGAAAAGGCTACACGGCTGAATGCACTATATAATAATTTGCAAGAATCTTCATCATTAGCTTTTCAATCTTATGAACAAGCGTTAGACTAGGCTTATAGCAAAAAAGAAAATGAAATAACAACTCGAATCAACCAAATGTTAAATTAGAAAACCTAGGTAGAAGAAGCCTTAAGCTAGGTTAAAAACGCTGTTTAGGCAGCGACCGCCGCACGTTTACTCTAGCAAGAAGAAAATAATAAATGGTTATTCTATTCTCTTAATTTAACAGACAATCAATTAAATGATATTTTAGAATTAAATAATTTTAAACATCGTTTAAATGATCCCTCTCTTGTAAGTAAAATAATTTGGTCTGCTTTTATTCTTAAAGCAACAAATGATTTATGTAATCGTGTTCTTGGCGGCACAAAAAAATGTGGTATTTATAAAATAACAAATCATAATACTGAGTAGGTCTATATTGGACAAAGTATTAATATATCAGATCGTTGGAAAGCACATATAAAATGTGGATTAGGAATAGATGCTCCAGCTACGAATAAATTATATAATAAAATGCAGTATTACGGAGTTTGGACATTTACTTTTGAGTTATTAGAAGAATGTTCAAAAGAAAAATTAAATGAACGTGAAAAATTTTGGATTAATTTTTATCATTCTGATAAAACAGGTATGAATGGAAACAGTGGCAATAAAACATAAACTTGACAAATAAAAAAAATTATAGTATAATAAATATATAAAATAAATAAGGAGTTTAAAATAAAATGAGATTAAATAATGTAAACACTGAAATTATTGAAGGAAGAATATACGACCAGAATTTATCAATCAAAACAGTACAAAATCAGCAATCTGAAAATTATGGAAAAGAATTTATTCAGGGTTCTATTGATGTTGCAACAGATGAAGCTGGCTTAAATGTGTTAACAGTTCATTATACCTATATTACCGAAATAACAAAAAATGGTAAGGCAGATTCCAGGTTTTCCATCCTTAAAAAGATTATGGAAGAAGATAAGACCTGGTTAAAGGTTGGAAAAGATGGTGCAACAAAGGTTAGATTAACTCCTTCTGCCGCTTTAAACGATTTTTATCCACAGGGTGGAGATCAGCTGGTATCCCAGCCAAGAAATGAAGGAGGCTTCATTAATGTTGTTTCTGAACTGACATCAGACGAGGCTAAGAGAAGGAAGTTCACTTTTGATGTGGTTATCACAGGTGCTACTTTAGTAGATGCAACAGAAAACTCTGATGAATATGTAAAACTTAATGCAGCTATTTTTAATTTTAAAAACGCAATCTTACCATTCCCACTGGTAGCAAAAGATTCTGACGCAATGAATTATTTTCTGAATCTTGAAGCTTCTCCAAAAGACCCTGTGTTTACTCAAGTATGGGGCGAGATTGTTAATACAACAATTAAGGTTGAAAAGGTAGTAGAAAGTGCTTTTGGAACACCATCTGTTGATGTTTCAGAGAGGTCAAGAAAAGAGTGGGTAATTACAGGAGCAAAACCAGAACCTTATGTATTCGGAATTGAAAGCACAATTACAATGGAAGATTTGGGCAAGGCGGTTGCAGATAGAAATGTTTATCTGGAAGAGATTAAAACAAGATCGAAAGAATATTACAACTCTAAGAACAATGCTATCCCGACTTCAAAGGCTCCCGCGCCAAGCACACAGATTCCTCAGGGAGGTTTCAGTTTTTAATTAGAGGGGCTTAAACCCCTCTAAATATAAAAACAAAAGGAGATAAAATATGGGAATTAGTATTTTTGATATAAAACCTCATAAAGTAAGTAGGGATCTTTCAGGATATATAACCTATATCTATGGTAAAGGTAAAACAGGAAAAACCACATTAGCCTCGCAAATGGACAAATCCTTGCTTTTGGCTTGGGAAAAGGGATATAATGCAATTCCTGGTATTATGGCAATAGATGTTAAGTCATGGTCTGAAATGAAAATGATTTTACGAGATTTAAAAAAGCCAGAAGCCCAAGAGATGTATAAATGTATTGTTGTTGATACGGTAGACATTGCTGCGGCAGCCTGTGAAAAATATATCTGTTCTCAAAATGGTGTAGACACTCTTGGTGATTTAGCCTGGGGAAAAGGATGGACGTTAGTAAAAAAAGAATTGGAAGAAACATTCCGTTCTATTACTCAAATGGGATATGCTTTATTCTTTATCTCACACGAAAAAGAAAAAGTATTTAAAAGAGAAAACGGCACGGAGTACAATCAGCATGTTCCAAGTGTATCCCCCTCTTATAATGAGATTATTAAAGACATGGCAGACATTTATGCATATGCCCATCAAGTAAGAAACGAGGAAACAGGAGAAGTAAATGTAAGACTAACCTTGCGTTCTATGGATGGCTCAGCCGATACAGGATGTAGATTTAAATATATTGATCCAGAAATTGATTTTACATACCCAGCTTTAGTAAAAGCATTAAATGATGCGATTGAAAAAGAGGCTAAATTAACTAATAATCAATTCATTACAAATGAAAGAGAAAAAGCTGAAGATACAGAAGAATTAGATTTTGATAATTTAATGAATGAATTTACTTCTTTGGTAAGTAGTATTCCAAAAGATAGAATGGAATATTTTGCACCAAGAATTACTGAAATCACTAATAAGTATCTTGGCAAAGGTAAAAAAGTTTCAAACGCAACAAGAGAACAGGTTGAACAAATTGCTTTAATTGTATTTGATTTAAAAGATTTATTAAATAAGGAGGGTTGATAACCCTCCTTGATTTTTTTATAATTTTATGATATAATTTTAGTATAAAATAAAAGGAATAATAAAAATGGCACATATTGTAAAATGTCTCAATTGTAATAAGCATTTTGATGCGGACAAAGTAGAATATATAAAAATAGGTAGGCGTTACGCCCACAAAGAGTGTCCTGAAGAAGACCCAGAAGAACAAAAGAGAAAAACTCAAGAGGAGATTGATAAAGATAATTTTTACCAATTAATAAAATAGATTTATGGTAAAGATTATAATTATATGTTAATCAATACTCAAGCAGAAGGTTTTATTGCTCAATATGGGTATACATGGACTGGAATGACAAAATGTTTATATTGGTTTTATAAAATTAATCATGGCTCAATAGAAGAGGGGCATGGTGGGGTTGGTATCATTCCTTTTATTTATGATGATGTAAAGCAGTATTATTATGATTTGTATTTAGCAAAAGAAAAGAATAAGATGAAGAGGTTGCGGGCGCCGGTATATGAAATAAGTATCCAGTCCCCACGAATGTATGAGCGACCGCCGCATTTATTAGATTTAGGAGAAGATTAATATGGGAAAAGTTCGTTATGTTGATATCCCTGCTATTGTTCAATTTATTGGATGTGTTTATACGAATCCTTCTTTATTAGATAATGAATCTTATTCTTTTACATTGGAAGATTTTACAGAAGAATTTCATCAAGTTATATTTGGTAGTATTTATAATTTACATCAACTCGGTGCCACAGAAATTAATTCTCTTACTATTGAAGACTACTTAGAGCAACGTCCAAAAAAATTAGCTGTATATAAAGCTAATAAGGGAGCAGAATATCTTGAGAAAGTAAAAGAAAATTGTCAGTTAGCAGCTTTTAATTATTATTATCATAAAGTAAAGAAAATGACTTTACTACGTATGTATAATGAAAAAGCTGGAATGGATTTATCTTGGTTATATGACATAGATAATATATTTGACCAAAAAAAGAAGCAAGCACAAGAAGATTGGTTAGATAATCATTCAGAAGAAGAAATTGCAGATTTAATCAATGACAAAATTGAAGATGTGCGATTAAAATATGTAGATGCTGCAACAGAAGATATTATTCAAGCTGATGAAGGGGCAGAAGAGCTTTGGAATGAATTACAAGTAACTCCAGATATTGGTTATCCTTTATATGGTGACTTGATTAATACTATAACACGCGGAGCCAGGTTAGGAAAGTTTTATCTTAGGTCTGCCGCAACCAATGTCGGAAAAAGCAGAGCAATGGTTGCAGACGCTTGTAACATAGCTTGTGATGAAATTTATGACCCCGTTCAAAATAAATGGGTTCCTAATGGAACACAAGAACCAACTATTTACGTTATGACAGAGCAAATTTTTAGTGAAGTTCAAACAATGATGTGGGCATTTTTATCTGCGGTTCCAGAAGACCATATATTAACAAATAGATATGCCCCAGGTGAAATTGAGCGAATAGCTAGGGCTAGAGAAATCATTAAGCGGAGCCCGCTCTACCTTAAAGAATTACATGATTTTTCTTTAAAAGATATAGAAAATGTAGTTAAATTAGCAGTACGAAAATATAAAGTAAGATATTTCTTTTTGGATTATATTCATTCAAATATGAAAATTTTATCAGAAGTATCTTCTCGCGCTTCTGTGAAAGGATTAAGAGAAGATAACGTATTGTTTATGATAAGTGTAAGACTTAAAGATTTAGCAACTGATAATGGAATTTTTATTATGTCAAGCACACAGCTTAATGCAGATTATCAAAATGCTTCGGTTTATGATCAGAATCTTTTACGAGGAGCTAAGGCTATTGCTGATAAAATAGATATGGGTAGTATTATGTTACGCTTGAACGATTCTGATATAGAAATGATAAAACCTTTAGCTGCAGAAAGAGGAATAGAAATGCCTAATTTAAAAATCTCTATATATAAAAATAGACGAGGTAGATATAATCATATTTTATTATGGTGTAATGCAGATTTAGGAACGTGTAGAATTAATCCTTTATTTGCTACAGACTATGGATATAATATAATTGAAATGGAAAATTATAAAATTAATATTACCCCAAGAAAGGAGAGTGCTTTTTAATATGATAATGCAATTTTATGTAAAAGAAATGCCTGAAAAGGCAGAAGAATGTGTTTTTTCACATTGGCAACCATTTCCACCAGCTTTTAGGGAATTAGGTCTTTATCAATGCGAGATTGGAAATAGTAAAGAGCCATGTTCTTTAAAAAATAATAAATGTAGACATCTTTGCGTATTTAAAGAGGAAGAAAAATGACAAAAGAATGTGTAATAAACATGATAGATTGTATTTTAGGTGACGATATATTGTGTAATTGTGTAGAAAATTATACAATAGGTTGCAACCAATGTAGAAGAGAAGCTGCAGATATGGCAATCAAAGCACTGCAAGAGCAGAAAACAGGGAAGTGGCAAAAATACGAAGGTCGATTTGACTATAATTGGGAATGTTCCGAGTGCGGATGTTCTGCATGGGAAAAGACAGATTATTGTGCTCATTGCGGTGCAAGAATGGAGTGCGAGGAAGAATGAATCTGAATTTTTACTGGAGAATGGGAGATTATGCACTAGAAGCGTGTCCGAAGACTCTTGCGAGGCTTGACAAGAACGAACCAAACGAAACTATTGACCTGATCAAATATTACCAGTATCAAGGAAGAGAGTGCAAGTATTCCATCGGATACTTTTATTACGATACACATGAGCCGTGTTGGGAACTGAAGTTTGTGGGCGGTAGGTTTAAGGAATTGCTAGACACAGATGTTGTTGCTGTTTTTAAGATGCTTAAAGCGGCTTATGACACACTAGAAGAATGGAGCAATAGTAGAGGTGAAGAAGAATGACTAAAGAAGAAGCAATCAAAACATGCAAACAAGTACGCAAGTATTTCAAAGGTGGCAAGCTTGTCACCGATAATACTGATGCAATCTATGAAGCATTGACTATGGCAATCGAAGCATTGAAAGAACAGAAAACGTCACAGTTAATAACGAACGGAATTGGTGTAAGATATTGCTCAAACTGCAGGAGAATAGATAATAAATATTCAGTATATGAGAGGTGAGAATAAGTAATGACTAGAGAAGAAGCAATAGAAGAACTTTTGGGCATGAAGCATATTTTTATAGCAGAATCAGATGCTGATAAAGCACTTGATATGGCAATTGAAGCACTCAAAGCGCAAGCAACATTGGATGATGTCTCAAACGCATACGAAAATGGATACAAGCAAGGGAAGTTTGAGGCAATACAATGGATTTCTTGTTCAGAAAGACTGCCTGTGATTAACGAGGAAGTGCTTGTGTATATGTATGGTGTTCCTTATATTGCATGGCTCGATAGCAACGGAGAGTGGAATACTGAAACTTTTACTTTGAGGGAAGAAGAAGAAGCACCGACAGAATGGTTCCCGTTACCATCACCATATAAAGAAGAAGTAGAAATAGAGGTAAAGAAGAATGACAAATAAAGAATGGCTTGCAACATTAACCACGGAAGAATTTTATGATGTTTTACACTGGCTGTTTACTGTGCATGCCTTCAGCGTAAACAATTCCAAAAAGGGAATAATCCAATGGTTAGACAGCACAGATTCGCAATGGAGAAGAGTTTATAAAGGAGAAGAGGAATGAACAAGTTGGGATTTCATTTAATCGGTAGGCCAAACGAAGACTTTGAATCCTGCTCTGATTGTATACACGCAGATGATTCAGAAGAAATATGCATACTGCGTAAGTGCGTTCATGCAATCAAGTACTTATATGACTGTTATGAAAAGGCAGAGCAGAAAACAGGAAAGTGGATAATCTTTCCGCCATTCATCGAGGAGATCTGTATGTGTTCTAATTGCAAGACTAAATTCAAGGAAGCCTATCAGCATAGGAATATATGCCCTAACTGCGGAGCAAGAATGGAGACAAATAATGAAAACTAATATAATTTATACTTGCCCTAAATGTGGAGCCGATTTAAGACACATTTGTATTACAACATATCCAGGTATTGATAGAATAGAATGTTCAAAGTGTGATTGGTATTATGAGTAGGAACGACAGGATATATTAAGAATTCCTTTTCCTGAAAAACAATATTATAAAACAAATTTTAATAATAATGCCTGTTTATATTGTTCAAATAATCCAAATAATGGCGGCTCTGGAATTTGTTGCTGTATGTTAGGTATACCATCAGTTACTTGTTAATTATGAATGAACTAGAAAGAAAAAAATATCTTGAAGATATTAAAAACAATTTAACAATAGATCAAATATATGATTTTCTAGCGGACGCCGGTGGAGAACCGCAAATGCACGGGGATATGATCATATCAAGAACTATATGTCATAATCCTCCAGGACAGGGGTCATTTAAATTATATTATTATGATAATACAAAACTATTTAAATGCTTTACCCAATGTTCAGATACATTTGACATTTTTGAATTAACATTAAAAATAAAAAAACTCGCTGGGGAATATATTGTATATTGGTCTAAAGAAGCAAAACAAGAATCGCGTCCATGGGATCTTCCAGACGCCATCCGCTTTGTTGCAAGCTATTATGGCATCGAACCACCTGATGAAAATTTTTCAGAAAAACAAATAGAACTTCAAGATTGGCAAATTTTTTCAAAATTAGAAGCAAAAAAGCTTCAAAAAGTAAATAAACAAATAATATCTCTCAAGGTTTTTCAAGCAGATTTTTTGAAAAATATGGCACAACCAAAAATCTTATCTTGGGAAAGAGAAGGTATTACCCCAGAAATAATGAAAATTCATAATATTAGGTATAACCCTTGCACTCAAGCAATTGTTATACCTCATTATGATATAAATAATAATTTAATTGGTATTAGAGAGAGAACTTTAATTAAAGAAAATGAAGAAAGAGGAAAATATATTCCTGCTGTAATTAGCGGTAAAATGTATAATCATCCATTATCTTTTAATTTATATAATATAAATATTAGTAAAGATAATATCCGTAATATTAAAAAAGCGATTGTTTTTGAAGGAGAAAAATCTACTCTTTTATACGGCAGTTATTTTGGTTTAGAAAATGATATAAGTGTTGCCGCCTGTGGCAGTAATTTAATAGACTATCAAGTAAAATTATTGTTATCTCTTGATGTAGAAGAGATTATTATAGGTTTTGATAGACAGTATCAAGAAATAGGCGACCAAGAATGGAAAAAATGGACTGAAAAACTTTATCATATTCATAATAAATACGGCTCAATAATACAAATAAGCTACTTATTTGACAAGGGGAATGTGTTAAAATATAAAGCTAGTCCAATTGACCAAGGTCCAGATATATTTATGGAACTATTTAAAAATAGAATCTAGATATAAGTTGTCATCCACTTGACAACTTATTATTTTTTTGGTATAATATTAAAAGAAGAAATAACTTGAAAGAGAGGAAAAGACAGTATGAAAACTGCAGTATATACGGGAACTAGAAATATTTATTAGTATATGATTCCTGCAATAAAATCGTTATTAATTAATTCCGATGTAGATAAAATATATCTTTTAATTGAAGATGACATTTTTCCATTTGATTTACCCGATAATGTTGAAACTATAAATGTAAGTAATCAAAAATACTTTAGACCGAATGGACCAAATATGAACTCTCACTATACTTACTTAGCTATGATGAGGGCGGCTTTAGCCAAGGTTTTTCCAGACTTAGATACAATTCTCTCATTAGATGTTGATACAATAGTAAATCAAGATATCTCTGATGTTTGGAATTTACCAATAGAAAATTATTATTTTGCTGCCTCCAGATAGCCAAGAAAATCTAAAGGTGGAATTTGGTATGTTTGTGATTTATATACTAATACAGGAGTAGCTTTATATAATTTAAAAAAACTTAGAGAAGATAATAAAGTTGATGAAGTTATTCATATGTTAAATAGTAAAAAATATTAGTTTTTAGAGCAAGATTGTTTTAATTTATGTTGTCAGAATAATATTTTAATAATGTCAAGTGATTATAATGCCAATGATTGGGTAGATCCTTATTAGACACAAAAAATAATTCATTATGCAGCTATTCCTTTAGAACAATGGTCAAAAGGAAACATAGTTAAAAAATACAAAAATATACCTTGGTAGGAAATTAGAAAATGAAATATAAATTAAGAAATGAAATAAATAAAAACTATTCTATAATAGAACAAATACTTATAAATAGAGGGATTCCATTTAATACAATATAGCATTATCTTCATACAAATGATAATGACATTAATCCTCCTTAGGCTTTAGAGGAAGATAAACTTCGAAACGCTGTTGCCTTATTAATTCAAACAATAAAAACAAATTCATTTGCTCTTGTTATAATAGATAGCGATGCAGATGGTTTTACAAGCGCGGCAATATTAATAAATTATCTTCACGATCTCTTCCCAGCTTGGACCGAAAACAATTTAAAATATGTTTTGCATCAGGGTAAACAGCACGGATTAGCAGATCATGTAGACGAAATAATAAAAAATAATTACAAACTTATTATTGTTCCAGATGCAGGCTCTAATGATATAATTGAATGTGCTAAATTACGAAGCTATGGTAAAGCAGTTATTGTTTTAGATCACCATCTTTGTGACGAAGAAAATCCTGATGCCATTGTAATCAACAATCAGCTTTGTGAATATTCAAATAAAGCATTTTCTGGAGCTGGAGTTGTTTGGCAGTTTTGTCGTTATATAGATAAATTATTAAAAACATCCTATGCAGAAGATTATTTAGATTTAGTTGCATTGGGGAATTGTGCTGATATGATGAGCATGACATCAATTGAAACCAAACATATTGTAAATAAAGGTTTTCACAATGTCAAAAACCCTTTTTTTGTTTTTCTTTCTGAGAAAAATAATTATTCTATGAAAAATAAAATTAATCATACTTCTGTTGCTTTTTATATAGCACCTTACTTAAATGCAATATGCAGAAGTGGAACTTAGGAAGAAAAACTTATTACTTTTAAATCAATGCTTAAATATGAAGCATTTAAAACATTACCATCTACAAAAAGGGGTCATAGATTAGGAGAAACAGAAAAATTAGTAGAGCAAGCAATGCGAATTGTTACTAATGTAAAATCTAGACAAACAAAAGCACAAGACGCAATGCTTGATACTCTTGAACAAATGATTATTGATAAAAACCTTTTAGAGCATAAAGTATTATTGTTTTTAATGGAACCTGGTCAAATAGAAAAAAATATTGCAGGACTATGTGCTAATAAAATGATGGCAAAATATCAACGTCCTACCTGTATATTAACAAAAACAATAGAAGAAGATGGTATTAATTCTTTTTATTCTAAAACCTTTGATAGTTTTTATTAGATGCCAGATGCCATAAAAATAACATATCAAGGTTCAGCAAGAGGATGTAATACAGTTGGAGTTAAAGAGTTTAAAAGTTTGTGTGCGGAAACCGGTCTATGTGAATATTGCACTGGACACGAAGGTGCATTTGGATTAGGAATAGATGAAGATAATATCTAGGCTTTTATTGCAGCGACAGATGCCGCCCTAGTAGATATGAGCGATGAGCCAATTTATTATGTAGATTATATTTATAATAATAATGAAATTAATCCGTATGATATTTTAACCATTGCTGAAATGGATGACCTTTGGGGACAAGATATTTCTGAACCTCTTATCTGCATTAAAGGATTAAAAGTTAATGCAAGCATGGTCACAATATATGCAAAAAAAGATAATACTCTTAAAATAAGTTTACCAAATGGTATTAGTTGTATTAAATTTAAAGCTACCGACGATGAATGTAAAAAATTACAAGATAATCAATTTGGATATTATGAATTAGATATAATAGGAAGAGCTTCAAAAAATGAATGGAATGGCAATATTTCAGCACAAATTTTAATTTAGGATTATGAAATTGTAGATAGTAATGATTATTATTTTTGAGGTATGAAATGATATTAACAAACAAACAGGAAGAAGGCTTACGTTTAGTAATTGAAAAATATAAAAATAGAGAAAAATACGCGGTGATTAGTGGTTATGCCGGTACCGGAAAATCTACCCTTGTTCAATTTATTATTAATGCTTTAGCTGATTATGGTATTAACCCTAATTTAGATGTTGTTTTTGCTACGTATACTGGAAAAGCCGCTCAGGTTCTTTTAAAAAAGGGAAATAAAAATGTAACAACATTACATAAATTATTATATGAACATTTTCCAAGACCAAATGGAACTTTTTTTAGAAAAAAAAGACCTTTTATTGAATATAAAATTGTAATTGTAGATGAAGTATCAATGGCTCCTAAAGAGTTAATGGAATTATTATTTACACATGATGTTTTTATAATCGCTTTAGGAGATCCATTTCAGCTCCCCCCTGTGGATAAGGATCAAGATAACGGACTTTTAAATAATCCAGATATTTTCTTAAATGAAATTATGCGACAAGCTATGGATTCAGAAATTATTCGTTTATCTATGAAAATTCGTAATCATGAACCTATTCATTATGAACATGGATCAGATGTCATTGTAATGCCATATAAAGAATTAAACACGGGAGTATTACAATGGGCAGACCAAATATTAGTTGGAACAAATCAAACTCGTGTTAATGTTAATAATCAAATGAGAACATTATTAAATCGAGGAGACTCTCCCGAAGAAGGAGACAAAGTAATTTGTTTACGTAACTATTGGGATATTATAGCAGAAAATGGAGATCCTCTTGTCAATGGAACCATAGGATATATAAATCAGCCTTATGAAACTTTTATAAAAGTACCAAGATGGTTAGGAGGACAAACAATAAAAGTATTAAATGCAGATTTTATTTCTGACAGCGATGCTGATTTTGACAGACTTCCTATGGATGAAAGACAAATTTTAACTGGAGAAAGATGTTTAGATTATAAAACTCTTTTTCGTCTAACATCAAATCCAAAAACCCATCACCTTGTACCAATGGAATTTACTTACGGATATGCAATTACAACGCATAAGGCGCAGGGTTCTGAGTGGGATAAAGTACTAATATTGGAAGAGAGGTTCCCGTTTGAAAAAGAAGAGCATGCAAGATGGTTATACACGGCTGTGACACGGGGAAGCGAAAGGGTAGTTTTAGTGAGGTAAAATAATGTTATTATCAACAGATATACAAGAAATAGAAAAGAAATATCCAAAAATAGATAAAATAGAAAAAAACAATCCTTTAAATCCTGGAGATAAAATTAATTCATGGACAGTATTATATCGTATTAAAAATGCAGAAAGTAATCATATCATGTATTTATGTCGATGTGACTGTGGAACAATTGTTCCTGTTCGTAAAACAGAATTAATCCATAATAAAACTCAACATTGTAAGCATTGCAACGGTGTTAATTTAACAGGTCAAAAATTTGGAAGATTAACAGTAATTAAAAAAAGTTATAGTAAAGAAAATAGAGGATACTGGATTTGTAAATGTGATTGTGGAAATGAAATAATAACTAAAACAAATTTATTAACCTCTGGACAAACTCAATCGTGTGGATGTCTTCTTAAAGAAAATATGCATGAAAAAAGAATAGATTTAACTAATCAAAGATTTGGTAAATTAATAGCTTTATATCCAATAGTAAAAATAACTCCTTCTAATAAAGAAGTTACATATTGGCATTGTAAATGTGATTGTGGAAATGAAACAGATGTTGTACCTGCACATCTTGTGCATGGTTCAACCAAAAGTTGTGGGTGTATAAATTCTTTACAAGAAGAAAATATTATAAAACTATTAAAAGAAAATAATATTCCTTTTAAATATCAACATAAATTTAAAGATATTAATCAATATAAATTTGATTTTTATATAGAAGATAAATATATTGTCGAGTTTGATGGAAAACAACATTTTTTATGTTATGAAACTGGTTGGAACAATAAAGAAAATTTAAACAAAACTCATCAAAATGATTTACTAAAAAATAAATATTGTTTTGAACATGATATACCTATAATTCGTATTCCATATGATATTAATTATACTTTAGATGATATGCGATTAGAAACAACTCGTTTTCTTTTAACGCCAGAAAATGAAGAAGAATATTATGAATTAAGAAAATAAAGTAACATTAATGAGGGAAAAAAATGAGTGTATTATTAAATATTAAAATGCCAAAAAATTGTTTTGATTGTCCATTAAAATATGGTTTTGTTAATAAAGACCATTATTGTAGATTTTGTTCTATAATAGGAGAAGAAATAACAGAATAGATATATGAAATTAAAAAGCATGAAGACTGTCCTTTAATAGGAATAAAAGAGCCACATGGAAGACTTATTGATGTAGACGAGTTAAATAAAAGACTAGTGCCACAATGGGACAGACTTGATTCTTCAGACTTTGCAAATAAAGCCCTCTGGAGAACATTAGATAATATGCCAGTAATAATAGAAAAAGAGGAATAAAAAATGAAAGATTTAATTAATCGTCAAGCTGCAATAGCAATGGCGGAAAAAATAGTTGATGAAATAGACGATTTAACAGTTGACAAAGAAGAGAAAAAAGTATGGGCAAGAGCATTAATGGAAACGATTTTACCCGCTGAAGAAGAAGAATGAAAATAAGAACATCGTATTTTTATCAAATTAGAAATTTTAAACAAAATATGATTCCCGTATCGACTTGTTTATCTGACCCTATATGGTATCAGCCTCCAGATGGAGAGGAATATTATTTTGACAAAAGAGGAATAGTGTGCGGGCTCCGGTATGAACCTCTCATAGTCCAGTACATGGGAACATGTAGCTGCCCCTGCGAAAATAAAAATGAATTAAAGGGGCAGTGTACAACAATGAAAGAGTATCGCCAATTGTTAGAAACAGTTGACTTTGATAAAATGATAAAAGGATTTAATTATTGTGCCAATAAATTTCATAGACCTTTTGACGAGGAACCAATTATAGTTTTAATTGTATATGAAGCACCTAATAATCCTTGCAGTGAAAGAAAAATGCTACAGGAGTATTTCAATGAACACGGAATAGAATGTAAAGAATTAGAATATCCAATTAATTGATAGAGTTAGATTATTAGAAAAGATAAATTATTCTAATAAGTGGAATAATGTTCCATGTCCTCAATGGGTATTGGGTATAATCAAAAGTATGCCAATCTAGAAAATGCAAGATTAATCTTGCATTTTTTATAAAATTATGATATAATATATATAGAAAATTAAGAAAAGGGGTAAAATGTGTGATTAGATTTTGTCCTCATACTCATACGGAAATGTCAAACTTCCGTTTACTTGATTGTATTAATAAATTACCGAACCTTATAAATAGAGGAAAGGAGATTGGGTTATCAGGATTGGCAATAACAGACCATGAAACGATAGCTCAATCTATTCGTATATGTAAACTTCAAAAAGAAAATCCAGATTTTAAAATAGCAATAGGTAATGAAATATATTTAACGGACGTAAGAACTAACGGAATCAAGTACTACCACCAGATATTGGTGGCTAAGGATTCGATAGGTCACAAACAGTTACGTCAGTTATCTTCACTAGCTTGGATGAATTCATATTGGGATAGGGGTATGGAAAGAGTACCAACTCTCAAGAGCGAATTGAAAGATATAGTCATGCGGGAGCCAGGTCATTTATTAGCAACATCCGCGTGTCTTGGAGGAGAATTATCCAGTTCTGTTTTAGAAATGGAAAAAGCCAGACATATTGAAGATTTAAATACAGCAACTGAAAAATATAATCAGATTATTGCATATATCCAATTTATGGATGAATTGTTCGGGGATGATTTCTACATTGAGGTGGCCCCCGCACAATCTAAAGAACAAATATTAGTTAATAATAAATTAGCACAAATAGCACAATTATATAATAAAAAATTAGTTATTGGTGATGACGCACATTATTTAAAGAAAGAAGATAGATATATCCATAAAGCATATCTTAACTCAAAAAATGGAGAAAGAGAAGTTGACAGCTTTTATGAATATGCTTATTTGCAAGATGAAGATGATTTAAAAAAGAATCTTGAACCTTCTATCGGATTCTTGTTAGATGAAATGTGTAACAATAGTATGGAAATGTTTGATAAAATTGAGATTTATGATTTACTTCATAATCAAACAATTCCTAATGTTCCCGTTAAAGATTATCCAAAAAGTTCTTGGTGGGGAGTAAATAATGATTATGCAGACGATATGATGTTATATCCAAACATTAAAAAATTATTTACATCAGAAGATATTCAAGATAGATATTGGATTAATGAATGTTGGAATCAATTAAATAATATAAATAAAGGTTGGAATTATTATCTTGATACAGGAGATGATAAATATATTGTTGAATTAGAAGAAGAAGCAAGGGTAAAAAGAATAATAGGAGAAAAACTTGGAACTAATATGTTTAAGTATCCTATTACGTTAAAATATTATATTGATATGATGTGGGAGTGCGGAAGCCTGGTTGGTGCAGGAAGAGGCTCGTCATGTGCAGCATTGAACCACTACTTATTAGGCATAACACAGCTTGACCCTATTGAATGGAATTTGCCATTCTTTAGATATATGAATGAAGAGCGTGTTGAATTAGGTGATATTGATATTGATATATGCCCGTCTAAAAAAGGAACAATAGTAAAAAAGATAAAAGAAGAGCGCGGCGGTCGGTTTAATCCTGACATAGACGAGCTTTCAAGGAAAAATCTAGGTTGCACATTGATAGCTACATATGGTACCGAACAGACCAAGTCCGCAGTATTAACAGCCTGCCGCGGTTATAGAAGTGAAGAATTTACAGACGGTATTGATAATGATGAAGCTCAGTATATTGCATCTTTAATTCCGTCTGAAAGAGGTTTTTTATGGTCTTTAAATGATGTTGTTTATGGTAATAAAGATAAAGATAGAGAGCCTATTGCTTTATTTATTAATGAAGTAAATATGTATCCTGGCTTATTAGATATCATGTTTGGTATTGAAGGATTGATTAATAAGCGTTCTTCTCATGCAAGTGGAGTTATTTTATTTGATGAAGATCCATATCAATTTGGATGCTTTATGAGAACCCCTAAAGGAGAAATTATTACACAATATGACCTTCATGATTGTGAAGCTGCGGGAATGACAAAATATGACTTCTTAGTAACAGAAGTCCAGGATAAACTTGCTCAGGCAATTAGATTCCTTCAGTCGGATGGAGTTATTGAAGATAATGGAATTAATTTAAGAAGTGTATATGATAAATATTTTCATCCTAATGTACTTCCTATGGATGATGAAAGAGTATGGGAGGCTATAAAAAATGGATCGGTAATTAATATATTTCAGTTTGATTCAGAAGTTGGAAGTCAGGCGGCAAAAAAGATTAAACCGAAAACAATTTTGGAATTGGCAGATGCTAATGGACTTATGAGATTAATGACAGCGGAAAAAGGTGCGGAAACACCTATGGAAAAATATATCCGTTTTAAAAATAATTTAGATTTATGGTATAAAGAAATGGATGGAGTTGGTCTTACTAAAGAAGAACAAGCTACTTTAGAGCCATACTTTAAATCATCTTATGGAGTCCCGCCTTCACAAGAACAGCTAATGTTAATGCTAATGGATGAAAATATCTGTGGCTTTACATTAAAAGAAGCTAATGCCGCACGTAAAATTGTTGGTAAAAAACAAATGAGTAAAATCCCAGAGTTACATCAACAAATTTTAGAGAAAGCAAGTTCTGAAAAACTTGGTAAGTATGTATGGGAAAAGGGCGTTGGTCCTCAGATGGGATATAGTTTCAGTATCATTCATGCTCTTGCATATAGTTTTATTGGTTTTCAAACAGCATATATTGCAACTAATTGGAATCCAATTTATTGGGACACAGCTTGCTTAGTTGTAAATAGTGGTAGTTTAGAAGATGAAGATGATAATGAATATGACGAAGATGATCAGCCAATAAAGAAAAAAGAACAAAGTACAGATTATGGTAAAATTGCCAAAGCACTTGGTGAAATTATTGAAGATGGTATTAAAGTATCATTAATTGATATTAATAAATCTGATTATGGATTTAAACCAGATGTTGAAAATAATCAAATTTTGTTTGGTATGAAAGCATTAAGTAATGTTGGTGCTAATGTTGTAGATATTATTAAAGCTGGGCGTCCATATAAATCATTTAAAGATTTTTTAAATAGATGTCCATTAAATAAAACTGCAATGATAAATTTAATAAAAGGTGGGGCATTTGATAATCTTGAAATGGACTGGGCTAACGAAACACATAGCGATGTCCGCATTTTAATAATGGGATATTATTTATCATTAACTTCTGAACCCAAAAAGAAACTTACACTACAAAATCTCAATGGTTTAATAAATCAAAATCTTGTTCCATCTTCTCTTGATTTTGAAAAAAAGGTTTTTTATTTTAATAAATATCTTAAAGAACATAAGTGGAAAAATTATTTTTATATGCCTGATGAATATGGTATGAAATTTTATTCTCAATATTTTGATATGGATAAAATTAATATTGAGAACAATGTGTTTTTAATAGACCAAAAAGCATGGGATAAAATATATCAATCTCATATGGATTTTATTAGAGATTGGTTGAAAGAAAATCAACAAGAAGTATTAAATGAATTAAATGCAAAATTATTTAAAAGTGAATGGGAAAAATATGCAACAGGAAATATTTCATCGTGGGAAATGTCAAGTTTATGTTTTTATTATCATGAGCATGAATTAATTAATGTTGATACAACTAAATATGGTATCATAGATTTTAATAAACTTCCATCTGAGCCTATTGTAGATTATTTCTTTAAGCGAAATGGTAAACAAATTCCAATTTATCAATTGTTTAAAGTAGCGGGAACAGTAATTGGAAAAAATGATACTAGACATTTTGTTACCTTACTAACAACTACAGGAGTAGTTAATGTGAAGTTTTCTCGTGATCATTATGCAATGTATAATCGTCAGATTAGTGAGATAGATGAAAGTGGTGTAAAAAAAGTTAAGGAAAAAGGATGGTTCACTCGTGGAACTAAATTATTAATAACAGGATATCGAAGAGACGATACATTTGTTTGTAAAAAATATAGTAAAACGCCTGGACATCATTTATATAAAATTATAAACGTTGATGGGAGAACAATAGAATTAACATCAACAAGATATGGAATGGAGGAAAATAATGAATAATAATTCAATTCGACAAATTCCAGAAGAAGATATGATATCTTCTCCTTGGAACGGTTCATTATTTGGAGAGTATCAAGATGGTGTTTTTTGTTTTTGTGGAAATATTATTAAATTTAAAAATAGAAAACCTCATGAAACTGTTATAATTAAATGTCCAAAATGTAATCGAGGAATATTATATGGATAAATATAAAGAGGAATATTATATGGATAAATATAAAATTGTAGCTTTATTTGGACCTGCGGGTTCTGGCAAGGATTATATACAAAGAAAGATAATGGAGACAATTTGGGGCAAGGGACATTTGCATAAAATTGTCCCTTGTACCACTCGTCCTCCGCGAGAAGGTGAAAAAGATGGTATAGACTATCATTTTATTCAAACTGGAGAAGAGTTTATGAACTGGGAAAATATGCATAAATGGCTAGAATTTAAATGTTTTCGTGGGTGGTGGTACGGAACCTCAATTGACCATTTGGTTAAAAACAAAATAAATATCGGAACATTTAATATTCAAGGAATACAGAGTCTATTAAAAAATTCAGAATGTGAAGTTCTTCCAATTTATGTGTATGCATATGACAAACTTAGACTGATAAGACAACTAATGCGTGAAAAAAATCCAGATTGTTATGAAATATGTAGACGCTTTCAAACTGATAAAGAAGATTTTCAAAAAATTAATTTTATATATCAAACAATAGAAAATAATACTGACGAAGAAATTCAACCTGTATTAGATGATTTGATTTCTAAAATAATAAATTGGACAGGAAAAAATAATTAATATACTTTAATTTTAATATATTATGTTTCCTTAAAATAATTTTAAATACCTAGGAGGATTTTATATGAAAATTAAAAAAAGAGATAATAGATTAGTAGACTTTAACCCTTAGAAAATTAAAAATGCTATATTAAAGGCTTTTGCGGCTGTTGATGGAAAATTAACAGATTATGCTATTGATAAAGCTAATAATATAGCAGATTATATTGAAGGATACTGTATTGACTATGATGGAATTTTATCCATTGAAGAAATTCAAGACTTAGTAGAAAAAGGATTAATGTCTACTAAACGTAAAGATGTAGCTAAAGCATACATTACATATAGACAAGAGAGAACCAAAGCTAGAGAAGCTAATGGAACTTATGTAAAAAACATTGAAAAGAAACTTAATGTAGAAGATAATACAATGCAAAATGCCAACGTAGATGAAGAGTCTTTTGGCGGAAGGATGGGTGAAGCCAGTTCCGCAAATCTAAAAGAATATGCATTAAATTATTGTATGCCAAAATGGATGGCAGATTTACATAGAAATAATGAAATTTATATTCACGATTTAGACCATTATGCACTTGGTGACCATAATTGCTTAACCATTCCTTTTGATAAATTATTAGCTAATGGATTTAATACAAGGCAGACTGATGTGCGGCCGGCTAATTCCATAAATACAGCGTTTCAGCTTGTAGCGGTACTATTTCAGCTTCAATCGTTAAATCAATTTGGTGGTGTTTCGGCAAGCCATCTTGATTGGACTATGGTTCCGTATGTTAGAAAGAGTTTTGTAAAACATTGGAAAGATGGTTATCATTATATTGCTGGGTGTAAAGATGAATTAGATTGGGAATATTTAACTTAGCTTTCTATTGACAATAAACATTTTACTGAAAAATTTCCAAAAGTATATCAGTACGCAATAGATATGACAACACGAGAAACATATCAGGCGGTAGAAGGCATGTATCATAATCTCAACACGTTACAAAGTCGCTCTGGTAACCAGTTGCCGTTCACTTCAATTAATTACGGTACTTGTACTTTACCAGAAGGGCGTATGATAATTAAAGCATTGCTCGACGCCTCAATTGAAGGTAATGGTAGATTACACAAGACACCTATATTCCCATGTGGAATTTTTCAATGTATGAAAGGAGTTAATCGTGACCCTGGAGATCCCAATTACGACTTGTACAAATTGGCATTAGAAAGCACTGCAAAAAGGTTATATCCTAACTACGCAAATGTCGACTGGACAGGAAATATTGGCTACGATAGAAATGATCCCCGTACCTATTTCTCTACGATGGGATGTAGAACGGCAAATGGTTTTGATATCAACGGATTCGGTCAACTCAAAGACGGTAGAGGAAATATTTGTCCAGTAACCATTATTCTTCCTACTATTGCTATGGAAGCTACAGAAAAATATAAAAATACAGATTATTTTGATGCTCGCGATGGAATTGCTAATTTTATGGACTTATTAGATGAAAAAATTCATCAAGCAAAAGATATGCTTCTTGAAAGATTTGAATATATTTGTTCGCAATCCCCAGCTTCTGCAAAATTTATGTATGAAAATGGTACAATGGAAGGTTATATTCCTGAAGAGGGTATTCGTTCTGCACTTAAACACGGAACAATAGTTATAGGACAATTGGGTTTAGCTGAATGCTTACAAATATTAATTAAAACAGATCATACAACAGAAGAAGGTATGAAACTGGCTAAACGTATCGAACAATTATTTAAAGATAGGTGCGCAGAGTTTAAACAAGATTATAAACTTAATTTTGGAGTATACTATACCCCAGCAGAAAACTTATGTTACACTGCAATGACTCGTTTTAAAGCAAAATATGGAGAAATTCCTAATGTTTCTGAAAATGATTTCTTTACTAATTCAATGCACGTTCCAGTATGGAAAGAAATGAGTCCATTTGATAAAATTGATATTGAAAGTCAATTAACAGGTTATAGTTCTGCAGGATGTATCACTTATGTTGAACTTGATAGCGGAGTTAAAAATAACATAGAAGCATTAGAAACTATTGTAAACTATGCTATGGATAAAGACATTCCTTATTTCGCAATCAATGTTCCAAATGATATGTGTACAAATTGTGGATATACAGATGAAATAAATGATGTATGCCCTCAATGCGGCAGCGATAAAATTCAAAGATTACGTAGAGTAACAGGATATTTAACAGGTGATTATAAAACAGCTTTTAATTTAGGAAAACAGCAAGAAACAGAAATGAGATTTAAACATTCAAAAATGTTAAGAGGGTGGAAAGAATGACAGTAATGAATACATCAGTTATAGCAGGTATTTTAATTGGATTGGGTGTTATTATTAACACCCTCTCTGGTGTCCCTGAACTAGGAGCAATGTTCTTTAGTTTTGGATTATTAACAATTATAGAATTGGGTTTACCTTTATATACGGGTAAAATTGGTTTTTATGATTTAACAAAAGAAAAAAGTAAATTTCTTTTTGTAGTTTTAATAGGTAATTTATTAGGAATTTTATTCTGTGTTTTTATTTATGGAATAATGAATCAAGATTTTATTACTATGTTACAAGCAAAAGCACAAATAAAATTTAGTAAAGATTTTGTTGATATGGCAATTGGTGGTATATTCTGCGGGGGACTAATCCATTTTGCAGTTAAAGCTAAAAATTATATTATTACTATTCTGGCTATTATGATTTTTATTTTAATTGGAGCAGAACACTGTATTGCAGATTTCCCATATTTATTAGTAACAACAGACCCAATAAATTGGTTGAAATTTTTAATGGTTATAGTGGGAAATTCATTGGGAGCAATTTTTGTAGAAAATATGCTAAAAAAGGAAGGAAATTAACATATGCGACTTGCAGGCTTAAATAAAAATGATTTTACTGATGGCGGCGGCGTCTGTGTGTCACTTTGGGTCCAAGGTTGTCCCCATCACTGCCCTGAATGTTTCAATCCTGAAACCTGGGACTTTGAAGGTGGATAGCCTGCGCCCGCAGATTTAAAAGGACAGATAGTTAAAGCTATATGCGCCAATGGTATAGAACGTAACTTTAGTGTTTTAGGTGGTGAGCCTCTATGTGATGAAAACCTAGACGGAGTCTTGACAATCATCACCGCCGTCCGCACCGCCTATCCTAATATAAAAATATATATTTGGTCTGGTTATACTTTTGCTGAATTATTAAATAAAAAAGATAAAAGAATTAATCAAATTTTAAAACAAGCAAATTATCTTATTGATGGAAGATATGAAAAAGATTTAAGAGATATAACCCTTCCATTAAGAGGAAGTTCTAATCAAAAGATTATAGAACTTGACAAAGAAAAGATTTTATGATAAAATATTATAAAGGAGAAAAAATATGGCAGAAATTTCTATGGGAACACTATATGATGCAAATAAACAACTTATGAATAGTGAACAGCATTTTAAACCAATGACTCATCTTGAGCTAGCATCAGCACAAAAAAAGATTGAAGATTTTCTCAACTGGAAATGCGATGCTTATGCTATGCTCTATTGTAGAGAATTAAGTGATATTACAATTTTTCATATGTATAACCAAAACAAACAAAATGAAAACCCTCCTGGAGTGGCAGCAAGAGAATGTTTGGGATGTTGTACTGATAGGGGGGAAGTTCTTTCTATTGAAGAACAAGAAGATGGTAATTTTGAAATTTGGATTAGAATAGATGGAGAATCACACGCATATTATTTATTCCCATATGACAACGCTGTAATAGAAACCTAAGGAGGGATAATTATGTAGGCTGTTGTAAGAATTGATCCTTTTACTGTTAATCAAACAGTGTTTATAAGTGAAAAAAAATAGTTTTCAGGGTTTCGAAAAGTAAATACTGATTTATCTGAACTATCTAATTTTTTAATGTCTTTAGAAGGTTTAACAGAAATTCATCTTTTTGGACAACCAGATTATATCAAAAAAATTATAGAACCAATTGAAACAAAATATAGTAATATTAATATTTATATAAATAAATAAGAGGAGATAAAATGAGTAGATATTTAATTAAAGTAACTGAACAGTATCGATGTGATTCAGAAGAAGAAGCAAGAAAATTGATTGAAGAAGCAAAGAAAAATAATCAGTATACTGTTACAAAATCTAGTAGTGAAATTAAAACTCTTAAACAAAAGGGAGAAATTGTTGACGAGTGGAGGCGTGTTTTAATTACTAAAGAGTTTTGTGATGAGAAAGAACCTTATTGTCAGTTAGAACCAGAATATGTGGAGGCAGATTATGAGTAATCAGACGATAAGGATTAAAAAATTAAATGTTTTAGCAAAAACTCCCCTTCACGGTAGTGAAACTGCCGCAGGTTATGATTTATATGCAGCAACAGATTTTCCAATTTGGATACATCCGCATGAAACAGTAAAAGTTGGAACTGGATTATCAATGGAAATTCCTGATGGATACTGGGGGGCGATTTTTGCAAGAAGCGGATTGGCGACAAAAATGGGATTACGACCTACTAATTGCGTCGGTGAATAAAATATTTTGATTTCATTGGACAAATCTGATTATTTTGGCTTATATATTTTTTAAATATAATATCATAATAAAAAGGAGAATATAATATGGCTAAAAAAATTAATTTTGGTTCTAATGAAGATTTTATAAAAAACTATGAAAATTTAAAAAGTTCTCGTAAAATGGCAGAACTTTATAATTGTAATAAAACTTCAATTTTAAATCATGCAAAAAAAATTGGATATGATGTAAACTCAAATAAGGAATATAAGTTATCTGAAAATGATAAAAATTTTATTAAATAGCATTATTAGGATATGACATCTACAGAATTAGCTAAAAAATTTAATGTATCTAGAGGAATGATTACAAAAATTTGGTATGATTCAAATTTAAAAGGTAAAGAACACAACACTTCTCATACTACAGAAATAGATATTTGTGGACAAGTTTTTGGTAAATGGACTGTTTTATATAAAACAGATAAAAGAAATACAGGAGGAGTTATTTATTGGCATTGTAAATGTGAATGTGGCACAGAAAAAGATGTTTTAGGAACATCTCTACGATCTGGTAGAAGCTTAAGTTGTGGATTACATTCAAATATATCAAAAGGCAATGTTAAAATTGCAGATATATTAGATGCAGCAAATATATCCTATTAGATTTAGAAAAAATTTGCTACTTGTAAAGATATAAAAGAATTACCTTTTGATTTTTTTATTAATAATGAATATCTTATAGAATATGACGGAGAACAGCATTTTAAAAAAGATAGTATTTTTGATTATGAATACACTCATAAGCACGATTTATTAAAATCTTAGTGGTGTAAAAAAAATAATATTCCTTTAATAAGAATACCTTATACACATTATAAAGATTTAAAATTAGAAGATTTATTACTTGAAACAAGTTCTTTTATAGAAAAATAACGCCGACATTAAACTGCGGAATTAAGCGGGAAGGCTAAGTCAAAATGATATGCTAATCCGAACCGAAGGCTATATTAAGTATAGTCAGGGGCAACGCATAGTAGGTGAAAAGATATAATCCTACCACGAGGCCGCAGCACTTAAAGAGTGAAAAGATATGCTGAACTTATAAGAAATTATAAGAATTAAAGGATAAAAAGCCTTTAAGGTAACAAAATGGTAGTTGATTCTGATTATCGTGGAGAAGTTATTGTAGCACTACACAATGATTCTAATGATCCTCAAGTTATTAATTCTGGAGAGCGTATTGCACAATTTATTTTGATGCCACAAATTTATATTAAATTTGAAGAAGTTGATGATTTAAATGACACCAATAGAGGCAAAGAAGGTTTTGGTTCAACTGGAACTAATTAATTAAGATGGCGTAAGCCATCTTATTTTTTTGCTCAAAATTTTGACTTTTTAAAAATTTTATGCTATACTTAGAATATAAGGAGGCATGAAATGAGTAAAATAAAAGTTTTAGCAATAGATGGAAGTACTACAAGTTCTGGAGTAGCAATTTTTGATAATACCACCCTGGTTCATTATGAATGTATTGCTGTTTCTGGTAATACATTAACAAGAATATAGAAAACAGTAAAAAGAATTAGATAGTTATATGATTTATACAATCCAACCGATGTTATTATGGAAGAGGTTCTTCCATAGGATGTTAGACATAACCAAGTAACCTTTAAAGCTTTAATGTATTTACAAGCTGCAATTGCAATAGAGCTAAATAAAAATAAACAAAAAATTTAGTTTTATATACCAAGTTAGTGGAGAAAGATTTGTGGAATAAAGACAGGGCGGGGGATTAAACGAGAAACATTAAAACAAGCTAGTAAAAATCTTGTTAAGAAAAAATATAATATAGATGTTAATGATGATATAAGTGATGCTATTTGTATAGGAAATGCTTATGTTTTATAGCATGGAAGCGCTTTTTAACGAACGATGCGGGCGCCGGTATATGTAAGAATTTATCTAGGTTAATATATTCTTACACCGGCGCCCGCATTTTTAGTCTTCAGATCCCATAGGCTTTTTCGGTAGATTACGTAATTCTTCCATAAGCCCATCTATAAAAGAGTTGCCCTATTCTTCTTTATAGTGTACATATCGTCTCTCTATGCAATCTAAACTATAATCGTCAATCCATTTTTTTTGGTAGCAAAAATAATGATGCTAACGAGTGATAAAGGCTTTAATGGCGTCCCTATCACTCATTACCAATAAATCTATTTTACTTGCCAGGCTTGATATTGAATCTTTAATGTTTTGAATCTAATAAGTATGTTTTTCAATATTTGTCTATATTTCAATTGACTTATTCATTTTTTTTGCTATATCTTTATTTTTTCCTGTCATCCAATCAAAAAAAGAAACACATCCCTTAATGGCTAATGCTAATAATATAATAAATACTATTATTTGCTATAAAGTAAATTGATTAAACAATTCAAGCATTTCTCATTCCCTCCTTCTTTTATATTCTAAAAAGAAGAAAATTAATTATCTGTGGTTGTCCTGAAACAAATTAATCAATTTTCTTTTTCTTTTTTCTGTGCCTATTCTTTTTCTTTTTGATGTTTATCTAATTTTTCTTGTAAGCTAGAAGTAACTTGATTTAATAAATCTTTTAAAACATTGGCAGTTACTGTCAATGGCATACCAGAATTATTTATAATATCAACAAGTTGTTGTAAATAATCGTTGTACATAATATCAAAATCTTGTTCTTTCATAATCCTTTTATCTCCTTTTATTTAATTACTCTTCTTCTTCTTCTTTTTCGTGATCGTATACTTTATACATAATTGGCATACAATCTTCATTAAATATAATTGCTCCATGTTTATAAACACTAGAAACGGCTGCGTATTGCAAAATTCTGTAATATGCTGCTTCCGCCTAATTCCTATTCTGTTTTGTTACAGCAGGAAGGATTGCTCCATTACCACTCTAATCTACTTGTGTTTCCAAAATAAAAAACATAATTACCTCCTTATGTTGTTTTCGCTTTTAGTTCTTCTATCTATTTAACCAATTGTTGCATCACAACAATCATATCAGGAATCATTTCAATATAATTTAAAGATAAAAATCCATCTCCGTCTTCTTGAACAAGACCCCAATTTTTTTGTATATTTACATATTTTTTAATATCTTGAGCAACCATTCCGTGATGGACATTTAAAGGTGAATCAATTAATTCATAAGATACTGGTTTAGCATTAATAACAAAATTTAACGCTTGCTCATAAGAGATTGGGTTAATATTAGTTTTAAAACGTTTATCAGAAACATTTGTGCAGCTATCATAATATTTAATATAATTAATATCTAAATATGATTTTCCTATGTTTGCATTCGCTATACCAGAGGCACCAGGCTTGTATACCTAAAGATAGCAATTATGAGTTGAAGCCCCAGAAACAACAAGTTGACAATCAGTGTGTATCCTTACTCCACTGTTTCGTAAATGAGTGGTAACATAGTTAACACCATCGTCCATCATTATAAAATTAGGAGCCATTGTAGCAGATAATTTAGATGTCGTATACTTTAATTGTATATATTGAAAATCTGAAGAAGACGCGTTAATATTTACTGATCCTCCTGTAATTATAGCGCTTGTTGCAACTAAAGCGCCATCATACCGAATATAACACGGATAAGTTGTAGTAGATCCTGTAGTTTTACTTACTCCAAAAGCTGCAGTGCCAGCCCCCGGACTAGCTGGAGCATAAATAAAAGCTTGATATGTACTACCGCTAAGTGTTACGTTTTTAGATATCTGATTTGAAGTAATGGTCCAGCCTGCTATTGTACCAGAAGAAGCTGTAATCTTACCAGTTATATCTGCATTATTTGCATATAAAGCGCCATTAGCTAAAACATAAAAATCATTAACCCAACCAGCACTTGACGAAGCCCTATGTTGAACTCCAAAAGATCCATTACTAGAAACTGATCCTATTGCACTTGTTCCATTTACATACGTACGATATTGCGTCCCAGAGGTATTATTGGTTATACATTCAAGCATATTTCCGCTAATAGTCCAATTTGCTATCTTTCCCGCGGAAGCATAAACAGTACCATAAATAACCGCATTACTACATGTTAGCAATCCAGCAGAAGACACTTTAAATCCAGTTGCTCCAGCCGCAGGAGTACTTCCTATTGTTCCATCTTTTTGAACATAAACACTAAGGTTTGGAGTGTTAGAAAGATCAGTATACTTTCCAGAAGTGGCTACAGTAGAAAGACCTGAAACCTTACCTGCCGCAATTGTTACTCCTGACCCTAAACTAAGAGAAGTTGCAGTAATTGCGCCAGAAATACTAGCTCCTACGGCAGTTATAACGCCATCCTTAATATTTACATAAGCAGATGAAGATTTATATTGTCTAATACCACCTGTTCCAATATATGTCCCAACAGTTGTACTAGTCATACTATTTGTACCGTTATATAAAGCATTTGAAGCCAAGGTCCAACCACCTATCGTTCCACCCGTTGCCTGTATACTTCCATTTGTATTAATCTTAAAATAATTATTTGCAGTAACGGCACCATTTAAATTAATTCTATCTGCATCTATACGTACCTAAGAATCATTAATTCTTCCAGCAATATCTGTTCCACTTAATTCAATATGAGGAGCCTTAATAGTTACTGTATCAGCACTTTGATTAATTAACGTTGCTATTGTTGCTCCAGTATAATCCGTAGTAGAAACCTTTAATGCAATATTATTTGCATTTTGTGTGATGGAAGACTATGCAGTTTTCATACGAGTCGCCAATGAGCCAACGTTATGAGAAGATACATACATATGATCCACTTCTCCTATCTAAACCATTGGATAAAATGTTAATCCGCCAGAAGGACAAGTATAACCTGAATAGACAATTGCATAAACTTGCATATATCTATATCCAGTAGGAACTGTTACTCCGCTTCCAGTATCACTATAAGTTGTTCCACCTGTTCCATCGGGAGTTTGTGAAGAAGTCCAACATCTTGCTACAATTCTATACGTAGATGTTGAACCATTAGCAGGGCAACCATGTACACGATATTTTTTTCCAGAGTCTAATAATACAGGTGAAACGTTTGTACTTAAACTATAGCCAGGAAAATTATAAGTTCCATTTGCAGTAGCCGTCCCCTCAACGGTAACAGAACCATTTTTATTAAGAGTCCAAGTAAGTCCTGAAGCCGTATATGGATTTCCAAATTCATTTTCTACATGATATACAGCTGGAAGTAAGTTTATAATATCAGCGTTTTGATTAACCTATACTTTTGTTGCATATGTCTAACTAACTGTTGTCTGAAATCCGTCTACAGTTTGCTATAAAGAAGAAACTTTATTATCTGTAATTGTTACTTCTGCTTTTACTCCACCCATAGAATCTGCATATGAGATATAATCATGTGCTATAGACCCCTTTTCTAACATTGGTTTAAATTTAAGATTGGTTACAGTTACACCACTTTTAATTTTAAGATAAAATCTTCCAAACCTACTGTAACCAGAAGTGTCTATTGTATATTCATTACCATATGCGCTTGTTCCATTGATTGTAAGTGATGTAAAATACTGTCCGTCACTTTCTGTGTTACCAGCATATCCCATCATAAAATATGTTGAAGAAGAACAACCAGCAACGCCAGTGCTTATTGTATATATATCTTCATTTGTAAAAAATTCATAACCAGCAAATGTTTTTGTAAAATAAAATTGAGAATCTTCTGTCGCCGTACCATTTGCAGTAATAGTACCGTCTCCATTATCGGTCCATGTAATACCATTATCTACATGAGTTGTTTCATAATAAGGATATGGTAATAAATTATCATAGCGGCTGCTTCTAAACTAAGCCTTCGATGTATAATTAGAAGACATCGTGCTATTAATTCTTCCTTCAACCGCAGTTAACTACGTATCGGTCTAATTTTTAGTATAGTAGTCAGTAATTAATAAACCGCTGGCAGTATCAGCATCATAAATTTCAGTAACTCTTTGTAAAGCGTCGTTTGCAGTTTGTAAAGCCTAAGCGCTAGAGTCTGGAATAAGAACCCACTCAAATACATTAGCGCTTGTCTATAAAAATCTATAGCAATCTCCATCGCTCTAAAAATATAAATTACCAACATGATTACGTTTATCTTGAGTTGTAGTCCATTGATTTGCAGGATAATTACTTAATGTAGGAACACCTGTACCAGACCAAACTTGAGTTGTACCCTATATTTGCTCCTACAAATCTGCAATTGTTTGCGAATTAGCTAATAAACTATCAAGATTTTCAATAGTAGTTGAATTTCCTGTTAAAGTGGCACCTTTCAAAGTTACATGACCATATTGATCAACTGAAAAGTTTCCAGACCCAAAATTAATACTTGGAGTCGTTAAATTAATTTGCATTCCCTGTCCAGGTGTTGTTCCACTTCCAGGTGAATAATTCCCAGACTAGATTACTGCTTGACTGTTTCTCGGATCAATAATAATTTTACCGCTATCATTTTTTCCAAACTAAGCTTTTCCGGTATCTGCGTCTAAGAAAATAGTACGTTCTCCATGGTCATATCCAAACAAACCAACTTCCATATCAAGATCAGTACTAGAACTGTCTTTAACTTTTCCCATTACCATTCCAGTAAAAGAATTATCCATCTACTTGATACCGGCACCAATCTGTGGAGAAAGAATCATACCACCATTAGTACCACCAAGCTAAACATTATTTCCATCCCAACCATTTAAAGCAGATTGTTCGTATCTATTTAACATTAAATGAACTGGAATATGCATTAATATTTTATCTGACCCTGCAACGGCAATATTAACAATAATAGCATTATTAATAACCTGTCCATCATAGTTATCTGTTGGTTTTACCCATTTTTGATTTATTGCGGGTTGTGCTGCACCAATAGCAGACATTAAATGACTTAAACTAACAGATTGGTTTGTTGCTTTATTATAATATTCTCCAACATAACTCCACGTATATGTAGGAGGATCTAATACCGTATTTACAGATATATTTTCATAAGTTCCGTTGCTTAAATTTTTAGTTAAAACAATCTCAAAAGGATTATGATTATCATAAGATGGCTTTGTACCGCTACTTTTATAAACAGCCTATCTAAAACCAGTATTCTTTTTAAGCTTTGCATAATATGAAGCCGCTCCACTGTTTAACTGTTTAACAGTAATGATTGGCATATTTGCATAATAAGTAAGCCCATCATAAACAACTGTTGCTTTTACAATATTTGCTGGAACATTTAATAAATTTGAATCATTATAAACAATAGATCCAGTATCCTAGTTAATAGTTAAACATGAAACATCTGAATTTGAATGAGTATATTTATTCTTTAAAATGCTCCAAGTAACTCTAATAGGTTTATCTTCCTATGTTCTTGTAGAACCAGTTGCCTAATTTCCACTAAAAATTTTATTTCCATTATGCCAAAACTATACTTTAAACCATCTGCCGTTATGAGTTCCATCTACATGAGTCCAGTTTGTTGTTGGCTCTCCTCCATATGGAATTGTAACAATAGGATAATCAGTAAGCTAATCATATCCATCTGCAATATTTGGTACTATTCTTACTTGAAAATCAGTTCCATTAGTACCTGAATTTCCTTGTTTAATAAAATTAAGATTTGTATATGCAACTAAAGTAAGTCCATTGTATGAAACTTTTAACTAAATATTGTTCTATGTTTTATTAGCAAAATATTGATTTAAAATATTATAATTAAAAACTTTATAATTTTTATAAATCATTTTAGTTTCATCTTCATTTGGTTCTCCATCATAGTTACCATCAATATTTAACATGGTGTTTTGAATGGGCACTATCCACTCTATCTCGTCATAATTAAATTCCTGTTCAACAGCTTTTCCTTTGTTATCATATACTGTAAAGGTTAACTATGGAATTTCATATGGATTATCTAATGAATTATTTGTTGGAGAAACACCATTTTCTGTATAATTAAAAACCTGCGTACCATTATTAATTATTAATGTATACATATTATTAGCAGATAATGAATTAACAAGAGTGATAGATGCTGTACCAACTATTATACCAGTAGCTTTTACTACTATAGTACATTTAAATGTTTTAAATTTTATAATTTGTCCTATATCTACACTATATACAAAATTGGCGGAAACCCGTTGCATGCGTTCCATAGCCTGGACCGCCGCATATAAATCTTCTAGATGTTGCTCATTTGTAATAGTTGCATTATAAGAACCTTGCCAATATATATTTTCATTAATTAAATCATCTTTAAAATCTTCATAATCTTCTAAAGCTTGATTATAATCATTATTTAAAGCGGTAGTTTCTGGGAGAGAATTGAAATTACCAGCATTATCTACCGTACCCCAAATAAAATCATAATATTCTGGATCTTGTATCTATCCTTCATTTTTTACAACACATTGTAAATTAGGATGACCAATATCATAGGCAAACTAAGTTCCTTCGTCAGATGTTATCTATATAGAATAGTCACAGTCTTCATTAATAATTTCAAACTATTTAGAAAATACTGTATCATTATAAATTACAACACATTTATATTTTGTTGTTCTTACAAACGTATCCTATTTAGCAATATTAAATAACTCATTCCCTGGATTAAACTATATAATTGCTTCATTACCTGCACTAGCCTACTGAATAATTTTATAATCATTTAAGCATCTCCATCCTCGTCCGCCCCATTGATTATAATACATATTATTAGGTGTGATTCTAGCATCTTCAATGAACCAGTAAAATGGAAGTCTTTGACTTGAATTATCTATCGCTCTTGTTCTAACTCTAACCTGGGCCTCTATCTATCTTGTATCTGTCGCCAAGCTAGAAGAAGTAAAGATATATCCTTGTTTAGCAATCAGATTTAAACTTACTCCATTTCTTTCCTAAGATGTTAATGCAATTGCTCCAGTTATATTAAAGTTTGATAAAAAGATATCATCATTATGACCACTTTCTTGCAGTGGAAAATCCTAAACAAAAATTTCTATTTTATTAATTCTTTCAAAATTCTAACTATCAATATCACAAATACGAATTTGATTTGTTTTATTAGTTAATTCGTAAGGATTTCCAATCATATTATCAATATCTAAATCATACCTTCTAGTAATTAAACTCTAAGTATTATTATCTTTAAAGTCTATATATACTCTTAAACCATAATTACCATTATATCTTTGTTTTAATGGCAACGTTGTTTTAACATCCATTGATAATAATAAATTAGAAGATGAAGCAATATATGTTTTTAAAGCATCTGCATCTATCGTTATTAAGTTTTCAGATACGGCACTAATGTCATATAAAGTTATTACTTCATCCTAGAAAGAGCATAAATTATACTAAACATTTTCAGTAATGACATTGCATCCAACTGGAATATAATTCTACCTCTATGATATTACATTAATATAATTTATTCCTAATTTTTTGGTTGTTCCTAAAATAGTTTTATCCTTACTCATATCCCCGTTTGGTACTAAAATATATACACTCGATCCGGAAGAGTAAGAAACCTACGTAGATCCACTATAAGCATACCAATAACCATCTTGATACTGCACTTTATATTTACCTATTGTAGGATCTGTACACTAAATGATTACGGCTTGTATTGTCTTATCAAAATTAGCATTTTTAATAGCTTGCTATGTTAATATAGATGTTGCCTATAAAATATTTTCTATATATTGTTCGCTATTCATACTATCTTAGGTTCCTCCTTTTCTCTCATTTTTATATAAACAATCAAAAATAATAAATAAATATTATATTATATTGTCCAAAAAGAAAAAGGAAGGAGATTAATCTCCTTCCTTTCTTATCTGTTTCTAAAAGCATATTGACTTGCTCTATTAACTAAAGTTTCTAATGCTTGTTCTACCTAAGCATGATTTGTAACATTCGGGAATGTAGCAGTAATATGTACATTTTGATCTAACAGTCCGCCATCTGAAGTATTTGTATTACTTAATATATTTGCCATATTTACATTGGTTCCTATACTAGATAACATATCATCAATCATCCTTGTTACATCAACTGCTTTCAAAATATTCTACGTATCTTCTGCATTCAAAATCAATTCTTTTTGATGTAACATGGCTAATCTACCATCTGTACCAGACCAGTCTCCTGTATAACCGCCAGTTTTAAAACCGTAAACTTGTCCTGGTCCAAAATAACGTCTTTGTCCATCACTACGAGTAACCTCTATATTTGGCTTCCATCCAACTGTTGGAAAAGCATCTGTTGCTCCTTTTGTTAATGGTCCCTATCTTTTATAAACCCCACTTGCATTCCAACCTCTTATATAATAAGTGTAGCCTATTGAAGCTGCTCCAGCAACTGCGGCAGAACCTCCTCCAGAACTCGCTGATCCACCTCCGCCCCCGTTAGAAGGAGAAGAAGACGGCGCCTATACAGTAGCACCAACTGTTCCATTATATCCACTTTCGTTATACTTACTCTTTGCCTAAGTAGCTTTTCTTACCTACTCCGCAGCATCCTGAGCAGCCTTTTGTTCAGCCTCCCAGTATTTTTTAGCCTCAGTCGCCGCATCAATAGCTGCTTGTTTAGCATCACCGTATTTCTCTGTTAAGCCTTTTACTTTCTCAATTAAATCTCCAATAGTAGAAATTTCATCTCCATATTTTTTAATTAAAGTTTCATTTTCTTTTATTAAAGCCTTAGTTTCACCAACATCTGTCTTTAATAAACTATCAATGTCTCCTAAGCTAACTCCTGCTTTTGCCGCTAAATCTCTTAACGACTTTTCAAACTACAAAGCAGCTCTTTCAAGTTCTGTAAAACAGCTTTTAACAACTATACTAAATCCGCCCTCACCAATTATAGTATCCATCATGCTCTGAATACCAGAATTCCAGTATAAAACCATATTGCTCATTACTGTATTTTTCTAATATTCTGTCAAGCTATCCAAATACTCCTTAACTTTATCTCTCATTTCTAAAGAAGATAATGCCATTGCTATAGTAGCATTATTCATGTTTGTTGCCATCGCTGTAGTAGCATTGCCCATATCTGTTACTAAAGCAGAAGACATAATAGAGGAATCATTTTTTATTGACTCAACTAATCTCTAAAAAATAGCTTTTTCTTCTTCAGATTTAAATCTAAAGTTTTCAATATCATTAAGATACATTCTTAATAATTCATTGAATGTATCCTATGTTAAAAACTGACGAAGTTGTTCATTCTAAGATAATATACCATTAATTATATTACCATAGTGTTCAGTTAATTCTGCTCTTCTTGCAGCCTTTTGTTCAGAATCTAAATCATTTCTATTCTAGACTTCTTTAACCTTATTAACCCACTCTTCATAAATATCATAGAAACTTTGTAAATTACTCTTATAGGCATTTTTAGTTAAATTATATAAATTATTTTGAGCCTAAGCTAACTAATCCTGAGATTTGGCGATAGCGCCCTAATCAGACGTATATTGATAACTATAATTACCTTGAGAATCTCTTCTTAATCGTAATTTAGTTTTATTTTGTTGAGCATTTTGTAAAGCTAATCGTTTGATTTCAATTTGTAATAAAGCGTTTGCTCTATCAACATCATATTGAGTTAACTTATCTTTATCTCGTAAGTATTTTAACTCTTCCTACATTAAATCATTTAACGATTGTTGCGCCTTAATATTACCCTCATTATCATTAATAGCATCTCTAAAAGCGTTTTGAAGTTTTTCTATTTCGTACATAGAGTTAACTCTATCGAGATACATATCAGCTTCTTTATTAATTAACTACCATTCTTCAGATATATATTCTAATCCTCTCCCGCCAGTTAATCTCTTGTTTAAATTATTAAATATATTATTAATAGCATTAGCGTATTTATCAATAATATTTTGAACAGAAGACTCTAATAAAGAATTTAACTCTTTCGTACTCTTCATCCAATGCTATTTATACTATTTAAACCTTTTTTCAACTTTCTTTCTTTCATCAGAATCAGGCTCTAATTCATTCATACGCTGGTATTCAAGCATCATCCTATCATACCAAAGCTGTTTTTGTTGCCTTAAGAAATCTAATTGCTAATTATTATTAGCCTCTTGAAGCTAATAATATTTTCCAAGAGCATCGTAAGCCTACTCTCCATATAACATTTTAACCAATTTAACATTATGGTCTAATACATCTGATATGTGTTCGAAAGTATCTACCTGGTCATCAAAAGCATCTTGTGCTTTATCAATAGCATCAAAAATAGAATTTTCAATTTCATCATTAAGGTCTTCAACATCTTCTAAATTACTAATTAATTCATCTAAAAATGTTTTTAAATCTTCAACCGCTTTAGATTTATTATCTCCATATACAGAAGATGTTCCAAAAGTATCAATTTGATGCAACTGGTCTAAAGTACCATTTAATTGATTCGTTAAAGCACCAATAACATTTAATCCACCGTCACTATAATAAGTGGCTAAATCTTCAAATAATGCTTTAGTATTACCAAGGATATCATCTTGACGAATCTGATTTATAACTTTCTTTCTAAATTTATTCCAGTCTTTTTCAGCTTTAGCGAGATCTAATTCAATCTCTACAGACATTTTAAATTTTGAAACTTGAATTTCAATTCTCTTATTTAAATTGTCACGAATATTTTTCTCAAATTCCGGAATCGTTTCAGAAATTAATTCATCGTAATGTTCAATTTGTTCTTTAAAATGTTCGTAGTCCTCTTTAGCAGCTTCTACTGTTTCTTTATATGCCTCCTGCTCCTAAGCCGAGAGACTATTATAATAATCTATCGTCGCATTTACGCCAGCTAATTTCGAAGACATAACATTTGCAAAGTTACTAATTAGACCATCTTCATCAAAAGTGGTACCTTGCATAGCTAAAAGAGCACGCATCTCTGCGGCTTCTTTTTGGGTTATTTCAAGTCTTGTTTGATATGCAGCATTTTGATGCTCTAATGCATCTAACTGTTTATTAAGATTCTTTACTAAATCCTTACCAAACGCTCTTTCTTGCTCTTCCTATAATTTATCAAGGTCAACAGCAATCATCTTGAGCTACATATCAATATCGTGGTAGCGGTCTACTATCTATTCCGAAGGCTACATGACGTCAGGCTATTTGCCTCCGCCACCTCCACCGCCACCTCCGCCTTTACTAGACTTTGGACGACCGCCCGCCGCAGATCCAAGTTCTTTCTCTAATCCTGACAAATCTAAAGAATTTTCTTGAATCATACCACGAATACTATTTGCTCCAGCCTAGGCTGCAGTCTTAAGTTGTGTAAACATCTCTGCTATTTCTGCATATGTTTTACCACTACCTTCAATAGCAGACTTCACAGCTTCTTGATGACTTGAATAATACTTCCCATCTGCGCCAATCTATCCAGTTAAGCCCAACATACTTAATTGGCTATTTGCTCCAGCAATAGCTGCAGAATTAGCCCCGTATGTAGAAGTTATTGCTTTTGCGTTTTGAGAAATGTTTGTAGCACCAATATTTCCTTGGGACCCGCTGTATGTTGAAGAAATACTTCTTCTTGAGACGCCCTGAGACACGCCTCCGCCGCCAGCACCTCCATAACTATATACATATGGTGCGCCTCCTACTGAACCACGAACAACCTGTCCATTTGCAGCCCCTCTATTGGCGGCCGCTATTGCATTAAAACTCTGGATCGCACTTTGCGCCAATGCAGATATTGCAGCTGCTTGAGACTGAGCCGAAGAAGCCATGTTAGCAGCCATAACAGCACCAAGTTGATTAGAAGCATTTGCTTCCTAGCTAAAATTAGTTGTAATATTCTAAGCAGCATCACTCATGCTGGTTAAACTGCTCTATGCTGCAGAAGCGATGTTCTATGAAACAACGGTTCCTAACTAATCTGAAATTCTAGCTTGTTCTGATGCAGACTGCTGAGCAGCTTCCGCGGTTTGCTGAGCCGCTTCATATGCACTATCAACCTAACTAGTTGCACTATCAGCCGCCTTATCTGCCTTAGCATGCATTAAAGCTTCATAGACTGCATCCTGGTCTTGAGCAGACATCTATGCCCCAGTTGTCTATGCTTGAGCCAGCCTTCCCGCAGCCTCAGCTGCTTGACCATACATTTCCGCTTTAGCGTCAAGTAAAGCAGCTTGAGATTCTAATTGAGCGTTAACACTTTGAGCGTCAGCCTAAACGACTTGTTTAATACCTGCTAAAGCCTATTGAACAACTTCTTGATTTAATCGCGCCGTTCCGTCGCCAAGATCTTCCATCCCCTCAATTATACCAGGAAAAACTTCATTTAACTAACGGATGTCATCTGCCGCAACTACAAAATTCTAGCCTATTTTAGAAGAAGCATCATAAATCCGCTCCATCTAATTTTGAAGGTTTTCAAAAATATCTTCTGCATCTGAATGAACATTAATAATTAATTCTCTTTCGATATTTAAAAATTCTTCAACTTCATCTTTAAATTTATCAAAGTCGCTTTCAATATCAATCTAAACAATACTATTAGCAAGATTTTCTCCAGCCTTTTCAGATTGAGCCAATAATTCTTCCTATCTTAATTCATGGAAAGTATGCTGCACCTCACGTAAAGCTGCCTAATATTCTTTAGTCCCGGATAATTCAGTAAGATGAAGAAGAGAAATAGCAGACTATAACTCTGGAGTTAATTGACCTAATTCCCTATATCTCTAAAGAATCTTATCTAAAGTAGTTTCCCACTAAGTTAAATCGTCACCCTCTAAAGGATGCATAAAACCAGCAGAACTAATTTTATCTGATAAAGATTCAAAAGTAGTTATTAACTAAGATAAAGGTATATTCTATTCTCTTGCCGCTTCTGCCGCTAAGCCCTGGGCCTCTGCCAACTCAAGCTGAGCTTGTTCTAATTTTTGCGTAGCATCAGTTTGCTTTGATATTAATTCAGATTGATTCTCATATGAGGCAATAAGTTCTAAATCTCCCTCAAGCTATTGACCCGCTCCTTGCCTAGATTTGGCTTGATTATATTCAGTTGTACTGACTATTTCTTTATTTATCTAATTTAAATTTTCTTGAGCAAGTAATACAGCTTGCTATGCCTATTCTACTGCATCAGAATATAAATCCGATAAAATAGCGTCTTGACCCTTTGATAACTACTTTAATTTATCTAAGTATGCCTATGAAAAACGACCAGCACCGTCCGCTCCAGCCAAAGCCGCCAGATCACTATTTCTATTTTCCCAGAATAGCATTGTAGCATAATCCTGGGTAGTTATATCTTCATCACTGTCTTTTAAATGTTTAACAGTATCCTTGGTGTTTTTAACTGCAGAAATATCTTTATCAGTTTGTTCTTGTTTAAGTTTTAAAATCTATTCTTCTATTTTTTTACGTTGCTATAACTAAGAATTTTGATCTCGTTCAATTCTAATTTCTTCATACTAAATATTTGCTAACTATTGTTCGATTTGCAATATTTCAGAAGCATATTTTTCTTCCTATCCAAAGAGTGACATGAATTGAAGAACAGTTTTTCTACGTAATAGAATTTGCTTATTGCGCTCTAATTCCTTTTGATATATCTACTAAGCTTCAGTCTTTTGGGTCTTTAATCTTTTATTATACTCATCAGACCCTCTTATCTAATCTTTTAAAACAGAGTCTTGTTGCTATAAAATATTTAATATATTTTCTTGACTTTCAGATAATGCATCTCCGCTCTAAACGGCTTTTAATAATTTTTCCCAGCCGTCATCATAAAGATCTGAAAATCCTATATCTGATGTTACCTCTCCTAGTCCCTAAACATCACTTTTTAACTTCTAAAAAACAGCATGAAAAGCTTCTGCCGGATCTTCGGCTTCCTTAGCCATACGATAGATTAATTCTGAAAAATCTAATTCTGAAAAATGCTATTTTAATAATTCTAAATCTGCATTTTCTAAGCTATCTAAATTAAAATCTAATCCTTGTAAATTTATACTAAAACCTAAATTTTGAGGAGAAATTGTTAAATCACCAAACGTTTCAATTAAAGCATTTTGTAAGTCTTCTTTCAAAACCTACTCTTCTGTTTTTATTTGTTCAACAAATTGACCATCTTTAATATTATCTAAATTTATCTATAAATTATCTATATTAAAAATTTTCTATAAAAGCTCTTGTAGGGCTGCCACCTGCGTCTAAGTTAATTTCTATAATTCCTAATCAGTATAACTGTCTTTAATTATCTAATTAATAACATTAATAACCTCTTCGTTATACTAATTTAAATTACCATCAAACTAAGCCAATTGTTTTTTAGCTTGATCAATATTTGGAGAAACTACCGTTAAAGTAGACAGCATAGCTTTTATAAAAGCTTCTCCTGCTCGCTGTAACCCCTGATTATCAGATAATCTATTTGCCTAATCTAATACGTCTTGTCCCCAACCTTCTGCCTTCGCTTTAAAAGTTTTTAAATACTCCATTAAAGCATTGTCTATAAGACTCGAATCATAATATTTTGATTTCTATAATTCTTGATAAGCATCACTTGCTCCGTCTGGACCATATTTTAATAAATTAAAGATATTATCATAATATAACTCTAATCCTTCAGAAACCCTGTCTAATTCATCAGCTGCTATATCCAAAGCAGCATTTGCTTCAGTCGCCTAATCTGCGCCTTCTAATAAAGCCGTATTTAAAGTAACAAGAGCCTATTTAATAATATTCTAAGTAACCTCGTCCTCCTAAAGCCGAGCAGCTCCAGCGAAGGCTTTCCAAATAGCAATTAATTTATTTTTTATCTCTTCTGCCTATTCGTCTGTTTCAATATTCTAATATTCATTTACAACATCAGTAATGGCATTTTTTAATGATTCAACATTCTAGAAACCAAGCTATTTAAAATAATCTGTTTGAAAAGCATTGGTTTCTTCAAGTTTGGCGTAATAACTTTCCCAAGCAGTATCGTTTAAAAAAGCCTATAAATTAAAAGGAGATTCTCCCTAAACATCCAATAAAGTTTTTAATTGTCTAGCCTTTGTCGGCGCAGTCGCCGAAAGATTTAACATATTTTGTTCAGCCTAGGCAAATCCGGATGCTTGAGCAGTTGCAGTGTTATCCAATCTAGCCGCATAATCTTTACCGCCACCACTCTCAGCAAAGACACGTTGTGCTGCCTACCTTGCTGCATCTCGCTATAACTGAATTGTTTCACGTAATGCTTCTTGATGATCTATAATAACATTTCCTTGAGCATCATACCCTGCTATAACAGCATCATTATATTGAGTAAATTCATTTATTAGTTCATGATATCTTTCGGTCTATTCATCTGTCAAACGGTTTCGTTTATTATATAATTCTTCAAACTCTTCAACATTATCTTCCAACGAAGCTATATTTCGTTTATGTGGATTGGTTTCATTAGAAATATCCGATAAATCTTGTCTTACTTTTGCTATTTTTTCCTAGGAAGACATTATTGCAAATTCAATATCGTCCCATACTCCTAAAAGATTTAAACCTCCTTGGATTAAACTAAAAATACCTTGAACCAAAATTCCAGAGCCAGGTAAGAAAATATTTGCAATTCCGCCGACTGTTCCAGAAAGCCCCTGCCAGATACCATTTAATCTCTATGAAGCTGTTGCAGACTTATCAATACCAGTAGAAATTCCTCCAATTAAAGCACTAGCAGCTTGAACGCCCCCTGTTAAACCTCTAACTAAACCTTGAATTGTCTTTAAACGCTGTGCGCTATCTTGTATTTTTTTTACTAATTGCTACCTTAATGAAATCTATTGTTTTGTTTTATCTAGAGTTCCATCTTGTATCATGGACATTTTTCGAGCGGCTTCAACTAAATTATTGTAAGCTTTTTCATTTTCTTTAATATTTACTCCATGATTATTTAAAATTTCATTTATTTTTGTTAATGAAAATTCTTGATTAGCAATAGCATCTAAAACCTACTCATTAATTTGATCAATATTTTCTTCTGAAACTCCTGCTTCTCTTAATCTATTATTTATTTCATCTAAATTTTCTATCCATAAATTAAATAAAGTGTTTGTATCATTAGAAGATAAAGCAATTTCTTGTAAATCAATTTTTACATCCTTTGTTAAAGCAATAACGCTTTCTAAATTATCTCTTTGTCTTTCAACGACACCCAAAGTGCTTTCCTGATTAATTCCAGCTTCTTTTAAATTCTGTTTATAACTTTCTATATAATCTACTTGAGTTTGTTGAAGTCCAATCTGACGCTGTGCCTATTGTACTTGATTATATTGTTCTTGTGTTAATGCTTTTCTAATCTATAAAGTTCTTTGTGTAATTTGAGCCTATTTTTCTAATGCATTTTGAGAAATATTATCTTTATTTGTAGAGTGGTTTATTGAAGCCATTGTTAAAGCCTATTTACTCCACTCTTTTTGAGCTTGAACCTGTGCTAAATTACTTTTTAATCTCTCAATATTTTGAATAACATTATTTATACCAGCGCCAATTTGTTTATTAAAAATGTTGGCGGCAATAGCACCAAGATTAATAAAAGCATTGGTTCCACCACCAATACCTTCAATAAAATTATTAAATAATCCTAAAGCGCCTTTTAATGCATCAATTAAAGGATTAATAGCATCTGTATCTATTAAAGCCTTATACATTCTTTCTGCTTCAGTAGATAGTTGCTACATATGAGCCGCCATGGATTCAAGATAAATATCATTTTTCTGATTTAATGTTCCGTTAGCCTATAAAGAAGTATTTAATAATTTTACATATTGTTCCCAATTATCAAACAAAGCCATTACTTGAGTAATCTGTCTTTGACCGCCCATAGTAGCAGCTAAATAAGTTTGTTGTTCTTTAGTTAAAGTTTTCCATTTCTAACCAACTTCAGTAATAACATCCCCAGTATTACGTAATCTACCAGCAGTATCTAAAACACTAATACCTAAAGATTGCATTCTTCCTGAATAATTACCAAGACTAATTTCTGCATCTTCTGCCCCAGTTTTAATATCATTAATTCTAGCAAAAACAGTTTTAAATGCAGTACCAACAGATTCAGGTGCCAATCTTGTTGTTGCTACAACAGTAGCAATCATAGCATTTAACTGATTAAAATCTACTCCAACAACATTAGCAGTTGCAGCAACTTTGGACATAGCAGTTGCTAACTATGACATATTTGATGCACTACTATCTGCAACTTTAGCAAGAGAATCAACAGCCTGCTCTGCACCTTCAGTATTAATTTTAAATCCATTCCAAACAGCCGTTAAATAATCAACCATCTATTTTCCGGCGCCTGTTATATTCTGAGCTTTTAATGTAACTTCAGTTCTTTTTGCAACCTATTCATCTGTTAAACCTTGACGATAATATTCTACAGCATTTCTTGTATAATCAAGAGTAGATCTACCAAGTGATTTAGAAACATCGTTAGCAGTTTTAGCAAAGCGCTACATTTCATCTGCACTTGCTCCAGTTACCATCCTAATATCAGTTAAAGAAGTATTTAAATCTTTAGCATAATAAAAAGCCTGCTGAATAGAACCAGTTATTTTATTAAAAATACTAGCTGTAATTCCCCACTTAATAGTATTCTTCATTGATACAGCCATACTATCAAGTAAAGTATTACTCTAACGTAACTATACATTCGTATTTAAAACAGAATGAGCAAGAGTATTAAAGGCAGCTTGTCCAGACGCTCCGCTTGCAACTAACTGGTTTTTTAAATTCTGAACACTACCAAAGGAAGTTTTTACACTTTGATTAAATTTATTTAAATTTAATTGATCTAGTTTATGATTCCATGAACTATTTACAATTTGTTCAAGCTTCCTAGCTGCGGACGCCGCCTAGTCAAACTGCTTAGCCAGTCCACTATCTTTGTTGGACGTAGCCGCTGTTTGTATAGCTTGAAGCTGTTTGGTTATCTAGTTTAAAGATGATTTATTAACATCAAACTAGATACCAAATCTAATTGTACCACCATTTTTAGTAGCCATTCCTTATCCCTCCTTATAATTTTTATTAAAATTATACAAAAAAAATCCTTTGATATTATGTATAATATCAAAGGATTAAAATTTAATTAAATCTGTCCAATTAAATGGGTCTACCCCCATTGGCACTTTGTGCAAATTCAACAACTTCTTTATATTTTTCTTTATCAAAATTATCAACTATTTCTGCGGCAGTCGCTGCATTCTGTGGAAGGTCCTGGATAAAGGATTGTAAAAGGGCGGCCGCACTAGTCATATAAACCTAGTTATTTTCTTTCATAATTTCCAGATAATCTATTAAATTATTATATTCATCCTAGTCCATCGCCTCTATAATATCCAGAAAGACACCATTAGATTCCAGTTCATCATACAATTTAGCGAGGTCCGCCCGCTCTTCATCACTAAACTCTAAATTAGTATACATAAAAACAAGATATAAATTAAAATACATATCTAATTTCATTTCATCATATATACCATTTTCTTTTGCGTTTTGTAATGCAATATCAATTAAATCAATTTTATCTTCAATTGGTAAATATTGTAACACTTCAATTTCAGTATCTCCAATTTTTACAAAATTAACATCAGTATTTTGAGATAAATTTAATTCTGAATATTTCATATTTTAAACTCCACTCCTTTTTTCTTTTGTTTTGTTTTTCCTGTTTCTCTTGTAATTCTATTATAGCATAAATTTTTTAAGTTGTCAAGTTAAGAATTTATTTAACTAACTTCTAAGACTGTCTATAGCGTATTCTTTCCCTATATCTACTATCTCTTTATTTAAATTTATACCAGTGAAAAGTTTTATTAATCTAGCATCGTTACTAGTGTTAATAAAATCCTATAAACTTATTATTAAAGAATCCAAAGTATTTATAATCGTATTAACACTAGTTAAAGTAGGATTACTACCAAAAGAAGCCTTATCTTGTTCTAAACCTTGGTCTCCACCCGTAGCAAAACTTCCACTTGTTCCACCTCCAGATAAAACACGTTTAAAAGAATTCATTATTATTTCTACAGGAGGTTACCATTTGTTACCTTCTGGACTAGAATGTACTAAACTTCTATATACCTAGTAAAAGTTACCCCAATTACCCTTCTGAGTTAATCTATTGTTTGAAAAATATCTATATACCTATGAATAAAGAGTGCTCGCTCCAGCTGTAAAAATATTAACCGTATCAACTTCAGTTTTAAATTTAGCTTTTCTTTCTTTGTTTAACTACATAATTTTACGTTGAGATAATTTAATTCTAATAGCATAACCATCCGCACGTCTCTCCATATAAAACATTGGTTCTAATTCATCATACGTTATTGTTGTTTCAAGTAATTTCTCTTTCTTTTTAGATCCAATACCAATTTGATAAACAATTGGTTCATTAGTTAATTGTTGTCTAAGTTTTTGAATAAGCTAATAACCCTACAAAGCTTTTTCTTGCAACTAACCCTATTGATAAAATTGACCAATATCAAGATGCTAAGCATTTAACATATAATGAGAAGCCGTTTCTTTAGAAAAACCTAAAGATATTAATCTTTTCCTTTCGTTCTCATAAAATAACATTGTTTCTTGCATTTTATCTATTTGATCTCTAAGTTTTTTTACTTCTATAATAAATTTATTTAACTATTTTTTCTTTAAATCTTGAGTTGGTTGTTTGACCGCCTAAATAAATATCTTTTCAATTCCACTAGCCATTTAATATCACCACCTAACAAAAAAATGGGAAAGAAGCTAAAGCCTCCTTCCCATTTTTAATTTAAATTAATTAGCCAGCTGGCTCAGACATATCAGAATCCTGTGCTAACGGATCTCTATGTTCAAGAGCACTATTCTGAAGCATAACACTACCAGAAGTAGCAGTAGCAGATAAACTATCTTCAACAACCTGGATTACGCAAAGAACTTGTTTCGTCTTATCGAAATATGTATATCCAGGGAATGCATCCATCGTGAAGTCAAATGTTGAAGGATCACCAGTACCAGCCATTGTAATTGTAAATCCAGACTGCACCTTAACGTTCGGGAATGTTAAGTTAGCAGGCATATCAATACCAGTAGACTGAGATCTAAATAATGTATCAGCTTCTACATAATAATATCCAGCAAAATCAGTTGCAGTTAACTGAATTTCAGATACGGTTTCGCTCTTCTTAATTACATAATAATCAACTAATACGTTAACAGAAGCTGTAATACTTGTAGTATTATTCCATTTTGGAGAAGTAATAGTTAACTTACCAGCAGAATAAGTAATATCTGAAGTAGAAGTTACAATATCACCAGTGATAGAACCGTCATCTTCTGTTTTAATAATAAACAGAGGAGCATCTGAACCAGCATCAATTGTAACAGGAGCAGTAGTAGAAGTAATATCACCAAACGATGCAAGAGCATCTGTTAAATCAATAGTACCAGTACTTCCGCTAACTTCCATTACAGCTGCACTTGTAGCATGAACATGAACCATTTTACCGCTCTCTTTTACAAGACCAGCACCAGTTAACATACTTAAGGACACAGGAGAAATAAGAGCATCTGTTACCGTAAATGTAAGTGTCTTGTCACCTTCCCAAGCAATTAAACGAGCATTACCACGTCCGCCCTGTGCATAGACAGTTGCAGAAGCTTGCTCCATCGAAGAGGTTGTTGCTGTATCAATATAAAGAACCGGCTGACCTACATGGAATGTATTTGTTCCAATTGTGGTTTCTTGTTTTGCACGGAAAACAATATTCGCGCATTCACGTATACCGAATTTCATATAAAAAATCCTCCTTATAAAGTATCTGAGTGAATATCACTCATCCAATTATCGACATCTTGTATATCTTTAGCCCCAGCCATTTTAGCTTGAACGTATATATCAAAATTCTATTTTGCCTTAAAACGCTGAAGCTATTCAAATAATTGATAAACAGTGTATTGTAATAAATCATTTATATCCTTTTTTAAACCAACGGATAAAATAGAAATATATTGTGAAAATATAGTGATGCCTTCATCCTATTTTCCTTGTCTTTTTAATTTAGCAAGTTTTTTATCTCGCTCCTAAAATTTTTTTACCAGCTCCATGGCTTGAACCCCACCAGGATTATATTTATGAGCACCAGATTTTGTCTTATTTAAACAAAACATTTGTGACACAATATTTCTAAAATTTTCAAAATTTTCCTTATCAATAAGAAACCTTTCAGAATCTTTTGATAGCATAATGCTCATAGGTAAAAAACTTATTTGATATTCAGGAAACAATAACGCTAAAACCATTTCTATGGCTTCTTTTCCCTGCTTTATTACAATATCATTGTTTTTCATTATTGTCATTAATATTTCAAAATCAGTAAAATCTTTTAAACGATTTTTGTCCTATTCTTTTAAAAATTGTTTAGAAAAATTCAAATATTCACATCCCATAAAAAAAACATCTTCTCCTATTATAGCTATTTCTTTTAATGTTGGATTGTGAATAATAAGTTGAGCCTATTCAAAAGGAATGTCATTTTTTGACATTAATAATAATCTATTAATTTTCATTATTTACTTCACCTAATAATTGTATATCCTAACTTAAATACATTCCTTTATAACTTAATGTATATGCAGAAAAATCTTCATTTAAATTAACGTAATCGCATCTTATAAAATTAAAATATCCAGGACCCGTTAATTTTATTTGCGGCTTATGATTTTTTTCAAAAACAGTATTTGACTTGGATAAACTATTTAAAATGCCATCAATATATCCACAAATAACTATTGGTCGAATTTGATAATCATTTAATTTCCAAGCATCATGATTACAAACTATATCAAAATATAATATATAATCTAAATATGCTGGATTTAACATATTTGGCGTAAAATTATCAAAATTAACAATAATATAAGATTTTATCTATTCATGCGTTCCTCTTGCAATTTTATGGTCAAACTTTATATAATTTTTATTTATCATATCACCAAGGGACATACTATTAATAATCCTTTGATAATTTTCATTGTCCATATCTAAACAATCTTTTTCATTTATAATTAATAATCTTTTTAATCTATCACTATAAGGTCTACTAGACACAAATAGTGTTTTTAATATCTTTTCTATATCCTTGTCACAAGATAAAAAAGAAGAATATATTGGCTTTGTTGTAATTACATCTGCTCTCATATCTTACCCCCTTTTATCTTAAAAAGATTCTATCACTATATTAATTTTACTACTCTAATTATTTCCATAATTAATATAAAATCCATTCTTATTTGACTGTCCCGTTATAACATGTACAGTGGCAGTTAAGCCATCCTAAGAAACCTAAGCTATCTTAGCAAGAGGAGAATCATAAAGAGTCCACTCCTCCTGTGAATTAAAATTCTTGGCTTTAAAAGTTAAAACATCATAAGGTTTAGCAATAGAAGGACCATCAATGCGGGGCTCGGTATGTTCTTCATCATACTGGGCCTGCTTTTCCTAAGCCTCCTCTAAATCCTATAGTGTCTAGTTTATAAACTGATTAGTACTAGTATAAGCCTCTTTTAGAGCCACTCTAATAATTCCTGAGTCGGTTCCCGCACTTTTACTTGTACTATAACTTTCGTTATAGGCTTGAACTTCCCATGGTTTTCCATTAATTATAATTCTATCAAACCTTTGGAAAAATGCTAAAGTATCTTCATCTTTTGTTATATATAACAACTTAGTATAATTTAAATCATTCCAAACCAAATCTTTTTTTACATTCCACATTGCAGTGGTTTCATTTGGACCTGTCATCCAGCCCCTGTAAGTAACAGACTCTTCGTTTCCCTAGCTGTCAATAACAATTATTTCTATTTGTTCATCTGCTTTTCTAATCTATGCTCTAAAATATGCCGTTTCCTAAGAATACTGCATAAGAACAATCCAATAAGTGTCAGGAGTCCAATCTTCTTTATTTCCATGAACCCATTTAAAAACAGTCCCATTATGAAACTGTGTCTCTATAGGATCAACATTACCGACAGGGGGTTCATAAAATGGAATTGAAATTATTTTATCCTAATAATCAACTTTTAATTTGTCATGATTTATTAAACATCTAAACAACGGTTGAGCAGAAGTTAAACTATCTACTATATTATTTAAATCATTAATATAAATTAAAGAGGTTCTATCTTCAGATAAAAAACTATATTCTTCTTCCAAAGCATCCAACAACGCCTATTGACTTTCATTTAAAGTTTGTTGGTCTTGTAATAATGTAATTATAGAAATAATATTATTTGCTAAACTATCTTTTTTTACATCGTATTTTTGTACAATTGCACTTTGATAAGAATATAATAAAGCTTTCTTTAAACCTTTTAATTTGTCTTCTCTCATTCGCGTCCATTGGTCAGTTCCTCCGCGAACTTGTAATCTTCTTTGCATATTATTTAAGCCAGTAACATTTTCATCAAAAAACTGATAATTGTCACTGTCATTATTAATATCAAGTCGTTTTTTTAAATTATTTAATTCCAACATTTTGATTTAAACTGTTTAATAAACTTAGACATTCAAAAATAGTACGTCTATAAATATTCATATCCTCTTGTCTATGTAAACTAAACAGACCCTCCATCTTACATAATATTAAAAAGAAAAGGTCGTCCTGACCAACAATCAACCTTTTCATACCAGATATTTCTTCAATAATTGTTTGAAGAGGTTTTTCCCAATCTCTACCTTCTTCTCTCATTGGTAGTAATTTATAAACTTGATTAATAATACGTTTAATATTAAAGATGATAGCCTATATTTCAATTTCAACACCAGAGTTTAAAACCATTTTCCCCATACTCCAGTTCCTCCTCTCGGTTGATTGTCCATAAGGCTACCAAAAGTAGAACGATAGATACCATTATCGTCAACTTGCCTTCTTTTATAAAGTCTTTGCAGATGAAGACCCTATCTTTCATAATCCTTTTTCATTTGAAGAAGTTTTTGCATATGATTAGCTTGAGAAGTAAATTTAAAATCGCTGCCGCTATATTTCATTCTAACGTTTTCTATTGAAGCTAATTGTTGTCCAATCCATTCTACTATCATATATGTAGCGATTATATTCATTTCTTCTTCTGTTAACTAATTTAAAAAATAAAACTATGTTTCTATATCACTATCTTCACTATACTAAAAAGAACTCATTTCCTCATACTTTAAGCTCTGTCTTGGAAACTCAAATTTAGGAAGTGCTGAAATAAGAAGCTATTTTAAAATTTTAAGTGTATCTTCTAAAGTCAATTCCATATACATATCATCTGTAATTTTTGATAAAAAGAGTTCATACACCTTAGAAAAAGAAGTATATTCCGTAGCCATTTTATTCCGCCTCCTTAATGTATTCTTCTGTTATTTTATTTTGCTCTGATTTATTTTCTTCAACAAAAGGTAATGTTTGAAGCGTTCCAACAAGAATAGAGAACATTTTTATCTATCCAATTACTATAATAGGCTCCATCATAACACCTCTTCATCAAGTGTTAAAGTTCCTTTTATAAAAGTATCTACTCTACCTTCGTTATCAGTAAATTGAATATCATAAACATACCTAGATTTCATTGGAAGACTTTTTGTGTCTTCCGGTTCTAGCTCCAAAACAAGAGTGTCTATAGGGATTTGTTTTACTAAAACCACTTTCTCATCTGGGTCCGTATATCTATTTTTCATAGCGAACCGAATAGATTCTCCTTCTTTTGGAATATAAGGATTACCCTATTTCATTATCTTTATCTATAATAATAAAGTATCTCCACGAATAAGGGTAATATCATTGTCTTTAATAGAAAACATTTTATCCCCCTCTTTACAATAATATTATTTTATAACGCGGCGGCTGGTGCTAGCGGGTTTTTCCTAGACTTTCTGTACCCTCCGGCTAGGCTTAGATTGATCCTTCTCAGGCTCAACTTCATTTGCCTATTTTTGTATTCTTATAGCCGCATCTACATTAAATCCTAATTTATTAAAAATAGCTTCTCTTTTAGCAACGTCATTTAAAGGTAATTCAACTGCCAATGTTTTAATTAATTCTTTTACTCCATCTGGAGCAAAATCTAAACAATCAAGAAATTCATCTAAAGAACCCTATTTTAATAATTTAATAACATCTGTCTTTGTATAACTATATTCCGGTTCAACTCTACCAAGCAACTCTTCTATTGCTTTTGGTTGATCTATAATAACAAGATTCTCTCTTAATAATTCATTACCGCCAGGAATATAAGATAATTTTTGTAACTCTTCAAATGTTACCTCTTTAGTTTCTCCCGCTTGAAAAACTCTTCTTAATCCATTCATTTCAGGGATAGAATAAACTACCGCCCCATTATCTCTATTTAATACCTTCACAGGTGTATTTTTTTCCATAATTTCTTCTCCTTTTATCTCCATACCAATAAAAAGGGGAAGGTACAAAGCCTTCCCCTATTAAATTTTTTAAAATTAAGACCAAGTACCTTCTGTATTATAGATACTAAGTGCAGTATTCTTATATACACAAATACCAGGATTAATCATCTTATTGTAAACAGCGACACCAAATTTCTTGTAGGTCTCAATTTCTCTTGACCAGTCATCATTTTCATGTTCTTTAACCGCTGCCGCACCTTCAAAAGCAATCTTTACAGGTTTTTCAGCACCAGTAGGAATAATCCAAGCATATCTAGGATCGATTACTTTCTGATAATTGTCAGTGTCTTCAAAGCTCTGAGGAAGAACGATTACAGAGTGTCCTTTATAAAGAGTAAAATACCCATTATTCCATCTGTCATCTTTCATTCTATCAGAAACTGCACTCCAGTTAATGCTTCCAGCAGTACCAGGAGCAATTTGAGCAGCAAACTCATAAGTACAATAAATTGTACTCTTACCATAAGCGTCTGCCGTAGCAACCAGTCTATCAAAAGCTGCCTCATCAAAACCAGCTGCACTGGATTTATTATAAGCAGTAGAAATTGTAGTGTCCGCCATAGCAACTAAAGCCTTAGCGATTTCTTTATAAACAACTTCATCAAGACCTTCAAGAACCAGGTCATATACGTCACTCATAGTGATACGTCCATCAAGGAACTCTTCAAAGCCAATTTGAGCAGCTCCGCCGTAAGCACTTGTAGGAACTTCCAGTGTATATCCATCAAGTTTGAATACTTCATATCTACCAGCAAGACCAACCCTTGTAACGAACCCTTTAGCACGTTTCTTAGATGCTTCGGATATTCTTACACGGAAAACAGGCTTATCGCCCTGTGCATAGGTCTTAACATCAGCAAACTGACCATAGTTCTGAAGAACCTTTGCAGGAAGAACTTCATCCAAACCAACTTCAATTAAGCTGAAAATTAAATTTTTGTTCTCACGATACTGGGCATAAGTACCAGCCAGTTCGTTCATTTCTTTTCTAAATGTTTCATTTAAAGCTTCATAAGTTAAATTTTTATCTCCAAAAGCAAAAGCTGTAGAAGGATTTAATGAAGCTTTCGCAGTAGCCTTAGCTAATGCCATTAATTGTGTTCTATCTAAAGCCATTATCTTATCCTCCTTTTAATTATTGTACTCTCTGAAGCTTTACGCCAGGCTGTCCATCAGGCATTGTATAAACTTTAACTGCCTGCCAAGCCATTCCGGCACCCTTGGTAGTAGTATTATTTTTTAACCAACCATCATTATCAATAATAAAATAATCACCAACTGTTACGTCAGGCATATTAATTTCTGCATCTGGACCCGCCACAGTAGCATCTCCAGAAGTTCTAAAAGTATTGGTAGTAAAAATATCACCAACATTTGTTTTAAATAAACGTGGATAAATTGTGCCATCGCACATATCAGAAGCAAGCATAGCAAAATCCTTATGTGCTTGACGTCTTTCATCATATAATTTTTCTTCGTTATAAACAAGCATCCACTCAATATCGCCTGTTGTAGTGCATTCTCCAGCAGCATAGTTATATTTTAAAAACTGCCCATTTTCCAACTGCGCGACTTTTGTAACTGTAGTAGTAGCGGATGTTCCTGTACCAGTGGTAGTTGTTTTCTGTGCAGGCAGTTGAGCATAAATCTGTCCATTGTGCTGTGCAGATAAATGATTAGGTTCAACTTGTCCATAACCTTTTCTCTTTATAGCCATTTAACAATCCTCCTATTAAAATCTACTATTCATCGTAGACTCAACCGCCTTAATCCAATCTGGCGTTGAATCTTCCTTATGGTCAACATCAAAAGTGAAAACACTTTCTTCCTTCTCTTCTTCATTTTTTGAAGAGTCTTCTAAATTAAAATTGACCTTCTTTTCAAAACAAATTACAGCAAGCTTTGATTTAATCTCTTCAAGAGTATAATCAGCCTTATTCGCTATGACATCTCTTTTATCTTCATCAGATAACATATAAAATTGATTAATCAAATCATCTTTCTGCTTGTCTTCAACAGCCTCCCTAAAAGCCCTTAACTCAACAACCTACTCTTGTAAAGAAGCGAAGTTAGATTGCAAATCATCATACTCTTTTTGAAGAGCTGTATACTTTTCATTAAGTTCTTCATTTTCTTCAGATGCTTCTGGCTCAGACTCTTCAAAAACGTTCTCAGCTTCCTAAGCCTAAAATGTAGATTCAGCATCTTCTACAATAGCATCACTTTCATCTAATGAAGATTCATCTTTATTGTCCTAAACTTCTTCCGTGAATTCAGTAGTTACTTCTTGTTCAGTCTGCTCTACTTCTTCAACAAAAGTATCAGGAGCCTTATCTTTCATATCAGCCACTATATTGCCTCCTTCTAAAGCATCTTTTAATTCTTCCATCATCTTAAATAAAGTATGCTTAAACTACTTGTCTAAAGTAAATGATGCACTTACTTGAGGAGCAGTCACAGCTGATCCTTCAAAACAAGGTTCTACATCATCACCTAAAATACATAATTTAGAAAATATTGCGTCATTGATAATAAAAAATTCCATATCTTCTTTAATATTGTTTGCCCAATGTCCTTGCAAACTTTTTTCATCAAGTTCCATAGAATGGGGTTTTCCAGAATCAATAACAGATTGAGCCTATTCAAATTGACCAGTCCATAAATAACCAGTAGTCATTAAATAAGTTCTAATAACAGAATTTCCAAAATCATCAAAATCTTCGAAATCTTTAAACCAAACCTTTGCATCTGGTGCAACAAATCCATAGGGTTTTGTTAATGTATTAAAATGAATGCCTTCATCGTCCCAAATCATTTGTTCACCATGATCTGCAAAATCCTGCTTATCTTTTTTGTAATATCCAACAATAGGAGCGCCACGAAGTGTTTTTGCCATCTCCATAGCTACCTATTTAGAAATATAGCTTCTATTACGATTTTCTCCAAGATATAATACTTTAATCTAACAAGAGGACATCAAGGGATTGATATCCATTGGTTGTAAATTAACAAACTCTGGAGAATTAATCGTAGCAATACTTTGATGCGCTAAACTCATATTCTCCTCCTTTACATACTTTCCTTATTCGCTATTGTCTTCTCACTCTTCTAACTATCTTCCTTTTCAGGGCGGCCGGCCTACTTGTCATCTGACCCAGGATTAAGAGGTTTTCCACTGGTGCTGCCGCGATTCTGAAGGGCTTCCGCATTCATCGTATTAGAGGTAAGAGGTGGAACGAACACGCGCACAAGATCTAATATATCATTCTCAAAATATGCATTTGCTAAAATAGAGCTTTGTGTTTGACCCAAAGCAACTTGAGGAAGCATCTTAGAATAACCCATTTTTGCTTGCCCCTCATATAATTTAGCCATATCTTTATAATTATATATTGTTGTTGTTAAAAGTTGTGCTTGATACCAACATTTTTTAGGAGATTTATTAAATGGTTCTAATAATAAATTTAAAAATGATTCAAATTGCACCAATAAATTGTACATAGATGCCTAGTCATTTAATATAGAATTTGTCAAAGCAATATTTCCATCACTGTTAAATTGTAATTGAGATACACCAGCCTAATTATATACTGTTCTTTCTACTTTTTCAAGTTCATCAACAGTTGTTGTTGTACCTCTGTCTGACATATCAGCGACATCAACGTCCGCGAATGTTGTTAATACATCAACACCTATTGCTCTGCTCAACATTTTAACAGCATTATTATGTAACTATTGTGCTTCATCTACATCAAATATTAACTAACCATTTTTATCTAATGGCATTTTTTGAATAATAATTTTTAAAAGTCTTTGAGCCATTTTCTTACGATCCAGGTCTTGAGCAGCGTCTAAGTCTATAATGGCAGGAATAACTGAAATAAATGCTGGAAAATCCTACTCGTTAATATTAAATTTAACAGCCGCCCTTGGATCTAATACATACCACCCTTGGGAATCACCAGAAAACATTGGAGGCAATTTCCCTTGCTTATATAATCTATATCCATTTTTAAAATCTTTTGGAAATAAATTAAGAATTTTAGACCTTAAACCATCATCTTTAAATTTATCGTCAAAATATCTCATGTTAAATTCAACTACGGCTCTATTATTTACTTTAAACCTGGATCTACAATACGCAGGATCTAACTCTTGAACATTAATTCTATTTGTACCAGGAATTAAATATCCATAATAGCATCCATGTCTAATAACTTTTAAGGCAACCTAGCCGCAAAACTTTTTAATCTAAAAAGACTCACAATATTTTAACACTTTAAAAAAATTTAAAAACTGTTTTTTCCGCTATTTTTTCTAACCCTAAGTATCTTGATTTCCAAATCCTGAATCGCTCTAAATTAAACCTTCACAATAACCAATATAAGGAGTAATAAACCAGTCATATTTATACAAATAAGCCATATATCTACAGAGTCTTGCATAAATACCGCTTGTTTTATAAAAGAAGTTGGAAATATCTCTCATTTTATTAATATCACCAAAAGTTATTGCTCTTAATACTTCTTTTTTATCTCCTAAATTTGGGTTTAAACGCTTAAATTCTCCTAATGATAGTACTGCGTCATCTAATGTTTTGATACCAATTTTTATCTTTGAAAAGTCTGTTGGAGTATATTCTTCGCTAATATCGTTTGCAAGAGTTATTTTAAAACCCTTTTTCTTAATTTCAGCTTTTCTATCTATCAATAAGACCACCTAAACCTTTCAATTGTATTAAAAAACATCTACTAAATTCATAATATAATCGTAATTAATACGAGCCTAATCCCAATAGGGAATTAATATTAATTTAATATCATGTTTTTTACAATACTCACGCTTTAACATGTCATAATATTGCTGTTTCTTTAATCCAGACATTCCACCAAAGACTGATTTTGGTTTATAATGTTGAATACCTTGATACTAAATCAAAAACCACAAATCATTATTATCATCAAAAACAGCAAAATCAAAACGTAAAGCATGTCCACCTTGTCCAATTAAATCAGGGAAACTATATTCTTCTGTGAAGTTAAAATTCGCATTGCTTAATATCTATTCTATTTTTATCTAAGCCCTTGAACTTCTCATAAAATACCTCTTCTCTTTTTTAATTTCTATTCTTCTTTAATTTCTATTTTTTTTAATTAACACTATTTTGTCCTTATTGAGCAGTAAAAAATGAAAATTTACTTATATCTCTCTTTTTCCTGCTTCTCATTCGCTATTCTTCTTGTTTAATAAAATATAATCCATAAACAAAAGCAGAAAATTTATCCTTTTTAATACTTCGACTATCTTGTTTTAAAATAATATTGACACCCTAATTATCCTAGACAAGATTTAACATTTGCTATCTAAGAATGGTAGTTAAAATAAAAGGTCTTAAATAATCATTTCTTTGGTCTATTGACATATTTTGCCCTGTTTTTGTTTCCATCATTTTTGCTTTAGCCTATCCCTAATCAATTAAAAATTTAATTTTACCACGTGACATTTGCGTTTGAGCATAGGAATAAGCCTAAGTATTAATTGGAGCATTTGCTTTTATTTGAAAAATTGCATCTTTCTATAAATCATTTATGCCCTTAAAATATTTTTTATAAACACCCTCCTAATCATTATCAATACCAAAAGGCGGAAGATACTCACCATCCTATGTCTACTGAGCCTTCACCATAAAATCAAGTAAACCAATACCTAAACCATTGGTATCAATAGCAACCTTACGCGCTTTAAATTTATAATATAACTTTTTAATATTGATAGCCTGTTGTTCAAAATGCTCTGCCTAATATGTATATAAATTAACTAAAGATTTAATAGCCACACCCTGTGGTTGCGGCGTCACCTTCCAAACCATGGCCTAGGTTGTACATCCTATACGACCTACGTCAACGCCAATAACATAGTAGGCATTTTTACTACTTCTCCCGCTATATTCATTCTATGGCTGCCGCAAAATTCTATACTTATCAAATTTCTCAGATGAGAAAAATGCATTTTCTGCATCACCAGACCAGATACTTCTATACTATCTATCAAACGAGTCCTAATTAAACGTACCAGATAATTTTAACTGTTCAACAAAGTCCTAATCCAATAAACCTTCTGTTACAGGAGTCTCATAGGTTCCGCCCATAATCATTACCTAATCAGGCTAAATTAAACTTCGTATCAATAACTAAATAAGTTTATCATATGCAAAACTATTTTTCCAGCCTGCGGTTGTTATATAAATTTGAGACTTATTAACAACTTCCTAATTATTACGAGAACCATCAGGAAGCAAACGATTTACGTTAGTTGTTGGAATAATAATTTCATTAAGTGCAGTTTGATCAATTAATACGCACTCTTCCATTAATCCACCCGTACGTCTCTGCCCTCTTGATGACTCTTTTGCTGCAAGTATATTTATTTTTGAACCATTTTTAAAAACATAGTTTACATTATCTTTAGATTTATTAGAAACTCCTCTTGCCCAGTTTATCTAATTGCTTAATGCAGGAATCAACTTACAAATTTCTTCTATCTTAGCAATAGTAATAGAAGCCGCTTGCTCTTTTCCTCCCGTTGTTACAAATAACTAACTTCCTGGATATAATATACATCTTAGCATTAAAACCATCATTGATAAAAATGATTTTGAATATGCACGCGGGAAAGTGGCATAAACATATCTATGCCGCATAACGGCTCTTATAAAAATACGTTGATAAAAATAAAAATTAAAAGTAGAATCGGGACCTTTCATAAAATCTACTAAAAGATCAGGATACTACCTATAGAAAGATATTAAATATCTTATATTTTCTAGTTGACTATTTAATCTTTCTGGCGATAAACCTTGTTTTTTTGTTTCATAGTCAATAGAAAGATCAATTAGTGTCTGTAAACTCATTTTGTGTTCCTTCCATTTCTATTAAAGTCTGTTCTTTTTCTTTTGAAATAAAATCTTTAAAATCTAATAAATCCTTATCTGTCAGTTCGGGTGACTACAACCCCTTTTCCTTTGCCTAGGCTCTATCTCGTCTATTGGCTGCGGCCGCACGTGCCTATTTAATATAGTCCTAAACCTGTCTTGCTAATGCAGTGTCTTCATATACAAGTGTTCTATTATAAGTCTTTAAATCTTCTATGATTTTATCAACAATATCATAAGGAGTCTTTATTTCATACCTTGGAATTTGACCACCATTTTTCTAACAATAGGCAACTAGCTATCCAACCGAGTCAATAAATTCAGCTTTTTCCTATTTATTCTGCGCGGCGGTCACCTTCATTGACTTACGTAACGTGTCATATACTCTAGAGAGTTTTTGGTATCCCTAAACGTCTCCGCAGTCAATCGCTTGATTCATTTTTAAATAAGTCTTACAAATAAATATTAACGTATTTTTACTGTCTGCATCCTGTATATCAAACGACTACATCATTTCTGTATATTTTTTTTCAAGTTCGACCCATTCTGAAATTTTATATGTTCTACCCCATTTCATAGCTAAATACTGTTTATCCTACAGCGTAAGCTAAGAACCCAAATCAGGAAGATCTTCTTCTTTAATAAAGTTATTTTCGTTAAACATATTATCGGCACCGATTGGATCAAATCCCGGGACCGCATATTCATGTGTTTTTTGATAATCTGTACTAACTAATGTTCTATATTGAGCCTAAGAAATTTCGCCCTTCTAAAACTGCTATCGAATCCTTTCTGCCTGAGCCTAATTTTCCTCTTGCTTTACATTCATTGTACTATTGGCTAATGCCTGAGCCTATTCAGTATCTGCCCAAGAAAACTTATTCCACTGTTTTAATTTCATTTGAGAAAGATACTTACCAAATACAGACATGCCATTCATCTTTGTTGGATTCTTTGCATAGGCTTTATCACGAATTAAATTCCATACTATAGGAACATAAGGAACATCCATTTTCTATAGAAGCCAAACATATGTATCTGGATCAAAATTATCTATATGCATAGTCATACAACTTTTACACATCTAAGTTTTCTATCCGTTTTTATATGTGTAAAAATTAGTATCCTACATCTATCTTTGACATTTTTCACATACTTTTCTTGCCATTTTTCCTCCTTTTACTCTTTTGTAAACGGAATTACTTTTACTATCCTGGGCCACTAACTTTTTGGTTTTATCTTCTTTTCGTTTCTACAGTCTTTACAAATAGAATAAAAACCATCTTTGCTAGTTCCATTTTTAGAAAAAAAGTGATTATGAGCAAGCTTTACCTACCCGCATCTAGAGCAACGTTTCCATTTGCCCTTTTCTTTATTTGTAAAATACCATATTAAATATTTCTTTTCTGCCTATTTCGCTATTAATTTAGGAATTTTTTGCCTCCATAGAGCAGATAAATATTCAACCGAATGTTTTATATCAAATTCTTTCTGTATTAACTATTGAATTTCTATATTTGTTCTACCATCAATTTTATATATTAATATTTTAAAATATAAAGGATATTTTTCTTTTAATGTATCTTCAACCAAACTGTCAAAAGCCTACATCATATAATATCCATCTGTATAAAATTTTCCTGCACAACTCTATTTTAATCTTGAATAATTACACAAGAGAGCAGAAACGTGCTTGGGTTTCATAAAAGAAATTAAACTATTATCTATAATGGTACCATCTTCTTTAATAGTAATGTTATCATCAAAAGACATAGAATAAAAATTCTTTACTGCATTTAAACAAAATATAGGTTGCTTATAAGCCATCTTCATAACATACTGGTCTTGCCGCATCTATATTAATTGTTTCGTCAATAAATATTTTCTTTTTCCTCTTGCAGTTTTTTGCTATTTCTAAATAGCTTGAATCTCTTGTCTTAATTCTCTTAAACCAGGTATTTCTTCAATATCCTATTCTGTTATACTAATTTTAGGAGTAAAAATAATATTCTTATCGCTTTCAATAAATAAATGATAAGCGCCATTCTATCCATTCTAAAATTTAGCTGCTAATCCCTACATAGAAACCTATCTTTTGTTTATGGTTATCATACGATTCTATGTATTAATATTTTTAGATTTCTTTTCTGATTTTGTTAATGCAAAAATTATATAGTCTGCTAAAATCTATAAATATTTATTTGTTAATTTCTAAGGAGGCAAAGATTCAATTATTTGTCTAACAAGTTCTGTTCTTTCTTGAGCAGACTCAATAGAATAATCAAGTTTTATCTAATTTTCTTGCCCTGTTTTGTCCTGCATTAATCAATCTCCTTTCTTAATCCTCTGTCTGTATTATACCAAAAATTTTTCCTTTTGTCAACAGAGGACAATATAAAATTATTTGATTTCTTAAAAATTTTTTGGTATAATATAAATAACAAAAGAGAAAAAGAAAAGAAAGGGGTGCGGGGACCTAGGTTAAGAAATTCCTAGAACCAGGATAAAGGATCCTTTAAACAGGCTCCCGCCAAATAAATTATGAGAAAAAATAATGTAGACTTGTCAGCACCTTGGATTGCCTATTATGAAAAACTGTGCCTTTTGTTTAAGAAAGATCCAGAAGTTTCCGTGGTATTCAAACAGGATGAAGATGGGGATAAGAAGATTGAAATTTATGTTTCTAATAATCGTAAGGCAGAGGCCATTTCCAAGATCCTTCCTTGTTATATTTCTTTTGGAAATGTAATAGTGCCTATTATTGTTTTACCTAGCAACGATGAAGATGAAGATTGGATATATAATTTCATGGATGCTTTCGATGGTAATGAAATTATTGATGATATTGCTCAGGACATGGGACTTACTCGTGATATGAACTATGTAATCTTCAAAAAAGAGGTTGCTCAATATTATAACGATAATATTCAGAGCGTTGATGGTTTTTCTAGCACCTTATATGAAGATATTGCTAGAGAAATTTTTAAAGACGCTCCAGCTGGAACATTTTTCTGTACCAGTAGTAGACTTTAAGAAACCAGGATGTGGTAAGAAAGGACGCCGCCCGCATGAGAAAAATTTTTAAATATACCATTCCCGCAGATGAAAACCAGCCTATTTATGTTCCCGCGGGATCATGGCTTTTATCGTTGATTTGTCAGAATGATACTCCCGTTGTTTACTTTTTAACGGATCCCGCAACCAAAGAGATGGAAAAGATTTATTTTAGAATGATTGGTACGGGAGAAGAAATTGATGAAAAAGAATTAGATGAATATTGGATATTTGTTGGCACTGTTCAACAGTATGGTGGGAGGCTTGTTTGGCACGTATGGATGAGTGACTCTTCTGTTGAATATTATCATAACGAAAAAACGGAGTTTTAATGGGTCCCGCAGGTATTTTAGAATGGAAATAGATAAAAAGGATGAGGTTATTTATTTCCTGAAAAGGAGAGTAGAATGTTATTATTTTTAATTCATGTTGCTATTGTTGTGATTTTATGGATTTTGTTTGTAGTGTGTTCTTGTAAAGGTAGATATAGTGCAGAGACTGTATTTAATGTAGCAGGGGTTGTTGCTAGTATTATATTGGTTGGACATTGTCTTGTAATAGGGCTTGAACAGGGTAGATTGGAACCACTAAAGGTTGAACAGGCGAAGAGAGATGCTATTGTCTGGGAGATGGAAAATAATAAAACGATAGAAGGGTTGGTTGATTTTAATGCAGAATTAACTTATGCAAAGTGGGCAAACAACAACATTTGGTTGAATTGGTATATTAATGATTATGTTGATGAGATTGAATTGATTCCACTTGAGTAAAAATTTTGGTGCAAGAGTTATAAAAAATTTTTGGTTATAGATTTATAAAAAATTTTTGGTGCAAGAGTTGCCGTGACCATATATTTTTTTAAAAACTTAAAAAATAAAATCCCAAAAACCTACCCCCTATTTACCAACCAAAATAAAAAATAGCTAATGCTGGCTTGGCAAGCCCAAGCTGTCGGCACGCAGTTGAGCGCTGCGTGCCGGTTTTTTCTTTTGAACTAAAGTTCAGTTATTTTTGTTTGTGCAACGACTGAACTTTAGTTCAGTTTTTTTATCCCAAAAGTTTGTTAAATTTTTAACAAATAAAAAATATAACTAAAAATACTTTTTTGCAACTTCTTGTTAAAAATTTAACAAAGTTCTACTATCTACTTTTGCAAGCCTTTGTTAAAAAATTAACAAGCTCGTTATTTTTTTAACAAAAAATTATAAAAAATAATTTAACATTTTCTTAACAATTAATTAATAATTAATTAATCAAAAAATTTTCATTTTCTCCTTGACATTTTATTTATTTTTTGTTATACTTTTACCGTAGGAAAAATAAAGAGAGGAAAAAATTATGGCAACAAAAATCAATAAAAAACAGATAGAAAAAATTCAAAAGCAGGGTAAAAGTAAAAAGGCTATAAAAGAAGAAAACAAATCACAGCGGGTTTTAATTCCCTGGAACACAGGAACACAGACCCACAAAAGCAAAAGAAATTATGATAGGAAACAAACAAAGCAAAACCTAAGGCGAGAAGTAAAAGAAAACACTTGACAAAACAATAAAATAATGATAAAATAACAATAGAAAGAAAAGAAAGAAGGGAACAAATAATGAACAAAGTAAAGAATGTTATAATAACAATTTTAGCAATAACAGTATTTGTTTTAATCTTTGGTAGAGTAGGCTACCATGAAACACACTACACAACAAAAGGTATTGTAACAGAAATTACAAATGGTATCGTTGTTATCACAGATGAAAAAGGCGAAATGTGGGAAGTTGAAGATGATAATTTAAAAATGAATGATAACGTAAAAATAGTATTTGATAATTATGGAACTTATTCAAACAGGTATGATGATATTATTGAAATGGTAGAAAGGATAGAAAAATAATGAGAAAAATTTATTATGATTTGGTAAAAGATGGTATTTTTTGCAAGACAGTTACAAATTACAGCGAAGCAAGAAACTGGGCAGACAATGAAGAAGGGGCAGAGTTTTTTACAAGAGTAGAAGAAGTAGAGAAGCCCATCACTAAAGAAGAACAAGAGAAAAGAGATAGAAGGATTGAAAGATTTGCGGGCGTCGGTTGATGTCCGCTTTTAACTAGGGTTAAAGATTCCTTGACCGGATGCCGCATTCCCTTTCGTGAGGTAAAGTGATGCAGTGTTAAAGCAATCTCCCATCAAAATGGCGCAATAAAAAAGATTGTTAAAAAATTAACAAAGCTTGACATTTTCCGGTTTTTTGTTATAATAATAGTGAAAAGAGAAAGAGATAACAAACAAGAAAGAGAGGAAAATAAAATGAAGAGAACAAACGAATGGAAAAGACATTGCAGAAGATTCGCAAACCTTGCAGGTACAGACAGAGAGATTTGGAAAGAGTTAGCAACTGAAAGAAAAGAAGCTGAAATTGACAGAATTAGAATTCTGAACATAGGAAGAAAACCAATGCTTGACCCGTTTGTAGGATACATCGCAAGATAAAAATAAAATAAAAAAACTATTGACAAACTAAAAGAAATGTGTTATTATACTAATAGAAAGAGAGAAAGAAAGGAGAAACAAAATGTTTACAAAAATGTTAGGAGAATTTGGATGGAACAGCGAAGAGATGGAAATCTTCCTGTCAATGTGGTACAGTGGAGAAGAAGAGAGAGCAACGGCTTATGCGGAAAGCGTTCTCAGGAACAGATAAACGGAAGTAAAAACTTCCGTTTTTTATTGTAAACAACCGCTGGCTTCCATTTCGCGCTTTAGTACGGTGAAGTGGTAAATTGTTAAAGCAAATTGTATTTTTAAAAAACATTAAAAAAATCCTAAAAAGTGGTTGACAAATAATCCGGTTCATGATACAATACAGACAGTTAAGAGAGATACACAAACGAAAGGAGAAAAAACAATGAAGATTATCGTAAAGAACATTTGGGAAAAAACTACTGAGGAAATCACTTGGGAAGAAGCACAGAAACGTATTACTCCAGTAGGGTCATTCGAAGACAGAGATGAATTCACACTAGTGGAAATCACAGAAGATACAATGGTATTCGAGAGCAGACACAAACAATGCTACTTTTAAAAAGCCGAAAGGCTTTTTTATTTTAAAAAAATTTTTCAAAAAAGTATTGACAAATAATCCGGTCTATAGTATAATACAGACAGTTAAGAGAGACAACCTAATAAAGAAAGGAAAAAGAAATGAAAGAGAACACAAGAGAAATGATAAAAAAAGTTATTGATAGCAATCCTTTTACTTACTTAACAATCGGAGTAGCAATTGAAAAAATCGAAGATATTAAATTAAATAGAGAATTAAAAAAAGATTGGGAAAATAAAACTGGTGTATATAGTTACTTAAAAAAATAAGCCGAAAGGCTTATTTTTTTTTATAATATTTTTAAAAAAACTATTGACAATCTCCGGTCTGTCGTGTATAATACAAGTGAAGATAAGGAAAGGAGATAAAAAAATGAACAGCAAACATTGGGAAAGAGACAGAGAAGCGAGAAGAGAAGCTATTGAAAAGATCGGTGTTGGACATACAATTAAATCTGTAGAAGTTGATAGACATCATAAAAACGGTCCTGAAATCCATGAAATTAGTGATACTGGAATTATTACAATTTTCAACAAAACTACTCGTAAAATGATTACCCAATTAATCGCAAGACCTGCACAGATTACTAGGTACTTTACAGAAGGTGAAATTATTCCGAAAAACGTATTAAGATTAGCAAGACAGCATCAGGAATTAGGATTAAATTATTTATAGAAAATTTTAAAAAAACTATTGACAAACAGACCGGTATCTGATATAATACAAACAGTTAAGAGAGATAAAAAGAAAGTGAGGAAATAAAAATGATGACAATGTTCTACAAGGGTTTTGAAGCAATCGTAAACAGCTATGAAGAAGGTGAAGAAATCTTAATTAATAAGTTTGGATTCTATGACCATGATGAAGTCTTCTTCGAAGAAGAAGATTGACAAATAAAATAAAATATATTATAATATAATCAGAAAAGAAAAGGAGATAAAAAAATGAACAGAACTTATAGAATTGACATTACAAACTATTATACAGATGAAGTTTTACGAACAGATTTAGTTGAAACAAAAGATTTATTAGATTATTATGAGTTTGTACATGGGTTATTTAAATACATACAAATTGAAATTAGAATGAGAATGATTTAAAAAAAGGAGAAAATAAAATGAATGAATTTGAAATTTTAAAAGCTATGTTAGAAAGAACTGGCGCGAAATTGGAAATTACCATTTGGGATGTTATTAATAAAAGCTTAATAGAAGATAATACCAACAATGTTGATTATTGGTTTGACAATAATTTACTGGATTATGTTGATAATACAAAAGGATTTTTAGGAAACTATTGACAACATCCCGGAAGTATGCTATAATACAGACAGTTAAAGAAAGGAGATAAAATAATGAGTAAAGAACAGTTAATAGAGATGTACATTGATTGGACTGAAGGAAGAAGCGACATTAAAATGAGTGATTGGATGTGTGCTTGTTGGGAAGCGGGATTTGAAACTAAAGAAATTGAAAAAGAAGCTGAAGAAAAATATAATAAAAAATAAAAATTTTTATTAAAAAAGGTTGACAAAAATCCAGTTTATGATATAATACAAACAGTTAAAGGAAAGGAGATAAAACAATGAGAGAAGAGCTGTTAGATAGAATGATTAGAATTTACGGATTTGAACACGAGGCAGTAATCGCTTTTGCGGAATTGATAGAAAACAACACTTTCACGGATGAAATGCTTGAGGTAATAGTAAAAGCCCATGAAGAACACCCACTGGTTGAAGAAGAGGAGTAATCCTCTTTTTTTTATTGCCGGCCCGCACGCATCCCACGCGGGCCGAGAGTCCATTATACCACAGGCGAAGCACTTTTGTCAAGCAAAATATTACACAATTTTATACAAAACCGGATCCCGAAATTTGTGCATCTTGACTATTGTGTTTTCCGGGGCAGTGTGCTATACTACAGATGGTTGAGAGAGGTAGTTAATAGGAAGGAGACCTACTATGTACGCAGAAGAAATCATGGCACTTAGAAACGCAACTCTGGCAGACCTCTGCCTGTTCTACGGGGTGGCTCCCGAGGAGCTCTTCGAAGAAGAAGAGTAAAAAAATCCTTGACAAGGCAATCTAAATGTGCTATAATATAGACAATTAAAGGAAGGAGATCACAAACATGATGTATGATATCTATCCATGTGACCTCGATCCGCTGGGTGAGTGCCCGAAGCACTGCCAGGACTGCGCAAATTGCGTAGGCTGGTTCCTCCCAGAGGAAGAGGACGAGGAAGAATAAAATCTTCCTCGAGAAATAAAAAATAGTTGACAATTCTCACCTAGTATGTTAGAATAATAATGTGAGGGAGATAAGGCGAGACTGAAAGGGCAGGTCGCAAGTTGACCGAGTAAGACCTTATCGACGAAGACCCAAAGCCGCATGGAGTCCTGTTGTGCGGGATATAAATGTCAACCAAGCCCTTAAGTGTGGCAACCCTCGACTCTCTGGAAGAGGGGACGGCAGGACGAGAGTCAACTAAAACAAAGCACCGAGGGGTGCTTTTTTATTGCTCGGCGCGCGATCTTCCCACGCGCGCCGTTTTAGCACTTCACCGCGGTGAAGCAATAAAATGGTAGCGCTTTAGTGCGGTGAAGTGGTACAGCGTTAATCCTGTAATACACTACCACTTTAATGCATTAAAGTGATCCAAAAAAATTTTTTTACACTTTAGTATGGTGAAGTGTTAATGTATTACAGTGGCACCACTTTAACGCGGTGAAGCGCAACGCTTTAACGTACTAAAATGTTACGAAAAAATTAAATTGTTACAAAATTGTTAAATCGTCAATCCGGTCTTGACAGGGGGCTTGCTTCGTGGTACAATGTAGACAGTTAAGAAAGGCACATACAGAAAGGGGTACACTATGAACACAACTATTTTTCAGAAACTCATCAACGGCTACAATGCACTCAGCTTCACTCATAACTATATCTTCGGGTATGAATATAAGGGCAACGTATACGCAACGAGCGTTACAGCCGAGGTCCTGCCGTACATCCTCAAGCTCGACAAGGCAAGCCGTGGCGCAGGGTATGCACTTCGCTTCTGCCCGACAGTTGAACAGAAACTGTTCCTCATGATGCAGAACACTACTGGAGTTATCTGCTCAAGCGAATACTTCAAGACCGAGGTTGCCAACAGCATCTACAACAACGGCGAAATCTTCGAGAAACTGGTTACCGAAAAATTCGGTCAGGTCTGGGAAAAGGATAACATCCCTTATACCGAAGCAGGTGACATCGAGGTGGATGGTGTAGCATATCAGATTAAATTTCAGAAGGCTACCTTTACAAACGAAAAGAGCCTGGCTCGCATGGAGAACATGTGAGCCTCTCTTGGATCTCGATCCAGACCGGAGGATTGTATTTTAAAAAAACATTGACAAATAAAAAAAAATATGATAAAATTTTTATAGAAAAAAGAAAGGAAGTGAAAATATGAAATACGAACTGAATAAAAAAATTATTAACATTCCCGACAAAGATATTGAAACTTTCGTAGCAAAATACAATCTCTCTCAGGATGAAGCTATTCAGCTTTGGCTTGAAGATAATGACTATCTTGAAAATGAGGTTGTTAATGAACTGGTCGAAAAAACAAAAGGTCAGCGCCACTATGAAAAGTCTGACAAGAGCAGAAAAGCATCTACAAGAGAAAGAAAAGTAGATGAAGAGAAAAAAGCTCTTCTTTACAAGCTGATGGATGGTATTTCTGTTGACAGTGTAAAAAATGAAGCAGAATTTTCTTTCCATGTTGGAGAAAATTATTACACCGTAAAACTGGTTAAGCATAGACCTAAAAAAGAGTGAGCGGGCGCCCCTTGGTGGGCGCTTTCACCCCGAACATATGTTCGATCTGCCCGGGCCGAGAAAATTAAAAAACCTAGAAAAAAGACTTGACAAACCTGCTCCCGCATGCTATAATACTCACAGATAAAAGAGATAAGGAAGGAGAATAAAAATGAATCGTTGGGAAGAAAATGCACATTACGCAGAAGAAACATTTGGAGTTTTTGTAGACTGGGAAGAAAGATTTTACAACTGTCCCTATTGTGGAGAACCTATCTATGAATTAGATTGGTTTGAAGAAAATTTACAAAAATATCTTTGTCCTATTTGTGAAGATGCTGACGCATAAGAAAGGAGAAACTATGAGCCTGAGAAAAGAAACCCCTTGTGACTTCGGTCCTTGTCCTTACAACGCTGAATACAGCTGTACTTGTGATTATTATTGCAGTGAATCCGAAGAAGAAGATTATCCTGATGACTGCGACTATGAAACAGGCTTTGACCCATATTTGGGATGCTTTACAGACGACTGCTAATGCAGTCGTTTTGCCCGGGCGCCGATCGTTAAATTTTTAACAATTGTTGACAAATTAGAAAAAATTTTATATAATATAAACGTAAGATGAAGTAAGGGATATGAAAAAGCAGAATTGCTAGTCATGTAACTGAAAAAAATCTTCAAAAAAAATAAAAAAATGCTTGACAAATTAAAAAAAATATCTTATAATAATAACGTAAGATAAAGAAAACAAAAAAGAAAGAGGTGTTCACTATGACCAAAAGAGAAATGTTTAATCTGATTGCAACTGTAAACGCTGACAACGCTGAAATCGTAGATTTCTGCGCCCACGAAGTTGAACTGCTTGACGCTCACAAGTCCTCCAAAAGGGGCATGACCGCCACGCAGAAGGCGAATGTGGCTGTCAAAGATGCCATTGTCGAGGCTCTGTCCACTATCGGCAATGCCACCACTGTTACGGATTTGATTGCAACCTCTGATGCTTTGGCAGGGTTCACCAATCAGAAGGTATCTGCTCTTCTTCGTCAGCTGATTGAAGAGAAAAAGGTGGTTAAGACCATCGAAGGTAAGAAAGCTTTCTTCTCTCTTGCTTGAAACCTTGGGGGAGGCAACCCCTCCCCCAATTTATGCCCATCACCCAGTTGGCTAGGGAAATTGACTTTTAATCAATATGTCGTGGGTTCGAGTCCCACTGGGCATACTCTAATGACGTTTGTTGTGTTTCCTCCTTTCGTGAAAAGAATCTGGCTTATGGGAGCTGGATTCTTTTCATTTTTTTCAAAAACTTCGTTAAAAATTTAACGAGCCCCGGTTCAAAACAACCGGGCCCCGCCTGTTAAAAAAATAACAATGGTTGACATTTATTCTATTTGTGGTATAATTAAGACAACAAAAGAAAGGAGATAAAAAAAAATGACAGCATACGAAAAAGTTTCTGAAATACTTGAGGATAATTTATCTAAACTTGGTAATGGAGACCTTCAGTTTTTAATTTCTAGACTTGAAAATAAATTAGAAGAAAGAAAAGCCGCCCTTTATACAACTATGGTAAAAAAAGTAATTAATGATATTCAAAACCTTTGCGATGCAGGCTTTGAAGACTCTAAAGCTTTCTACTATTGCGGAATTTATGATTGGGAAACTCTTTTAAAACTCATTAAAGAGGATAAAGAAGTAGAGGACTAACCTCTACTTCACCCGGGCGCCGATCGTTAAATTTTTAACAATTGTTGACGTTTTTAAAAAAATTTGATATACTAATAATGTCAAGAGGGAAAGCGTAGCGAGCTCCACGGACCTTGCTCCCACGTAGGGACGCCTACGACAAGCAAAATAAAAAATAAAAAAAGTTTGCTAAACCTCTTGACAAAATAAAAAAAATATCTTATAATAATAACGTAAAGAAAAACAAAAGAAAAAGAAAGAGGTGTTAATTATGACAAAGAAAGAAATGTTTGCTACTATCGCTACTATCAATGCTGACAATGCTGAAATCGTTGAGTTCTGCAATCATCAGATTGAACTGCTCGACAACCGCAAGACTTCAAAGACTCCTACCAAGAAACAGAAAGAGAATGAGGTCATCATGGATACCATTCTCTCGGCACTTGTGGAAATGGACTCTCCTGTAACTGTTACTGAACTCATTGCCAATGGTGAAGGGCTCGAGGGTCTGGCAAATCAGAAGGTATCCGCTCTGCTTCGTAAGCTGGTACTGGATGGTAAGGTAGTCAAGACTACTGAAGGCAAGAAATCTGTTTTCAGTATCGCATGATAGAAGGGTTGGCGGTCACCCCTTAAAACCGCCACCTCGAGTAGGGAAGGTCAGTATCTAGAGCGTCCTAAAAAAATTCTTAAAAATGGGTGCAACTCCCATCTACTCAACTCTATATCTAATGTTTGTTGTCCCTGCGTTTCCAAGAAAAAGCCTAAGATTCGTCTTAGGCTTTTTCTTGATTGGGGCGCGCTCTACCGGGGCGCGCCCAAAATTCCATTATACCACAGGAGCAGGCTTTTTGTCAAGCAAAATTTGCAAAAATAATTACTAATCTTTTTTCCCAAAATTTGTACATTTTGCCTATTGTAAAAAATAAAAAAATTTTATATAATAATAATGTCAAAAGGAAAGAGATACAAAAGAGCAGAGTCAAGGGTGCGTAAAAATCTCTAAAAAAATTAAAAAAGTCCTTGACAACCTTAAAAAAATTTGTTATAATAATCACGTAAGAAAAAAGAAAACAAACAGTTAAGAAAGGAAGTATCACTATGACCAAGAGAGAAATGTTCGAAAACATCGCTACCATTAACGCTGACAACGCAGAGATTGTTGAGTTTTGCAATCATCAGATTGAACTGCTCGACTCTCGTAAGTCCTCCAAGAAAGGTATGACTGCTACACAGAAAGCCAACGTAGAAGTCAAAGCTGTTATCTCTGATGTCCTCGCAGGGGCTGAAGATGCTCTGACAGTAACTGAACTGCTTGCCGATGAAAGACTCGCAAGCTACACCAATCAGAAGATTTCCGCTCTGCTTCGGCAGATGGTTATCGCCAATGAGGTGGTCAAGACCATCGAAGGAAAGAAAGCAAGATTCGCCCTTGCCTAATCCAAAAGCCTAGCCTAGCGCTAGGCTTTTCTTTTACCCTAGATTGTTAAAAAATTAACAGGATTGTTAAAAATTTAACGAGGCCCGGTCGCCGCAAAAGTGACCAAAATGAGCTAAGATTTTTTGTGCATTTTTACCACTTGAACTTCTGTACATTTAGTAGTATAATGATACTGAAAGAAAAGGAAAAAAGCTACGATTTTTAAGAATTGCTGAAAGGAGAACACTATGTTAGTAAAGTTAGAAAATGGCACTTCTGTAAGTATCCCCAATACTACCATTGATAATTATGTAAACAAATACAACCTTACAAGAGAAGAGGCTGTAACGCTTTGGCTCGAAGATAATGAATATATCAGTAATCCTGTTGTAGAAAAGCTTGAAAAGAAAGCAAAAGAAAATAAAATTTCAAGAGAGGCAAGAGCGATTAAGCCTAAAACAGAAAGAAAAGCAAGAGAAAAGAAAGTAAATGAATTAAAAAAGACTATTATTGATATTATTTCTGATAGTTTAGAAAAATATTTTCTTGATTCCGCTACAATTTCTGTAAGAAATGATGAAAAATACATTGATATTTGTTTTGATTATAGAGATTTTACTATAAATTTAGTAGAACATAGAAGGCGGGAGTCCGATTAAGGACTCCCTTGATCCCGAACATGTATTCGCTTGACCGGGCGACCGCACATTGTATTTTTAAAATACATAAAAAACTATTGACATTTTTAAAAAAATCATTTATAATACGTACAGAAAGAAAAAGAAAGGAAACGAAAACATGAGAATTTGCTTTGACATGGATGGAACAATTGCTAATCTGTATGGGGTTAATGGATGGTTAGAGATGCTTATCAATCATGATGCTACACCTTATAAGATGGCTAAAACTTTAATTAACATGAATGTTCTTGCAAGGGTTTTAAATATCTTGCAGAAACAGGGTTATGAAATTGGGATTATTTCTTGGCTCGCAAAAAACAGCAACGAAGAATATGATGAAAAAGTCACCAATGCAAAAAAAGGCTGGCTGAAAAAGCATCTGAAAAGTGTACATTTTGATTTTGTAAAAATTGTAGAGTATGGCACAGATAAAAACATTGTCTGTAAAAACTATGAAGATATTCTCTTTGATGATGAAAAACACAATAGAGAAAATTGGAATGGAAAAGCCTATGATGTAAATAATATTTTGGAAGTGTTAAGGGGGTTAGTAGCATGATGACAAAAGAAGAAATTAATGCGGACGCCCCTAGGGGCGTCTTTTTATCTCGAACAAGTGTTCGCTCGACCGGGCGCCGCTTGTTAAAAAAATAACAATGGTTGACTTTTCCTCGAATTGTGTTATAATAAAGATACAAAAAGAAAAGAAAAAAGAAAGCGAGGAAATAAAAATGAATAAATTTGACAGAACTATCGTAAATCTTGCATACGTTGCAATCGTTCTTACAGTAATTGGACAGTGTACAGTGGGAAGTAATTTCTACATTGGTCAGGTTGCTTATCTCGTAGCCAATATCGTAAATTGTAGTAGAGATATTTATCTTCGCAGACCTAAAGCTGATAAAATTAAAAACTTTACATTCCTTGGAATTACAATTGGACTGATTGTTTTAAATTTAATAAGGGGGTAATAAAATGAAAATTGAAAAAACTTTAACAATAAAACTTCCAAGTGAAGAAATAAGTGTTTTAGAAAAAGCCAGTGAAACTATTGCTGATATTGGTTTTCAAATTTTTGAAAAAGAAAATATTGCTTTCAGCGTTAATGAATTATTTGATGCTTTTTACAATGAAGATGAAAGTAAAATTGCTTTCAGATGTGAGGAGGATTGACCTAAGTCAATCCTTTTTTGACCGGGCGCCCGCACATTGTACTAAAAAAATACTTGACAAATTAAAACAAATGCCTTATAATAAAGACAACAAACAAAAGAAAGGAAAATAAAAAAATGAAATTTATCGTAGTAGATACTGAAACCACAAATTCAATAGATGACCCACTTACTTATGATATTGGGTTCGCTGTTGTTGATGAAACTGGGAAAGTTTATGAAAAATATTCTTATGTAGTAGCTGATATTTTTCTTGATAAGGAACTAATGGAAAGTGCATACTTCGCAGAAAAAATTCCTCAGTATTGGGAAGAAATCAAAAAAGGTGAAAGAGAGTTAAAAGGTTTTTTCAATATTCGTAGAAAGTTTAAAGAGGTTGTCAATCGTAACCATGTTGCTATTGTTTTAGCACATAACGCAAGATTTGATTATAGAGCATTAAATCTTACAAGTCGTTTCTTAACAGGTTCAAAAGTAAAATACTTTTTACCTTACGGAACTGTTATTGCTGATACATTAAAAATGTCAAGAGAAGTATTAAAAGATAATGAGACTTATGAAGAATTTTGTTATAACAATAATTATTTAACAAAAAGAATGTGTAAAAAATTTACAGCGGAAGTTATCTATCGTTTCTTGTCTGGCAATAATGATTTTGAAGAAGAGCATACTGGTTTAGCTGATGTTCTTATTGAAAAAGATATTTTTGCATACTGCTATAAACAGAATCCCACAACATTAAAATCAATGTGGGAATAATAAAAAATTGGGACATTTTTGATTCTGAAAACTGTCCCAATTTTTATATATATTATAGAAAATAAAGGAGGACACTAAAAAATGAATATTTATTATACAGAACAAGAAATACTTTCTCTAATGGGAATTAAACAAACAAAAAGACTTGGAAAAGATCGTTTATCTGCTTTATGCAAAAATGCCGGTATAATTATAAAACCTGTAAAAGAAACCATTAAAGGAAAAGGGTCGGTTATCCAATATGAAATTATAGATAATCAATTTTTATTATAGGGTGAGGAATGGGTTGATTGTATTTTTGATGATACTTATGAAGTCTCTAATTTAGGACGAGTTAGAAATAGAACCAATAAACGATTATTAGGTTTTGCTGATGGTAAAGGTTACATAAAAATAGCATTAAAGACGGGAAAACAAGCAGGAGTACATAGATTAGTTTATTTTTCTTTTAATCCCCAAGATTTTAAAAATGAATCTATTTTTACTATTGATCATATTAACGGAATAAAAACAGATAATAGTTTAAACAATTTACGTATTTTATCTAATCTAGAGAATATTCAATATATGAAAAAAAACCAAGAAAAGATTCAAACAATTGTTGCTCAATTAATATCAAAATACGGATATGAAACTACAGTAATAAAATTAAATTAGTTACTGTAACCCCACAAGGGCGCCCGGGCGAATGTATAGAAAAAATACATTGACAAATAATAAAAAATATAATATAATAAATACAGAAAAGGAAAGGAGAAAATAAAAATGAATTTAAAACATGAAGTCAATAATGCCATTTTAAAAACTCTACCATGGATGTTTAATAGTTCTTCTTTTTCAGAAAGCGTGATGGATTATTTGTATGATTTATTACACGCAGACTGCATTGAAGAAAATATTGATACTATTGAAGAAACAATTAAACAAACTGAAAAAGATATTTTAGCTTTCATAGAACAAACATTATAATCATTGAAAAGAAAGGAGAAAATAAAAATGTTTCTTGTACATAAAGATAAAATTATCAATACCAATCAAATTAAATACATTGACCTTAATGATGAATTAGGCTGGACAATTACTATCTTTTTTATCACAGGCGGTTATACTTGTATGAATTTTGAAACTGAAAAAGAAAGAAATGTTTTTTGTCAAAAAATGCTTGACAGACTGTAAATAGTATGGTATAATACAGACATCAAAGGAAAGGAGAAAATAAAAATGAAACTGATTACAAAAACTGTCGTCACTGCCATTAATTTAACTGAAACTGAAATTGATGTTCTTGAACAGGCTCGAAAAATCTTGTTAGAAATTGGTGATAGTTTAGAGTTCAACTTATCCATTGATTGGGATAACTTTTCTGGTGCAATTGATTTTATTAATGATGTTTTAAACGACAACCTCAACGATGTCAGTATTATTAAACCAATTAAGGAAGGAGAATAAAAAATGAAAGAAAATTTAACAACTATCGGTGTTGCTATTATGGTATTGTTCCTTGGCGGTCTGTTTGTACACGTAGCTTGGAATGCTATAGCTTGGGCATTTAATCTTCCGCAGTTTGAATATTGGGTATGTGTTTGCTTCATTGGCGCTCTTGGTATCATTTGCGGACAGCTTGGCAAAATCTTTACAGGAATCCATAATAAAGATAAAGGCTCTAAATAGAGCCTTTCTTGCCCGGGCGCAAAATTTTTTATAAAAAAGTATTGACAAATTATTTTTTTCTGCTATAATAATAATATCAAAAGAAAAGGAGATAAAAAAATGAAAGTAAAATATGGAATTTCAGAAATTATACTTACAAAAGAAGAAGCAAAAGCTTGTGAAGAGGCTATGAAAGTTTTTAAGGCAATCTCTGATGCTCTGGACATCAAAGACTACTTTTCACAATTTGGAGAAGATTGTGCAACAGCTTATAATACTGTAGATGATATGTTAAATAATTGGGTTGATGATATTGAAATCACTATTGAAAATTAATAAAGGGGATTAAAAATGAAAGTTTTAGCTGGTCAAATAAGTAATTTGACCAGCTATTTTAACGCTGTACTAAGTTAAAGTTGCCCGGGCCGCTGTTGAACAGCGGCCCCCGATTATACCACAAAATTTTAACATTGTCAACTTTTTTATGCAAAAATCTTGCACAAAAATTTCCGTCTATTTTCCCGAAATTGCACAATTGACAGACTATTGTTTTTGTGGTATACTACTAGGGGGGCGCGTTCCGCTTTAGTATACTGCAGTATTAACGCGTTAATACGGTGAAGCGTTAATGCGTTACTACGTTAATACTTTAATTGGGTAAAGCGGCGCTAGGTGAATGCACACCATGACCCATATATGGTTCAACACACAAGACCGAGGCATATGCAATCCATGTAGGGACCGCACGACTTGACTTTTATAAAATTTTATGATATAATATAAAAAAACGGCATCTTTATGATGCCGTTAACTTGACTTTTATAAAAAATTATGATATAATATAAGGGGAATATGCTTGTTCTGCGCCGCACCCGACTTATATGTTATATGGAACCGACAAAGCGAACGACAGAAAAATGCATTCGTATGTATGTAAAGGGATTAGGACTGGACCACCGCACCTCCACAATTTTCATAATTTTCCCAATTTTTCATAATTTTTACCAATTTTCCACAATTCTCACTAATCCCACCTTAAAACTTTTGCTATCTATCTCATATCCCATATTTTAGGCTCCTCTGGAAAAAATCCATACTTCACAGCCTTCTAATCAAACATTTCTACAGAATATAATATAAACTTATCAATCTTTTCCTTACTATATTCATTCGTATGAACTAATCTCATCACCTATTTAAATCCATTCTCTTTCTAAATACAAATACTAATTGAATCATTTGCTTCATTTAAATTATCAAATCTAACATACTTATATTTCATCTAAATCTCCTTCTCATTTTTAATAAATTGCGCTAATTTTTGTTTTTTACTTAACCAATTAGAAAGCTGACTATTGTTCAATTGAACTAGTATCAGAAATCAAATAAGTACCTTTTCCTAAAGGAGCATTTATTGCTATCTAAAACTCTGCTTTAAAAGCCCCATATTTATCTTTAATATTTACTAACTAATCTAAAACACCCCAAGCCTCTTCTTCTGTAATTTCTCCAGCATCAATCATTCCTTGAACAAAAACAGCCTTTTCAGTCACATTACCATAATACTTCTTAACTAATACATCTTTAATCTTTTCTTCTTCTTGTGTTAATGGAACTAATTCTAATTCATGATTAGAATTCTAAACCCATTTTCCCCACCCATAAATACTATATCCTTCAGTTCCTCTACTAATAAAATTTTTTCCAAACATCTCTCTTTTACTTCTTCCTACATAAGACAGAGTAGTTTTATATGATAAACTAGTAATTCCATCACTATACATTTCTTCACCTACTCTCTTACAAGTATCTAATCCTTTTCCATTATCTTTCCAATAAGTTTGAAAATTAGTTTTAATAACTTGAAAACTTAAACTGCCTTGTTTACTGTAAACAGGATTATAAATATTAATTATTTTAACCTTTTTAACTTTTTCACCAACTAATTCATAATCAGCAAAAGCAGTTAATTCTTCTAACTTTTTTTTCTTAGTATGATTAAAAGTTGATAAAGACACTCCAAACCAATCAGCTAATTCTTGATTAGTCATAATTCCTTCTTTTAATTGTTTATTTGACATACCTAACTAACTCCTTTAATATAATCTCTATTATTATATTAAAACTTAAGACTTTTTATTGCACACTTTTGTCCTATTTGTTCTTTTTTAGAAAAGTGTGC
>JAFXOY010000123.1 GCA_017528375.1 Clostridia bacterium | reverse complement strand
TATAATTAATAAAAAAATTTATTAATTTTTTCAATATATATATGTACGAGTTAGAGGAAAAAGAAAAGGAAAGTAGATTTGGAAAAATTATAAAAGTAAGTGGTCCTCTAGTTGTAGCCGAGAATATGGCTGGAGCAAAAATGTATGAATTAGTAAAAATAGGTTGGTCTAAATTAGTAGGAGAAGTTATTAAATTAGAAAAAGATACAGCATCAATTCAATGTTACGAAGATACATCTGGCCTAACTGTAGGTGATCCAGTATTAAAAACTGGTTCTCCTTTAGCAGTTCAATTAGGCCCAGGATTATTAAGTCAAATTTTTGATGGTATTCAAAGACCACTAAAAGTAATTAGTGAATTATCAGGAAGTGTATATGTTCCACGTGGAGTTGATGTCCCTTCTTTAGATATGAAAAAGGAATGGTCATTCAATCCTATGAAAATAAACCCTGGGACTATAATCACTGGTGGAGATGTCATAGGAATAGTCCATGAAAATGATTTATTTTCTGAACATAGAATATTATTACCACCAAAAGCCAAAGGAAAAGTCGTTGAAATTCAACCATCAGGTGATTATACAGTGGATACCCCTATTATTGAAATTGATGAAAATGGAAATTTAAAAAAATATTCAATGAGTCATTTTTGGCCAGTTAGAGAAGCAAGACCAGTTGCTGAAAAAATGCCAGGAACTGAGCCTTTATTAACTGGACAAAGAGTTTTAGATGCTTTATTCCCCTCTGTTTTAGGAGGAACTTGTGCTATTCCTGGGGCTTTTGGATGTGGAAAAACTTGTATTTCTCAAGCTTTATCAAAATATTCAAATAGTCAAGCAATTGTTTACGTTGGCTGTGGTGAAAGAGGAAATGAAATGGCAGAAGTTTTAAAGGAATTTCCTCAATTATATACTGAAGTAAATGGAGTAAAACATAATATTATGCAAAGGACAATTTTAGTCGCAAATACTTCAAATATGCCAGTTGCAGCAAGAGAAGCATCAATATATACTGGTATTACTTTAGCAGAATATATTCGTGATATGGGTTATAATGTATCTATGATGGCTGATTCAACTTCAAGATGGGCTGAAGCCTTAAGGGAAATTTCAGGTCGTTTGGCAGAAATGCCAGCCGATAGTGGATATCCTGCTTATTTAGCTTCAAAATTAGCACAATTTTATGAAAGGGCCGGGGCAGTTAAATGTTTAGGCAGCCCTGAAAGAGAAGGATCTGTAAGTATTGTTGGGGCTGTATCTCCTCCTGGTGGTGATTTTAGTGATCCTGTTACTGTTAATACTTTATATAATGTACAAGTTTTTTGGGGGTTAGATAAAAAATTAGCACAAAGAACACATTTTCCAGCTGTAAATTGGTTAACATCATATAGTAAATATGAAAATATATTAGAGCCATTTTTTAATAAATTTGACCCTGAATATGTAGAATGTAAAAATAACATTAAAAGAATTTTACAAGATGAAGAAGATCTAACTGAGGTTGTGCAATTAGTTGGAAAGGATTCCTTGAGTGAAGATCAAAAACTAATTTTAGAAATTGCTAAAGTTATTAAAAATGATTTTTTGCAACAAAATTCTTTCACTGAATATGACTTTACTTGTCCTCTGGCTAAAACAACTGGAATGATGAAATGTATTATGACATATTTTAATAATGCATTAAAAACTATAAAAGAAAGTTCAGGAGAAAATAAAAAAACTTTGGCTTTTGTCCAAACAAAAACAAAAGAAGAATTTGTAGAATTAACACAAATGAAATTTATTAGTCCTAAACAGAGCAAAGAAGAACTTATTGAACTATTTAATAAACAACAAAAAAGAATTGAAGATAAATTTAAACAAGCCTTTTCATAAATATATAAAATTAATTAAAAATAAAATGAAATTTTTATTTAAATACAAAATATTATTAAATAT
>JAFXOY010000122.1 GCA_017528375.1 Clostridia bacterium | reverse complement strand
GTGTTTGTGTGGAGAACGTAAAATTGTTATAATCTCCTTTTCTGTTGGTAGTGGAATAGGACCTGAAACTTTTGCTCCTGTTTTCTTAGCAGTATCTACTATTTTTTCAGCAGACTGTTCTAATACTACATGATCATAAGCTTTTAATCTTATTCTGATTTTTTCGCTTGCTACCGCATTTCCTTTTACTGTTGCCATGTAATTTTCCCTCCTTAAAATATTTTTATTTTGGTCGGAAGTTATAAACGCACCCTGGTGTTTTGTAAAACTCTAATATTTAAACCCAAGTTTTGCATGATTATATCTTGGGATAAGTGCATGACTTTCTGACAATAAAAATATGCTTTTAGCACTTATATGTAGCTTTATAATTTTTGATTGATTATTTAATTAATCTCTCTAATTACACTGCTTCATACAACTTAAAGCATTTTTTATCTTTCGAAGTCTAAATATTTTAAATAACTTACCGCCTTGGTCTAAGCCACGACATACTCCATAAGAGTTCCCTCCATCCTTACTGTTTCAAAGGATGTAGCCACATCTTACTTCATCGCTAATCTTACATGCCCCACTATTATATAATGGTTTTAGATGAAAGTCAATAGATTTAACTTAATTTTTCCATTTTTTCAATAAAAATAGACATCATTTTTTATTAAAAATGATGTCTGAAATTATTTTTATTGATTCCCACCGAAATATTGTTGATAAATTTGATTTACCTTTTCAGTTACTTCTTCATTGTTAAATACTTGTGGCATACCATAATCTACTCCAAAAGTATCAACAGTAATTGATTTTATTATTATTGTGTTTTTACTATCATCCTCTGTTGTTGCATCTTCTGTTACGTCATCATCTGAGTCATCCGTTGTTTCATCAACCCTTGTTGCTGCTATAGCATCTAACACATCCATTCCTTCTATAACCTTTCCAAAAGCTGCTGATATTCCATTATAGCTATCTACGTTTTGTGTTAAAATTGAGAATTTAGAATTTGCTGAATTATATCCTTCTTCAGTATATCCAAAATAACTATAATCATCTCTTTCCATTGTAATTACACCTTTTTCGTGTCTTATAAAGTTTTGTACGTCATTTCTTACAAAATCTCCCTTTATACCATAAACATAATCACTTTGTGGATTTTCTTGAATGTTTGATAAACGTGCCTCTTTACTATCTGATGCTGTTAAACCGCTTTCTTCTATTGTAACTTTGTAATTGTTATAAAATCCATTATTAGCTAATTTAACAAAGTTAGCCACAGCATTCGGTGCTGATTGTGGATCTAATTCTATTTTTATTGGTTTTTCATATCCTTCTATTTGAATTGTTGCTATAGGATTTTGTACTTTATATGTTTTTCCTTTTATTATAAAAAATCCTACTAAAATAATTGCTATTGATACTATAGCTATTAATACTGTTAATATTCCTTTTTTCATTTGCTTTTTCCTCCATTTTTTTATTAATCATAAGCATATTATAATCTTAACTTAATTAAAATTACAAGACTTTTATAAAAGATTTTTTAATTTTATAAATGCGGATCAACTACTTAATTTACAACATTAAATTATCAAAAATAAATTGCTCTTGCATTCTTTTTAATGATTGCTTAATCGTTCTAGCTCTTATTTCTCCTATTCCATCAACATCGTCTAAAGCTGGAATATCTGCTGCTAATATATGTTGGAATGATTTAAATGATTTAACCAAGTTTTCCACAATGTTTGCAGGCACTCTTGGTATTTTATTAAGTACTCTATATCCTTTAGTAAATACTCCTACCTCATCATAATTATCAAAATCTTCATAGCCTAAAATTTTGGCAATTTCTTGTGGCTTTAGTAATTCTTCATGTGTTATTTGTTTTATTTCTTTTAAAATATCCTCTGGTGTTTTCTTTTTATTTGGAACCATATAATCTTTAATGATTAATAGTTCTTCAAGTTCCATATCACCTACTAATTCATCTAGCTGCATTTGAAGTAATCTTCCTTCTTCTCCTAATTCATAAATTGCTTTATTTACTTCTTCCGCAACAGTCATTACCATTTCAGCTCTTTGTATAGAAATTATTACATTCTCTAATGTTACTATATCATTGAATTCATATTCATTTAATATATTTAACTTACTGTCAAATACTTTTTTATATTTTTCAACTGTTTGTAGAGCTTGATTTGCTTTAGTAATAACTTTTGATGTATCTTCTAAAACATATCTATAATTTCCTTTATATAAAGTAATAATGTTCCTTCTTTGAGAAACGCTTATAACTAGCTCCCCTGTTTGTTTTGCTGTTCTTTCCGCAGTTCTGTGACGAGTTCCTGTTTCATTTGTTAGTATATCTGAAGATGGTATTAATTGTGTATTTGCCAATAAAATTCTTTTTAAATCACCGCTTAACACTATTGCTCCATCCATTTTAGCAAGTTCATAAAGCTTAGCAGGTGTATATTCTACATCAATACTAAATCCATCATCAACAATTTCTAGAACTTCTTTAGAATCACCAATTACAATTAATCCACCTGTTTTTGCTTTTAAAATATTTTCTAATCCTTCTCGAATTGGTGTCCCTGGTGCTATTAATTTAAGTATTTCTATCATTTGGTTGTCCTCTTTACTTATAGTCATTTTTTCCTCCTCTGCACAATTTTGGACGCGTCCTTTGCTAGTTTTTGCACATCCAAGGACGGGTCATGATTGTTAATGTGTCCCTCGTTGTGCATTTTGCACAGTTGGGACGCGTCCCCGGCTGTGCAAATCAGCGAAGTCCCATCGCTTTTAATGCCTCATTAATATTCTTAACACCTATTATATCCATTTTATAACTCTCTTTCAACTGTTTTTTATTGCTTTCTGGAATAATGCATGTTTTAAATCCCATTTTTTCTGCTTCTTTCAACCTTTTATCAATTAAATTGACAGTACGTACTTCTCCAGTTAATCCTACTTCTCCAATAACTACTACATCTTTCGAAATACTTAGGTTCTTAAAGCTTGATGTTACTGCTGCAATTACTCCTAAATCTACAGATGGTTCATTTATTCTCATTCCGCTTACTACATTTACATAAGCATCTTGACTACCTAAATTAAATCCTGCTCTTTTTTCCAATACTGCCATCAACAAAGTAAGTCTATTATAATCAATACCATTTGCATTTCTTCTTGGCATTCCAAATACACTTGGTGTTGTTAATGCTTGTAATTCAATAAGAAGTGGTCTTGTTCCTTCCATACTTGCTACAACAACTGATCCTGCTGGATTATCCTCTCTTTCTGAAATTAGCACAGCTGAAGGATTGCTTATTTCAACCATTCCTTCATTTGCCATTTCAAACATTCCTACTTCATTTGTTGAACCAAATCTATTTTTTACTCCACGTAAAATTCTGTAAGAAAAATATCTTTCTCCCTCTAAATACAAAACAGTATCTACCATGTGTTCTAAAACTCTTGGCCCTGCAATATTTCCTTCTTTTGTAACATGTCCAATTATAATTGTAGTTATACCATTTGTTTTGCATAATTTCATAATTCTAGCAGTAATTTCTCTTACTTGGCTTACTGTACCTGGTGCAGATGTAATTTCATCTGAATACATTGTTTGAATTGAATCTATTATAACTAATTTAGGATTCATATCTAATATAGCAGTTTGTATCACATCCATATCAGTTTCTCCTAAAAACATTATATCCTGATTATCAATTCCTAATCTATCAGCTCTTAATTTAATTTGCTCAGCAGATTCCTCACCTGAAACATACAATACTTTTCCATCACCTTTAATCTTATCGCAAATTTGCAAAATTAAAGTAGACTTACCAATTCCTGGTTCTCCACCTAAAAGTACAAGTGAGCCATTTACTAATCCTCCACCAAGCACTCTATCTAATTCTTCAAATCCAGTTGAAACTCTTACATCTTCTTTTCCAACCACTTCATTCAGTTTCAAAGGTTTACAGCTTTTCTTTTCAACACCTGCCCCACCTAATTTATCATTTGCTTTGCTTAGCTTTTCTTCATAAAAGCTGTTCCATTCATTACAGCCAGGACATTTTCCAAGCCACTTACTTGATTCGTATCCGACAGTTGCTACATACGAATACTGTTTTAATTTTTGATGCCATTTGTTACCTCCTGCACAGTTGGGGACGCGTCCCCGCTGTGCAAAATGCACAGCGAGGGACAGGTCAGCCCATATTTATAATATTATTCTTTCAGTTATCATCCTTTATCTTAGTTAACAATCTTCTATTAATCCCAGTAACTCTGTTGACTTGACTAATAGAAACTCCTTTTATATTTAATACTTCTTTTAAAACATTACAATTTTTTTCTTTTCCCAATAAATCGTTTTTATCATTTTGTGTTTCCTTCATCTTATAATCTATTAGCCTCTTTACCTGTTCATCTGACAGATTATTAACCAGTTCATATTCAACAAAATCCTCATAATATCTTCGCAACCCACTAGAATGTTCATTCTGAAATATTTTCGTTGCTTCCTTAATATCATCACTATAATATAACATAATAAACTCTTTGTCTAGCCATGTTTTTTCACTTAATAATTCTTGATAACCGCTCCATTTGTAAATATTAAAAGGACAAATTCCTGCCTTTTCTGGATTATAATGAATATATTTAACAACATTTCTTAAATATAACTCATTATTAATCATTTTATTTTTAAATCGATTTTCAAAAAGATGTCCTACTCTATCATATTTCTTATTAAAGTATGATGAATACGATATTAATAAGCTATGAAAAAAATCTGAAATTGATTTATCCTCTCCTTTCACTAGTAAATGTACGTGATTCTGCATTAATACATATGTACCAATGCTTATCTTATACTTTTCTTTAAATTCTTTCAATCCCTTCAAAAATTTTTTTCTGTCCTGATTATCAAAGAATATATCTCTTTTATCGATGCCTCTTATAATACAATGATTTAATCCAATACAACCAAAGTTTCTTTTTGTTCTTGCCAAACTGCTCCTCCTTTTTTATTATGCACTATTAGTTTTTACTATTTGAAATATAATAAGAATTATAAATAATTGAAAAAATAATTTAGAATATTTAAATCGATTTGGATTTTATATCATTTTTATTTTATTGTCAACAATATTTTTTAGCTAACCTGTCCCTCGCTGTGCAAAATGCACAGCGGGGACGCGTCCCCAACTGTGCATTATCCTTCAACAATTCTCACAATTTGTTGTTCTAGTTCTTTAATTCTATCATTTATTCTATTAATTTCAGCATCATTTGTTTCGGTTGACTTCAAATCTTCTTTTACAATCTCTTCCATGTCTTGAAGTTCTTCTTTTAGAGTTTTCATTCTGTCTAAGACTTGTAGTCTCAAGTATTTTTGATCATGGTTTTGTTCAATTTTGTCTACCATTTTTATTTCTTCTTTTAGGTCGTATTTTTCACCAAAATCTGGTATTGTAACAGGAATTTGAGTTGTTTCTGTTATTTTTTGTTTTAGTACTTTTTGACCTTCTGGTTCTCCGTGAACTAGGAATATATGTTCTGGTTTTTTTGTAAATGAATATACAAAGTTTAGTAGTCCTTCTTGGTCAGCATGTCCTGAGTATCCTTCAATGTATTCAACTCTAGCATTTACTGAAATTTCTTCTCCGAATATTTTTACTGTTTTTGCTCCGTCAACTATTTTTCTTCCAAGTGTTCCTGGTGCTTGATATCCTACGAAAAGTATCGTGTTTTTTGGATTCCAAATGTTGTGTTTTAAATGATGTTTGATTCTTCCTACTTCGCACATTCCACTTGCTGAAATAATTATAGATGGTGTGTCATCTTCGTTTAATTCTTTTGATTCTTGAGCTGTTCTTGTAAATCTTAATCCTGGAAATTCTAATGGATTGTCTCCACTTTTTATTAATTCTTGTGTGTTTTCATCAAACAATTCCATATTTTCTTGGAATACTTCTGTTGCTGAAATAGCTAGAGGACTATCAACATAAACAGGAGTATGCATTAATATTTCATATTTTCTTAAAAAGTTTGGATCTGTTGTTTGTTCTTTAATTTTGTTTAATTCAAATAAAATCTCTTGAGTTCTTCCAACTGCAAATGATGGTATTACAACTGTTCCGCCATTACGTATTGTTTCAGAAACTATATCTACAAATATTTCAGCTTTTTGGTCATTTCTCATGTGATGTCTATCTCCATAGGTTGATTCCATAACCAAATAGTCTGCATCTTCTATCATAGTAGGCTCAGATAATAGTGGAATATCATTATTTCCTAAGTCCCCTGTAAATACTATTTTCTTGTTTTCTCCATTTTCTTTAATCCATACTTCAACTATTGCTGAACCAAGCATGTGCCCTGCATCGTTAAATCTAATATGAATATTATCATCTATTTCAATTAATTGATCATATCTTGATGGCTCAAATAATTCTAATGACATTAATGCTGTTTGAACATCATAAATTGGCTCTTTAAGTGATTCACCTTTTCTTAATCTCTTTCTGTTTTTCCATTCAGTTTCCATTTCTTGAATGTGACCGCTGTCAGGAAGCATTATTGCACATAAATCGCATGTTGCTTTTGTTGCATAAACCTTTCCTCTATATCCATCCTTATAAAGTTTTGGAATTCTTCCAGAATGATCTATATGGGCATGTGTTAATATCATAAAATCTATTTCATTTACATCAAATTGAAAATCCTCTTCATTTTCCCATTCATCTGCTGCTTGCCCTTGAAATAAACCACAGTCTACTAAAAATTTTTTACCAGCACCTTCTACCAAAAAATTTGATCCTGTTACTGTTTTAGTTGCACCTAAAAAAGTAATATTCATATATTATCCTCCTATTTTAAATAATTTAATTTTCTTATCTTTTTTATTTGTTACCACTTCGTCTTTAGGAATATCAAAAGTTTGCTTATACTCAAGCATTTTCCCGTCATAGTATTCCACATTGACTTTATTATCAGGTAAATAACATAATTTAATTATAATTCCATTTAATTCTATAATTTTTGTATTAAAAACATACTTAAGAATACTGTAATTAAACTCTTTATCAACAAATCCAATATCAAAAAATTTATTTTCTACCATTTTATATATCAATTGTTTTGTAATATTTTCAAAATCTTCTGAAATCTTATTTTGATCTATTACTGTTTTATCTTTTTTTATTAACAAATTTGAATAATATCTTAATTCAACAACGATATCACATAAATCTTTTTTAGTATTAGCTTTTTCTATTTTTATTTTCATACATTCTAAAAAATCTTTTTGCAGTTTAGTCAAATTATTTTGGATATTTACCTTTTCTTTTTCTTCAGTTATTTGATCATATAATTTCAACGTATTTTCATAATCGTCATGATTAAATAGGTATTGTTTTTGATTTAAGACTTTATTATTCTCTTTTATTTGATTTAATAGTTTCTTTTTTTCGACTTCTTTTTTATCAATAAAATCACTTATTCCTAAATATTGATTTTTATCTTTTTTTATTTCTTTTTCATATTGTTCTCTTATCAAAACAATATTTTCAAGCATATCATCAATCTTCTTTATTTGCTTGCTTATTGTTGAACTACTTTTTGTTTTATCTTCAACATATTCTCTCCTTGTATTTAGCATTTTTCTTTTGCTAATTAAACTGTTTTTATACTTTAAACACTTTTCATGATTCTCTTTAGAAATATTATTAAACACAATAATACACAATTCTAATAAATCCATAAGAAAATTATAGCCAACTTCACTATATTCTTGCTTGTTTAACTCGTTATTTAACAATGTAATTATATTGGTTTTGTAAATATTATCATTAACAAATCTATAACCTAATAATAAAATTAGATTTTGATAGATTAAGTTATTTACTATAGTGTCATTGTCAGTTAATGATATTTGCCAAGACCATCCCGTGAAATCTCTTAATGGTTCAACTGAATTGATTGTCTTTGCTTTATACATAACATTATTTAAACAAATTTTAGTGAAATCTTCTAATAGCAATCTATCAGTAGATACATCCCTTTCTATTATTTTATATATTGCTTGTAATAAAACTAATTCATTTGGAAAGCTTTTTATTTCTCCTTTTTTTATATCTATAGCAAACTTGTCACCTTCAGTAATTTCTTTAGGTTGTATCATTGTTATTTTATTACATTTTGCTTTTATAATTTTAATATAATCTTCTAGATATTTATTTTTATCTTCACATTCTATTTTCACAGATAAATAATCTTTATAAAAATTATCAAGTTTATAATAAATATTAAGAAGGAGACTTTTGGCCTCCTCGTCAAATTTCTTGTTTTCAAGTACATATTCTAGGTCTTCTCTATAATCTTTAATGTTAAATCTTGCTAAAATTTTTTCCTTTTCTCCCAAAATAAAAACTCCTATTCATTTGTATTAGATGCTGTTGACATCTTTAATTCTTCTAACCTTTCTTTAGTCATTAAAACTTGTCTTGGTTTGCTACCTTGATATCCTGAAATTACACCTCTTTCTTCTAATTGGTCTATTATTCTTCCTGCTCTAGCATAACCAACTTTGAATTTTCTTTGGATAAATGATGTTGAAGCTTGACCTGTTTCAACAACTACATCCATTGCATCCATTAAAAATGGATCTGTATCATCGTCATCAGCTTCTTCAGCTAATTCTTTGTCAGATTTATTACTATTTTCTATACTTTCTAGTATTGCTTCACTATATGTTGCAGTTCCATTTGCTTTAACAAAATCAACAATTTTTTCAACTTCGTCATCAGAAACAAAGGCTCCTTGAATTCTTGTTGGCTTAGAAGAACCTGCTGGTGAGAATAGCATATCTCCTTTTCCTAGCAATTTTTCTGCACCAACCATATCTAAAATTGTTCTTGAGTCTACTTGTGATGAAACAGCAAATGCAATTCTTGATGGAACATTGGCTTTAATTAAACCAGTGATAACATCAACTGATGGTCTTTGTGTTGCAATTACTAAATGCATTCCAGCAGCTCTTGCTTTTTGAGCTAATCTACAAATTGCGTCCTCAACATCTTTTGCAGCAACCATCATTAAATCTGCAAGCTCGTCTATAATTATTACTATTTGAGGTAAAGTCCTTCCTTCTCCCTCTTTTTCCATTGCATTATTGTATCCTTTTAAATCTCTTACACCTTTTGTAGCAAATTTGTTATATCTATCATCCATCTCTTGAACAGCCCATGCAAGTGCACCTGCAGCTTTTCTTGGATCTGTAACTACTGGTATTAAAAGATGTGGAATTCCATTATATACAGAAAGTTCAACTACTTTTGGATCAACCATTACTAATTTTACTTCACTTGGTTTCGCATTGTATATAATACTTGTAATAATTGTATTAATACAAACACTCTTACCCGAACCTGTTGAACCTGCGATTAATACGTGTGGCATTTTTGCAATATCTGCTATTACAACTTGTCCTGCAACATCTTTTCCTAATGCAACACTTAGTTTTGATTTGTTGTTTGCAAATTCCTCTGTTTCAATAACATCCCTTAAGTGTACAGCTTCTTTTTCCTTATTTGGAACTTCAATTCCCACTGCTTGTTTTCCAGGAATTGGTGCTTCAATTCTTATTGTTTCAGCAGCTAAATTTAAAGCTATATCATCTGCTAAGTTTGCAATTTTACTAACTCTTACACCTTCAGATGGTTTTAATTCATATCTTGTAATTGCAGGTCCAACTTTTACATCTTCAACTTTTGCAGATACACCAAAACTATATAAAGTTTTTTGTAGTTTAGCAGCTGTATCTGTTAACGCTTTTGCACTTCCTTTAGTAGCTTTTTTAGTATTTTTACTTAAAAGATTTATTGGAGGATATTCATAGTGTTCATCTTCAACAGCTATTGCGTGTTCTAACTGTAGCACTTCCCTCTTATTATCTTCTTTTTTCTCTTCTTCTTGTTTAAATAAATTTCCTTCAATATATTCCGGATCATCATGCATTCCGCCTGACTTATTTACACCCAAAGGCATAAGGTCATCTTCACCGTGTTTATATTTCTTTCTATCAGCTAAATTTTCTTCAAATTTTAATTGTAATTGACCAATTTCTTCTGCTTGTTTACGTCTTTCTTCTTCTTCTCTTATTCTTCTTTCTTCTTTTTCTCTTAATTTTCTTTCTTTTTTTGTTTCAACTACATTTTCTTGGTTTGAATCATCGTCATATTCACTTTCTCTTCTTTCTTTCATACGTTCAAACATTTTCGAAATAAACTCAGTTGGTTTGAATCCAAACATGAAAACAATGAAAATTACTGCTAATCCTATAGTTAAAATAACTGTCCCCAATACTCCAAAAAGCTTAACCAATGGATATGCAATAAGTGCACCTAAAATTCCTCCACCTTTGTTGTTAGTTCCTAAATATGATGCTCTTTCTAAAACACTTTGAAATTCTTGATTCATTGTTAAAGATTTTGTAATTGCTACCTCATAAATACTTAAAACAGCTGAAATACATCCTACAACTATTCCATACTGCATTAGTTTTGATGTAATATAATCTTTTGAATTATGAATTAAATTTATAGATAATGCAATAATTCCAATAGGTATAATATATTTTGTTATACCAAAAATACCTCCCAAAATATTGCTTAAGGATTGACCTATATAGCCTGATTTAAAATATATTAAAACTCCACTTAACAAACCCGCAACAAATAAAATTATTACTGCAGTTTCTGCATTAATTTTTCTTGTACTTTTGGTTTGCTTTTTTGGACCTGGTTTTCTTTTCTTTGCCAAACTTATTCCTCCAATCTATTTTAAGAAAAAAAGAACATTTCCAAAATGACACATCCTTGTCCTTTTAGAAACGTCCCTTTTGGACAAAATCGTCCTATTACTTTTTAATAATTATTTAAGTTCTTTTCTATTATTTTGAATTATTTTTAAAGCATCTTCTAAAGCCACTTCTAAACCTTGTAAAATATTATCAGCATAATCTTTTGTTCCTTTTGAAATTTCTCTAGACATTTCATTTGCAGTTTCAATAATTTCAGCCTTTTTCTCATATGCTTTTTTAGTAATTTCATTTTCATTTATCATAGAAATTATTCTGTTTTCAGCCTCTTTAACTATATCATCAGCTTCTTTTTGAGCTTCAACAAGAATACGTTGTCTTTCTTCCTTGATCCATTTTGCTTGTTTTAACTCATCTGGTAATTTCAATCTAATTTCTTTAATTATTTCCAAGATTTCTTCCTTGTCAACTACACTTTTACCAGAAAATGGTACTGTTTTGCAGTTTTCTAATATGTCTTCTAATTCTTCTAATAAAGTAAATATTTCCATAATTTAGCCCCTTTCAATTTAAAAATATGAGATTTGCTCTGCCATATTTTCTAATATCATAAACTTCTATATCTAATTTTTTTAAATTTTCGATTTCTCTATCTTTTTCATCGGTTTCTATTATTATAATGCCATCTTCTTTAAGTAATTTTAAAGACAATATCATTTTTGCCGCATCAACAGCTATATCATCCTTATAAGGTGGATCAATAAAGATTACATCAAATTTTATTTGCTTAATCGCTAATTCTTCTAAGCATTTTTTATAATCTTTGTTAAGAACTACAGCATTTTCTTGCAATCTAGTTTTTTCTAAATTTTGATGTATCATTTTTACTGCCTTACTTGAATAATCACATAGATACGCTGTTCTACATCCTCTACTCAGGAATTCTATTCCTATTGCGCCACTACCAGCGAACAAATCTAATACAACACTATCATCAATTCTAGAATTTATAATATTAAATAAAGATTCTTTCACTCTATCTAATGTTGGTCTAGTAGATAATTCTTCTATTGAATTTAATTTTGTTCCTCTTGCAGTACCACTAATAACTCTCATAAAAACCTCTTAAAATGTATTTATACATGTATATTTATATTATTATTTTTATAATATGTCAATATAATTAACACAATTGTAACAAACTCTTAATATTTCTGTAATAAAATTACAATTTTGTAATATTATTGAAAAATTATTTAAAGACCGTCCCCAAATGTGTCATTTTTGACCCAAAATGAGTCCGTCCCCAAATGTGTCAATCTCAATTAAAAACAGAGGAAAAAGCTCCTCTGTTTCATATTTTTAATTATCCTTTTTCATATCTTTTATCAATTCTAATTGTGATATCAAAAGAGATTCCATTTTAGCTTTATATATATCAAATTGTTTTTCCATTTCATCTTTTTCTCTTTGTTTCAAAACTATAGATTGATTTAGAGAATCTAAAGATTGTTTAGCTGTACCTTCTGCCTCTTTAATTATTTGATCTGCTTGTTGTTTAGCAGTATTTTTAACTTCATCAGCAGCTGATTGAGCTATTACCAAAGTATTTTGAAGAGTGCTTTCTATTGTTTTGTAATGTGCAATATCTTTTTCTAACTGAGCGATTTTTCTATCTTTTTCAGATATTTCTCTACATTTTTGTTCATAGTCGCTAGTTAATTGGTCTAGAAAATCATCTACTTCTTCAACATCATAACCGTTAACCATTTTTCTGGAAAATTTTTTGTTTTCAATATCTAGTGGTGTTATCATACGCTTTCCCTCCATTTTATATATGATTAATCATTCATATTATTGTTTTTTAACCAAGAAACAGAAAGTTTGCTTTTTATTTCTTCTCTTGCCATTTCATTTGTAATATCATAATTATAAGGTGCAATTAAGAATATAGAATTTGAAACTTTTTGAATGTGTCCATCTAATGCATGAACAGCTCCACTAATTACATCTATTATTCTTCTTGCAACATCTTTATTAACATATTCTAGATTTACTATTACAGATTTTTTCTCTTTTAATAAATCACATATGCTTTCAGATTGTTCAAATGATGTTGGTTGAGATATCACCATTTTGATTTGTTGCATTGCTGGTAAACTTACAATTTTGCTGTTACGTTTTGCACCAAAAAATCCTTTTGATTCAACCTCTTCCCCTTCGTTTTCATATTCATCAATTTCATATTCATTTTCATCTTCTGTGTCTGCTGATGGATCTACTCCAAATAAATCCCATACCTTATTCATTATTGCTCCTGACATAATATACCTCCTAAAAAATTTACTCCTCATTTGTTAGCTTGTAATAAGTATCTATCTTTTTTTTACCAATGTCAATACTTTTTTCGCTATGTAATCAAAACTTCATATTTTTGTAATATTATTGTAATATTTTTGTAATATTAATCTTTTTTAATAATAATTTCGTCATATAAGCTTATAGATTTCTTACTATCTAAGGTGCTCATATCATATCCAGCTTCTTCTAATTCAGCAGTAGAATAGTTTTCTACTATTGAATAATTATCATTTTGTCGTAAAACTTTTACTAATATTTTTTCATTATAACCTGCCCTATTTCTGATAACATAAGCAAATTTACCTTCATATTTTATTGCAGAATTTGGAACTTTTATTCCAGAATCACTCCACCAAATTATATCAAAAACAATTTTTCTATAATTAATTAAACTTTCAACCGCTTGTTCTATTTCAAAAACTAATAATGTTTCATTACTATCTTCAGATGATTTATAAACAATTTTTGCAGGAATTTCTTCTGAATTTGGTAAACGTATTTTTAAAGTATCTCCCACTTCTGATTTTGAAGCTTCTTCAGTTTTAGAAACTGTTGCAATATAACATTTAAAATTATTTATAATTTTTGCTTTTGTACTATTAGACGCTATTATTTGTCCATTTTTTAACTTTAATGATTCTAAAAATTGTTTATTTAAATAGCTAAAATCTCCTGTTGTTAAAGTACCTTCTAAATTATCAACTTTATAAGAAATAATTCCACTTTTATTTGAATACACATACTGTGAATTTGAATTTAATTGATTTTCAATAGCACTTCTTTGTTCAATTAACTGTTTTACATATGATCCGTTTGAACTTAGATTTCCAGCGATTTTAGCTTTTTTGGTAATAGCGTTACTAATTTCTTTTTTATATTGCTCAATTTCTTGGATATCTGTATTTTCATAAACATTTTCTAATTTTTCCTCAATTTGAGCCTCTAAAAGTTTAATATCTGTTGAAAACAAAGTATTTTCTTTTTGCAATGCCTCTTGAATTTGAACATCTAATTCTTCAATTTTTTTATTTAATTCATTTTCATTTTCTAGTGAATATCTATATATTGCTTCCCCATTTGCTACTTTTTTTCCTTCAGCTTTTAGTTGAACAATATTTCCATTAGATGCTTCGTTTTCAATTATTTGTTCATCTCTAATTATATATCCATTTTGTGACTCTTCTTTATATATCTTACCTTGTTCAACTATAAAAGTATCTGTTGGATTAGCTAGTAACTTTATAAAAAGAATCACACAATACACTAAAAAAATACACGCTATTACTATTGCAATTTTAGTTTTTTTCTTCACTTTTAACTCCCCTTCAAAATTATATTCAAATTATTTTGCATATCATCTAAACCATTAATCCATGTTATTTCTTTATTTCGTCTAAACCAAGTCAATTGTCTTTTGGCATAACGTCTTGTTTCTTGCTTGATTTTTTCTACCATTTCATCATAAGAAATTTCGTTATTTAAATATTGTACAACTTCCTTATATCCCAAACCTTGAATTGCAGTTGGAAGTTCATCATATTTTTTTATCAATCTCTTAACTTCATCTACCAAGCCTTTTTCAAGCATTATATCTACTCTTTTATTAATTCTTTCATATAACTTTTCTCTATCCATATTTATTGCAAAAACAACATAGTCATATGGATTATCTTTTTTTCTTGATTCTATTTCTTGTTCAGTTTTTGTTTTCCCAGTTGCATTATAAATTTCTAAAACTCTAAAAATTCTTTTTTTATCATTGTTACTTATTTTCTCCATAGCTAATGGATCTATTTCAACAGCCTTATTATATAAAACTTCCAAACCTTGTTCTTCTGAAATCTTTTCTAATTGATTTCTGTAATCTAAATCAATTTCTAAGTCATCATAATCAATTCCATTAACTAATGAATCAACATATAATCCTGTTCCACCAACAATTATAGGTGTTTTTCCTTTTTTTAAGATTTCTTCGATTGCATTTATAGCATCCTTTTTAAAATTAGCCACACTATATCTCAAAGTTGGAGAAACATTACCTATTAGGTAATGCTTTACTCCATCCATTTCCTCTACTGTTGGTTTAGCAGTTCCAATATCCATATCTTCATATATTTGCATTGAATCTGCTGACACAATTTCACCATTTATTTTTTTTGCTAATTGTATTGATAACGCTGTTTTTCCAGAAGCAGTCGGTCCACATATAACTATTATTTTAGGTTTATTCATTTTTCCCCCTACCTTCTAGAGAACTTCTTCTCTATATCAGCTTTTGACATTCTTATTGCAGTTGGATTTCCATTTGGGCTTACAAAAGGTTGTGGTAAAGAAAGTAATTGCATCATCAAAGTATCAACTTCTTGAGCTGTAAGAGCTAATGTTGATTTTGTAGCAGCTTTACTTGCAATTGTTGCAATAAACTTATCTTCAATTTCGTCTCTTGCTGTTCTTGCAACTGTATTAATTTCTTCTAATATTTCAATAAATAATTGCCTTGTATCTAATTCCATGCATATGTTTGGAACTCCACTTAATTTAATTGTTTTATCCCCAAATTCTTCTAAATCAAATCCTGCTTTTCTGAATAATTCCAAATTTTCTTTTGCTATTGCCATTTCTTTTTCTGTTAGATTTATTACATCTGGCAAAAGCATTAATTGTGCATCTTTATCAGTTTCACTATAATAGTTTTTCTTTACCTTTTCGTATAAAATTCTTTCATGAGCAGATTTTTGATCAACGATATACATATCTTTTTCATATTCGATAACAATATATGAGCCAAAAACTATTCCAATATACTTGTACACAGGTCTATTGTATATACTATTATTAGAAAATAATGAAACATTTTCAACAGTTTTTAAGTCTTCTTGTTTTACTGTATAAGCCTTTTCTTCTTCCTCAACTCTATTTTTCTTTGAAATTGTTGTTCCAAACATTTTAGCATACATTTCTTCAAACTTGATGTCAGGCTCTTTATTTAATTCTTCTTTACTTTCTTCTTTTAAATTTTCAATTTCATTATCATTAGTTGTTGTATCAGTATTTTGAATTGTTTCTTCTTTATTTTCCACAGTTTCTGTAGAATTTGTTGTTTCCATCGCTTCTGCTTTTTCTACTTTTTCTTGTTCTTCAGATGAATCTTCTTTGGTACTTTCAACAGTATTTAGACTTTCTAAATTATTCTCCTCCACTTTGTTTTCAGTCTCGCTATTGTTTTCACCAATAACATTATATAGAATATCCAAATTTGGAGTTTGAGGTTTTAAATTTAATTTTTCTAAATTTGCATCTAATTCTTTTACTAATTTCTCTAAATTACTTGTACCCTCTGTTTTCTCAAAACCTTTTAATTCTATTCCACCATCTTCTTTAACAATAAGATTATCATAGTGTTGATCATCCTCTTCACTATTTTTCATTTTTTCAGAATTATTAATGTTATTTAAAAGATTTTCTTGTTCATGTTGAATTTTGTCTTTATACAATTCTTCAACTAAATTTTCACTATTTGTTGAAAACTCATTTTTAGGACTTAATATATTTTTTAGGAAACCACCAAAACCTTTAGTATCATATTTATCCTCTTTTTCTTCTGGTTCATCGTCAACTTTAACACTATCTATAACTCTATTTTCTATTTTTTCAATTTCATCTACATAGCTGTTATTATCTACACTATTATTTGATAGTTTTACTTCTTGTCCAAGAGTATCTACCTTCAATAAAGCTTCCTTTATTGCATGATAAACTAATTTAAATATTTTGTTTTCTTCTTGGAATCTTACTTCTAATTTTGCAGGGTGAACATTAACATCTAATTTATGGGGATCTATTTCAATATTTAAAATCAAGAATCCATATTTTCCTATAGGTAACATTCCTTTAAAACCTTGTTCAGCTGCGCTTGTTAAGGTTTTGTCTTTAACATATCTTTTATTTACAAAAAATAATTGATTAGCTCTATTTGAACGTGCAATACTTGGTTTCCCAATTACGCCTTTTACAGCCATATCTTCAAAATAATATTCAACATTAATTATATTTTCAGCAACATCTTTTCCATAAATTCCATAAACAATATCTTGTATGTTTCCATTTCCTGATGTTTGCAAAACAGTTTTTCCAGCATTAATGTATTTTATAGCTATATTAGGATTTACAAGTGCAATTCTTGTTATAGCATCTTCAATATAACCAGACTCTGTAAAATCCTTTTTTAAGAATTTATATCTAACTGGAGTATTATAAAATAGATTTTCAATAGTAATAGTAGTTCCTTTTGGGCATCCAGTTTCTTCTTTTAAAATAACCTTTCCACCTTCCACTACAATTCTGTGTCCAACACTACTTTCCTCAGTTTTAGTTACTAATTCCACTCTTGCAATTGCAGCAATACTTGCTAAAGCTTCACCTCTGAATCCCATAGATTTTACAGTTTCCAAATCCTCAGCTTTTCTGATTTTAGAAGTTGCGTGTCTTTCAAATGCAATTTCTAAATCATCTGCTGCAATTCCTTTTCCATTATCAGTTATACGAATATATGAAATACCACCATTTTTGATTTCAACAGATATATTATCAGCTCCGGCATCTATTGAATTTTCTACTACTTCTTTTACTACTGATGCTGGTCTTTCAATAACCTCACCTGCTGCTATTTTATTAATTGTTAAATCATCTAATAATACTATATTTCCCATTTAACTTCCTCCAAAAATCTTTTGTCTACTTTTTTTTGAAATTATATCACTAATTATTTATTTTTGTATAGATATTTTTTTAAATTTATTAACACATTTTTAAATTTTGAATAGTATATACCATACTAAAGAACAAAAATATAGTTCTTTTTTAGGAGGTACCATTATGGGAAATTGTTGTAATAATAGTGAAATTCTTTGGTTCATTATTTTATTCTTACTACTTTTCTGTTGCTGTGGAAACAACAACAGCAACGATTGCGGTTGCGGTTGTGGATGCAACTAATTAGAAATTTCTTACTTATTTTGAAAGGGGGGGAATTTTTATGCCTGAAAACAGAGGATGCGGATGTGGATTCGGTTTTGGTGATGACTGCTGCTGGATAATAATATTATTTATATTAATAATCTGTTGTTGCGGTGGTAACGGTAGAGGTTGTTGCTAATTATTAATTACAAACAGAAAGTGGTAAGTATATATTATATATACTTACCACTTTTTATTTATGTTGATTTTTATTGGTTTTTGGTGTATAATATATACATTAGAACATTATAAAGGAGGCATAACCATGGATAACTTATGCAATTGTCATGACTGCGACCGCAGCTTTCGGCATTGTATAGAGAATTTGGATTTTTTAGAGTTTAAATTAGATATCAAAAATTACTGCTCTAAATGTACAAATCCAGATTGTCTTAACCATGAAGTTTATGAGTATTTATGTTTAAATTTTCCTAAAAACACTTTTACTAAGGAGTATCTTTTGGATCCAAAAAAGTTTCCTAAAGAACTTCGGCCAGGAATCTGCAATTATATGGCAGAAAAGCACTATTGGGAATAAACCTTCAAAGCAAGTCATACATTTTGACTTGCTTTTTTCTTTTTTACAAATAAAAAAGAGCGATTCGAATTTGAATCGCCCTTTTGAGGTTTATGCAACAGCTGTAGTCTGTGAAGCCTTTTCAGTTTCTTCCTTCATTTTTCTCTTAAGTTCATAATAGAATTTCTTTGCCTGCTTTTTTTTGCGGAATATTCCTATTGTGCCTATTGGAGCTGTAGTTATAACTCCTTTATGTTTTATAAGCTCAATACCAGTTGGAATTTTTCTTACAATAAAAGTAGTGTTCCTATTTTCATACCTTAAAAGTTCTTTTTCAGCTTCTTCTCTTGTAGAACATTTCTTTATGATGTTCCACCGGTCCCTAATTACGGATTCTTCAGATTTATTCGCAAATATCTGAATATTCTCCGCATCTCCGTTGTCAACAGCAACAATGAATGTACCAGTTGCTTTCCCTGTGTGTCTGATCTGATTGATTTTTTCCATTGTCCCATACCTCCGCCTTTTGGCTATAAAATAAATCTCCTTTTTGGAGCATATTACTATTGTACCACAATTTTACATAAATTGCAAGTTATGTAAAATATAAATAAAAACCGAGGGTTTATACTCTCGGTTTTGGTTGGGCTGGCTAGATTCGAACTAGCGCATGTCAGAGTCAAAGTCTGATGCCTTACCGCTTGGCTACAGCCCAATGTATTAAGTTATTTTGATGGGGTGGAAGATGGGTCTCGAACCCACGACCTCTGGGACCACAAT
>JAFXOY010000121.1 GCA_017528375.1 Clostridia bacterium | reverse complement strand
TAGACATAATTTCAGGCCCATTAATTAAAAAGAAAAATGCTCCAGTTTCATTTGCAATTGCTCTTGCTAATAAAGTTTTTCCACTTCCAGGAGGACCATACAATAAAACACCTCTAGGAGGTTTAATACCTAAATTTTTAAATAATTGGGGATGTCTCAAAGGAAGTTCTATCATTTCTCTAATAGCTGCTAATTGTTTTCTACATCCTCCAATATCATCATATCCAACTCCATCAGCTCTTTCCTCATCTTCTCGTTTAATTGGTTCACCTTCATCGAAAATAACAGTTTGAGGACCAACAATGCAACATTTATCAGGATCTGTTTCAACCACTTTAAATTCAACAGATTTAAATCCTCCTCTACATAAAAATGTGTCTCCTTTATGAACTGGACGATATGCATCTTTAAAATATGGAATTAAATAAGTTTGTGTTAAATTACCTGTTATTCCTTCAATCGAATCTTCAAATGGAAGAATATGAACTCTGTTTCCTACTGGAACTGTTGGATATTTATGAACACTTACAATATCTCCTAAACGAATTCTGAGATTATTTCTAACTACTTTATTTAAACGAATTTTATCGTCTGATAATTTACCTGAATCATCTGGAAGACAAACACATATTGTTTCTTTTCTTTTTTTACCCTTTAATAAAACTGTTTCTGCTTTGAATATTTTTAATTCATCCATTTTTTTTTGAGTTAATTGAATTACACTGTTGTCTTCTGATGCTCCAATTCCTTCTTCTGCTAATAATCTGTATGGAGCTTTTTTTGAGTCAAGAATTGCTGTTGAATAATCTTTTTTATCATCTGGTTTGTTTGAGATGTTGTTATTTGATTCATTATTTTTCATCTTTTTTTATAAATATAATTTAAATTAAAAGCTATATATATTATATAAAAAATGCAAGGCAGAGGTGGACCAAAAGATAGCAGAAGTGATCCAAACAGAGGAAATAAAGGACCCTCTCAACCTCCAAATAAATCTGATTCTAAACCAAAAGACTATTCTACAGCTATATTAGATAGAAAAAAAGCCCCTCATAGACTGATAGCTGAAGATGGTCAAGGACCAAGTGAAGATGCCTCAGTCATCCAATTAACTCAAAAAAAAATGGATGAATTAAAAATATTCAAATCTGAAACAGTTTTATTAAAAGGAAAAAAAAGAAAAGAAACAATTTGTATATGCTTACCAGATGAGACTGGAAGATTAACAGATGATAAGATCAGAATGGGAAAAGTTGTTCGTAACAATTTACGTATTAGATTAGGTGATATAGTCAGCGTTCATAAATATCAAACTATACCAGTTGGTAATAGGGTTCATATATTACCATTCGAAGATACAATAGAAGGAATTTCAGGAAATTTAACTCAAACTTATTTAATTCCTTATTTTAAAGATGCTTATAGACCAGTTCACAAAGGTGATACTTTTATATGTCGTGGGGGATTTAAACAAGTAGAATTCAAAGTAGTTGAAACTGATCCAGAAAAATGTTGTATAGTAGGTCCCCAAACAGTAATTTTTGATGAAGGGGAGCCAATTAAAAGAGAAGATGAAGAACGTGCAGATGGTGTAGGATATGATGATATAGGAGGATGTAGAAAGCAATTAGCCTCAATTCGTGAAATGATAG
>JAFXOY010000120.1 GCA_017528375.1 Clostridia bacterium | reverse complement strand
TATCATAAGAAATAATAAATAATCTAATAAGTATATACTTCTTAGAAAAAAAAATAAAAACTAATTAATGAATCCTTACTATGCAGGAGATAATGAGAGAAATGATTGTGAAAAATTTGAGGAAACAAATGCTAATATAGAAGTAGAAGATATCCAATTGAAAACAGCTCCAGCAGTAGATTATAATCATCAAATAATGAAAAGAAGACATACTACTCAAATCGATATAGAAAAAGCTCAAAGAGAAGCACAAGAACTTCTAGCCTCGGGTAACGCAGATCAAATTATGAAAGAAAAATTAATGTTTGAAAAACAAAGTGTTAACCTATTTAGAATTTATACCCATCTTTTTGAACCATTAGATTGGGTTTTTCTCGTATTAGCTTTAATTGGAAGTATAGGTGCAGGAGTTTCTATGCCAATTATGTCTTATTTTAGTTCTGATGTTTATTCTGATGTAGGGAATACTTCTGAAAGAAGAGATACAGGAGCTAATGTTGAATTTATGAAAGAAATAGTAAAAAAAACGATGAATAATCAGATTAAAAAACAACTTATAGCTGGTGCTATTTCATTTGTATGCAATTTTTTGAGTATAACTTTTTGGTCTTTAATAGGAAATAGAACTGTTTATAATTTAAAAAAAAATTATTTTACTATTATTTTAGCACAAGAACAAGGATGGTTTGATTCAAATAATGCTTTTGAATTTGCTACGAAAGTACAGGCTCAATTAGAACAAGTAGAACAAGGTATAGGGGATAAAGTAGGTTTGGTAATAACAATGTTATCTCAGTGTATTATAGGATTTATTTTTGCTTTTATTGCTTCATGGAAATTAACCTTAGTTATGTTATGTGTAGCCCCGCTTATTATTTTCTTTTCTATGTTTTTAATGATGACAATGAAAAAAGGTATCGTTTTAGCTAGAAAAACATGGGAAACAGCAGGAGGTATTGCCGAAGAAATGCTTTATAATATAAAAACAGTTGCTTCTTTTGCTAATTTTGAATACGAATTATCAAGATTTTATGAAAAAGTTGAAGTTGTATGGAGAATTGATTTAATAAATACATGTAAATTAGGATTTTCAATAGGATTTATTATTTTCTTTTTAAATTTATGCATTTTTATTGCATTTATTTATGGAAGAACTTTAATTGGAAAAGAATACAATTCAAATAAAGGAAGAGATTTTACAGGAGGAGACGTTATTTCTGCAGCATTTTGCACCTTAATGGGTATAGCAGGAATTAGTATGATTGCCCCTAATATTAAAACAATTCAAGAGTCATGCTCAGCTGCTTCCGATTATTTCAATTTATATGAAAGGAAACCTGCCATGGATTTAAGTAATTCAATAGAAAGGCCACCTTTGTCTGATATTCATGGAAGAATATTGTTTAATGGGGTTAGTTTTTATTATCCTTCAGATCCAAATCAAAGATTAATTCTTAATGGAATTGACTTAGTATTTGAACCTGGGCAAAAAGTTGCACTTGTTGGTGAATCTGGATGCGGAAAATCAACTACTGTTAACCTTATTGAGAGATTATATGATGTTACTGGTGGACAATTGTTAATTGATGGAATAGAAATCAATAGATATGATATAAAATATTTAAGGAGTATAATTGGATATGTTCAACAAGAGCCCGTTCTTTTCAATAAATCTATTAGAGATAATCTTATTTTTGGAAGGGAAGAATATTTAAAAAGTATCGGAAATATTGATGAATTAATACAAAATGCCTGCGATGAAGCTTATGCTTCAGAATTTATAAGTAATTTGCCTGATGGGTTAGATTATGTAGTTGGTATAAAAGGGAGCAAATTATCAGGAGAGCAAAAACAAAGAATTGCAATTGCAAGGGCAATACTAGCTAGACCAAAGATATTAATCTTAGATGAAGCTACTTCGGCTTTAGACAATAAATCTGAAAAAGAAGTACAAAGAGCTTTAGATAATATTTCCCAAAAAAGTGTTACAACTGTCATTATTGCACATAGATTATCGACCATAAAAAACGCTGATTTAATATATGCACTAAAAGGCGGAAAAGTATTGGAACAAGGTACACATAAACAGCTTCTAGAAAGAGGAGGATATTATGCTGGATTAGTTCGTTCCCAATTAGCACAAGACGAAATAGAAACTCAAAATCAACTAGAAGAAATTGAGAGAAAAAAATCTAGTATAAAAAGAAGAAATACAGAGGAAGAAGTTCATTTCGAAAGAAGAGATAATGAAATTGCAATTTCAGAAAAAGATGTAAAAATAAGACCATGTGAAATTTTAGGTGAATTATGTGATTATAAGACAGATTTAATATTGGCATGTTTAGGTGCAGTTATTCTTGGATGTTTATCTCCTATAAATGGATTAATAATGGCGAAAGCCATAAATGCATTAAATTCAAAATATCAAACAATAAGGTATGATGATGGACTTAAATATGCTTTTATATTTTTAGCTTTTGCCTTTCTACAAGGTATAGGAAATTGTCTTATGTTATGGAAATTTCTAAGCCTTGGTTTAACTTTAGCAAGAATATATAGAAAAAAGATAATGAGAAAATATTTACAATTTCACCTTTCATATTTTGATGTAACAAAAAATTCCCCTGGATCATTATTAACTAAACTATCAATTGATACAATGGATTTAAATCAAATTGTAAATAATGTTGTAGGTACAATAATTCAATGTGGTTGTATTCTTATTGTAGGATTAATCATAGGGTGTTATTATGAATATCGTTTAACTTTAATTGATTTTTGTTTTGTTCCATTTATTGTTATAGCAAATGTAATTAGAAGAGGAATGATGCAAGGGGCAAGCAAAACAGGTGTAAAAGCAAATGTTGAAGCAGGGGGAATTTTATCAGAATGTGTTATAAATACAAAAACTATTTTTTCATTTAATTTCCAACCTGCAGCAATTCAAATGTATTTAGAAGCCATAGAATTTATCCGACAACAATTTTTCCGTGATGCTTTAATTAGTGGATTTTTTGTAGGTTTAGGTAACTTTTGTACTTTTGCTGCAAATGCCGCAGTATATGCTGCCGCCAAAAAATTTATTTTAAATGGAAGTATAGATTCAGATGAGATGGCCATTGCAATGAATGTTGTTACTACATCTGCCCAAGGTATAAGTAACGGTTTGGGTAATTTAGGTAATCTTAAAAAATCAATGGTAGCTTTTAAATCTATTTATAGTACATTAGATACACCAAGTTTAATTAATCCTTTCCGTAAAGATAATGAAGGAAAAGTATCAGCAATGAATATTAAAGGAAAAATCGAATTAAGACATGTATATTTTGCTTATCCGACTAGACCAGAAACTGTTATATTAAAAGATGTCTCTCTTACCATAATGCCGGGGCAACAGGCCGCATTGGTGGGATATTCTGGAAGTGGAAAATCAACAATAATTCAATTGTTAAACAGATTTTATGATGTTGAAGAGGGAAAAGGAGAGATTTTAATAGATGATATAAATATAAAAGATTATAATTTATATGAATTAAGAAAAAAAGTAGGATTAGTGTCACAAGAGCCAACTTTATTTAGAGTATCTGTACTTGAAAATGTAAGATATGGTAATTTAGATGCAACTGATGATGAATGTGTTCAAGCGGCTAAAGAAGCAAATATTATGAAATTTTTTTCAAAAGATAGAATGAATGAAATTATTGGAGAGAAAAAAAAAGGAAATTCAGATGAAGGTGTTGGGGCAAAAAAAGATCCTGTTTCTGGCGGTGAAAAGCAAAGATTAGCCATTGCTAGAGCATTTTTAAAAAATCCAACTATTCTTCTTTTAGACGAGGCCACATCTGCTTTGGATAAGGATTCAGAATTAGAAGTTCAAAAATCTTTAGATAGATTAGCTTCTAATCGAACTTGCGTTTCTATTGCGCATAGATTAAGTACTGTTGAAAAATGTGATCAAATTTTTGTTTTAGAAAATGGAAGATTAGTCGAACAAGGAACACATGAAGAATTGATGAAATTGAAACGAAAATATTATACACTCCATAAATATTCTGATAGTTAGAGTCTAAAAAATATATATAATTTTATTATGACTCACTATTTAGTTATTACTCAGTTAGATATATTATTAATAATATTATTTTTTGGAACATTTAATTTGGAATAATTTAAATTAAATATTGATATATTATTATTATATATAATATTTAACTTATATAAATAATAAAAAAG
>JAFXOY010000119.1 GCA_017528375.1 Clostridia bacterium | reverse complement strand
TATTATAACAGAGAATTAAAAATCATTTATTTTTTTATTCAAGAACAACTCCATAAACCTCTATTTCTTTAACTTCGAATTTTTTAAGTCCTCCAGTAAGTTCGTAATCTTCTAAAGTATTATAATTTAATCCTTTTTCAAAAGTAGTGCCTCCTTTAGTGAAAAATTCATCAAATATTCGAATTTGGCATCCCAAAAATACGGGTCCATATTTAGGGTAGCACCCGATAGCATCTTCTCCAGGTATTATATCATATATTTGCATTTTATCCAATGAAAAAACAAAGGCGTTTTCATCTTTTTTTTCAATGGAGTCTCCTTTCCAACTACATGTCGTATAACCTCCGAATCTTTTTCCATTTCCACTTCTCACTAGAACAAGTGTTCTATTTGCCCAATCGCATTTATTATGGAAAACTGCAGCTTTATCAGAATCTATGGTTGCTTTGTAAAGTAAATTCAAGGTGATTTTTTTATATGCTTGGCATATTTTTCTCGTTAATAATTCTAATTCTGCCGTGGATTTGATTATATCACCTTTTACTATTTCCATATGACTATCTTGGATTGTTAGGGTCTGGTTACTCAACTTACCTGTTCCAACTTTTTGTTGTTGACGAAGCACATATTTGTTAGTCTCTGTCACATTTACATTTTTCATTAATTGCTGTAATTGATATTTTAATTCGTCAATTTCTTTTTGTTTATATAATAATATTTCTTCTAATTTTTTTTGGCTTTGTAACAATCCATCAATTTGCATTTTCAAAAAATTATTTTCTTCTTCTTTTAATCTTTTATAATGTTCAAAAGTGCTTTTTTCAATCATAGCATCTTGTAATTGTCTCTTCAATGATTCATTTTCCTGTTTTAAATTAGCAATTTCACGAAATTGATTTTCATTAGGCATATTCCCATTCTTTTCTCTTAAAATTCTATTTTCTTCAGTAATTATCTGAATTTGGCCCTTTAGTGCACCAAGTTCTCCATTTAATCTACTTACTTCATTTCTCAAGTTATCATTTTCCCCCCTCATTCTATCAGTTTCCGATTGTAATTGATTAATTCTTTCATTATAAATACTCACATCAACACTTGGCATTTGTTGAACTGGTGGAGGATTATATTGTCGAGTTGTCGTAGTAGTTGTTTTAACTGTTTTTTCTTGTTGAACGTTATCAGGGCTATGATAAGAAGGAACTGTAGTATAAGTAATTTCTGGTTGGGTTTGTGTTTTTTCGTATGTATATTGAATTTGTTCTCTTTTGGGAGACATAATTGGATACGTGACTTGGGGTTCTTGTATTACGGGTTCGGTATATGTCGTTTGATATGGTTGATATTGTGTTTCTGTTGTTGTCGTTGTAGTGGTTTGATATTGATTATAATCTTGATTTTGGGTATCTGCTGTATATGTGTAATCTTGTTGGACTTCTTCAGCTGGATTTAAATATAAAGTAACTGGTTCTACGTTTGTATTGTATGTTGTAGTATAATCTGTAGTAGTAGTAGTTGTCGTATTTAAATTGTTATAATTTTGATAATCATAATTTTGTAGATTGTCATAATTGTTATAATTTTGAGTATCGTAACCTCCGTTAGCTGTGGAATATACTTCTTTTGTTGTAGTAGTTTCTACAGTAGTAGGACTTGTTATAACTTGAGTTGCAGGTAATGTTTGACCTTGATTGTGATTTAAATTATATGTTGTTTCTGTTGTAGTAGTAATTGTTTCAGTATAACCACCTTGGTTTTGACCATAATTATATTGAATAGGCTTATTATATAATTTATCTTGATCATTGATTTTCCTTTTTACAATCACAGAATCTTCAGATTCAGATTCTCTTGATAAATATAAGGTTAAATTAATTATATTTCCATTATTCTCTATACTAACTTTTTGATTCTCTACTGTTTGATCAAGTAATTCTTGTGCTTGTAATATCGTTGAAATTGTATTAAACATTGTACTTAATCTTTTTAATTGAATGAGTGAATATTTCCCAACGAACACAGGAGGATCAGTTATTCCAATTTCTACACATGTTAATTTTACATATTCTCCGTCTATTTCCGTGGTTAAAATGTAATGTCTTCCATGTTGTTCTAATTCAAATTTTTGTATATTTGTTGTTGCCATTTTTATAACTCTTTATTATTTTTTTTCTTTATATTTTTTTTTGCTAAAAACAAAAAAGAATCCGTACTAGTATTATTACTATTATTTCCATTATTATTATAATTATTC
>JAFXOY010000118.1 GCA_017528375.1 Clostridia bacterium | reverse complement strand
ATTAAATAATAATAAAAATTATTTTTTAATATTATTTATTAGATCCATTAAATATTTTATTTATAATTAAAATAAAAAATGAAGAAGAATAAACCAACATTCATCTTCTTTTTAATTTTCTTTTCGTTTTTGAAGCAATCGATTTCATCGGAAGAGAATTTAAACATTCGTATAAAGGGAATAGAACCGGCAAGTGGGCCGACGACGGGAGAAACGCGAGTAATCGTTCGTTTGGACAATTTCAACGCGGACCTCATCGACGATTACCCTCACCCGAACTGTCGATTCGGCTCCGTTTCAAACACGGTAAACGCAACATACGTGAAATGCACGCCAAACCCCAGAAAAATAGGAGAACGCGAACCTTTGCCGAGCGAAAAAACTGAAATTTGTATTCAATGCGAAAATAGCAGACCTCACAATGAAGACATCATCCCGTTTACTGTCAGTTTACTTGGAGATTTCACTGACACCTTAAATAGCATTCCTTATCGATTTTATATTCAACCTAAAATCACATGGATTTACCCCAGATATGGACCCAAAGATGGAAACACTAAAGTCGAAGTTTTTGGGGAAGGATTTTTGAACTTCGACCAAAATTTACGATGCGGGTTCGGGTCAAGAGAAGTTAAAGCAATTTATGTCAATGACCATTATTTAATTTGCTATAGTCCTCCTTCGAGTATCGTTCAAAAAAAACTCCCGTTTTCAATTTCTTTCAACAACCAACAAAACACAGAAGATAACATTCCGTATGTGTATTATGAATATCCTCAAGTTTATAGATTAGAGCCAAATCGGGGGCCTGACACCGGAGGAACATTGGTGAGAATCAGAGGTCAGAATTTTAACCCTTTGGTAGCGCTTGATGATATGTCAAATCACAATGATACATTTTGCAAATTTGGTGATCTCTCCCTAAGTGTTGCGACTGTTATCAGTTCTACTGAAATCGAATGCACTTCTCCTCCCAGTTTTGAAACCAGAGAAGTTCCAGTCGAAATCAGTCTGAACAACAGAGAATGGACTGACGATGGAGTTTTGTTCTTTTACTATCACCCGCCCTATGTTTACAACATCCATCCTAAAATCGGACCCGTCACCGGACACACAAATGTCACCATCACCGGAAGTAACTTTGAAGATACTGGGTATGTCATGTGTCAATTCGGCGACAAACTTTCGATCGGGGAATATCACAACAAAAACAAATTAAGCTGCTTGAGTCCTCCCGTTGAAAAGCCCGTGACTGTTAATTTAAAAGTCGCTGTTAGACCCGATGAATTTTCCAGCGGAATTAATACCAAATTCAGATACTATGCGACACCTGTTTTAACTCACATCGAGCCCATGTGTGGACCTGAAAGAGGGTTCACCCAGATTTCGGTTTTTGGGGAGAACTTCCCAGTGGGATATTCGAACGACGTGAAATGTGTTTTTTCGGGCAACAATAAAACGATTTTCACAAACGCGACGGTGATGTCAGACACTCAAATAAAATGTGATTCGCCTTCGGTTTTGAATCACGAAGGAATAAATATAAATGGCATCGCAAATTATTCTCTGCAAATAACATTGAACGGCGAAGACATAAACGGTCCTGAGCAATTATTTATGTATTACAAGTCTCCGATAATAACAAACGTGAATCCCATGTTGGGCCCAATCGAAGGAGGGAATAACATCAACATCACGGGATTTGATTTCAATCAACCCGGCGCGTGCAATGTAACCGCGAGATTTGCCACGTATCAAACTAAGCCATATAAAATCGACAACACTTATATGATGGTCAAAGCTCCCGAAGCAAATTTAACTGGCAGCACCGTTGTTCAAGTGAGTTTGAATGGACAACAATTCGAAAAAGATTTGACCATTAATTACCGAGATAAACAAAATACTTATTATTACTATAAATGCCCCATGACTGTCGAATTAAAACCCGAAAGAGGCCCTGCCATTGGAGGAAATGAAATCAGCATTTACGGAATCGGATATATCGAACCCTATTTTGCTCTCGAAAGTGATGGCAATAATAATATCAATAGTTATCAAAATAATGTTGATAGAAAAATTTATTACAAATTCGTTGATGCTGAGGATAACGATATTCAATATGGAGAAACTCAAATTGCTAATTTAGAAGGAACAAATACGCAAAAAGTTAGTTTTAAAGCGCCTAGTATTTTCACGACTGGAAATTATGATGGAAAAAAAGATCTTAAAACTAATTTGCAATTGTCTTATGACGGAGAATATTTTTGTCATTATAACCAAAGTTATATTTTCTTTAATATGCCCAATATTACTGATATTAATCCGAAATTCGGGCCATTAAAATCAAAAAATAACAAATTAAATGTAATGCTCGATAATTATGAATGTAAAAAAACCCCAGAAGAATGTAATGATGATCTAAAATGTCGATTTAAAAGTCTATCAACTAACAATAAAATCTTCATAGAATCTGCAGAATATGTTGAAAAAAATCATATTAAATGCAACATTCCTGAAGTAAACACACCAGAAAGTTTCAATGTGGAAACCTCATTTAACAAAGGAGATGACTATACAAACAATAATTTTAATTACACTTTATATGACCCTTATATAATTTCAGTGGAACCTCAAATGGTTTCAACAAAAGGAAACACATTATTGAAAATTCACGGGTATGGTTTTGCAAACACAAGTGATGATTTGAAAGCTATGTTTGGAAGCACGATTAACGAAGATGAAGTTCTTGAATGTAATGGTAATAATTGCACAGTGGAAGCAAAATACATTGATAGCATGAATTTAGAAACGTATACTTTACCTAGAAATAGATTGCGTTATAAAAAAACCGGAAATAAATTAGATAATGAAAGATTCCCTGTCGAAGTTGCAGTTTACAATGACGATTTCACTCAAAATAACTTGAAAATATTTTACTATGATGAACCGATTGTAATAGGAGATTTAAATAAAGTAAATGCCGAAGAAGTTTTGAACATAACTCAAGATGAATTAAATACATTAAAAAGCGTTTTGGTGGGAAGCATTCCTTGTAATTTAGACACATACATTCCAGTTCCAATTGATAGCACTGATATTATGAATTATTTCGATGAAATTCAACCGTACACAAATTACACATGCAAATATGAAATTGACGATGGAGATAAATTAATCGAAAAGGAAACAACTGGAGTTTTAACATCTTTTCCTTTAAGTAATGAATACAAAAACTTATTTTTATGTCAATCTCCCAAATTCCAAAGCACAACAGGAAATGCGAAAGTGAAAGTCAGTTTGAATGGGTATGATTATACTGATACCTATTATAATTTGGAACTCACTGATCCTGTCAATGTTTATAAAGTCGAACCAAAATGCGGCCCCAGAGAAGGAAATACTATTGTTAAAATATACGGAACTGGGTTTAAAGATGATAAAGATTATGTTTTCAAATGGGGTCCGCAAAATTTAGTTCCCATGAATAAAAATAACTTTTTAGACACTTTAGATAAAGACACCAAAGAAATTGATATAAATACCATTTTATATAATGATAACACTAATGAAAACGAGGAAAATAAAGAATCTTCAAATAAATTAAATTACGATTTGAAAAAAATCGAGGTTAAATCACCTCCCGCTCCAAACACATTAAAAACTCGAGGGGGATTAGATTACATTTCGGTATCAAAATTGAATTTCTTGCCGTTATCAGAATTTCTTCAAGAATATTACGCGAATAACTACATTCACACAAATTTCGAATATTATTATTACCACCAAATCTACATTGAATCGTTTTACCCAACAGGAACAATAACAACCGGAGGCACAAAAATTATGGTCATTGGAGCTTGGTTTTTAAACAAACCTGAGTATGGCGCAAAACCCTATTGTAAATTCGGAGATAAAATAACCGAAGGAGAATATTTAAGCACAGTTCGTATTATTTGCACCGCTCCCGAATATGAAGTTGCTAATGTTAGAGTTCCTTTTTGCGTTTCTTTAAACGCTTACGATTTTGAATGTGCGGATAAATTATTCACATACTACAGCGATTTCAAAAATGCGAAATTCGATTTAGTCACTCCAACGAGCGGACCCGAAAGTGGAGGAACTTTAGTTAAAATTTATGGAAGAAATCTTACTAATATGGTCAATGAAAATGAATTCCAATGTCAATTCGAACCTACTATTGAAGACGAAGAAAACGACAGTGATGACGAAGAAGATATAAAACCTTTTGATAAAGTTGAATTAACCGAAGAAGAAAAAGAAAAACTTCAAAAACAAAAGGACTACATTTTAACTCAAGAAGCAAAAAACGTTCCAGCTATGTTAAAAAACACAAACGATGGTAAAACATACATTCAATGCAGCACACCCGGAGGATGGGTGAGTGGAACGAAAGCGAATATAAAAGTGACTTTTGATGGAACAAATTATGTTGATACCGGAAAAGATTTTTATTTTTATAAAATAGACAACATCGTTCCAACAAGTGGTCCGAATACAGGAGAAGGAGATATAAACATAAACGGAGGAGGATTTATAAATAGCAATAAAGTAAAGTTCAAGATGAATAAAAACGAATACAAACCTTTATCAGTAAGCGAATCAAAAATTGTTTGCGATATGCCAGCAATGCCAAATAATTTTACGGGATATGTTGATATGGGATTGACGTTAAATGGCATAGATAGCCAAGATTATCCTGACGGATTTTATTATTATGTCCAGCCTGAAGTTTCGGGAATTTACCCTCATAATGGGCCGAGTCAAGGAAATTCAAAGGTCAAAGTTTTTGGAAAAGGATTCAAAGACGATTTCAAAGGAGCCAATATTGGTTGTAAAGTAGGTGAATATTATGGAAAAGGACAAGTTGATAATTTCAATGAAATGACATGCAATTTCGAAACACTTCCAACAATTCCTGACGAATATAGCATTAAAGTCGATAAAAACGGAAATAAATTAAAAAGCAAAAATAGTTTGCCTCTAAAAATCGCTTTGAATAACGTCAGTTTTTCTGAAGCAAATGATAATGTTAGTTTCATTCCTTATGGAGTATATGAAATCGTTCCAAGCAGCGGGCCAATTCAAGGAGGAACTCAAATTTTAGTAAAAGGAGCTGGATTCTTTGAATCGAATAACATTCGTTGTAGATTCGGTGTTCCTGGATATTTTTCTTATACTGAAGGAAAATTCATCGACTATAATAAAATTTCTTGCTTATCTCCTAATAATTATAAAATACCAGATTCGGGTCAAATGCCTTTCACTGTTCCGTTTGGTATTGCATTTAATGATGAAGAATTTAACCCTTGGACTGAATCTTCACATACTTTTACTTTTTATTCCAATCCTGATGTTAAAAAAATATACCCCAATGAATTTAGCACCAAAGAAATTGTTCCTATACTTTTAACAGCCAAAGATAAAATGGATAAAACATTCACAACTCCTTCAGCTTCGATTATAGAACAAGATTACACCGTATTAGATAATAACAATAAAAACAACTTAAAAAGTAAAAAAAAAGATTTCAATTATCAACCAATTCTTTGCAAATTCGGAAAATATGGAACAACTGAAGCGGAATATTTGAATAGAACGAATATAAAATGTTTAAGTCCAAATATTAAAGATGATAGTGAAATAGGATTAGAAGATGTTGAAATGGAAGTGGCTGAAAATGGAGTTGATTTTGTTCCAGTTGGAAAAGTGAAATTGAAAGGGCCAAACACAGGAACAATGTTTTGGATTTATTTATTATTGATATTCTTAATATTATTGGCAGTTCTTGGTTTATTAGCTTTGATTGCTAGTAATTGGAACAAATATATGAGTCAATATATGAGTGTTAGTGCAAATGTCGGTGATGAACCTCATGTTAAAAACAAACAATTAAAATATTTAATTCCAGAAAATGAAGATGGAGAAAATATTAATAATGATAATAATAATAATGAATTTCAACAATGAAAGTAATTTTTTTATATAATTTAATAAATAATAATTTTTTTATTATTATAACTATGATTTAATGATATATTTTTCAATTTAATATATATATTAATTAAATTAAATTTTAATTTAAATGAAAAATGTTTATATAATAATAATAATAATTAAAAATAATAATTATATTATTATATTAATTTTAATAATAAAATATATTTAATATAATATTTATACTTTAATCGAATTAACATTTCCAATTTTTTCACTTGTTGTAGAATTCATTTTGCTATTTTCGAGCATAGTTTTATTATTCGGGTTAATAACGATTTTTTTCTTTT
>JAFXOY010000117.1 GCA_017528375.1 Clostridia bacterium | reverse complement strand
TTCTTTGGCCATTACTTATGATTTATCCATAGAAGAAAATAAAAATAATGAAAATATTACCCCTCCTACTTTCAATATTGAACAAATTGATACAGAACTTTGTGCAGAAAATGGAAAAATGATAGTTACTGGAACTTTCGATAAAGATATTACTGAGGAGCTTACTTTCGAAATACCTCTTTCATTCCCTATGTCTGATATTAAATGCACTGTTGAAAGTGCTACTGCTAACACTAAAGTAGACCTTACTTGCAAAATCCAAAAAGTTAAAAGATTCGCTAGATTTAAGAGATTTGTTTTCGAACCAAGAATGATAAAAAATAAAAAGAAAGCAGTTGTTTTTGTTAAAGGTTCTGTTCTCGAAGGAGAAGAAGAAGAATATATGGAATATAGTTATAATGAAATTAGAGAAATGAAAATTAAAAAGAAAAAAAACGCAAAAGTGAGCTTCTTACAATTAGGACCTCCTCAACCTGGATTCCTCTTCTTTATGGCTTTGATGAAATTACCAGGATTTAGCGCATTAAATTCCACAACAATAACATATCAAGTAAGCTTTATAACAGAAGGAAGAAGATTAAGATCACTTGCCCAAGAAGAAAAAGATGGACAACTTGAATGCTCAGTTAATGACACATCAGCAGACACAAATGTCGCTTTATTAAATTGTAAGGACAAAGCAGGAACTGTTTCTTCAGTTAAAAAAATGGATTTAGCTGATCCAAATATTGGTGGAACTCCAGAAGCTGCAAAAATTGAAACTAATCCTGCTTATGATTATTCTAAAAACTTGAACGTCGATGTACCTAAAGTTAATATCACAAGCATAGAAAAAGGTACTTGCTCTACTACTGGTCAATATATAATAAAAGGAACTGCAAGTACATCTTTAGCAGAAGGAAGTAAAATTACTATTCCATTTTCTAGTCCTGATTCTAGTGGTCTTTGCCATGTTTCCTCAGGAACAAGTGTAGTTATGACTTGCGAAAACACCCAAAGATTCGATGCTCCTAAAGCGATGATAATCCTTCCTCAAATGATTTATGCAGAAGATGATACTACTCCATATTTCCAAATAACTAATACTTATACTAAACCAATTACATTTTCTTGCGTAATAAGTGACAAATCCTTAAAAAATGATGTAGGAAATATAGGTTCTTCTGGCTCAGGTTCTGATCAAATTTACTCTAAAAAATCTTCAAGTGGTTTAAGTGGAGGCGCTATTGCTGGAATTGTTATTGGTTGTGTTGCTGCTGTTGCTATTATTGGAGCTGTAATTGCCCTTTTATCTAAAAGATTTTCATCAAAAAAAGAAGATATTTCTGCCGTTGGAGATAATAGTTCTACTCTTAATAAATTTTCCTTAAATAATCAAAATGCGAATATAGTCTAATTTGAATTCTTATAGTTGTATATAATTTATCTTTAATTTCTCAAGAAAATGATTATACTTGATATTTATTATTATTACTAATATTATTAACAATATTACTAATTTGTCTCATTTTAAATATGATTATATGATAGATAAGAACTAATTTTAATAAACAATTAATTTATAATATATATAATAACTTAATTTTAAAATTTTAAAATTTTTTTTTTTTAATTTTTA
>JAFXOY010000116.1 GCA_017528375.1 Clostridia bacterium | reverse complement strand
TTATAATTAGTTTTTCTTTTAAAAAAGTTTCTACTATTGAGGCTTTGTGTTTTTTTGGCTAGCCAAGTTGGTGTTTAACATACCTGTTTCTAATTAATATACAAATGCTCTTGAAGAAGAACCTACAACCAATATTGCATGTTTGATGTAACTATCATCGAAACTTTGCCAAAGTATCATCAGTTCATCATTTAGTGATCATAGGAGATTAACTTCATAGATCCTGCAGACTCCACCATCAGAGAAACATTCATCAAAATGAATTAACGTACTTGTAACTTTTTTGCTTTTTCAATGGAAAGTACGTTTCAGATAGAATCTTCAAAAATTGAAAAGCCATTTCAATACCTTAGCTAATTGAATGAGATGATGGTTAGGGACGATCAAATACGTTAAACTGAGGTAAACGGTTCGACTGGAGTAAATTTTTTTTTTAAAAAAAAACTATTTTGAAAAGATTCTTTTACATTTTTTGGAATTTGCTGTTGAATTTAACACATACAGGTTTCTAATTAATATATTTTCTTCACTTGATGAAAGTGATTCTAAATCAATTTTTTTATGTTGTGAAAAAAAGAATATTTTTCTATTTAAAGAGTTAATAAAATGCAGGAAATCAACATTATTTTTTTTCTTAACTGCTATAGAAAAAACTAAAAAATCGTACACAAAAAATTGAGAAAGCCCTCAAAAAAGCTCAATTTATATCAACTCTTAAAAATGTGAAAAAAATAGAGCTGTTTCAAATGATACATCCGGATGAATTGAATTCTGTCGAATTGCTTCAGAGAATGCGTGTTTAATGATTGTAAAAAAGTTAAAAATAATTCGTTGAGATTATCTTCGTTTCGATTAATGAATGCATCGATTGAGAGCTTTATTTTGGCGTTGAAAAACGATAGTATGGAGAATTGATTTTCAACTTTTCTTTTTGCTGAAATATCAATCATACAAATATCCTTCCGAATTTAATAGAGATTGTGCGCAAGGAGTAAATGGTGGAAGTGGTGGAGCCTATAGGGAATCTGATGATTGGGTTCAAATGGACGGCACCTTTTGTCCATCTTCAGGTTATCACACTCTTCAAATGCACTCGCATGCAGATAAACAAAGCTTTTGGATTGCAAGCAATAATGAAGGCCATTCAAATTAATTCGTGCGATACGGATGGGGACTGGGGATGTTGTGATCTTAATAATTACTATTCCGATTTTAGTGGTGATAGGTGTTATCCTTATTGGTATAGACTCGAAGCAAATTGTGGTGGTGAAACAGATTGGATGGAGATAGTATATAATGGTGCCCGAGTAAATGGCGACTCTTATAAATGTTCAAACTATGATAATTGTAAAGGCTTTTGGTATGGAGACAATTGTCAATATTATGTTGCGCCATATAATGAAAACACAGAATGTAAAGTTTCAATGGGCCGAGAAGGAAATGGTCATTGTTTTTGTTTCTCAGCTTCATCAGTTCAATCATGGTGTAGATCAGGAACATCTGATCTTAAAATCAAATATTATTGGAGAGAACAACAATCAGATGATTGGACCGATAAACAAACATTAGATTCAATTTCCTTGACGTCCTATTACAATTTTTATAATCAATATAATATTTCCGGATATATAATGCTTCCAGATGAAAATTATCATTATAGTTTTCAATTAACTACCCAAACACCCACAAAACTCACAATTGGAACGATAGAAAGTGATCAATCAAATTTTCTTAATTGTGATCCAACATACTCATATACTCATACAATTGACTATGGTAAACCAGAAAAAGCTTAACCTATTCGAGTTGAAATAATCATTGATACAGGATGTTCACTCAACAGTTAATGTTCAACTCAAATGGAAATATTATAAACAAAATTCAAATGAAATGTCTTTTAACACAATTCCTGCCAAATATGTATTTCACTAAATTCCGTGATATGCTTTTTTAGAAAATATATAGGTAGTTCATATATATATATATATTAAAAATAACGATAAATTTTTTGATTTTTTAGAAAGAATATTGATTAAAGAAGAATATTTTTAATATTAAATGGGATCACTGATACATATCAAACCATAGATTTAGCACTTTTGCCCAAAAAGGTGATCTACATATGGATCATTTGGGACACCTGGCGAGGACTATTTCGGAGAAAAAAAAATAAGATCTAATTTTTTTTATCATTTATTGTTTTAATATTTTTCAAATTAATTTACTTTAGATTACTTTAAATTAAATTAATCTAATGGATCTGGTTTACTTAAAAAGTTATGTAATGATGG
>JAFXOY010000115.1 GCA_017528375.1 Clostridia bacterium | reverse complement strand
TCTCCTCCTTCTCCACCCTCACTTTCTCCATTATTATTTTCTTCCTTTTCTCCTGAGGTATCTTCTTCATCATCATTATTTTCATTTGGCTTCCTTTCTTGAATATGATCAAATTCTCCCCAACATGTTCTTAATTCCTCAAAAATATCGCTAGGAAAATAAGCATTTGTCAAAAATTGTCCTGCAATTTGAAATGCTGCTACACATATAGTTTGTAATCCCATAGAACAAATAATTGAAAATGAAAAAAGGGATGAAACTGGTTTATGGTGAGTTAATTTAGGATAAGCAGGAGCTAAGGGTATCAAGAAGGCCAAGGGTGATATCAAGAACAAATCACTTGCCATAAATTCCCAATCAGACAAATAAGAATCGACCAATATTAATAAAGTTACCGAAATAAATTGTGTTAAAGAATATAACAATATATATTTGAAAGTCTGAAGACTAGTAACTAAAGCACATTTTCCTTCTTTTAAAACTTCAATACAACATGAAATATCTGGAGTCTTTGAAGTAAAAGGAGCAGCAATTGAAGCTTCTTCAGTGGATAAGGAAATCCCAACATCTGCAACTTTTAAAGCTCCACAGTCATTAGCTCCATCTCCGCACATTAAAACAGTAAAAGATTCCTTTTGAAGTGATTGGACAATCTGTGTTTTATTATCAGGAGAGCAACGTGCATAAATTGAGCAATTTTTTAAAACTAATCTAAATGCATCGTGAAATACCTTAAAATGCTCTAATTTACTTAAATCATCATAAGCAAAGTCAACAAGAGAATCATTTCTAGTGTTATTATTTATATTAATCATTTTATCATTTTTTTGCACTGTATATGCTTTTTTTTTCAATTTTTCATATTTTAAATTTAATCTATATAAAATTTCAAAAGTTTTTCCTGTTACGGCTATTTCAATATCTTCTTTTTCTTCATCAAATGGAAGACGAGATAAATCAACTACAATATCATCGTCATCTTCTTCAGCATTTTCTAATATTTTATCTTCTTTTACTACTTTTACCATAGCATTAGCTTCCTCTTCTATCTGTGTGTCCTTTTCTCCGACTTCATGGGGTAATAGGCAAGATAATCTCTTGCCAAAAGAACTTCTTTTTATTAATTCAATTCCTTGTTTAAGAGAGCTACTACCTCCTTCTGAATTACTTTCATCTTCTTCGTTAAAACTTTCAATTGTTTTCCAAACTAATTTCCTTTTTTTTCTTTCTCTTTCCTTTTCTATTATTAAACTACTTTCGTAAACACCCGTACTTATTAAATGACTACCCTCGTCTTTATTTGTACCAATTTCATTTTGAGAATTTTCTGTTTCTATTTCACAACTATATACTATAGCATTTGGTTCTATTAAATTACTTTTTCTTCCAACACAAACTGCAGTCATTATATTATCTCCTGTTGCCATTCTTACACGAAGATGGCCATTATGAGATAATTGCATTAAAGTATCATTTGTTGCTAGTTTTAATTTATTTTGTACTATTAAAAGGCCTAAAAATACTAAGTCTTTTTCACAAAATGTTCTATTCACTTCTAATGCTTTATTCAAATCCATTTGAATAATTTTGCTTCCCATAGCAAGCACTCTATAACCTCTACTTGTATAATTATTTAATTGTTCGTTAAAATCACTAGGAATTGTCTTAGGTTGACACAATTCTTGTATTTTTTCAGGAGAACCTTTACAATAACACACAAAATTTGGTTGGTTTAAATTTTTAACTAAAGTTGACATTCTTTGTAATTTGGAAGAAAAATCAAATCTTCTAACTATTCCTAATTCATAATGATCTTTCATTAATTCTTGAATTTGTATGTTGTTTGGGTTTTGCATAAAACCACCTAATCCATTTAATTTTTCAGTTAATGATTTTTCTTCTTTTGGTCTTACATACGTTGCTATCCTTGGATCATAATTATTTGTATCTTCAGGTTCCTCAATTAATTCCCATCCAGTAGATTCAAACATTTCTACATCAATTGGATCTCCTATTATTTTGTCTTTTACTCTAGTGACTCCTTGACAACAAGCTAAACATTCAATATATAATTGTGTTAATTCTTTTTTGTTACTAATAATAGAATTATCCTTTATTTTTTCTTTATAATATTCATAATTTTGTTTAGA
>JAFXOY010000114.1 GCA_017528375.1 Clostridia bacterium | reverse complement strand
TCTCATGGTGCTAATATTCCAATCGAACTTGTTGGTAAGCCAGTCTTTTCAGGAACACAAGACACTTATTATAATGTTGACGCTGCTGGCACAATCCACCCACCCGCGCCGCAGGTCTTTTCTTGCAAAGATACTTTTATTTTACTTTCTCCTGGAGATATGAGATTTGTTATTAATGGAGAACCAAAGAATAAACAAACACAACGTGATCCATCTCAACTTCCACCTCTTTAAATAAATTTGATTTCAAAAATAATTTAGATTTTTATTTTTAGATCAAATGAGTGTTGAACCGATGAACGAATCAATCAATGAAGAAGAAGAGGAGCAATGGGAAGATTTAAAAGACCATAGCGATTATGAAATATGCAAATCCTACCCTTATATCATTCGCCGTAAATTAAATAAAGAATATATTCTTAAGGAAACATTCAATAAAAGCAGTGGTTATATTACAGTTCAATTAAATAGAAAAACATATTATAAGCATCGTTTAATTGCTTTACAATGGATTCCAAATCCAGATAATCTGACTCAAGTGGATCATATAAATCATAACAGAATAGATAACAGAATTGAAAATTTACGTTGGGTTTCTGTTCAAATGAATGCAAAAAATAAATCATCGCATTTAGGAAGACAATATACTTTTCTTGATGAATTGCCTGAAACTGCTGAAAGTTTAGATAGTTATAACGGTCATGATTTAAGTGGTGTTTATATAGATTATAAGAACGAAAAGCTTTATTTGTTTAATGGAGTTAAATATCGTGAATTATTACCAATGAGATGCAAAGGAAATATTCGTTATTGCTGCTATGATATTGAAGATAAAAGAGTTTATTTATATCATAAAGTATTATTTGGATAAAAACAATTTATATTTTTGTTTAGGATTCATAAATGAGAAGAAGTTTCAGCACGAAATCAATCGGTAAATCAATTGGTGTTCCATCAAGTGTTGTAAACCAAACTTTAAATGACTTTTTGTGGTTTTCTGAGATCTCGTATTTACTTGGCTTCGATCCATTGTCAATGACATTAACAACATCAACGAAATGATCTAAATAAGCATCTCTTTCAACGAAATCCGCATGTAATGCTAAATCATAAGGTTGATATCCATCTTCTCCAATGGTTGCTACACAATACCTCACAACAATAAATTTCTTACCAGTAGCGCTAACGAATTCCGGTGGCCAATTAGTTTCTAAAGTATTTGTACATAAATATGTCTTAATAATTCGCTTCTCTGTCATTATTTAATAACTAATAAATAAATCATTTATAAAATGAGGAAAGCTGGCAATGTATCAATTAAAAATTTAGTTAATAATGCTGAAACAACGACAACAACAAATCCAGACGGGACAACTACCACGACAACAACGATAAATATTCCATCAGTTGTTAATGATGTTGGAGATGTTGAAACTGTTATTCAAACAATGATTAGTAATGATAAGATTTTGGATGAAAATGATGTTCAAACAATTGTTTCAACTAATTTAGCAAATTATACTACGACATCTGATTTACAAAACGATTATGCAACAAAAACATTATTAACAAATACTTTAGATAATTATACTTCAAAAGATTTATTAACACAATCTTTAAGCGATAGACCAACATTTACAACAACTGATGCTATAACAACTACTACAACAAATCATGAAAATCGAATTAAAGGATTAGAAGATAATTTTGTTTCAACAACAGTATTTACTGAAGCATTAGGAACAAAAGCAGCATCGACTCATACGCATACAATGAGTGATTTATCAGATTATATTGGAACCGATTTAACAAGTATTGAGGAAGATGTAAATGAATTAACAGAACAAATTTTAGCAATAGAAGAATCTTTAGATGATAAAGCAAATTCAATACATACACACACTTTATCAGATATAAGTGATTATGTCGCTCCTGATTTAACACCTTATGCGACTACTTCTGCTATGAACACGGCTTTAAGTGGTAAAGCTGCAGCAAATCATACACACGAACTCGATGACGTAATTTTAACATATGAAGAGGAAGAAGAAACAAACGGTGAAACATCAACAATAACAAAAACAAAAACATTAAGTGAAGTATTAGATGGAAAGGCTGAAGCAACACATACACATACATTGAGTGAGATTACTAATTACACAGCACCAGATTTAAGTAATTGTGCAAAAACAAACGTAGCTAATACATTCACAACAAATCAAACAATTACAAATACTAATGGAGACACAACCCTAACTATTGGTAGAGGTGAAATTCGTTATCTTGCAAATCCGAATCAGTTTATAATTAAACCAAATACAAACCCAGGTTACAATGACACTGTTGAATTTAATTCAGCGGAAACAAAAATCTATAATAAATTAAATTCGAGTTCAAGTAATCCAAGTGATGCTTTTGGAAATACCTTTAAG